>NZ_JBITVL010000001.1:20175-1006702 GCF_044542955.1 Rossellomorea sp. NPDC077527 | reverse complement strand
TCCGATAAAAGTTTGAATAGCTCTTTAAAATAAATCTAGAATTAACGTTGACGTATTGTCTTGTTTTGTTCAGTTTTCAAGGTTCAATGTGTAAGCGCTTCATTTGAGCGACTTAACCATCTTATCAAGTTGCCCTTATTTTGTCAACAACTTTTTAAGTTTTTTTAAGTCGCCACTGACCGCTCGTTACCGTCGTTCAGCAGCGACATTTACTAATATAACAAGGTACCTGAGTGAAGTCAACGATAAATTAGTATTTTACTATAATTATTTCTTCGCCCGATAATATCGGTGATAAATCCCTTGTCCCTTTGTTTCTATATTTACAATTTCCACAAGACCCTTATCGGTGAGATATTCAATGAGCATGCTTAAATCTACAGAGTATTGCCTGGCTTCAGAATGATTAAGAAGGTCCTGGAACGACCAGTGTTCCTTTTGAGCCAAGATGTCCAACAGATGCTCAGTTGAAACCTTGGTTCTGGAGTGGATGAGAAACTCACTTGCCAAAAATAGCAGTTCCAGTCGCTTATCAATTTCTTCATCACTCGTCACGAGCTCTTCGTATAACTTATAAATTTCGGGCTCTATCTGTTTTACCTGATTCCAGACAGTGACTTCAGGATGAAATCCGTTTTCGATGACGGCAAGCCTTGCTAAATGATGCAAGGAATGAACAATATGATTGTAGGCATCCAAGTAATGCTTGCTTTCAAAGAATTCTTTACCGTCCATGTAACGGCGAATCAATTTTGCGAATTCCATGCCCATCTTTATCTTTCTTCCATAGAAAGGAAAATCCTTTAACTCCGTTTTTAGATTGTGAATAAATTCGTTGCGGTCAAACAAGACTTTACCATTGAAAAGCCAATCGATCACTTTACGATTGGAACCAAGAAGAATCCACTCGTTTAGTTTAGCTTCTGTTACGATATGTAAGGCCGCCTTTTGTTCTTTATAAGAGTAGTGTTTGATGAATACTGGTTCTTCGGCTTCTTTCACAACGAGAAACAGTACTAAATCAAAGGTATCGGTCAACGGACTTGATTTCTTGCTTTGTTCTATTAAAAGCGCTCCTAAAGTATTGGGGTGACTTGTACGCTCTTGGTATATTGGTCGTAAAATGTCTTCCATTTCATACTCCTCCACATCACTCATTGGTTGGTTACTATTTCGACATTCAAAGGGGATTTCCTTCTCTGAATATAGTCATTTTTCGACAAAGCGGTTTCGTATCCCTCTTATGATAACAAATATGGTATAGTATTTTTTTAGGAGGGACAATCAAATGGCTAAGAATTATTCAAGTAAAATCAATAAAATCCGTACGTTTGCCTTAAGCTTGGTTTTCATCGGATTTATCATTATGTACGTCGGTATATATTTTAGAGAACATCCATGGGTCATGACAACATTTATGCTGCTGGGTTTTCTGGGAATCATCGGAAGTACGGTTGTCTACTTCTGGATCGGGATGCTGTCCACAAAAGCTGTGCAGGTGACATGCCCGAATTGCGGGAAGGTTACCAAGGTTCTCGGCCGTGTTGACATGTGCATGTATTGCAACGAACCGCTTACTCTTGACCCGAACCTTGAAGGCGAAGAATTCGACGAAGATTATAACAAAAAGAAAAAATAATGTGGCATGAGAAAAGACCTTCGATGGAAGGTCTTTTTTTGAATCAAAAAAATAAAAGAATGGTTCTAGATTAGAACCATTCTTTCCTAATGAGCTTCTTTTGCAGAACATTCAGCACATGTCCCGTAGATTTCCATACGGTGATTGTTCACTTTGAATCCCGTTACATGGGAAGCGAGTTGTTCCACTTCATCCAATCCCGGGTAATGAAAGTCAACAATTTTGCCGCAGCCATCACAGATGACATGGTAATGATCCGTTGTCACAAAGTCAAAACGACTGGAAGCATCTCCATAAGTCAACTCTTTCACTAAGCCTACTTCACGGAATACGCGTAAATTATTATAAACGGTAGCCACACTCATGTTAGGGAATTTCCCTTCTAGTGCTTTATATATGTCATCAGCTGTAGGATGGGCCATTGAATCAATGAGATACTCTAATATCGCATGACGCTGAGGAGTGATGCGGACTCCCGTTTCCTTCAATGTCGAAATCGCTTCTTTTAATTGTCCTTCTTCAGACATCGTCATGCACCTCTTTTCATAAGAATTATTATTTTATAATCTTTATAAATAGTGTACTAATCAATGTTCCCTTTTGTCAATCTTTGACCCTATTACTCATGAAGGTTTTTCTCTTGCTCCCCAAGCTGTTGATTGATATAACGGCCGGCCACGAAAAGGTAGTCAGATAGTCGATTTAGATAAGAAAGCACCAATGGATTGATGTCTTCTTCAATTGAAACAGCTTCTCTCTCTGCTCTCCTCACAATCGTCCTTGCAGTATGGAGTGCTGCACCGGCTGGATGTCCTCCTGGAAGAATGAAATTACTTAAAGGGGTCAGAGCCCCATCTAGGAAATCGATTTGATCTTCTAATTCTTTGATATGTGTTTCCTCAAGCTTCCATTTCACTTCTTTGCCTACAGGCGTCGCAAGTTCCGCCCCAACATGGAATAGGATGGTTTGTACTTTATGGAAGAATTCATCGAATTGTTCCTTCCCATCAAAGTATTCCGCTTTAGCATAACTTAGACCAAGACCGATCATGGAATTCGCTTCATCACATGTCCCGTAAGCTTCTACCCGTTGATCCTTTTTGGATACACGTGTCCCGTAAACAAGGGAGGTCGTCCCTTTATCCCCCGATTTTGTATAGATTTTCATATTCAATAGCCCCTCTCTGCATCAATCACGTTAATAAAATGTTCCTTGTTATTACTATATGTAGATAAATTCTTTTTAAAGATTTCAAATGCTCTTGGCATGTATTTTTTTGTGATGCTTGATAGGTGAGGTGTCACCGTGATGCCTTCCGCCTCCCAAAATGGGTGATTTCGGTGGAGTGGCTCATGATCAAATACATCCAGGAATAAATGACCGATCAGCTTCCTTTCCGCCGCTTCAAGAAGGACGGATTCTTCAACAAGGTCACCCCGGCCAATATTGATAAAAACAGCTGTATCCTTCATCTGCTCGAAGTGATCGACTTTAAGGATGTGCTTCGTACGATTGGTACTTGGCAACACGGATACCACGTAATCGGCTTTCGGCAGCTGTTCATTGAAGGTCTCCAATGTGAACATGCTGTCAAAATGTTCTCCTGGTAAGCCAGTAGAATTCACTCCGCTCACGTTCATATGAAATGCCTTCGCGAGACGGGCGATTTCACCTCCGATAGCCCCAGCACCAAGAATGAGAAGAGATGCTCCATGAAGCTCGGAGGTGGGTAATCTTCTACTCCACTCGGCGTTCATTTCCTGCTCCCTTACCGCTTGAAGTTGTTTCGCATGTTGAAGCATCAATCCGATCGTGAACTCCGCCATTGGAATCTTATGGATTCCCCTTGCATTGGTCACGAGGATCCCCTTTTTTTGAATGGCTTCAAACGGCATTTTTTCCAATCCTGCAGAAATGACCATGATCCATTTGCATTTCTTACTTCTTTCAATATGATCGTCTGTTAAATCTTCCCCCATTGTGACGATCACGTCTGCATTTGGCAGTTCGCTTTCTGCATCTTTGATTTTTTTATAAAACAGGAACTCAACCTCAGGGAAGCTGTTCGTTAAATCTGAGACGAATTCTTCCTTTGGCTGAAATGTAACGATGATTTTCATATACCTGCCTCCCATCCCTATTGTTCATTATTTTACCATATTGACGAGGAATGACCCTAGTTTCAACCCCAAGAGGGCATAAAAAAAGAGGATCGACATGGTCGATCCTGCTACACGGATGAGACTGACTTATTTGAGGAGGTTGCCCTACTCTTACTATATGTCCCTACAGCTTTTGTGAATGGACAAAAGCCTCGAACCCGTTAAAATAGGCTTGAAAATAGGCTTAGGAAAGATTCTCTTGAATGTACTGAAGAGCTTCCTCCACATGCCCCTTCACTTTCACCTTTCGCCATTCCTTGGACAGGTTTCCTTCTTTATCGATGATGAAGGTGGAACGCTCAATTCCCATGTATTCTTTCCCGAAGTTTTTCTTCAGTTTCCATACGCCATATTCCTCGGCTACTTGATGGTCTTCATCTACAAGTAGAAGAAAAGGCAGTCCATGCTTGTCTATGAATTTTTCATGTTTATCAACCGGATCCGGACTCACACCGAGGATAACGGCATCAAGATCTTCAAAGTTCTCATGCTGATCCCTGAAATCACATGCTTCTGTCGTACAGCCGGGTGTCATGTCTTTTGGATAAAAGTAAAGGACTACGTTTTTCCCTAGATAGTCTGAAAGCTTTACCTTTTCTCCATTGCTTGCAAGTAATTCGAATTCAGGTGCTTTTTGACCAACTGTCATCTATTTTCCCCTCCAATTGAATATTGTTCTGACCTTAGCGTACCCAATAGAAGGAAAAAACTCAAACCATACGCTACTTGTTTTCATAGTTCAGGAAGGATTTCACGACAAACGCTGCCGGGATTGTATAGCCAAGCCATGATTCAATGAGAGCGATCCCTCTCCCGATTCCGACTGGTGTTACATCTCCGTACCCTACCGAAAAAAGGGTGATTCCACTGAAATACATCGTCGTAAAAAAGTGATCAAGAAAGTCTCCCGTCAGCGGGGCACCCCCCTCTACGAGAATCGGGATCCCCTCAAGCTCGAGGAGTGTAAACAATAAGCCGAAACCGATCATAATAGTGATATAACTCATCCCCAAAAACAGAAAATGATGAAGGGAAACGTGATGTTCTTTCCATTTCGAAGGATAGAATAATGCCCGGAGGCTCATACCCATGCAGAACAGTATAAAAAAACCAATGATAAGAAGCATGTACATACCCTCTTTTTTCTGCTTGTCTTTGTATATGTACGCTTATCAAGAAGAAAAAATTCTAGTTACCTGCTCCTCTATACCGTTTTACACCTTCATTCCACAGAACAATGGAAAAGATGAAAAATCCGATTCCGACAAATGGAGTGAGAAATGAATAAGGGTACCATTCCGTCTTTTCAAGGAAAAAGGCAGAAGGGTACACGCCAACGAACGCAAAAGGAAGTATCCATGTTAACACGAACCGTATCACACTATTATAGATATCAACAGGATATCTCCCGTAGTTTCCGATATTGTACATCATAGGCATGATGGACGTTTTCGCATCCGACCAGAAGGCAATGCTCGCAAGGGAAATGAAAATCCCTGCATACACTAGTGCCCCTCCGAAGACAAAAATGATGAAAAGAATCGGTTCATACCATTCAAACGAGATATCAAGCCTCCCCCCTGTGTAAAACATGACGGCCATTCCCGTAACCACACCGAAAAGGGACTCAAGTTCCATCCTTTCTAATATCACTTGAAACAAGCTGTGGATCGGCCTCGTCAGGATCCGGTCGAACTCCCCTTTCACCACATACCTGTCGTTGAAATCCCAAATATTAAAGAACGAACTGAATAACGCAAATGGAACTAGGAAAAATCCATAAATAAAAATGATTTCATCTCTCGTCCATCCGCTCAACAGCTGGGTGTGGCCGAAGACAACGAGGATAAATACAAGATTAACAGCTTGGAATAATAAGTCTGACAGAATTTCTACAATCAAATCCGCCCGGTATTGAAGTCTGATCTTCATATATTGGGCGACGTATTGAAAGAACATCTTTACATAAAACATCCGTCACCCTCCTTGAATGATCATTTGTTTTTTAGCCATGGCCCACAGTACCTTAATCGGAATGAGAAGGATCAACGACCAAAGTCCTTGCATCATAATTGCGTTAAATGCCTCCGAAGTCGAAAAGCCATTCGTGAAAATCATGCTCGGAACATAGCTGATGCTTTGAAACGGTAGATATTCCATTACATTCTGCGCCCATAGCGGAAAGAAGTGAATGGGCAGCAACAGTCCTGAAAACAAATCAATGACAACCCGTTTCGCACGAATCAAACCGTCGTTATTAAATAAGAAAAAGGTCGTGATACCGGTCAACAGGTTGATTTGAGTATTGATGATAAAACTGAACAGGATGGAAATGGAAAACAACCCCAATGTATCAAACCCTGAACCGATTTGAAGAGGGAATATCAGACTCACGATGATCATTCCCGGAAAGGAGAAAAACACCAACCGGAAGATTCCCTCACCAAGACCCTGCATCGTCTTCATTCCAAGATAGTTATATGGTCTGATAAGTTCTACCGCCACTTTTCCCTCTTTGATTTCCTGTGCGATTTCACGGTCGATATTATTAAAATAAAAAGCCCTTGCCATCCAGGAAACGGCAACATAGGTCGTCATCTGAATGATCGATAATCCTTCAATGTCCTGTTTCCCTCCGTAGATGGCCTGCCATAAGAAGTAATACGCTCCGATGTTGATGCTGTAAATTAAAATCCCACTATAATAATTCGTCCGATAGGCAAGCATCATGAGAAATCGAATTCGGATCATTTCAATATATTTAGCCACGATACCCTCTCCCGGGTTGGCCAGTCACATTTCTCATCTTGAGACAGCCCCTTTTTCATAAATGTTTCGGATGATTTCCTCGGTGGTCGTTTCCTCTATCTTCATGTCTTTCACTTTGAAGGATGCCACAACATTAGTGATGAGCTGTGAAATGACTTCTTCATCGGCTTCAGTAATCGCGGAATAGGTCTGCTTTTTCTCATCAAATGACCATGAAATGCTCTGATCTTTTGTAAGATCCGATAGCGCCGTGAGGGACGTCCCATCCAGGAATTGAAATACGACTTCTTTCTGATCTCCCCAATTTTCTTTTAGCTGGTTCAATTGACCATCATAAATGATCTTCCCTTCATCCAGCATCACGACCCGCTCACAAAGAGCTTCGATATCTGATAAATCATGGGTTGTCAGCAATATGGTTGTCTGATATTTCTCGTTGATTTCTTTTAAGAACTGGCGTATCTTCAATTTCACAAGGACATCCAACCCGATCGTTGGTTCATCCAGGAAGAGTAAAGGCGGGTTATGAACCAAAGCTGCCGCTAATTCACATCTCATCCTCTGCCCCAGGGATAACTTACGGACAGGTTTGTCCAGCAGCGGACCAATATCCAGAGTTTCAATCACATGACCCATGTGCTCCTTATATTGCTGGTCGGGAACCTTATACACTTTTTTTAGAAGTTGAAAAGACTCCTGGACCGCAATATCCCACCAGAGTTGTGAACGCTGCCCGAATACTACACCGATTGTTTGTACGAATTTTTCACGATCCCGATGGGGATTCATGCCATTTACGGTCAATTCTCCCCCAGTCGGAGTCAAGATGCCTGTCAGCATTTTAATGGTGGTGGACTTCCCCGCTCCATTCTCACCAATGTATCCGACCATCTCCCCTTGTTTCACATTAAACGAAATATCGTTCACTGCGGGAACGACTTTATAATTACGCGTAAACAAATCCCTGAAAGCTCCCTTCAGTCCTGAACGACTGGAAAAAGCTTTGAATTCCTTACGCAAATGATTTACTTCAATTGCATTCATCATGCGTCCTCCTAGGTTTCACTTTTACAAACAAAGAATAGTGTACCACAGGGAGTTGTATCTATTTGAACAGTCTGCTTGAAAAAATCATCAGCCATTACTCGTTATTTGCTAAAGTGGAAAAGGCCGTACTACAATAGAAGGGTAATGCAAAGAAAAAATATACTCGGGAGGAAAACATGAAATTCACTGAATCAGAAACTTTACATACAGAAGCACTGGAACATATCGTCGGAGGTGTCAACAGCCCCTCTCGTTCATACAAAGCCGTTGGCGGCGGATCTCCCGTTGCCATGGAAAGAGGAAAGGGTGCCTACTTCTGGGATGTGGATGGCAACAAGTACATCGACTACCTGGCAGCTTACGGTCCGATCATAACGGGTCATGCACACCCTCATATTACGGAAGCAATTACGAAGGCGGCAGAAAATGGGGTTCTATACGGTACTCCTACACGTCATGAAGTGAAATTTGCCAAAATGATTAAGGAAGCCATGCCTTACATGGACAAGGTACGTTTCGTCAATTCCGGTACCGAAGCGGTCATGACGACGATCCGTGTGGCAAGAGCATACACAGGTAAAGATAAGGTCATCAAGTTTGCAGGCTGTTACCACGGACACTCGGACCTTGTATTGGTTGCAGCAGGATCTGGCCCTTCTACACTGGGAACGCCGGATTCAGCCGGTGTTCCTAAAAGCATCGCCCAGGAAGTCATCACTGTCCCATTCAATGACATCGAGCCATTTAAGGCAGCAATGGAAAAATGGGGAGATCAAATCGCAGCTGTCCTTGTTGAACCGATCGTCGGTAACTTCGGGATCGTAGAACCGAAGGAAGGCTTCCTCCAACAGGTAAATGACATTGCCCATGCTTCAAATTCCCTTGTTATTTATGATGAAGTCATTACGGCATTCCGCTTTACTTATGGCGGGGCACAGGACATGTTACAGGTGAAGCCGGACTTGACCGCATTAGGGAAAATCATCGGCGGTGGCCTTCCGATCGGAGCATACGGCGGAAAGAAAGAAATCATGGAACAAGTAGCTCCGTTAGGACCTGCCTATCAGGCAGGAACGATGGCCGGGAACCCAGCCTCCATCTTGTCAGGGATTGCCTGTCTTGAAGTACTGAAAGAGGAAGGCGTCTATGAAAGACTAGATCAGCTGGGAGAAATGCTTGAGAAGGGGATTTTGGCTGCGGCAGAAAAGCATAACACGCCGATTTCCATCAATAGGCTGAAGGGAGCCCTCACCCTCTACTTCACGAAAGAAATAGTAGAAAACTATGAACAGGCAGAAGCGACGGATGGAGAAATGTTTGCAAAGTTCTTTAAGCTAATGCTCCATCAGGGAATCAATCTTGCTCCATCAAAATATGAAGCATGGTTCCTGACGACGGCTCATACAGAAGAGGATATCAAGGTGACACTCGAAGCAGTTGACCGTGCATTTGCACAATTATAATAGAATTGAAGAAAATGAAAAGCCTGTCCGCCTGGTAATCTGCCAAGGCGACAGGCTTTTTTTATGAAGGGACAGAATAATGATCTTCCCCATTACATATCTATGTATTTTGTAGAAGTGAGATGGTTTATCCACCCTTCCTGAAAGGTACATATTTTTGTAGAAACTTATTTAAAATTTCCTATTGATATTGCTTGTAAGTACATGTATAGTACAGTATTGTTTATAAAAACGTTACACAAGAAAGGATTCTAATTCCATGAAATTTGGTGCTCGCATCCTCAAAACAGGAATTGCGATTGTATTAGCTTTACTTGTATCAGAGCTTCTGGGTATACCGTCTCCGGTGTTTGCTGGAATTGCGGCGGTCTTTGCCGTCCAACCCACCATCTACCGTTCTTACCTGACGATCATCGAACAAATTCAGGCGAATTTGATCGGTGCCGGTATCGCCGTACTGTTTGTCCTGCTATTCGGTAGTAATCCACTTATCGTTGGACTTGCAGCTGTCATTGCCATTGCCATCATTCTAAAATTAAAATTACAAAATACGATCGGTCTCGCTCTCGTGACGATGATTGCGATCATGGAAGTGACGGATCAGGACTTCATCCAGTTTGCATTCATCCGTTTCTCGACAATCATGATCGGGGTCTTTTCATCTTTCGTGGTGAATTTGGTCTTCCTTCCGCCTAAATACGAAACCAAGCTTTATCATAAAGTGTCGGACTCAACGGAGGAAATCCTGAAGTGGATCAGATTGAGCATGAGACACGCCACAGAATTCCACCTTTTAAAAAAAGATCTGGAACGCATTAAAGAAAAGCTGATTAAAGTAGACCAGCTGTATCTTCTTTATAAAGAAGAACGGGACTATTTCAAGAAAAATTCCATCGTCAAAAGTCGGAAGCTCGTGATTTTCAGACAAATGATTTCTTCAACCAATCGAAGCTTTGAAATCTTAAAGCGGCTGAACCGGTATGAAAATGAAATCTTTCAATTACCTGACGAATTACGGGGCGTGATTAAAAATCAACTCGACTGTTTATTGACCTATCACGAACAATTACTGTTGAAATTCCTCGGTAAGATGCACCCGCATGCAGAATCAGAGGCACAGCAGGATGTATGTCTGCATCGTAAAGAGCTGATGAAAATTATGCTTGAAGAGGTCAAACACCATACAAAAGACGATAACATTCATAACTTCCACCTTCTTCACATCTTTTCTGCCATTTTTGAATACGACGAGCACCTGGAGCATTTAGAAAAACTGATTACAAGCTTCCAGTCGTATCACAAAGAGGATAACGAGGTCATGATCGGGGAAGAGGAAGAATAAATAAAAATGGAGCAGAGGATCATATCCTCTGCTCCATTTTTTGTTTAGTTTTTCATTTTAGGATCAAGGGCATCCCGAAGGCCGTCCCCCATCAGGTTGAATCCTAATACAGTAAGCATGATGGCAAGCCCTGGGAAGATCATCGTCCATGGTGCCTGAAGCATATACTGCCTTGCATCCGACAGCATTTTCCCCCATTCAGGCTCTGGTGCCTGAGCTCCTAGTCCAAGGAAGCCAAGAGCTGCCGCTTCAATGATGGCAGTCGCAATGGCAAGTGTCCCCTGTACAATGATCGGCGCCATACTATTTGGCAGCACATGACTGAATAATATCCGAAAATCACTCATCCCGATGGCTTTCGCAGCCATTACATACTCTTCCTGCTTTACACTCAACACCCTCGAACGTATGAGTCGTCCGAAATTCGGGATATTGATGATGGCAATGGCAATCAAAGCATTACGGAGAGATGGCCCAAGAGCTGCTACCACAGCAATGGCTAACAAGATGCTCGGAAATGCAAGCATGATGTCAAATACCCGGGAAATGATCGTATCGACCCATCTGCCGTAATATCCGGCTACGATCCCAAGTAAACTTCCGATCACGGAAGAACCGATGACCGCGAAGAATCCGACCCAGAGGGAGATACGAGCTCCATGGATAATCCTTGATAATATATCTCGTCCAAAGTCATCCGTCCCTAACCAATGCTCCGAGGATGGTGCTTGCAGTCTTTTCGAAAGATCCTGTTCATTGATTCCCTGCGGTGCGATAACCGGGGCTGCAATCGCCAGGATGACAAAGAAAAGAACGATGCAAAAGCCGACTAAGGCAATTTTATTTTTAGTGAAGCTTTTCCAAGCTTCCTTCCAGGGAGATACTGTTTCTTCTTCCATAGAAGGGTGGAGTTCCTTTTGCGGTTCTGCTACTTCTGCCATGAGAGATCACCTCTTTCTTCTATTGATGTTAGTTGTATTTAATACGGGGATCGACAGCCGCATACAGTAAGTCGACAATCAGGTTAATCGTGACAAAGATCGTGGCCACGACGAGGATTCCGGATTGTACGACAGGATAATCCCGGTAACCGATCGCTTCATAAATATATCGTCCGATTCCCGGCCAGCCGAAGATCGTCTCGGTCAGGATCGCCCCTCCAAGGAGAAGACCCATCTGCAAACCGATGACCGTCAGGACCGGAATGATGGCATTCTTCAACGAGTGCTTGTACACGACCCAGAACATTTTCAGACCTTTCGCACGTGCAGTACGAATATAATCCGAACGCATGACCTCCAACATACTGGAACGGGTCATACGGGCGATGATCGCCATCGGGATGGTCGCAAGGGCAATGCCCGGTAGGATGATGTGTTTCAAAACATCACCAAGCTGGTCGAACCGCCCCTGCATGATGGTATCCAGAATATAGAAGTTGGTGATAGAGTCCACGGGGTTTCGTATATTCTCCCTTCCCGTAGTAGGCAGAAGGTCTAGCTGTATCCCGAATGTCCATTGCTCCATCAGTCCTAACCAGAAGATCGGCATGGAAACTCCAACAAGTGCCAGGATCATGGCTGTATAATCGAACCAGGAGTTTTGAAACCATGCACTGATGATACCGGCATTCACTCCTATTACGATGGCAATGATAATGGCCACGATCGCAAGTTCCGCCGTAGCCGCCAGATAAGGCCAGATCTCGGTTGAAACCTCTGTCTTTGTCCGAAGGGAACTTCCTAAATCCCCGGTCAATAATCCTTTAAGATAATCAATGTATTGAATATACCAGGCATTATCGAGACCCAACTGATCCCTCAAAGCAGCAACGGCTTCTTTCGTAGCCTGCTGCCCAAGGATGACCTGTGCAGGATCACCAGGAATAGCACGTATGATTGAAAAAACGATAAGAGTCATCCCGAGTAAAACAGGAATGAGCTGCAATAATCGACGAATGGTGTATTGGAACATCATGTTCACCTCTCTATGTGGAGATTCTGATTTCGATAGAATAATAATGCTTGTCGGGGCTGTTCAACCCGCTTCCGCTTTTCTTCTTGTCCAGCTCCAGCGGCTAGCCCCTCGAGGTCATAAGTCAATCTTACCCCAAAGGCAAAGACCGCCTTTTGTGCAAGCTCCCCTTATGCTTGTCGCCTCTGGGCAAAGCCCCTCCGCTTTTCTATGTACAAAGGGGAGAAATCTGCGATGTCTCCCCTTTGGTTTATTGCTTATTACTCCATGTCAACTGCGCCTAACCAGTCAGAACCAGTTGGATGCGGTTTGAAGTTCTTAAGTGCAGCGCTTCCTGCAAGTAGTGGTGTAGAGTGAGCAAGTGGTACCCACGGAGCATCCTCATGGATGATTTCCTGTGCTTTCTTGTACAGCTCTTCACGTTTTGCTGGATCTACTTCTGTTTGAGCATCGATCAGGATTTTGTGTACCTCATCGTTTTTGTAGTAAGAGTAGTTGTTGCTTCCGATATTGTCTTGGTCAAGAAGGACATATAGGAAGTTATCTGCGTCTCCATTATCCCCTGTCCAACCAAGTAAGAATGCGTCTGCTTCTCCGTTTTTCGCCTTTTCAAGGTAAGTAGCCCACTCGTAAGATACGATTTTCGCTTTAACTCCTACTTCAGCTAAATCCGCTTGAATTGCTTCTGCTACTTTTTGACCGTCAGGCATATATGGACGAGGTACAGGCATAGCCCAAAGTTCCATTTCAAATCCATCCTTATGACCTGCTTCAGCAAGAAGTTCTTTCGCTTTTTCAGGATTGTATTCATAAGGCTCGATATCTTCATTGTATCCACCGATTACTGGAGGCATCGGGTTTTTCGCCATTTCTGCTTTTCCTTCGAAGAAAG
Organism: Rossellomorea sp. NPDC077527; assembly: GCF_044542955.1. Lineage (NCBI taxonomy): Bacteria > Bacillati > Bacillota > Bacilli > Caryophanales > Bacillaceae > Rossellomorea > Rossellomorea sp. NPDC077527. The sequence continues at coordinate 993,413 of NZ_JBITVL010000001.1, read as the reverse complement.
CATCAATGATTTCTTGCTTGTTGATTGCATAGTTGATTGCTTGACGTACTTTAGGATCATCAAAAGGTTTACGAGTAGATGTCAAACCTAAGTATCCAACGTTCATAGACGGACGTTCGAATAATTGCAGGTTGTCATCACCCTCAACTTTACTTGCATCACTCGGATTTACTCCATCAGCAAGGTCGATTTCACCAGAAATCAGTGCATTCAGACGAGCTGAGTTTTCAGGAATCGATTTGAATACGACTTGATCTAACTTTGGTAAATCTTTGTTCCAGTAGTCTTCGTTTTTCTCTAGTACGATTTTGTCATTACGCTTCCACTCAACAAATTTGAAAGGACCTGTCCCTGCATCTGTCGGTGTTTCAGCAAGCTTGTCTCCTAATTCATCAATTGCTTTAGGACTTACGATAGCGAAAGGACTCATGGCAACATTCTTTAAGAATGGAGCTTGAGGACGCTTTAATACGAATTCAACCGTCATATCATCAGTAGCTTTCACTTCTTTGATAACATGACCTTCATCAGCTTTAAAACCACCAAACATGGAACCGTAATATGGGAATTGATCTGCATTCCCGTTCATCCAGCGTTCGAAGTTCTTCACAACGGCATCTGCGTTGAAATCAGTGCCATCCTGGAATTTCACGCCTTCACGCAGCATGAATGTATACGTCAGACCATCCTCGGATACTTCCCACTTTTCAGCTAATCCCGGGTTTACTTCTGTATCCTGTTCTCCGAATTTCACAAGTGTTTCGAAGATGTTCTTTGTTACTTTAAATGATTCACCGTCGGTTACTGTTCCTGGATCAAGTCCAACAGAGTCTCCTCCGCGACCAAAGATCAGTACTTTAGGATCTCCCTTATCTCCACTGTCGCCGCTGTTCCCTGAAGATTTTTCATCTCCTCCACATCCGTAAAGTACGGATGATACGAGCAGGATGAGCAGCATTAAAATTGACCAGCTCTTTTTCCTCAACTAAATCCCCTCCTGAATAATGTTTATATACTTATGAGACTTGCCGCTTTAGTAAAGATGGCAAGCTACATAATGCCCTGGTTGGTGTTCCTTGAATTCAGGTACCTTCTGCTTACACATGTCTGTGGCATGTGGGCACCTGGTATGGAATGTACATCCACTCGGTGGATTGGAAGGACTCGGAATGTCCCCCTGTAAAAGGATCGTATCCCTTTCGAAATCGGGATCCGGCACCGGAACCGCTGAAAGGAGTGCCTGGGTGTATGGATGAAGCGGCTTTTCATACAGGTTTTCACTATCACTCAGCTCCACCATTTTCCCGAGATACATCACACCCACTCGGTCACTTATATGCCTGACTACACCCAGATCATGCGCGATGAAAATATAGGTGAGTCCGAATTCTTTTTGTAAATCCTGCATTAAATTCAATACTTGGGATTGAATCGATACATCAAGGGCCGATACTGGTTCATCGGCTATGATAAGCTTCGGCTTTGTCATAAGTGCCCTTGCAATCCCGATACGCTGCCTTTGCCCCCCACTGAATTGATGGGGATAGCGTTTGGCATGGTAGCTACTTAACCCTACGATATTGAGGAGTTCGTGAACCCTTTCTTTTCTTTCCTTGGCAGACCCCATTCCATGAACCTTCAAAGGTTCTTCAAGAATCTTTTCTACTGTATGCCTTGGGTTCAACGATGCAAACGGATCTTGAAAGACCATCTGCATTTCCCTGCGAATTTTCCTCATCTCCGAGTTTGATAGACTCGTAAGCTCCCTGTCCTCAAATGTGACCTTTCCGTCAGATGGATCGATGAGTCTCATGAGCATCCTGCCGGTCGTCGACTTTCCACAACCACTTTCTCCTACGATACCTAGTGTTTCGCCTTTATTGACGGTGAAGGAAACCCCATCCACCGCTTTCACCGAGCTGACAGGTCGTCCCAATATGCCGCCTGTGATCGGAAAATGTTTCTTAAGGTTCTCAACCTTTAGCAACGGTTCCGTCATAAACTCCCTCCTCCACTTCATCGAACAGGAAGCATCGTGTGCAATGTCCTTGTGATGTTTCATATAATTCAGGTGTTTCCACTAAGCAGCGATCGAATGCTGAATCACAGCGTGCTGCAAAACGGCACCCAGTCTTAATGGACCCCGGTTTCGGAACATTCCCCTGAATCGAATGTAATCGCTGTTGTTTAATACGCATATCAGGTACGGACTGTATCAGACCTTTGGTGTAAGGATGTTGAGGGTTCTTGAAGATTTCTTCTACGGTCCCCTCCTCCACCACCTTGCCTGAGTACATTACGACTACCCGTTCACACGTTTCAGCAACGACTCCCAGATCATGTGTGATCAGAAGTACCGCTGTATTCAGCTCTTTATTCAGCCTCTTCATCAGCTTTAATATCTGGGCCTGGATCGTCACGTCCAGTGCCGTTGTCGGTTCGTCTGCAATCAGGACGCGGGGGTCGCATACCATCGCCATGGCAATCATGACCCTTTGTCTCATCCCACCGGATAATTGATGAGGATATTCCTTTATCAATTCCTCCGCTCTCGGCAGTCCGACCATTTTCATAATATCTACAGCTTTATCTCTTGCTTGTTTCTTTCCAACCTTCGTATGTATTCGTATTGCTTCAATTAATTGATCACCTATGGTAAAAACAGGGTTTAACGATGTCATCGGTTCTTGGAAAATCATCGCTATATCATTTCCCCGGATATCCCTCATCCGTTTCTCGGATGCTTGTGTCAGATCTTCATCTTTATAAAGGATCTTCCCACCTACAACTTTCCCCGGTGGATTCGGTACGAGACCCATGATGGATAGGGATGTAACACTTTTTCCACATCCACTCTCCCCGACGATCCCGAGAACCTCCCCTTCATTCACATGAAAACTGACTCCATCGACTGCAGGAACTTCTCCATCATCCGTAAAAAAGGAGGTCCTTAAATCTTCCACTTTCAGTAAAGGACGCTGTTCGCTCATTCAAATCCTCCTCTTATGAACTATCTCTCTTTTCTCAATAGTGCTTATTTTCTAAATTTTTATATGTTTCTTATTATACAAGATGTTACAAATGTTGCAATCCATTTTCAGAATTTTTCTACACAAAGTCGATATTCCTAACTCAATTCAATATATGTCCAATTAACCTGTTCATTCCTTCCAGATAAAGTTATTTAGTCCTACGATACTCATGTCACACCTGAAATAAGTTTGATATGTTTTTTGGAAACACAAAAAAAGTCATGACTTTTATCACGATAATTGTGATAAGTCATGACTTACAATGCTATTGGTCAAGCTGCTGTACCTGGAAGAGTTTGTAGTAGTGACCTTGCTTTGCCATCAACTCTTCATGTGTTCCCATTTCGACAACTTCCCCATGTTCCATATGGATGATTCGATCTGCGTGGGTGATCGTCGACAGGCGATGGGCCACGATGAAGGTTGTCCGGTCTTTTGCCAGGATTTCAAGAGACTCCTGGATGAGATGTTCACTTTCTAAATCTAAGGCAGATGTCGCTTCATCCAGGATAAGGATCGGTGGATTCTTTAAGAATACCCGTGCGATTGCCACCCTTTGCTTCTGACCGCCGGACAGCTTCACACCGCGTTCTCCAACACGGGTGTCGTACCCTTGAGGCAGTTTCATGATGAACTCATGGGCATTTGCCGCTTTCGCCGCCTCTATGACCTCTTCATCCGTCGCCAGGGGATTACCGAACTTAATATTCATTTTGACGGATTCACTAAAGAGGATATTGTCTTGTAACACCATTCCGATATTATCCCGCAACGACCTGACCTGAAATCTCCTGATGTCCGTACCGTCTAAAAGGATTTCACCTTCCGTCACATCATAAAAGCGTGGAATCAGGCTGACCAAGGATGATTTTCCTCCACCGCTCATTCCGACCAATGCAACAGTTTCTCCCCTTTTAATGTCCAAATTAAGGTTGCGGAGTACTCTGTCTTCATCTGATTCGTAACGGAAAGAGACAGTGTTAAACGTGATATCCCCACGAACATTATTACAAGGAACGGCTCCCGGTTCATCATCAATATCATACTTTTCATCCATGAACTCAAACACTCGATCCATGGAAGCAATCGATTGAGTCAAGGTTGTAGAAGAGTTCACCAGTCGTCTGAGGGGCCCGTATAGACGGTCGATATATGCAATAAAGGCAGCCATTGTACCAATGGTAAGGTCTTTTTCAATTACCTGCAGACCTGCATAACCGATAATGATCAAAGGTGAAATATCTGTAATGGTATTGACCACTGCGAATGCTTTCGCATTCCAGCTTGTCTGCTTTAAAGCTTTCGTTAAGAAATTATTATTCTGCTCCTGGAATTGCTTTTGTTCATAATCTTCCACTGCAAAACTCTTGATGACAGCCATACCCTGAACCCGTTCGTGCAGATGACTCTGTACTTCTGCCAGCGCCTGGGAGCGTTCTCTCGTCAATCCCCTGAGCCTCCCGAAGAAATACCGGACAGAGAAGGCGTAGAAAGGAAAGGCAATTAGAGATACTAAGGTGAGGGAAATATCCATCGTGAACATGATGGACAGGGCAATGACAATGGTAGCCGCGTCCAACCAAAGATTCATCAATCCTGTGATGACGAAATTCTTCGTTTGTTCCACATCATTGATGACCCTAGAGATGACTTCTCCCGCCCTCGTATTGGAATAATATTTAAAGCTGAGCCGTTGTATATGTGAGAATAAATGGTCCCTCAAGTCATACAGGATCTTGTTTCCCGTCCACTGCGCAAAATACTGCCGATAGTACTCCACCGGTGGTCTGACGAGCAGGAACAGAACGAGCATGATTCCCATGATCATGAGCAGCTGACTCGTCTTTTCATCAGCGCTTAACCCTTTGGCTCCGACAATATCATCGATGACATATTTGATTAATATCGGAATCAGAAGGGGAATCGTAAATTTGATGATACCTATGATTAATGTACCTATAATCTGCCATTTATAAGGTTTGACAAACTGAAGGTACCGTTTAATACTATCCAATCAAATACTCCTTTCTAAGATGTATATGTTTAGTTTACCCCAATAAAAAGGGGTGACCCTGTATAGAAAGAAGTGCGTCTCCTCCATAAAGACCTAACAATCGATCAGGGGAAGGTTGCTTCTTACCAGGTCAGCCCATTGACACTTATACAATTTTTCAAGTCCAGTTATCCCCTATGCGTCAGATAACGCTCGTACCAAATATCGATAAAATCCGGGGCAAACGGACCTTTTCTTTGTCGGATCCAGCGAACAAGCTTTTCGACATTCCGCTTTAGGATGTGATCGATCACATCCGGATAACCGTATAATTTTCGATGAGCTTCATACTCATCTTCATCAAGCAAGGTATAGGTCATGTCGGGAAACACTTTAATATCGAGGTCGTAATCGATATACTTGATCGCCTCATGATCATATACAAATGGTGAGCTTAAATTACAATAATAATAAATACCGTCCTCACGAATCATACAAATAATATTGAACCATAGCTCCGAATGAAAATAACAAATGGCCGGTTCTCGGGTCATCCACGTCCTTCCGTCTGACTCCGTCACCATCGTCCGGTCATTTCCACCGATGATCTGATTCGTCGTCCCTTTCAGGACAGTCGTCTCATTCCAGATTCGGTGAATGTTTCCGTCATGCTTAAAGCTATGTATTTGTACAGATTTTCCTTCAGTGGGAACCGCCATCGTACCCCCTTCTTTCGTTTCAAAATTACCCTTTTATATACTTGTCTATTTTATCATTATAACGTTTCCACAGAAAATTTAAAACAAAAGGGCTACCCTTAAAGAAAATATCCTTAAGAATGGCCCGAAATTGATAGTAACTGGGGGTGTTCTCCTCAGAACACCTGTTAATGTTCAGGTAGTGACTCCGTTTTGTTCCTTTTGATAAGAACGAATCACCTCATCGGTTTGCTTTTGAAAGATTTTTTGGATTTCCTTGAGATCCCTCTTTTTAGTGAGGATTTCCTTCTGTATCGATTCTACCTTTGTCATCTCCTGAAGCTCGATCAATTCTTCCTCCAACACCTGGCAACGCTCTATCTCGGACTGAAGATATAACAACTTATCCATCGTCTCCAACTGCACAGTAACCAACTCATTAAAACGCTGCTGTATCACTTCAACCAACTCCTCTAAACAAGCTCTCCTAACACATTCTCCCTTCAGTTCACAAACCCTTTGACTACTTCTGTCACAATGGGGAAAGTTTTGTCGAGGTGAATGATAGAGGTGGTGGGGTTGGTGATGATTCCAATATATGTTAAAAAACGCATTTATCATCGTAAATGACGCAATTGCCTTTCAGAATGACGCAAATAATAAAAAAACGACGCGATTCCTATAAAGAATGACGCAATAAACCCTCCAACCCCTCTTCAAAAAAGATATTCCCCCTCCAATCGAGCACTTTCTCAAAACCTATCATGCTTTCTCAGACAGAATTACCGCTGAACCGGTCATATCCTCCCCCAAAAATCGAAAAAGCACCCATTTAAATGGGTGCTTTTTCCGTCAAGAACAATTCAATTATTGTTGTTGACCGTATTTACCAGAAGCTTTCGCTTTGTTAGCTTCTGCTTGTTGGTTTTGTTGCTTCACTTGTTGTGCAGCAGTTGTTTCTGAAGCGAACTCAGTACCGTATTGTTGGTTAGTCGCTCCAGCTTGAGCGTTTTGTTGTTTCACGTGTTGAACGCTTGTACCAGATTGAGTTTTGTTTGGTTGTTTTGCCATTGTAATCACCTCCACGCTTATTAAGATAACCAAGCGTGGATTTCACTATTCGACCAATTTCAGGAAAAACATTCCATTAAACAAGCAGGGAACGACCACCGTCCACGATGATGGTTTGCCCTCTAATCATGGAAGAATCGTCCGAAACAAGGAACATGACCGACTTCACAAGGTCATCTATTTCGACCATGCGTCCTGCAGGTGTTTTACTGCGGGCATCTTCCAGCAGCTCTTCACGGTTAGGGAAGTGCTTCAGAGCATCTGTATCGATTGCCCCACCTGAGACTGCATTCACAATGATGCCTTTTGGTGCAAGTTCAACAGCAAGATAACGCGTAAGGGCTTCTACTGCAGCCTTTGACACCCCCACTGTTGTGTAATTATCCAAATAGCGAATGGATCCCAACGAGCTGATGCTCACGACGCGTCCACCGTTATCCATTAATTTTGCCGCCTCCTGGGCACAGAACAATAGAGCCTTGCTGTTGATGTTCATCGTCCAATCCCAATGAGATTCTTCAAGTTCCATCACAGGACGCAAAACTCCTGAGGCAGCGTTGCTCACCAATACGTCCAGACGGCCGAACTCTTCTTTGATCTGTTCGAACATGGATTTGATTTTATCCACATCACCGACATTCGCACGGACAACAAATGCTTTCTGTCCAAGTTTTTCAACTTGTTCAGCTGTTTCAAGGGCACCTTTTTTGCTTCTGGCATAGTTGATGACGATATCGTATCCTTTTTCAGCCAGCTGGATGGCGATTTCCCGTCCAAGACCGCGGCTGCTTCCTGTTACTAATGCTACTTTTTGACTCATGATTCTTCATCCTTTCCATTTCATTTTCCAATTGCTCCAAGGCATAAACAGACCCTGAACAAGCAAACTAATAAGAACATATCAGTTAATTGGAGGAATGAGTTATGTATGTAGGCAGAGATATGACCGAGCTTTCAATGATCTCGAAAGATGAATGGAAAGAAAGCGAACTTGCTTTCTTTCATCATTCACTACAACAAATAGTACCCTATTTGAACGCAGAAGGACAATCTATTCACCGGGAAATCGTCGAAGAAATTGAAAACCGGGGTGGATTGAAGCGAGGAGAAGCTGATTACACTCATGGCACAAAGATCAGTTACGACTGAATGTACATGACTGAAGGAAGCAGCCGTCCGCGCTGCTTCCTTCTATTTCTGTAATATTCCTTCTCCTGTTTCCTTCCAGATTTTTTGGTGTGAGACAGGGAAAGCATACTTCTCCATTTCCTCATGGGTAACAGCCATAAGATCTGTTCCTTCAAGGGTAGTACTGTCAACTGATCCCACATATACTTCAATATCCCAAACAATATGAGAGAATATGTGCTGTATCTTTGTCACAACACCAGCCTTGACAGAGCAATCCACTCCATATTCTTCTTCCATAAGATCAAGCAATTGCTTCCGTCCACTGCTAGTATTCCCCACTTCAAAATTAGGGAATTCCCATAAATTAGCGAGCAGCCCTTTAGATGGACGTTTATGAATCACGACCCGATCATCTTCAGTGAACAGCACGGCAGCCGCCATATTGAGCTTGCGGGCAGATTTCTTCTTTGATTTAACGGGAAGTTCGGCTTGCACTCCTTCTTCAAAAGCCTGGCAGTGTTCCCGCACAGGACAAAGAAGACATGAAGGTGATGTCGGGGTGCAAATCAAAGCACCAAGTTCCATCAATGCCTGGTTGAAGTACGATGGATTTTCCTTGGAAATCAAGTCCCTTACCGCTTCTTCAAACACTTTTCTCGAAGAAGGCTTTGCGATATCAAGCCAAATGGAGAGAATGCGTGAAAAGACTCTCATCACATTTCCATCTACAGCAGGCTCCGGTTTACTGTATGCAATACTTAAAATCGCCCCCGCCGTATACGGTCCCACTCCTTTTAAAGAAGAAATTTCCTTAGGGGTATCAGGGACGACCCCTTCGTACTTTTCATTTACTTCTTTAACGGCAGTCTGCAAATTTCTGACTCTGGAATAATAACCAAGCCCTTCCCATGCTTTCAGGACATCTTCTTCATCAGCAGAAGCAAGAGCATTTATGGTAGGAAACTTTTCTATGAATCGGTTAAAATAAGGTATGACCGTATCCACCCTCGTTTGCTGAAGCATGATTTCCGACACCCACACTTTGTAAGGGTCCTGATCCTTCCTCCACGGCAAGTCACGCTGTTCTCTCGAAAACCATGAAATTAAATCTTTCTGAAATTCCTCACGGTTGATGGTCTGTAAATGTTTCAATGGTTCTTCTATCAATTTTGTACCTCCAGGATGTTAAATGTTACATTGAATAGGGAATAATTAATTAGCGACCTGTTTTTAGGCATAAAAGGTTTATTTCTTGCAATCCACCACAAATACATTCGTCCAATAATCCAAATAATAAATGATGACGGGACATCCGTAAACGTTTTAACACATGAAAATGGGATTCAGTTGGAACCACAAAGGTTTCAATGTAGCGATTCGATTCGTCTCCGGCTTTCTCCCAATGGACATTGAAAGCATCATATTGTGGTAATGTCTCTGCGATACTGGTCATAATTTGCTTATATCGAGACTGTAGATTCTGCTTTATTTCGTATTCCATATAAATGTGCAAGGTGTTTTTCATTTGTAATGATCTCCTTTTAACCATATCATGATCACCAATGACAAGTCATAAACAAATCTTAGAAATTGCGAGCCAAGGGAGGACTTTTTTTTGGATACAGGCACTCATATCGTCATGGGCTTCGCTCTCGGGGGATTGGCTACATTGGATCCCGTTGTTGCCGAAAGTGCGGCCACTTCTCAAAGCGTGTTGGTTGCAGCTGTCATCGGCTCTCAAATACCTGACATTGATACCGTTTTGAAATTACGTAATAATGCCGTTTATATACGCCACCATCGTGGAATTACACATAGCATTCCCGCGGTTATACTTTGGCCGCTTTTGATCGTTGCTTGTCTTTATCCGTTTTTCCCTGGGGCAGACCTGCTTCATTTATGGATTTGGACATTTGTGGCCGTATTCCTTCATGTATTTGTCGACATTTTCAACGCTTACGGGACACAGGCAATTCGTCCAATATCGTCGAAATGGGTCGCATTAGGGGTCATCAACACATTTGATCCGGTTATTTTCGGGATTCATATTGTCGGATTGATCCTTTGGGGAATCGGACTGCCTCCAGGAAAAACTTTTTTGGTCATGTACCTTGTCATTTTTGCCTACTATGTACTGAGATTCCAAGTACAAAAAGCGGTGAAAAATGCAGTGAAGAGAAGAATCCCGAAAGCGGAAAAAATTATTGTCTCCCCTACGATCCGATTCTTCCAATGGCGCCTGGCCGTCGTCACCAAAGAACATTATTACGTGGCAAGGGCTTATAGAAGGTCGATTACGATTTTTGATAAATTCGAACGCGTGGCGATACCGGAAAATCCCGTCATCCGCGCCGCCCAAAAAGATAGAAACCTGGCCGCTTTTCTCTCCTTTTCCCCGGTTTACCGCTGGGAAGTGGATGAGTACGATGACCATTATGAAGTCCGCTTCATCGATCTCCGTTATCGCAACAATGGACACTATCCTTTCGTCGCGCTGGTGCAGCTGGACAAAGACCTGAACATCGTCAGTTCCTACACAGGCTGGGTGTTCAGCGAAGAAAAACTACGCTCAAAAGTCGACATCGACATTTTAATTGATTAAAGCAATGAGGGACGGACCTTTAAAGGTACGTCCCTCATTTTTTTCCATCAATGCACCTGATTGTCGTCTCTATCATCGATGAGATGCTTGTATTTAGGGTTTTGGGCAGCAAACTCATGGATCTGTTCACCATATGTATTGACCCACTGTCGAACGACTTTCTCCGTTACGACTTTTCCTTTATAGTCATAACCTGCTTTAGCATATGTCGCTTCGAAATCCTCCCATACGAGTTCGATCCAGGTCCTCGCTTTTTCATAGGAAAGCTTTTGATTTTTTTCCATTAACAATTGTGTTAATTCGTGGAATGTTGACTCCATATTGTCTCCTCCTTTTCCATATATTTAGTTCGTACATTCATGATAATGTCGACCATTTCACCCATACTAAAGATACGTGGTTAAGCTTAGTTTGAATCTTTGCTTCTTCACGGTATAAGTCAGTACATTTCACCTTTTAGGAGGCACATTATGCGAAATAAATCGACAGGGTTCCCCAACATGAACAACAACAAATTCGAAGGTGAACCGCGAGCAAAGGCGGAATATGCATCTAAAAGGGCCAACGGCACCATCAATACCCATCCACAAGAACGTATGAAATCTTCTGGACAAAGAGATCACGACTCACTTTAAGAAAGTGACATTTTGATTAGGGGGTAGTCACGATGGCAAACATGAAAAACAACTTCTACCGCAACAAGTACAGCAGTCCATTTAACAAGGCATTCTACAATCCGAAGCATGCCCATTCACAGGCTAATGGACAAACGACACAAACTCAAGACTTAATCATTCTAGAGAACCAGACACGTAAGCGTTCCTAGACCTACAGAGGTCCGTCCCTCTTGACGGACCTCTTCCCTATTTCTTTTCCCCTGCCAAAAGGGAAATCGGAAGGGCTTCTTCTTTACCGTCTCCACCAAGGCGGTATCCCCAAGCGAATACACCGTTCAAGTAATCCACTTTGAAATATGTACCCGGATCACCCTCAATCGCATAAATACCGCCAGGCTTGTACGCATCAGGATTCATGAGGTAAGCCTGTGCCATAAGGGCTTTACGCTCCAATACGGCAAACTCATTCACAATCCCCAGCTGCTCAGCCTTCCTTGCCTTCTCCTTCAACGAAGCAATCTCCTGCTTCAACTCATGCTCCGTCATCTCACTATATCTTCTCTCTTGTTCCATTCTCATCACCTCTACTAATAGTAGTATAGAGAAAATGATACAATAAGAAAAGCGCAGGGGCTTTGCCCAGAGGCGACAAGCATAAGACGAGTAAACCGGAAAGGCGCTCTTTGTCTTTTTGGTTTACTTGACTTATGACCTCGAGCCTCTAAGCCCCGGAGCTGGACAAGTAGTAAAGCGGAAGCGGCTGGTCAGGCCCGACAAGCATAAGACGGGATGGCCGGAAAGGCGTTCTTTGCCTTTTTGGCCATCATGGCTTATGACCTCGAGGGACTAGCCGCTGGAGCTGGACAAGTAGAAAAGCGCAGGGGCTTTGCCCAGAGGCGACAAGCATAAGACGAGTAAACCGGAAAGGCGCTCTTTGCCTTTTTGGTTTACTTGACTTATGACCTCGAGCCTCTAAGCCCCGGAGCTGGACAAGTAGAAAAGCGGAAGCGGCTGGTCAGGCCCGACAAGCATAAGACGGGATGGCCGGAAAGGCGTTCTTTGCCTTTTTGGCCATCATGGCTTATGACCTCGAGGGACTAGCCGCTGGAGCTAGACAAAGAAAAGCGCAGGGGCTTTGATTAGACCCGACACCCACAAGAAAGGATGAATCAACATGAAAACAGCCATCATCACAGGCGGAGGCTCTGGCCTCGGTAAAGAATTAGGCAAACTCCTAAGCGAACAAGGATTTCATATCTTCTTGCTCGGAAGAACCGAAGATACTTTAAAACAAGCAGTGGCTGAAATTGAAAGTATTGGCGGAGAAGCCTCATTTGCCACACTGGATATCCGTTCAAATGATGACATCGAAAAGCTGCATGACCATTTTTCAAATCACAGCATTCAGCTCCTCATACATAACGCAGGTGTAGGCTATTTCGGTCCGTTTAAAGATTCGAATGACGATGAATTAGTAAGCATGTTCGAAACCAATGCACTTGGGCCGATCCGGTTAACGAAGGCCCTACTGCCTCTTCTTGATCAACACAGCACCATTCTGAACATCATCTCTACAGCCGGACTTAGAGGAAAGAAAAATGAATCACTCTATGTCGCAAGTAAATTCGCTCTCAGAGGATTTGGAGAAAGTCTCCAAAAAGAATATGAAGACACTGACCTCAGAATCGTTAATGCCTATATGGGCGGAATGAACACTCCATTCTGGGACAATAGCGACCATATCAGTGACCCTTCACGACTCCGCTCCCCTAAAGAAGTGGCAGAGCTGATCATGAATGACTATCCTGAAAAAGATGAAATCGTCATTGAATCAAAAAAATAATCAAACAGCCCTCGTCGTATGACGAGGGCTGAATTGTAAAATTCTTTCCTTCATTCTTCATTTTCTCTTAATTCTACTAATAGCCTTTCGATATCCTCCATGGAAAATCCTTTCCGATACAACGTTTGTTTCATCTTTTGTTCATATTCATATCCGTCATACTTTGAACTAAGCTTTCTGTGAGCCTTCAATCCCTGATGATAAACGGCTGTCCATCTCTCATCGTCATCCCTGTCGGATTCGACCGTTTCCCATACGATTTTCATGACAGGCCCGGGGTACCCTTTCCTCATCATGTTCTGCTCAATTTTTTGCTTTGCAATCATCCTGGAGTCTTTTCGATACTTATGGAGGAGCTTCTCTGTTAATGCGACTGCTTTATCCACTTGCTTCTCCAGTGTAAAAGCAGCGAGCGCTTCTTCAATATGGGAGTCCCCTACCCCTTTCCTTCTTAATTCGCCCCGTATCCAAGTCGGTCCCTTGTCAGATGTATTCATCTGAGTACCGACAAATGCATGTGCGAATTCCAAATCATTGATGTATTTGATTTCATTCAATTTATGGACCACTTCCTGGATGATTCCATCCTCAGGGTCCCCTTCCTGCAAGTGATCACGGATTTCTTTCTCCGTCCTCATCCGGTAGGCAAGGTACTGAATCGCTTTGTTAAATGTTTTTTTCACGTCGTCTTCATACTGGATTTCAGAAATTTCAAGTTCATCCACATCCAGTCCTTTTCTCAGCTGAAATCTGGCAAGAACAGCTTCATCGACGCTGAAGGCATATTTTCCATCTATAAATAAATTATAACGCTCATCGTTTTTCACTTGTTTCGTGATTTTCGTAATCTTCCCCATTTTTTCCACCTCACCATAATCGTAACACATTCAACATATGTTTTTTATTCTGAAGATAGGTAAAATAATAAGTATTACTGGAGGGATGAAGATGAAGATTGCCATTACTGGTGGAACAGGTTTTGTCGGCAATGCGCTGACAGAGGAACTTCTCTCACATCAACATGAAATCATGATTCTTACACGTAATCCTGATAAATACGAAGCACGCCCAGGTGTGACATATGTGAAATGGCTTTCCGATGGCGCAAGACCAGAAGAGACGCTTGAAGGGATACATGCATTTATCAATCTTGCTGGTGAATCCATTAACAGTGGACGATGGACAGACGAGCGTAAGAAACGCATCATCAATAGTCGGATCCATTCCACTCAAGAAGTGATCAATATCATTAAGGCACTGAATGAAAAACCGGCATGCCTTATCAATGCCAGCGCAATCGGCTATTACCCTTCTTCTAAGAGTGATACGTATACAGAAACCTCAACGGAGACTGCAGATAATTTCCTCGGGGAAACCGTGCAGATTTGGGAAAAGGAAGCAGCCAAGGCCACACAACTCGGTATACGAGTGGCCTATACGAGATTCGGCATCATTCTTGGCAAGGACGAAGGTGCTCTTCCACGTATCGCACTCCCCTATAAAATGTTCGTCGGTGGGACGGTCGGTTCAGGTGAACAATGGATGTCGTGGATCCATATTAAAGATATCGCACGAGCCGTACATTTTGTGGCCGATACGGATGGGATTGCGGGCCCGGTAAATGTCACTGCACCATCCCCCGTCACCATGAAAGAATTCGGTAAGACACTAGGTTCCGTTATGGGACGTCCCCACTGGATACCAGTCCCTTCACTCGCGTTAAAAGTAGCGATGGGGGAAATGAGCTCCCTTGTGTTAGAAGGGCAAAAAGTGCTGCCAAACGTCCTTTTAGAAAATGGATTCAAGTTTCAATATCCAGAATTAAAGGGTGCCCTGAAAGATATTTATCATTAAATGAAGGTATGCCCCCTCCTTTTCAAGGCAAAAATGATACTAATCTTGAAAAGAAGGGATGTACATAGGAATGGATAATAAGAAGAAGAAAGACAAAAACAAGTCAGTTCTATCAAGCGCACAGGAAGTAACGTACTCCAGGGAGTTCAAAGCAGCTGACCGTGCCGGTGGCTTCAGTTCAAAAGCCCACAGATAGTCAATTATTACCTAACTAAAAATCCTGACTTTGAAGAAAGATAAAGGTACAGGCCGTGAGCCTGTACCTTTATTTTTTAACCAAAAGGGGATGTTGATATTGGGAAGATCACGCGGCCATAGCAAAAGAGGAAACAAAAACAGCCTGCCACAAACACCCGCTCAGCTCAAATCTGATGGTGTTGATGAAGAGTTCTCTCGTGAACTTGCCGATCAGGCAGATATGGAAGCACAGGCTCGGGCAAACGCTGCAAACCAGCGTGCAAGAGTAAAGAAAAACCAATAGTACTTTCCCGTTCGTTAAAAAAAGTTAGGTTTTGAGGAAATTCAAGAATAGGGACCCCAGCTGTGACAGCTCGGGTCCCTTTTTTCAAACCACAATCGGCTTTTTTTGCTTCTTTTCATGATGGTTGAACATCTGTTTCATATAAGGAATCATCCAGTGATCAGCCCCCCAACAATATGCCCCTCTTCCTGCAAACAGAAGGATGATCGCTGCTGTGTATAGAATTGGATTCGTGCTGACGGTTCCCGCGAGTAAAAAGTTTAAGTTCATGAATGCTCCTGCAATCAGCGCCGGTATGGTCATAAATCCAACAATCAATCCGATTCCCACCATAATCTCTCCCCAAGGAATCAGAACATTGAACAGTTCTACATTCGGTAGGGCAACCCCATTCAGGAATTCAGCGTACCAGCCTTGAACGGCTGGATGATCTCCTGTCGCTTTGGTCAATGCCCCTTGCAGAAAACCACTCGCATCAAAGTCACCATTCACTTTATGCCAACCTGCCTCCAGCCACTGTACACCCAACCAAATTCTCATCATCGTCCAAACAACGCTCACCTTTTGATTTTCCCACCATTTCATGATGGATCATCTCCTTACGGTTGTTTTTTTGTGAAATTATTCACATATCATGACGAAATGAAGAATTCAGCTTAAGTGAAGAATGGATGATTGTGAATCATTTCACATTTACTTTACACCTATAATATACCTCTTCCCCACCCGGAATACAATAGGCATTCATTCCGTTCACAAAGGTGTCAAAATAGTCTTGTGTAAGGAGTTCCTCCATAGTTCAGCATCTGAAGGTATGATCGTAGCAACGGTCCCCAATCTTTCTTCTCTCCCCCTCATTTCATCCATCTAAACATCCTAATAATGGAGTACATTTCTCTATTAAATATCCCTCATGTTCAGATCATACCTAAAACCGAAACTTTCTTATTTCCCACTCGTATTACATAATAGAGAAAAAACAGTTTCCGTTTACGGGGGATGAAACCATGAAATCAGAGAACAAGCTTTGGAGAATGTGGAAGGTATTATCTTTGGCCTTGTCAATTGTCGTAAGGGTCTATTGGTACCGATTGCGCGGTAAGTCCCAATGGGAAAAAGATAAACTTTGGGAACGTATCGGAAAAGAATTTAAAGAAACACTTTTCGAATTAAATGGAGTGTTGATAAAGGTTGGACAATTGTTGAGTATACGCGAGGACCTGCTTCCGAAAGGGTTTATCAGTCAAATTCAGGATCTGGTCGATCACGTCCCTCCTTCACCGTGGAAAGAAATCGAGAGTGTTCTTGAACGAGAATGGGGAAGCTCCATTTCTTCCAAGGTACAGGGAATTGACCATGAAGCCGTTGCTTCAGCTTCCATCGGGGAAGTGTATAAAGCGACCCTTCTTGATGGAACACAAGCGGCCATCAAAGTTCAAAGGCCAGAGATCCCTTCACTAGTCAAGACGGATTTTCGTACACTCTCCATCATCATCTGGTTTGCCCGACATTTTGCTCCCATGCCGAAAGGGTTCATTGATTTTAAAATGCTTTATAAGGAATTGAAACTGGTCATCGAACAGGAGCTCGACTTCTCCAAGGAAATGAATACCGCCATCTCATTTAAACAGCGGTTTAAAGAACATTCCAATGTAAAAATCCCCTCTATGTACTCTGAGCTATGCACAGACAAGGTGCTGGTAATGGAGTGGATTGATGGTGTCCGTTTAAATGATAGAGAAGCGATAGGGGTATATGGATTAGACGGGAAGAAGCTGGCGCAAGATTTATTCCGTCTCTTCCTCCCGCAATGGCTCGAGCCGGGGATCTTTCATGCCGATCCTCATGCCGGAAATATTCTCCTCCAACCTGATGGGACTTTCGTTCTCCTGGATTACGGAATGATCGGGGAAATTTCGAAAAGGGATTCCACACATTTTCAGCATCTTCTTGAAGGAGTCCTTCTAAAAAATTTCCGAAAAGCATCAGAGGCACTTGCTCAACTTGGTTTCCTGCTTCCCGACGCAAGTCCGAAAACGATCGAGCCTGTACTGAAGGAGTTTATCACCCTCGATATGGAGCAGTTCAAACAAATGGATTTGATTTCAGTAAAAAAGGAAATCAACGATATGGTGAAGTCACTTCCTGTGCAGGTGCCCACCCGATTTATCTTTCTGGGTCGTTCATTTGCCACCATCGAAGGACTTGTTCATACACTGAGTCCGGATGAAGAAACCCTTGATGTCGTCAAGCCTGCCTTCCTGGAATGGGTGAAGGACAGTAACACGAACAAATGGGATCTCCTCATGAAATGGGTTGGGGCCCAACCCCTCTTTCAGACTGTCCAGAAGGTACGACAGCTGTTGGATATCCCGGAAAAGGCACTGGAGCAAAAAGATCATCATCAACAAAATGAGTTTCATTTTAAGATGTATGAGAATCAAAAGAAGCAGGCATTCATTCTCCTACTGGCAGGAAGCTTTGGTGGATTTGCCGGGTTGACAATGGACATGGAGCTTTTCTGGCAAGGAAGCTTTGGACTTGCCGGATTTGGTTTTGCAGCGTATTGGGTCATCGGTAGCAAGCAAAGAAGATGGCTCAAAAAAATGAAGAATGGCCAACTGCATTAAATGTAAAAAGGTAACCTAAAATAAGGTTACCTTTTTATAGTAAAATCGAAACAGGAGGGATACAATGACTCACTCTAAAGAACCGTTTAATGATGTGACCGATCATATGTCAAAAATTGAAGGGGCTCCCATGAACAAACCCGAATTGGGAAGTCTTCCACTTGGGATCCGGATCATCGGATATGTTCTTTTTGGATTCATGGGCATTGGTGCTATTTGTGTCCTGATTCTGACTATTCTTTATTGACATTCGAGGCCATGAAGTTCACCTCTTTGACCTGATACTCCCCCAGCTCAACCCGATTATGGCCAATAAAATGAACCCCTTCCGCTTCCAGTGATAGCCTTTGAGTCATCATTTGCTCTTCATCTCGAAAACCAATTTCCCCTTTACTATTCAGAACTCTGTGCCACGGGAGGCTGTACTTCTCACTCATAGAATGGAGGATCCGTACGACCTGCCTTGCCGCCCTTGGACTGCCCGCAAGCGCAGCGATTTGTCCATACGTCATGACCTTCCCGGGAGGAATCATCTTTATGATTTTTACCGTTCGTTCTGTAAACGGCTTCATGATTATCACCTCTACTTTCCCTCTCGAAATACGGCCTTTTACCATTGTAATACGTAGAAGTGAATATAGGGAAATCAAGTCGCGTTCCTAGAAGATTTGCTCCCAGTATATTAAACTGTATATGAATGAATAGAAGGACGTGATAGAAAATGGACATTAAACTGATTGCACTGGATATGGACGGGACTCTCGTTAACCATGAGGGTGAAGTATCCCCGGAAAACGAACAAGCCATCCAACGGGCTAAGGAAAAGGGAATCCATGTTGTGTTAAGTACCGGTCGCTCCCTTTTCACATGCCGGGATATTTCAGATGAGCTTGGCCGATCATCCTATCTTGTGACTGTGAATGGCGGGGAAATCTACGATCATGAATATAATCTCGTAGACAGCATCCCTCTTGATATTGATCTTGTGAAACAGCTTTGGGCGTTGAAGGAGGAGCATGATGTGTACTTTTGGTCTTCCACTTCCCAGGGGTTATTCAATAGCAAGAAGCCCTTTGACCAAGACATTGAAACCTATAACTGGCTGAAGTTCGGATTTGATATCCAGGATGATGAGGTCCGTAAAGTTATGATGGATGAACTGATGAAGAATGAAGCACTTGAAATCACAAACTCATCTCCAACCAATATTGAAATCAATCCCGCCGGTGTCAATAAAGCCGCAGCATTGGTGAAGGTGTGTAAATGGCTGAACCTTTCAATGGATCAGGTTATGGCAGTTGGCGATAGCATGAATGATATTGCTATGATCCGTGAAGCAGGCTTCGGTGTGGCGATGGGGAATGCACAGGAAGCTGTAAAGGAAGCGGCTGATTGGATAACAGCCATCAACACCGATCATGGTGTCGCTCAAGCGATCGATAAAGTTTTGGAAGAAATCGAATAAATACACACTAAAGTGCCTGATTCAACGAGAATCAGGCACTTTCTCTATCCTGAGTGTCTATTCTTCTCTCATTACGTCCATACTGAGTGTTAAAAACAAGGATTGTACGCGATATGTATTTATTATTGGTAGTGGCTGTTTATCTGATTTTTGCCAAGCTTTTTATTGATTGGAAACGCTGGAAAGATTATTACCCGACGGTTCAATATTATATCATCTGTAACCTTACATATAACGTCATTTTTTATAATCATACTTTATGGAAGTACCAGGCTGTAACGGTGGACTGGCTAAACCATACCCTTATTGAACTCGTGTTCACCTTTTTCATTATTCCTGTTGTGATCATGATCTTTCTTCGCTACTATCCCTATGGTAAAAAGAAATGGCTGTATCTTACCTGCTGGATAACCTATTTCACATTTCTTGAATTCCTGTTTCATAAAAAAGGGCTGTTCCTGTATGAAAATGACTGGAATTTAGGGTGGTCCGCATTGTTTAACATCATCATGTTTTCAATTTTAGGGTTACATCATAAGAAACCTCTCCTTGCCATCATGATCTCCTTACCCATCATTGCCATCCTATTATTCATTTTCCATCCATCTTTACAAGAATTAAAGTGAGGGTGTTTCAATGTCTTCCTTTTCTACACCACTATTTATTATTTTGGTTTTAGGCGTTTATTTAACAATGGCCATTTATATCGCGATTTTGAAAAGGAAAGATTAAAAAAGAAGCACCCTTCACGGATGCTTCTTTCTCATTTATTTCACAATGATTTCATCATTTTCAACTGACACCATCAGTTCGTTCACGCCTTCTTCATCTAAAAGGAAATCGGCAATCTTATCTTCCACTCTTTCCTGGATGACACGACGCAATGGACGTGCCCCAAATTCAGGGTGGTAGCCCAGTTCCACAAGCTTCTGCTTCGCTTCCCCATCAATTTCCACAGTAATTCCCTGCTCTTTAAGCTCGGTCTCCAGCTCATTCAGCATCAGGTCGAGAATTCGAAGCAGCTCTTCTTTTTCAAGGGTTCCAAATTCTATGATGCTGTCGAATCGATTCAGGAATTCCGGTTTAAAGTAAGCACCCAATGATTGAAGAATATTTGTTTCTTTAATCGCGTCTGTGCCGCCGGTGTTGAAGCCGACAACCGCTTCCTTCTTGTCTGTCACACCTGCGTTGCTTGTCATGATGATGACGGTCTCTTTAAAGCTGACTGTTCTGCCCTGACTATCCGTAAGACGCCCGTCTTCGAGGATTTGCAGGAACATATGTTGAACATCAGGATGTGCCTTCTCAATTTCATCTAATAGGATGATGGAGTAAGGATTTCGTCGCACCTTCTCTGTTAATTGACCGGATTCTTCATGCCCTACATATCCTGGTGGTGACCCGATCAGTTTAGAAACAGAGTGTTTCTCCATATATTCACTCATATCCAATCGAAGCATGGAATCTTTAGAACCAAACAGTTCTTCTGCCAGAGTTTTCGTAAGTTCTGTTTTCCCTACCCCCGTCGGTCCGACGAATAGGAATGATCCGATCGGCCGGTGCTTCGCTTTCAGTCCAGCGCGGCTGCGGCGGATGGCCTTCGCTACTTTTTTCACCGCTTCCTCCTGTCCGATCACTTTATGGGCAAGGTTTTCTTCCAGTGATTTCATACGTTTCCGGTCATCGCTTTGAAGCTTTCCAACCGGGATGCCTGTTTTTCCTTCGATGATCGTCTGGATCAATTCCTTTTCTACTCTAGCCTTTGCTTGGGATGATCCTTCGCCCAGCTGTTTTTCCAATTCTGCTTCCTGATCCCTAAGAATGGCAGCCTGTTCGTAGTTCTCTTCCTTCGTTGCTCGCTCTTTCCTCATTCGAATATCATTTAATTTTTTGTGGATGGCGGATTTATCTTTGCCTTCTGAGAGAAGGTTGAGTTTCGAACCGGCTTCATCCATCAAATCAATCGCTTTATCCGGGAGGAACCGGTCCTGGATATAACGATGTGATAACTTCACACAAGCCTCGATGGCCTCGTCTGAAAATTCCACTCCATGATAGTCTTCATATCTTTCCTTTAATCCTTTAAGAATTTCAATCGATTCCTCTGGAGTCGGTTCATTCACCATGACCGGCTGGAAACGGCGTTCAAGGGCAGCGTCCTTCTCGATTTGACGATACTCCTTAAGCGTGGTGGCTCCAATGACCTGCAGCTCACCACGGGCCAGGGCCGGTTTAAGGATATTCCCTGCATCCATGGAACCTTCTGCAGAACCCGCTCCCACTAATTGATGGATTTCATCGATGAACAGCATGACATTCTCGCGATTCTGCAGTTCATTGATGATGGCTTTCATCCTCTCTTCGAATGATCCTCGTACACCTGTACCTGCAGTCAATGATGCAACATCCATCACATATACTTCTTTATTCAATAGTTTGGATGGGACATCACCCGCCACAATTTTACGGGCAAGCCCCTCTGCGATTGCTGTTTTACCGACACCTGGCTCACCAATCAATACGGGGTTGTTTTTGTTGCGGCGATTCAGGATTTCAATGACACGCTCCACTTCCTTATCCCTACCGATGACGGGGTCAATCAAACCGGCTTTGGCAGCTCCTGTGACATTTCGACCGAATTGATCAAGGACGCCTCCTCCCCCTTTTCCACTCTGGATTTGGGGTGAAGATGGATGGTGCTGTTTTTGGAATCCCTGAGTTGGGTTTCCTGCCATGTTCATTCCTTTGAACAATTCTTCAAAAGGAAATCCTCCGTTTATTCCAGAAGGTGTCTGCTGCTTTTGAAAGCAAGCTGAACACATCTTCATACTGGACTTCTGATCATTCACCTGAGTATACACTTCAACCGTTGCTTGATTGTGTTGACATACTTGACATTTCATTAAACATGACCTCCTGTAGTTTTCTATATTTAAATCAATTGTTAGTTGGTTTAGGTAAGATCAATCGTTGACTTTGACTTTCTTTGACCTTACAAACTTAGTATACTTTGACCTTTTTTGACTTTCAAGATTTTTGCTCATGGAAATTTTTTCATTTCAAGGCACATTGTTAATTGAAATTACTATGTATGAACATGTGAAATAGTGTCCATTCCAGACCCAAACAAAAAAGCTGGCTTTTACGCCAACTTTTTCGATTAATACCAGTGCTCCCAGTTGTCTTTATAACAACCATGCTTCTTTTTATGGCAGGTACATTTTTTAATTTTCTTCAATTCGTCTAGAATATCTTCCAGAAGTTCTTTGATGTCATCCAAATCATTTTTGCAATTTTGCTTGTGTGTTTTGCAGCAACCATATTTGTTCATATGTTGTCTCACCACCTTTTCAAGCATTGGAAGAACATTCATCATGTTACCAACAGCCCCTAGGTTTCCAAGTGAACCAAGCACATCAACAGATCCCTTTCCTTGAGAATCCTCTTTAAATAATGAACTTAATTTATCCTTTACCGACTCAAAGTCCAATTTACTGCCATCTTCTTTTGTGTATTGACCGATTAAATCCATCATTTCTTCCAACGGATTATTTTTTTCACTCATTGATTTCCCCTCCCTCTCTTCGCAAATGTCAATGTAAAACTCGTAAATCAATGTACTAACGGTTAGTAGAATCAAATGCAATCAAAAATATCAAACTCACTTTAAGAATGACTGACACACAACCAATAGCACCCTGCTTATCCAGTGAATGCAAAGCACTTTTACATGTTTATCATATGTTTAGATTGCTAGTTTCGATTGATACTATCGTCTATTTACTAGTAAAAAGGGCATTCTTGAAATAAAAAAATGCTAGACCCTTTTTTCAGGTCTAGCATTTTCCTCTTTGAAAAGAGAAAGAATCTTCCTTACCGCATAAACTTATATCAATTCACGGTTCCAATGACGATGAGCAGCTACGGCTGCTGTGAACTCATCGGCAAATGATTTCATATCCTCTCCCGTTACGACTCCTGAACCGGTGACACCAGCGTCTTTCAACCAGTTCACCCCTTCATGTGTTGCGCCGATCGGTTTGTAGTGAGAATAGGCTTCTTTCACAAAGTATGTCGTATCTTGATAGAATTTTTTATCTACATCCTCTCCGCCTGCCACGTAAAGGCTATCAAATAACACGGATTCACATGTTAAGAATGTATGGTCAACTTCAAGCTCTGTACCATTATTCCCTTTACGAATGCCAAGCTTATCACTGATAATTTCAGGTTGGATCCCCTCTTCCTTAAGGGAAGTAAGAACCATCTTCACTTCTTCACCCTTAAAACCGTTTCCAATGATGACACCTACTTTGCGGGTAGCGGGTTTCTTAATCGTATTTTCCTGACTTAAGGCTGGAGATGACTTCGTTACCTTTGACCCTTCTCCTTCAGGTACTTCTATATCAATTGCTTCGGCAAACCCTTTCACTAGGTCCATGCTTACATGTGCAAACATATCAACGACCTGCTTCTGGACTGATTTGCTCTTCACTTTACCGAGTTCAAAGCTAAAGGCTTGAATGATATGTTCTTTCTCTGGTTCACTCATGCTATTCCAGAACATGGTCGCTTGTGAGAAATGATCCTTGAAGCTTTCACTCCTGGCACGGACCTTGCGTCCTTCCATTTTCTCCTGGTAGTGAGTATATCCCCCTTCTCCTTTAGAAGCAGGTGCTGGAGAATTGTGAGCAAGAGAGTTGTTATGATAGCTCACTTGACCTTTATTGATCGTGTGGCGTCCGTATCCGTCCCTTTGGTTATTGTGGAAAGGGCACACCGGTCTATTAATTGGGAGCTCGTGGAAGTTTGGCCCGCCAAGGCGGATCAATTGTGTATCGGTATAGGAAAATAAGCGGCCTTGTAATAACGGATCATTTGAAAAGTCGATTCCCGGAACCACAGAGCCTGGATGGAAAGCGGCCTGCTCCGTTTCGGCAAAGACGTTATCGACATTGCGGTTAAGGGTCATTTTCCCGACAATCTTCACTGGGACTTCCTCTTCCGGCCATAGCTTGGTAGGATCGAGTAAATCAAAGTCAAAATGAAATTCATCTTCTTCCTTAATGAGTTGCACGCCAAGTTCATATTCCGGATAGTCCCCATTTTCAATGGACTCATATAGGTCACGGCGATGAAAATCAGGATCCTTTCCGTTGATCTTCTGGGCTTCATCCCATACGAGGGAATGAGTTCCCAGTACCGGCTTCCAGTGGAATTTCACAAAATGGGCTCTTCCATCTTCATTTACGAGACGGAATGTATGGACACCGAATCCTTCCATCATTCTAAGGCTCCGAGGAATAGCACGATCGGACATGGCCCACATGACCATATGTGCAGATTCCTGATTGTTCGCTACAAAGTCCCAGAACGTATCGTGGGCAGAAGCAGCCTGGGGCATTTCATTGTGCGGTTCCGGTTTCACCGCGTGGATCAGGTCCGGAAATTTGATGGCATCCTGAATGAAGAAAACAGGGATATTATTTCCGACAAGGTCATAATTACCTTCTTCGGTATAAAATTTGGTTGCAAATCCTCGTGCATCACGTACGGTTTCAGCAGAACCCTTCGATCCCGCTACAGTGGAAAAACGGACAAATACAGGTGTCTTCTTTGATGTATCCTGCAGGAATTTGGCACGTGTATATTCTTTCATAGAATCATAGAGTTCGAACTCCCCATGTGCCGCGAATCCCCGTGCATGAACGATCCGCTCAGGAATCCGTTCATGGTCGAAGTGAGTCATTTTCTCTCGGAAATGGAAATCCTCCATCAACGTAGGTCCTCTTTCTCCCGCTTTCAAAGAGAATTCATCCTCTGATACTTTCAACCCTTGATTGGTTGTTAGATGCTTTCCTTCATCTTCAACCCTGAACTGTTCAAGCTGTTTATCCTTCGTCTTTCCGTTCACTTGCGTACGATGATCGTCTGCCATTCTTTCATCCCTCTCTGTGATTATTGAAGTTTACTATGTAAAACATTCTGCTTCACTAGTACCCTTATTGCTTTGTTATAAACATATATTGGACAGTTTGGAATGGAGTGGATGAAATGGTTGTAACCAGGTCCATTAAACACCATTCTAATGCTGAATGGACTCACACCGGTCCATGCCGTTCAAAATTTTTTCAAACCCTCTTTACGAACGTAACATTGTTCTGTTACACTATCTCTAAAGTAACGTAACAATGTTTTGTTACGAAAAAGAGGTGACCCCTCATTGGAAACAGACCTTATTTCAAAAAAGGAAGTATTAGAGCTGACCGGTATATCATATGGACAGCTGTACCGCTGGAAACGAAAGAATATCATCCCTGAAAGCTGGTTCATCAAGAAATCGAGCTACACCGGTCAGGAAACGTTTTTCCCAAGGGAAAAGATGCTTGCGAGAATTGACACGATTAAAGAGATGAAAGATGGCTATTCACTTGATGAGCTCTCGGATTTTTTTTCACCCAATCCGACGAAGATTGAAATCCAGGAAGAAGAATTACGCTCACATAACATTCTTTCAGAACAGACGATGAACCTCTGCACATCACTAGTACCGGTTAAAAACGCAATTGAATTCGGTGACATCCTAAATATGATGATTATTGAGAAGGTAAGAAAATTACAGGTACCACAAAAAGATCAGAAAACCTTATTTCTTTTTCTTCATGAGAAGTTTACTCCACTGAAAGAATCTTCCCTTGAGCTCATTGGTATCCGTAAAGGAACTTCGTATGTATGGCTGCTCCTTCCCCTCCCTTCAGATTTTCTGGTGGATCATATGGCTCAAGTTGTGTTGAGATTCGATTTACAACAAATGACGGAAGAATTGAAGATCACATTAACGAATACGAAAGGGATATGACATCCCTAAAATTGGAGGAAAAATGAATGAATACAGTGGAAAAGAAAAAGCTGCATGATTTGAAGATCAGCGGGTCAGGAACGTCAGGCGGCGGACAATTTGATGAAGTCAAGATCAGTGGAAGCGGTAAGATTGCAGGAGATGTTGATTGCCGTGAGATGAAGATTTCAGGATCTGGAACCGTTGCAGGAGATGTTAAAGCAGGTGTCATTAAAACAAGCGGTTCCTCCGCCATTGAAGGAGATACAAAAGCAGAAACGATTACAACGAGCGGAAGTTCTAAGTACAACGGCTCCGTAATGGCGGCTGAAATGAACATTAGTGGTTCAAGTAAAGTGGCCAGGGATCTGATTATTGAAAAATTCAAGGTCAGCGGTTCGTGCAAGGTAGGTGGAAAGATCCAGGGCGGAACAGTCAAAGCAAGCGGAGCATTAAAGGTGGAACAGGATTGTGAAGTCGAAACCTTCTCTTCTTCGGGATCTGTCCATATCGACGGACTGTTGAATGCCGACAACGTTCAAATAGAGATCAATCACGAATCATTCATTAAAGAGATTGGTGGCGAAACGATTTCGGTGACTCACCATAACTCGAACAGGCTGTTCAAGCAAGTGGTCAACTTCTTTCTGCAAAAGGAAGATATCTTATCTTCAGAATTGATTGAAGGCGATGAAGTTCAACTTGAAAACACGAAAGCGAAGCTCGTTCGTGGTAAAAATGTTGTGATCAAGGAGAATTGTGACATTGATACGATCGAATACTCAGGCACTGTCGATGTACACAAGGATAGCCGGATCGGAAAAAAAGTGAAAATCTAATTTTTGAATTGTGACAGGGCGGGGTCCTTCCCTCCCTGTTTCTTTCATCCCCTTCCCCCTTTACACACATTCGTATCCCTTTAACTGAAAATTCATATTTTTATTCTGAATGTTCTGCTATATTAATAGGTATATAGTACAATCATACGAGAAATCTGGAGGCACATATGAAACGTTTGACCGAGCACTTGATTGTCATCTCATTCGATTGTTTATCTGCTTTGGATTACCCCATATTAAAGGACCTTCCCCACTTCCAGGAACTTCTTGCACGAGGATCCTTTTGCAGGCATGTCAAAACCATCTATCCATCTGTGACATATCCTTGTCACGCAACCCTTGTCACCGGTAAATACCCTAATCGCCATGGTGTTGTGAATAATACTCTCCTACAGCCTGGGAGGGATTCCCCTGACTGGCACTGGCACCGAAAATCGATTAAGGGTACCACCTTGTATGATGAAGCGAGGAAAGCCAATATGACCACCGCTGCCCTGTTATGGCCGGTGACAGCGAAGGCGGATATTGATTACAACATGCCCGAAATCTTTGCCAATCGTCCTTGGCATAATCAAATCCTTGTTTCCCTTTTGAATGGCACCCCACTTTATCAATTGCAAATGAATCGCCTCTTTGGCCACATCCGGAAGGGATTGGATCAGCCCGAACTGGATGATTTCGTTCTGGAATCGACGATCGAAACGATTAAAAGGAAACCTGACCTATTGCTTGTCCATTTTACAGACCTTGATACGCAACGTCACTACCATGGATTCGCTTCAGAGGAAGCACATGCAGCCCTCCGTCGACATGATGAGCGATTAGGAAGAATCATAAAGGCTTTACAGGATAACGGTCTCTATGACAAATCGACCATCGTCGCCCTTGGAGATCATAGTGCCTTGGATGAATCAAAGGCTGTTCAACTCAATACCCTTCTAAAGGAAAAGGGATTGATCACAGTAACGGACCGGGGAAAGGTGACCGACTGGAAAGCCTATTGCAAAGGATGTGATGGCTCTGCCTACGTCTACACGAAAGATCCTGCAACTGTACAAGAAGTAAAGTCCCTTTTGTCCAAGCTGCAACAGGACCCTTCCAATGGAATCGAATTCATTCTCACCGGTGAAGAAGCCGCTGCAAAAGGGGCAGATGGGCAATGTTCCTTTATGCTGGAAGCACGACCCGGCTTTTACTTTAAAGATGTGCTGGACGGATCCTTCATTCATTCGGTTACGAAGGAAGATGTGAAGAATAAGCGTTATACGTATGGATCTCACGGATATTCTCCAGAAAAGGCAGACTACTCCACGATCTTTATGGCTGCCGGAAGAGGGATACGCTCGAACGTCGAAATCCCTTCTATGCGTCTCATCGATGAAGGGCCGACATTTGCAAGACTTCTCGGCCTTACCTTGGAAGATACCGATGGAGAACCGATTGAAGCATTGCTGAACATATAAAGAAGATTCTGTTTCCTTAGGGGGAAAAACAATGAAGCGATTTTCGAAAGAAGAAAGCAGCTGGATATTTTACGATTGGGCGAATTCTGCGTATTCCATTATCATTTCTACCGCCGTCTTTCCACTTTTTTATAAAGCTGCCGCGACAAACGCCGGGGTCAGCGCTGCGGATTCAACGGCCTATTTAGGATATACCATTGCCATTGCCACCTTCATTCTTGCCATGATTGGTCCCATACTCGGAACCATCGCCGATTATGAAGGATACAAAAAGAAATTCTTTTCTTTCTTCTTTGCGTTAGGGGTGACCTTCACTGCCCTCCTCGCATTTGTTCCAAGTGATCAATGGCTGCTCTTGTTGATCTTTTATACAGTGGCAGCCGTCGGTTCCGCAGGCTCGAACGTCTTCTACGATGCCTTTTTGACCGACGTGACGACGGAAGAACGAATGAACCGGGTATCGTCACGGGGATTTGGATTTGGATATATCGGAAGTACGATTCCATTCATCATCAGTATCGCCATCATCATCTTATCCCAGAATGGAATCCTTCCCTTCTCTGTAACCGTTGCAAGCAAGATTGCCTTTGTGATCACAGCATTATGGTGGGGACTATTCACCATTCCCCTCATAAAAAATGTCCACCAGCGTTACTTTATCCAACGTGAAGAGAACGCTGTGGCTCGCAGCTTTAAACGACTTGGAAAAACGATGAAAGAAATCAGGAAATACCGCGCACTCTTCTTATTCCTGCTGGCTTATTTCTTTTATATTGACGGAGTTGGCACGATCATTACCATGTCCACGGCATACGGCTCGGACCTTGGTATCACTTCCACCAATCTTTTGATCATTCTTTTTGTGACCCAGGTGGTGGCCGGGCCATTCGCGATTCTATATGGAAGGCTGGCCGAAAGATTCACAGGCAAAAAGATGTTGTATGTAGGAATCTGCGTGTATATCATTGTGTGTATTTACGCCTATTTCTTAGAAACGACCATGGACTTCTGGATTCTTGCCATGCTTGTCGCTTCTTCTCAAGGAGGAATACAGGCACTTAGCAGGGCCTATTTCGCCAAACTGATACCAAAGAAAAATGCAAACGAATTCTTTGGGTTCTATAATATTTTCGGGAAGTTTGCTTCGATCCTCGGTCCACTGCTCGTCGCTGTCACCGCTCAAGTGACAGGTGCATCCAACAGTGGTGTTTTCAGTCTTGTCATCCTCTTTATCATTGGAATCGTGGTACTCGCCTTCGTTCCCGAGCCAAAAGGGAATGAAGTGGAGAAGTCTGCGATTGTGTAAATGTAAAAAGTTTCAGGGACATCATTATATGAACCAACTTTAAAGGCGAACCATCTGGGATCACGTGTTTCACCGCTGTTGATTTCCGTGCAAGACTTCGCTTTCCTCGGGCGGAAGGCGAGCCTCCTCACAGCTTTCGCTCCTGCGGGGTCTCACCTATTCCGCTTTTCCCGTAGGAGTCTTCGTCTTGCACTCCAATCAACAGCTAGATCCAGCTAAATACACAGTCTTTACTTTTAAAAAAACAAGAAAAAATCCGAACGAGATTTTCTTCCAATCACTCGTTCGGATTTTTCTTTTGCTGAAACCCTTTTGTCCCTGCTTCTTTCCATTTCTTTCTGATTCTTAGAACGTATGGGCTGCATCTTTCGCACGGGAAATGGCATTTTGCTTGATTTCGTCGGCTTTGTCCGGCATGGCAGCATGTCCTTCCACAAATACGCCTTCAAAGGAAGGGACTCCGAAAAACTGCATGATGATACTCAAATACCGATGTCCCATTTCCATCCCTGCTGCCGGTCCTTCAGAATATATACCGCCCCGGGCCTGGATATGGATGGCTTTCTTGTCCGTCAATAATCCAACCGGTCCCTGCTCTGTATACTTGAACGATTTCCCTGCTACTGCAACGGAATCAATATATGCTTTCATCACCGGCGGGAATGAAAAATTCCAGAATGGAGTGACAAATACATACTTGTCTGCTGCTATGAACTGATCTGATAATTCATTCAGGCGTCTCACTTTCATTTGTTCTTCAGACGAAAGCTCCTCAAATCCCTTACCTGATTGAAGCTTCCCCCAACCGCTGAACACATCTGCATCAATATGTGGGATATGTTCCTGATACAAATCGAGGTGAATCACTTGGTCTCCTGGGTTCACTTCCTTATATGTATCCATGAATGCTTTTGCAACCGCCATGCTATACGACTGTGTATCATCATGGGGATGTGCGGTTATATATAATACTTGTGCCATCATCATCCATCCTTTGCTTCTATTTATAGACAATCGTATTTTGTGAAGATATGGATGGAATTATCCTCATTTACCGGTAAAAAAAATGCTGCCTGTTTAGGGCAGCGTTTTGGGAAATGCCTTACTCTTCTTCACCAGGCACTTCAAAAGGGTTTCCCCCGATATTTTTTCTCATTTCGTCTGTTAGTTCGAATGGAGTGTTCTCTTGTGCTTCCCCTGTTGCGAAATGGTGACTGCCATCAAAGTGAAATGGTTTACCTTCCAATATCGACACCTCCGTTTTACTGTAGTATGGCCATTATGTACGGGTCCATTCCATTTTTCCCTGGCTCTTAAGAACAGACCTTTTACCCAGTAGTATTTTCTTAATTATAATATGCTTTACTTCCAGAAGATATCCTTTTTTCCCATTTTGTACTGATATTCTTTGTTCTCCAGTACTGTCACTAGTTCTTGGGAGGCAGCCGCTACTCTTTTCGTCTCATCCACCAGATGCTGGATGAGACCATGACACTGCTTTGCCCCTTTGACAAGAAGAGGAACACCGATCGAGTCGATCCCCAATTCACGGGAGAAAAAGCCTCCAGCAGTCATGAGTGGCGGAACCGTTGGTGATGTGTTGGAAATCACGATCTTTTCGTTTTGCCCGTACCTCTCAAGCAGGATGTAGCTTAAATCTGTCATAGCAGGGACAACATATTTTGAATTCCTGCGCCCAATCGTGAACACTGGATTTCCTTCTTCATCCTTACCATGATAAAAAATGCGTCCCCTATCCTTTTTTTTAAGCTGGTTAAAGAATGGGACAGAAAGGATGTCTTCTTTAGACAGAATTCCCGGTTTCAAAATATGTAAATGATACGCTGCAGCCATAGATGTGGTATGTGTTCCGCCAAAATCGTTATAGATATAAATCAATATGATCATCCTTAGAAGAGTCTGTATTCTTCAGTATGGGCTTAATGATCATGGTGTATCCTCACCGAATGGATTTCAATAAAAAAACCTGCTTAATGAAGGCTAAGCAGGTTTCCGTTTGGTGATATCAACCGCCGCCAGGTGCAGCTCCTGCAGCAGGTGCCGCTGTCCTCTGACCAAGCTCTTGATCGAGTACCAATACAGCAGCAGGATTGTCCCCGGCCATTTTCAACCGATCGACTATCGTTTGTGCCTGAGCTTCTTCATCGATTTGTTCTCTTAAGAATTCCTGGATGATCACCGCAGTCTGTTGATCATTTTGGGCCGCATACTGATAAGCCTGTTGATAGGAATTCGTCACAAATCGCTCATGCTCAAGCACCTTTTGAAAGGTTTCCAGAGGGGTTCCATATTCCTTCGGTTGAGCGGGAAGCTATTGAAGGTCTACCAGGCCTCCCCTGTCCGTCATATAGTCGATCAGCTTCAGCATATGAGTGCGCTCTTCCTCTGACTGGATCCTCAGCCACTTCGCCATCCCCGTATAATTCTGATTCGCCATATAGGCGGACATGGCCAGATATAAGGTAGTCGACACATGCTCGATTTGAATCAGATTATTCACCAGTTTTTGAATTTGATCATTCAGCATACCTGTCCTCCTCAAAATGTACTGACCATTTATTTTATTGTGTGGATAAGAGAAATATGATGGATAAAAAAAACAGAACCATCTACATCTGATGATTCTGCTTTCTCTCTAAGTAGCGCTTTTGTTTTCTCCTTATCACAAATTCTTCAAATGTACCGGAACCGCACACGACTCCAAGTACAATGAACACCAATCCGATCAGATGATAGGTCGTCACAGACTCACCGAGGAATATGGATGCTCCGACAAGGGAGAAGAATGTATTGAGATTCAGGAAAATCGATGTTTCCGCAGCACCGATTTTTCCAATGGAATGGTTGTATATCATATGTCCCACAGCTGTCGCCAAAATGGCCGAGGCAAAGAACAATACCCATATCGAAACAGATGCATTTCCTAATTGTCTCAGCCCACCTGGTTCTGTGAACAAACTAATGACAAACAGAACGACGGAGCCGAACACAAGCATATACCCCGTCAGCAACCGTGGATCCAAGGTTCTCGCAGCACGACTTATAATGATGAAGCTCAAAGCCTGAGAAAAAATAGAAACAAAAATGAAAAGGTCTCCCATCTTCAATCCGCCTATTCCTTCACCTCCAGACAATACGATGATTGCCACTCCGATCCCTCCGGAAAGGAACCCAAGGATCTTGATCACGGTCGGACGATTCCTTAGGATGATCGTAGCCATCAAAGCCGTTAAGAGCGGTCCCGTTCCGAGGATCAATCCTCCATTAGTAGACGACGTCCCCGTTAGCCCGACTGATAAAAAATAATGGTGACTAACCACATTCAACAGCCCTCCGCTAATGATGAACAAAAGTTCTTTAGGTGTCGGCTTCCTGACCTTCCCCATCACACCAAGGATAATAAACACGGAAACGCCTGCAGTGAAAATACGGAGTGAGGTGATCGTAACAGGTGTGAATTCACTCACCAACGTTTTTAATGCAGGTACATTGAAGCCCCATATCAACATGATCAACACAAGAATCATATACGTTTGCCATTTTTTCAAAGCTTCCTGCGCCTTCTTTCTATTTCAATTATTTCATCCCATCATAGCACCACCTATCCTTCACTGCCAGAGAAAGAAATCCAGATTTGGAAATACAGATCGGCTAAGTGAAATCTCCACATTTTTCTCATACCTGGACTATGCTATAGTAAAGGTCGAAAGGGGTTTGATAATAATGACAAATCAACCATTGCCACCAAAGACATGTACGATTGAACGCCTTGTCACCAAAGCGGAAGACGTCGAAAAGGTGCTTCAAGGAAAGAAAACGGCGACCCGCCGTAATGGAAGATACGCGGATATCGGGGAAATCATGGAGCTTCAGGGGAAGAAATACATAGTGGAAAATGTCTATTCACAATCACTCGGCGAACTGACGAATGAACACGCCAGTCAAGAAGGGTTTCAAACAGTGGAGGAATATAAAAACACCATCCTTTCCTACCATCCGGG
Organism: Rossellomorea sp. NPDC077527; assembly: GCF_044542955.1. Lineage (NCBI taxonomy): Bacteria > Bacillati > Bacillota > Bacilli > Caryophanales > Bacillaceae > Rossellomorea > Rossellomorea sp. NPDC077527. Next base: position 959,528 of record NZ_JBITVL010000001.1, on the reverse strand, counting down.
AATGCCTTGGCACCCCGACATGAAAGTATGGGTCCACGAATTCAGCTTAGTGACTGAATAGAGAGCATATCATGGAGCATCTACTATACAGAACACTGATCTACCTTCACGTCATCAGTGTCGTGGCCTCCATAGGGCCCTTTTTCATATTATTGCCGATGATGAGGAAGATCCGTTTCGCTTCAGAGTCCATCCTCCCAACCTATCTGGACACGTTCCGTATCACCGTGCAGCTTTCCAAGCATTCAGGGCATGTCCTTGTAGGAACGGGCATTCTCCTGGTACTACTCGGACCATGGACATGGACAACACCGTGGATCATCATGACACTCGTCATCATGTTCTGCTCTCTGTTCTTTCTTGCACGGGCATTCTCGCCGACCCTGCGGAAATTCGGAGAGGATCATGCGGATCGGGAACGGCTGGTGAGAAAATTACACCGGACCGTTTGGATTTATCTCTTCCTGCTTTTGGCTATGCTGTGGTTCATGGTCGTCAAGCCTGGGATGTGGGCGTAAAGTGGTACGTGTACCAGGTACAATGACTGATGTTTGTACCTGGTACACGTTTTTTACTGTGGAATGGCGATGAAAATCATTTACCCCCATCTGTATTAAACCATTCTTTCCTCACCATTTGGGCCACTTTGGACTTTTATCGTTCCACTTTTCACTAAAATTGTGCCACTTTAGAAAGTTATTGGGCCACTTCTGGATAAATTTGTGCCAAATTGTGAACACGGCACTGTCTTAAAGCCAATATACCCTATTACATTTCCTTCCCCCTCCTCTTATCATCCCCTTGTACAAATATCCGAACTCTTTTATTCTAGTAATAATAGAATTTTCTAAAAAAGGAGACTATGTTGAAAAAGTTCTCGCTTCAGTCCAAAATCATCGTGATCGTATTAACACTTCTTTCCATTTTAATTTTATCTCTATCGATCATCTTTTTTCGGATGTTATCAGGTACTTTGACGGATTTGAAAGGAAAGCAAGCCCTTGCAGTGGCACAATCTGTTTCAAAAATGCCCGCTGTCATCGAAGCTTTTCGTACAAACCAGCCGGAAGATATCATCCAGCCCCTTGTCGAAGATATTCGAAAGGAAACCGGTGCAACCTTCATTGTCGTCGGCAATAAAGACTCTGTCCGGTACTCCCACCCCTTGCCTGAAAGGCTCGGCAAAAAAATGGTGGGTGGTGATAATGACCGGGCATTAATACAGGGGGAATCCTACGTTTCTCACGCAACCGGATCATTGGGACCTTCAGTCAGGGGAAAGGTACCCATCAGAAACGCTCAAGGGGACATCATCGGAGTGGTGTCTGTCGGATTCCTCGAAGATAATATCCACGACATTGTCATACCATATCGGACGAAGGTATTGACACTCGTCGCCGGTATCCTGTTAATCGGGATCATCGGTTCATTTTTCATAGGAAAAGGTATCAAGAAAGCGATCTTCGGGTTGGAGCCCGCCGAGATAGCCATGCAGTTCAAGGAAAAACGGGCAATCATCGAATCGGTCCGTGAAGGGATCATCGCCATCGATCAACATGGATTGATCACTGAAATCAATGCGAATGCACATAGGATCCTCGCATTGAATTATCAACATTCCAACAGGGGCAGACATATTTTGGACGTCATCCCCGATACAAAGATGATGGATGTGCTGAAAACGAGAGAAAGTCAGCTGGATGATGAGATTTCATTGAATCATCATGACCTTATTGTGAACAGACTGCCTATTATGGAAAAAGAAAAGATTGTAGGCGTGGTTGCCAGTTTTAGAAGAAAAGATGAAATGGATCAGCTTTCCAAAGAACTCTCCCAGGTTCAGGAATACTCAAGCATCTTACGCTCCCAGACACATGAGTATCGTAATAAATTGAACACAATCGCAGGCCTGATTCAACTTCATCACCACGAAGAAGCATTGACTCTCATTCAAGAGGAATCATCCGGATATGAGGATCTGATTCAATTCTTATTGAAAGCGGTTCCTGATCCGGTCCTTGCCGGCCTTATCATTGGAAAATATAATCGTTCTCAGGAACTGAAGGTTTCTTTCTCGATTCACCCTGATAGCTCGATCACCACACCGCTTTCGGATGTCCAGCGGGAAAAATTGATTACGATCATCGGGAATCTCCTAGATAATGCCTTTGAAGAATTACTATCCCTGCCGAAACATAACAGGCAGGTTCAAATGTTCATGACTGATCTCGGGAATGATTACCTTTTTGAAATAGAAGATAGCGGTGCAGGAATCCAGAATATAGAATCAATATTTAAGAAAGGGTACTCCACTAAACATGGCAAAGACAGGGGAATCGGCCTTCACCTCGTACAAAAAAGCGTGGAGCATTTGAATGGATATTTAACAGTGGAGAAGAGTGAACTGGGTGGAGCCTTATTTACGGTCAGTATTCCAAAGCGATAGTAAGGGGGAAGCACATTGCGTAAATGGAACGTATTTATTATAGAGGATGACATTCAAACAGCTGAAATCACCAGTCAGTATATCGCTCAATTGGAACGATTCCAGGTGGGTGGGATCTCCACCACGATAACTGAAGCCAAAAAAGTATTACATGTCGTAAAGCCGGACTTGATCCTCCTCGACGTGTATTTTCCCGACGGAACCGGTAGTGAGTTTTTATGGGAGATCAGAAAAAACCACCGAAACACAGATGTCATTCTTGTTACTGCAGCCAAGGAGACGGAGCATATTTCCAATGCGATCCGTGGCGGTGCATTCGATTATATACTAAAACCGATTATCTTTAACCGGTTTGAAGACACCCTGCTAAAATATCAACAGTATAAAGAGAGAATGAATCATTCTCAAGTGGAAAATCAACATGAAGTGGATAGACTTTTTAATAGAAAGAAAGCTACCGGAACCATCCAGACCATCCAACCGCCTCCGAAAGGCATTGATACCCTTACATTGGAATCCATTCTCAAGAGCATCAGAACGGGAGATGACCGGGGATACACAGCAGAAGAAATGGCTGGAGAAGTCGGCGTTACCCGCACAACCGCCAGACGGTACTTGGAATACCTTGTATCACAAAAGAAAATCATCGTAGAGCTGACCTATGGAGGTGTCGGGAGACCTCAACGAAGGTACTTCTTTCAGGAATAGAAAAAAAGCAGTGTGGCGACACACTGCTTTTTCCATGATCAAGCCTCTTTCTTTAACTCTTGGTACTCTGCAGGATTTCCTTTTTTCCTTAATCCTACAACAGTCGGAAGAACCAGGGAGAGGAATGAAACAATCAGTAACCCGATGGTGATATGGCTTTGAAAAAATACACTGTATGAACCGTTTGAAATCGTCATCGCCTGCCGGAATGATTGCTCCATCATCCCACCCAATATAAACGCAAGAATAAATGGCGGTGCAGGAAACTTGAACATTTTCAATAAATAGCCCAGCACACCGAACCCGACAAGAAGGTATAAATGAAATGTGTTAAAGCTGACGGCATACACCCCGATTAGGCAGAACACGATAATCAAGGCAATTAACAGTTGTTTAGGAATATATAGGATTTTCGCCAATATTGGTATGAGTGGAAGGTTTAGAACTAAAAGAAAGAGATTCCCTATATACATACTGGCGATGACTCCCCAGAAAACATCCGGGTGATCCTGCAGCATCAATGGTCCCGGCTGCACCCCTACAACCAATAAGGCTCCAAGTAGGACAGCAGTGGTTCCTGATCCCGGTATCCCTAATGTCAATAAAGGAACAAAGGCGCCGCTTGTTGCGGCATTATTAGACGTTTCAGGAGCAGCAAGCCCTTTAATATTTCCCTTTCCGAATGAAGATGGATCTTTGGATAAACGCTTCTCTGAAATATAGGATAAAAAGGATGCGATCGTTGCACCTGCTCCAGGAAGTACCCCGAGAATAAAGCCAAGGACAGAATGGCGGCTGATCGGACCTGCCATTTCTTTCAACTCATGCTTCTCCAGCTTTAAGCTACCAACTGCCTCCTTCCCCTTTAACGAATTTTCATTCCTTGAAATGATGAGCTGACACACTTCCGAAAGAGCAAATAGCCCCAGTGCGATGATGAGAAAATCGATGCCCTCCAATAAACCAGGGTTTCCGAACGTAAATCGCTGCGTTCCCGTTTGCTGATCGATCCCCACTGTCGCGATCATCAAGCCAATTGTCGCAGAGATCAGTGCTTTATTCGTCGATCCCTCAGATAAGCTCGAAATTGCAGTCAGTCCCAACAGCATGAGAGCGAAATACTCTGTTGGACCGAATGTGATGGCAAGCTTCGCCATATAAGGGGCAACGAGCATGAGGGCCACGACACTGATGGTTCCTCCTGCGAATGAAGAGATCGCGGCAATGGCGAGAGCTTTTCCTGCTTTCCCCTGCTTCGCCATGGGATATCCGTCAAACGCAGTCGCCACCGTTCCCGATATCCCGGGGGCATTTAATAGAATCGAAGATGTGGAACCGCCAAATACGGCACCGTAATACACTCCCGCCATCAGAATCAATGCCGATGCGGGAGACATTCCATAACTGAGTGGGATCATGATCGCAATGGCACTGATTGGACCTAACCCTGGCAGCATGCCAATGATGGTGCCTGCTAAAACACCGATAAATGCGAAAAACAGGTTCTCGGGTGTGAAGGCTACTTGAAACCCGTATAAGATACTTTCAATCATGCTGGTCACCTCCTAAAAGGGTAGAATTCCCTGTGGTAAAGTAATATTGAGTAAATAGGTAAATGAGTAATACATGATTCCTGAAAAGAGAAAGGCGACTAATACAGTAGTCACTTTCTTCTTGAACCCCAGGACAAATGGGATCACTAACAGAAACAGAATCGTAGATAATAAAAATCCAATAGGTTCTAATAAATAGATATAGATGAGCAGCGCTCCAAGCACCGATAATAAAATGATGACATCTTCTTTTTTAACATATCGCCTTTTCTTATCTTCTTCGGTATCATCTTTTGCCTGAACGAATAGGACAAGTGTTAATACAATCAGCAGGTATCCCAGCCCTTTTGGAAGTACGTCGCTATCTATGATGGCGTAGGGAAATGCAGGAAGCTGATAACTTAGAGCTAAATAGATCCCTGAAAATACTAATAAAATAATTGATATGATGCGATCTGGTTTGGTTCTCATATGATTCACTCCAATCAAGAAAGGAGGGAACAGAGAAATCTGCTCCCAACACCTCTATTTTTTCAAGCCGATTTCCTCCATCAATGCTTCGATTTCCTTGTATTCTTTATCCAGGAAATCACTGAACTCTTCAGAAGACATATAGTTATCCGTCCAGCCAAACTTGTCCCGCATTTCCTTCCATTGATCCGTTTCGATCATTTCCTTGAACGCATTTTCATAATAGGCGACGGCATCAGGATCCATATCCTTTGGTCCCAGGAAACCGCGCCACACAACAAATTCATCGTCGATCCCTTGTTCTCTCAACGTAGGGAAATCTGATACGGTATCCCCTTCCAGGCGTTCTGGTGCTGTGATAGCCAGAACTTTCACCTTGCCGGCACGTGCTTGTTCAGATGCTTCTGCAAGTCCTGTGGAATAGACATCTACTTTTCCGCCAAGGAGCATACTCATACCTGAACCGTCCTGTGCGGAAACATATTTTAATTTTTTCACATCCACTCCTGCTGCTTTAACGGCCTTAACGAATTGCATATGATCCATGCTTCCAGGTGAAGAAACACCAACGATTGAAACAGATGTCGGATCCTTCTTTAATACATCCACAAGATCATTCATCGTATCGTATGGTGAATCGGCATCTACAACAAAAGCCCCGTAGTCAGCAATCACCCCCGCTATTGGAGTAAAATCTTTATGCGATAATGTAGACTGCCCATTAAGTGGTACAAAGAAGATTGGCGGAGATGTCACGAACATTGTATGATTATCCCCTTTTTTGCTATCAATATAGGACCAGCCGACAGATCCACCACCACCAGGCTTATTGACCACAGCCATACGTTGGTCAATGATTTTCTGTTCTTCCATCACCTTTGATACGGTTCTGGCCGTTGTATCCCAGCCTCCGCCAGCGCCTGCCGGAGCCACGACTTCAATCGGCTTTGAGGGTGCCCACTTCCCATCCGTTTCAGTATTACTGGCAGAATCCGAGCTTCCGCATGCAGTGGTTGCGACTAATAATCCTGATAAAATAAGAGCCAATACACCGTTTTTCTTTTTCATTCATTTTCTCCCCCTTTGAATATTTTCGATAACGCTTTCATTATAGAAAATTCCGAAACTTAATAGAATAAATCGAAAATAAACGTCAAAAGAAAACTTTTGTGTATTTTGTTCATAAAGTTCACGTGAGAAATGCTTTTCCTTGTGATCCTGTGAAACTTTATATCCCCTTTAAGGAAAATCCACATATGATGTAGCAATTCCTCTTTTTTGAGAAAGGTGAGACTGACATTGAATTTACCATTGAGTATGCATAGACGGGTGCACGGAGGTGGAGGTCACGCCAGTTGGGGCCATGGCCATGGGCATGCCTCCTGGGGACACGGAGGGAATTGGAATAATGGCTGGAACTGGGGGCATCACGGTGGATACCCATTCGCTGCTGGTGCTGTGACAGGCCTGGCCGTCGGAGCTGCGGCATCACCGGGACCCTATCCGGTACCAGTACCGTATCCATATCCCTACCCGTACCCTTATCCACCGCCTTACCCGCAATATTAATCAACGAAAAAATCCCCGGCTCTTAAAATGGAGTCGGGGATTTTTCATGTTATGTGAGTTCTTGATAATAGATCAGCTTGTTTCCAAACGGATCGATTATTTGAAATTCTTTTGTTTTCCAAGGGGTATGTTCTATTGCTGGTTTTGCGAACCGGTAATTCTTTCTTAAAATGCCTGATAGAAACTCTTCTATCCCTTCTACTTCCATTCTAATGGCTGCACCCGGACTGCAATCTCCATGATGTTCTGAAAGATGAAGAATGCTATTTCCCTTTGACACCTGCATGTAAAGAGGGAAAGATGTTTCAAAAGCATGCTCCCAATCAAGAGTGTATTCAAGGATATCCATGTAAAATTCTTTTGCCTTTTCAATATCAAATATTCTCAAGATCGGAATCGTTTTATGAAATTGAATTTCTTCTCTCAATCCTGCTCCTCCTTTATCATTCATTCTCCTCCATGTCACTTTCTCTATTAACCACGAATTTCCTCTAAAGGATAAAGAAAAAGGATCTTTAAAATGTTGGAAGTTTATAAATCTATTATTTGTGGTACTATAGATTAGTTAGTATTTCGTTCATAGATTATACAAGGAGGAACTAATATGGATTTCTTATTTCCACTTGGACTTGCCATTTCGACAGGTGCAATCATTGCCCTTTTAAAAATCATAGCCATCGACGTCATTTTGTCTGGAGATAATGCAATCGTCATTGCCATGGCGACAAGAAGATTACCAAAAGACCTCCAAAACAAAGCGATATTCTGGGGTACGGCTGGAGCTGTCATCCTGCGAATTTTATTTGCTGCCGTTATTGTTTATTTATTGCAAATTCCATTTGTGCATCTTATCGGAGGCATCCTTCTTCTATGGATTGCCTATCAGGTACTCGTTGAAGATGAAGAAGATGCCAATATCAAATCGCATACCGGACTTAGACAGGCCATCATGACCATCATCGTTGCCGATGCCGCTATGAGTCTTGATAATGTCGTTGCTGTGGCCGGTGCCGCGCATGGACATATCGGCATGATCGCCCTTGGCGTATTCATCTCGATTCCGATCATGATATTCGGATCAAAAGCCATCGTAAAAATCCTTGAAAAATATCGCTGGATTGCATACCTTGGAGCAGGGATCCTTGCCTACACAGCAGGAGAAATGATCGTGTCAGATGAGAAATTCTTAAACCTGGTAAATATAGAGCATGGAGCAATCACCACCATCATTACCATTGGGTTGACGGTCCTGATCTTGCTCTTAGGTTACTTTGCCAACAAGCGTAATGAATCAAGTCACAGTAAGAATGTTGAACAGTATAACGCATAAAACGCATAAAACCAGTAAAGATGCTTACCTCGGTAAGCATCTTTTTTCATGAGGACTTGTTTTGAGGGACGGACCTCTAGTTTCACTACTAAACTCTTGATATAAAAGGATTCATCCACAAAAACAGAGGTCCGTCCCTCTATTTCATCATCTCTTTAACGAGTTGTTTGTTTTTGGTTTTGAAGACTTCGTTATGGGAGGATACCATGGCGGAGCTTTCTGCTTCTGGTTGTATGTATTGTTTGGCTTTATTGACGGCGTTTGCGGCGTCTTGGAACGCTCCTGCAATGAGGTTAACTTTCCCATCGTGTTTTAATATATCTCCTGCTGCATATAGTCCGTTGATGGACGACTCACTGTTTGAAGTCCCTGCAATGTAATACTGATCGATCATTTCAATTCCCAATGAGCTGTTCTTCAGCAGTTCTGTATCGATTTCATAGCCATGATTGATAATGACTTCATCAATGGATAAATGCGATACATCACCTGTTTGATGATTGGTCAACTCGACCCCGTCAATAGTCTGGTGATCGTTGGCTGCAATGAGCTTGGTGATTGAGGTATTGAACAGACAGGTGGCGGAGCTGTTCATTAGCTGGGCACACTGCGCTTCATGACCGTTAAGGGCATCTTTCCGATATGTCACGTACACCTTCTTCGCCACCGGTTCCAATTCATTGGCCCAGTCGACCGCCGAATTTCCCCCACCTGAAATCACAACAGTTTTATCCTTGAAACTTCTCAATGACTTGACCGTATAATGCAAATTCGTAACCTCAAACCGTTTTGCCCCTTCGATATCAAGTTTTTGAGGGGTAATGATGCCACTTCCGACGGCAACGATCACCGTTTTTGTATAGTGCTTCTGCCCTGACGAGCCTTCCAATATGAATACTCCATCTTCCTTACGTGTAATGGTCTCCACTTTTTCATTTAAAACAACCGTAGGATCAAAGGTTAAACCTTGTTGAACAAGCTGGTGAATTAGCTGAGCACCCGGTATTGGAGTAAGTCCACCGACATCCCAAATCATTTTTTCGGGATAAACATGGATTTTACCACCCAATGCTGGCTGATACTCGATAATCTTTGTTTTCATTTCCCTTAGACCACTATAAAAAGCCGAGTAAAGACCTGCCGGGCCGCCTCCTATGACTGTAACATCAAATACATCTTGATGATCCATTTTCGTTCACTCCTCACACAACCTCATTCTAATTGATTATCATTCTCAATTAAATCCTACCTCTTTTTCACTAGTTTGACAACCAAATTTTCTATTGACTTTAAGAAAAAAGGATTATAGTATTGAAATTGTTCGAGAATGAGAATCATTATCAACTTATCTTTTACTAAACGGAGGGCATAAAATGGTTCGCCTCTATACAGATGAATTAAACATTGGATACGGAGACCGATTGATTGTGAAGGATCTCAGCGTCGACATTCCGGACGGAAAGATCACCACCATCATTGGGTCCAACGGGTGTGGCAAGTCCACCTTGCTGAAAGCGATTACCCGCATCATCCCCCACCACTCCGGCAATGTTGTGCTGGATGGGGAAGTCATTTCGAAAGGAAACACGAAAGAGCTGGCCAAAAAGTTGGCGATCCTTCCCCAAACACCTGAAAGTGCCAGCGGTCTGACCGTTGGGGAATTAGTGTCTTATGGGCGCTTCCCCCATCAAAAAGGAATCGGGCGATTGACAAAAAAAGATTATGATGTCATCAACTGGTCGCTTGATGTAACGGGAACCCAAGAATTCAAATACAGGGAAGTGGATGCATTATCAGGTGGTCAGCGACAACGGGTGTGGATTGCCATGGCACTCGCTCAGGAAACGGACATTATCTTCCTCGATGAACCTACTACATACTTAGACATGGCTCACCAGCTCGAAGTATTGGAACTATTGCAGACGCTCAATCGAGAACAGAACCGTACAATCGTCATGGTCCTTCACGATTTGAATCAGGCAGCCCGTTTTGCCGATTATATTGTAGCGTTAAAGGAGGGTGAAATCGTAAAATCGGGTACATGTGAGGAAGTCATCACCCATGATGTATTGAAAAAAGTATTCCAGATAGATGCCGAGATTGGAAGAGATCCTCGAACAAATAAGCCAATGTGTATGACATATAACTTACTAAAAGGAGAAAATAAATATGAAAAAATGGATGATCCCGTTCACTATTCTGCTGTTGCTACTCGTTAGTGCATGCAGCAACAGCTCTACATCAAAAGAAGGTTCAGAAGAAAAAGAAAAAGCATCAGATACCATTACCTATCAATCAGAAAATGGTCCCGTTGAAGTACCGGCCGATCCACAGCGTGTCGTCGTTCTATCTTCATTTGCCGGAAACGTGATGGCACTCGATGTAAATCTCGTCGGTGTGGATTCCTGGTCCAAGATGAATCCTCGCTGGGATAAGGAACTCGAAGGGGTTGAAGAAGTAACCGACGAAAATCTGGAAAAAATCATCGAACTCGATCCCGATTTAATCATTGGATTATCCAATATCAAAAATGTCGATAAGTTAAATGAAATCGCCCCTACGGTTACATACACTTATGGAAAAGTAGACTATTTAACTCAACACATCGAAATTGGGAAACTATTAAACAAAGAAAAAGAAGCTCAACAATGGGTCGATGATTTCAAAAAGCGTGCCCAAACTGCCGGTGATGATATTAAAGCCAAAATCGGGGAAGATGCAACCGTTTCCGTCATTGAAAGCTTTAATAAGCAGTTATACGTATACGGAAACAATTGGGGTCGCGGTACAGAAATCCTTTATCAAGAAATGGATTTGAATATGCCTGAAAAAGTAAAAGAACAAGCTTTGGAACCTGGATACTTCGCCCTTTCCACTGAGGTGATGCCCGAGTTTGCGGGAGACTATTTGATCTTAAGTAAAGATCCTAAAGCAGATAACTCCTTTATGGAAACCGAAACGTACAAAAACATTCCTGCAGTGAAGAACAACCAGGTATTTGAAGTGAATATGATGGAATTTTATTTTAACGATCCTCTTACTTTGGATTATCAGTTGGACTTCTTCAAAGAGAAATTTCTAGGCAATTAATTCTTACAGGGGGAATTCTTATGATGAGAATTCCCCTTTTCACTATTCTATAAAGAAAAGATGATGGATGATGACCACTCAAAATCAACGATTTCCATTTTTTTATAAATTGATCGGTGCAACCCTCCTATTTGGAGCTGCCTTTTTGGTTTCTGTTACATTTGGAGCTGCAGAGACAACGGTGATGGATGTGTTGCATGCCTTGACTTTCTCGGCTGAAGGAGACAAAATCACTATCCTTCAAGAAATCCGCTTCCCCAGGGAAGTAGCTGCCATCGTGGTCGGGGCATCCCTGGCCGTATCAGGGGCCATCATGCAGGGCATGACGCGTAATCCCCTGGCCGATCCTGGTTTACTGGGCTTAACCGCAGGAGCGAATGCTTCCTTGGCAATCGCTCTCGCATTCATCCCCTCCATCAGCTATTACGGAATCATGATTGCCTGCTTTATAGGTGCCGCCGCCGGAGCCCTTATGGTATTTGGGATCAGTTCCATGAAAAGAGGCGGTTTTTCCCCCTTTAGAATCGTACTGGCGGGAGCTGCAGTATCTGCCTTTTTATTTGCCATAGCAGAAGGAATCGGTTTATTTTTCAAGTTATCGAAAGATGTCTCTATGTGGACTGCAGGTGGAATGATCGGAACGACCTGGTCTCAGCTGCACGTGATCGTTCCGTTTATAATGATCGGTATTTTGGTAGCTTTATTTTTCTCCAGACAGCTGACGATCTTGAGTTTGAACGAGGAAGTGGCGGTAGGCTTGGGACAGCGTACGGCATTTGTCAAAACGGTTCTTTTCATCGTAATCGTCCTCCTCGCAGGTGCCGCCGTTTCCCTTGTCGGGAATATGGTGTTCATCGGATTGATGATTCCCCATATGGTCCGGGCAGTCGTTGGGACGGATTATCGGTTCATCATTCCCGTCTCCTCCCTGTTTGGTGCTTCATTCATGCTTCTAGCAGACACACTGGGACGCACGATCAATGCTCCATATGAAACACCTGTGGCAGCGATCGTTTCGATGCTGGGGCTGCCCTTCTTCCTGTTCATCGTTCATAAAGGAGGGAAAGGTTTCTCATGATACATCCGGATTTGATTAAAAAACAGCGTATGCTTCTTATCGCTTTACTTATACTTATTGGGGCAACGGCCGTTATCAGCATTGGAATGGGCTATTCTTCCGTTTCATTTAGCAGGGTCATCCCTACTCTATTAGGTGAAGGATCATTTAAGGAAGAATTCATCCTCTTTTCCATCCGATTACCGAGGATCATCATCACGATTCTTGCAGGTATGGCCCTTGCCTTATCCGGTTCCATCCTCCAGGGGATGACACGGAATGATCTGGCTGATCCCGGTATCATCGGTATCAACTCGGGAGCTGGGGCAGCGATTGCCGTCTTCTTTTTGTTCTTCCCTATCGATGCGGGTTCATTTGCCTATCTGCTTCCGATTGTTGCTTTCGCGGGGGCACTCGTTACAGCCTGCTTGATTTACTTATTTTCATACAGCAGGAGAAATGGGATCCAGCCCGTTCGGCTGGTTTTAGTCGGAGTGGGATTCTCCATGGCGTTGTCAGGGCTCATGATCATCCTGATCTCCAGCGCCGAACGTGCAAAAGTTGATTTCATCGCCAAGTGGCTCGCGGGGAATATATGGGGTGCCGATTGGCCGTTTATCTGGGCCATCCTCCCTTGGCTTATCATTTTGATCCCTTTTGCCCTTAATAAATCACAGATGCTTAATCTATTGGGATTGAGTGAGCCCGTTTCGATTGGGGTAGGGGTCTCCATAAACCGTGAGCGATTCACGATGCTGATTGTAGCAGTCGCTTTGGCCGCCTCTGCCGTTTCAGTCACAGGAGGCATCGCCTTCATCGGCTTAATGGCCCCTCATATGGCGAAAGCAATGGTGGGACCACGGAATCAACTGTTCATCCCGATCGCCATCTTACTAGGCGGATGGCTCCTGCTCCTTGCAGACACCATAGGGCGAAACATCCTCCAACCCGACGGAATCCCAGCCGGCATCATGATCGCCCTCATCGGTGCCCCCTACTTCATGTACCTGTTACTGAAGAAGTAGTGGAGGGACGGACCTCGATTTCCAAGGAAGAATGTGATGTTGACGGGCTTTGAGAGTGTATATGAGAGGTCCGTCCCTCCAAATAAAAAATGCTGCTCCCCACATTCAGGCGGGGAGCAGCATTTTTTTATAGGATATGAGTGGCAATCAGGCGATCGAGTTTGCGGATGTCCACTTTTTTGTTGAGGCTAAGTTTCATTTTTCCTACTTTCGTCCATAATTCAAGTTCGGCATCGATATCGAGGGCTCCCCCATTTTCACTGGAGTAGAGAATGATCGATTTGAAGGGAATCGTATACACTTCGATTTTTTCTCCAGTCACCCCCTGGCGGTCCGCTATCATGATTCGTTTATTTGTGACGACCGCTACGTCGCGGATGGTTTTATAAGCAACTTCCGCTTTTTCTCCGTCGATTAACATCGTATAGATTTCTTGAGGTACCTCCACTTCTTCAAAAAATGTGAATCTCATCGTCTTTTTTACTTCTACCATCATTACGCCTCCCTATGAAACTTGTATCTTCCATTTAAGTATAGCAGATTCATTATCCAGTTTTAGGGAATACGTATTCAACCCGTCCACTTCTATCTAACCGTTACATTGACTTCTTCTCTCCTATACTCCTCTTCTCTCTCTTCCCTCACAGGCTTCTTACTCCAAAATGTTGCGAGGATCGGCCCTGAAATATTATGCCATACAGCAGCAATGACACTCGGCAGGGCAGCAAGGGGACCGAAATGGGCGCTTGCTAGGGCAACGCCTAACCCGGAGTTCTGCATTCCCACTTCGATAGAAATGGCCCGTCTCGTTCCTTCATCCAGCTTCATAAGGACACCCGTACCATATCCGAGGCCAAGTCCAAATACATTATGAAGGATGACGGCCGTGAAAATAATCGCTCCGGAGGAGGCAATATTCTCAACATTTGCCGAAACAACGGCTGACACGATGATGATGATCGCCAGCACAGAGATTAAAGGTATCACATTCAGGCTTTTTTCAACGGTACCCGGGAAGAGCTTTCGAATCACCAACCCAATCGTGATAGGAAGGATAATGACCTGAACGATTGATAGGAACATGGCGACCGGGTCGACCGGCAACCACTGACCCGCGAGCCCAAGAAGGATCAGGGGCGTAGCAATCGGAGCCAAGAGCGTTGACAGAGATGTCATAGCAACGGATAAGGCCAGATTCCCTTTTGCCAGATATACCATGACGTTGGATGCCGTCCCACCGGGAACAGAGCCCAATAATACCAAACCGGCGGCCAGTTCATCCGGCAGCCCGAGTATATAGGCAATCAAAAAGGCACCCAGTGGCATAATAAGAAACTGGGCCATGACACCCGTGATGACAGGAAGCGGGTTCTTCAGCACCAGTTGAAAATCAACAGGCTTTAACGTAAGCCCCATCCCGAACATCACGACGCCTAACAGAATCGTAATATATGCACCCAACGACAGAAAAGGAGCGGGAACAAAGTAAGCGACGGCCGCTACCAGGATGACCCAGACGGCAAAGTACTTTCCTGCCAGATTGCTGATGGTTTCAAGCAGCTTCATTTTAATTCCTCCTTCTTTGTATGTACCAATTTATGAGGATTGAAGATTCCTTCAGGGTCCAGTACAAATTTGATCTTCTCCATTACCTTTAAAGCTCCACCGTGTTCTCGCTCTTGATACTTCATCTTCCCGACTCCGACACCATGCTCTCCCGTACATGTCCCGTTTCGCTCAAGAGCATATTCCACAATCATCTCGTTATACAATCCGGCTCTCTTCACTTCGTCGTGATCATTTAAGTCGATCATGAGTGAGGTATGGTAATTCCCATCTCCCACATGCCCGAGGATCCCTCCGATCAGCTTCAGCTCTTCAAGCTTTTCCCGTGCGTGCTGAACGGCTCCAGATAATTCGGATATCGGGACACAGACATCCGTCACCATCAGTTTCCTGCCAGGATATCCATGCACATAGGCATAAGCAAGATTATGCCTTGCTTCCCACAGCTTGTTCCGCGCGGCCGTATCTGTTTCAAAGACGATTTCTTCACATTGATGGTCCGATACGATTTCGTTGGTGAACTCGACATCTTGATTCAGACCCGCTTCATTACCGTGAAACTCGAGGAACAGCGTAGGCTTTTCTTTATAATCCGTGTCACTGAACCGGTTTACCTGTATCATGGAAGGCTCATCCACCAGCTCCACTCTCGCAATCGGGACTCCCGCCTGTAAAATGGAAACGACCGCCTCCACCGCATCATCGACAGTAGTGAACGATGCCCGTGCTGCCACGATATGTTCAGGGATGCCATAAACGCGGAGGGTTAATTCCGTTATGCACCCGAGGGTTCCTTCTGATCCCACGAACAAACTGTTCAAGTGATATCCAGAGGAGGATTTCTGTGCCATGTTCCCCGTGTGGATCACTTCGCCGTCCGGCAACACCACCTCCAGATCACGGACCTGATCACGCATGACCCCATATTTCACAGAAGTCGTTCCACTCGCATTCGTCGCAGCCATTCCGCCGAGAGTAGCATCCGCTCCTGGGTCAACTGAAAAGAAAAGGCCATATTTCTTCAGCTCTTTATTGAGCTGGGTGCGCGTCACCCCGGGTTGAACTTTAACGAGGAAATCTTTCTCCCTCACCTCAAGAATTTTATTCATTTGGGAGAAGTCAATCGTGATCCCTTTATCATATGGAATCACGTGTCCCTCAAGGCTCGTCCCAAGCCCGAATGGAATGATGGGAATTTGATGAGCCGATGCCACTTTCACAATCGCACTCACGTCCTCACTGCTCTCAGGGAACACTACCACATCCGGGGGACTCGGCATATGATACGATTCGTCCCTGCTATGTTGATCCAAAACCGTTTCATTCACTGTCACCTGATGACTGCCCACAACCTCCCTTAACTCATCCAATAAACGACTATCCTTCACACTCATAAGCCCTCTCCCCTTCAAAAAAATGTATAATGCATCGAATTATACCTAATAATCAGAATATTTCAATAGTAAAAAGGTATAAATCTGAATCGCATGTTAAGGACTTTCGTGAGGGACGGACCTATATAAAGGGCATTTCAGCAGGCATATCCTTACCATACCGGGATTCTGGCTAGGTCCGTCCCTCCTCAAATAAAAATGGTATCGGAGCTGCTCCGATACCACAGGATTATGATTGATTGTGTTGGGTTAGTTTTTGGTTCAAGAGGGTGAACATATTTTTCAGTTCTTCTTTGGGTACGTTTTCGTATTGATCTCCAATGCTTGCTTCGAATGTACATTCATTGTCGCTTATTTCTTTCACGTACCCGGTTATTCCGATACCGGTTTGTTCATAGACGTCGATCAAGATGGACTCGATCTGCTTTTGCGGGAGGTGGAAATGTACATGGAACATATTAGAGACAGGTTTTTCTGGGAGGGTGGAGATACCTGAGCATTCATTGAGATGAGACGCCAGTTCCTTTGCACCTTCATAATACTGCTCCATCTTCCCGACACGTTGATCGAAATAATAGTCCGCACTGATAATATAAGGATATAGACTGATTAAATCGCCGCCATGCCGTCTCTTCCACACCTTGGATTCTTCCGTGAATTCCGCGTTTCCTGCAAGGATTGCCCCCGCTAATCCACCGAACCCTTTATAAAAAGAAATATAAACACTATCAAACAACTCGCATACTTCTGCTGCCGTTTTTCTGTAATAAGGGAGCACTTCATAAAGTCTCGCACCATCCAGATGGAGCTTGATCCCGTTATCCCGGCAGAAACGCGAGATGGCTTCAAGGGTTTCATATTCAGGCAGCTGTCCTCCTATTTCCCTTTGAGGCAGCTCCAGTAATAAGCATGAAATTTCTTCTTTCAAACCCACAACATCCTCGAGACCAATCACCCGGTCCTTATCGGCCAGCAATATCGGTTCAATGCCGTGTAATTTCTTCAACCCATCCTCTTCATGAATTTCGAGGTGACATAAGGGATGATAAGCAACCCTGTCTACCCCTTTTCGATCACACCAAATGCGAAGGGCAATCTGCTGTGCCATCGTTCCGCTCGGAAAGAATACAGCACTCTCTTTACCAAGGTCATCCGCTATCTTCTGCTGAAAATCTTCTATGATCTTTCCCGATCCGTATATGTCGCTATCCAAATTACCATCAAACTGCTCCAGAGCCTCTTTCAATACATTGAGATTCCTCTTCCCATGCCCCTGTAAAGGATGTGCAGCATTTTTATAGGCTTCAAATAATCGCTTTTCTCCCATCATCATTCTCCCCTTCTATGATTTCATCGCTCCGGCAATGAACTTCTTGATTCGTTTTTTGTATTCTTCTTCTTCCACTGTGAAACCTTCCGTATGCCCGGCACCGGGAACGATCCATAATTCTTTTTGGCCGCCTGCTGCCTCGTACAATCGATGGGCCATTTCCGTTGGGACAAGCTCATCCTTGTCCCCATGAATGATAAAAAGGGGCACACGGTTCTTTTTAACTTGTTCCAATGCTGATGCCTCTTTAAATGAATAACCAGCCCTCACCTTGGTCACTACACCCGTAATATCCATAATCGGAAACGCTGGTAAACGATAAAGGTACTTCAATTGATGGGCAAGCTCTTCGTCGACAGTTGTATAACCACTATCCGCGATGATTCCCTTGACCTCTTCTGGAAGTTCTTCTCCGCTCGTCATCAACACGGTTGCAGCCCCCATCGAAAACCCGTGTAGGAAGATGGTGTCCTGCCCTTTTTCATCGGTCAGGAATTGTATCCACTTTTTCACATCCAGCCGGTCGTCCCAGCCATAGCCGATATAATCTCCTTCACTCTTACCATGTCCACGGGCATCGGGCTTAAGGATATTGTAGCCCTCTTCATAATAGAATCTTGTTATTTCAGGCATTTGCTCGCTGTTTCCCTTATACCCATGTGCAAGAATCACCGTTTTCCCATTTGGTGATTCGTTTTCGAGATATTGGGCTCTGAGAGTCAATCCATCCTCCGATTTCACCTCAACCTTTTGAAAATCCCGCTTGCTTGTCCAGTTTTGCAAATCTCTCAATTTCTCCTGTTCCTCTTCCAAGGCACTGACCGCCTCAACCGCTTCTTCTGTGCCGCCGTAAAGTTCCACCGCTTCATTGCTTCGGTTAATGGCTACATCATAGAAATAGTTGCCGGCAACGAGCAAACCAATAAAAAACAGCAATAGCAAACTGCTTACAATCCACACTATTTTCCTCTTCATGGCATGGTCTCCTTCGTACAGAGTCGTTACTATTATTTTACCCGAATCAGATACTAGATTCATAGAAAAAGCCACAATAAAAAGCGCTCAGGCACGGCTGAGCGCTGAATGATAAAAACTACGACATTACCTTACTACTTTCTTTCCACCGGTTCACCTGTGCCTTTTCAACGAATTCAGCTCGATTTCCATATAACCTGATCACATCTCGAATTTCCTCAGGCCGATACTTTTCATTCCGGGCATGTCCGAGGGATTCATATCCGGAACCCCGCTGTAAATAATCGGAAGAGGCGACTGAATACCATCTTTCATCTTCTAAAGGATTATTCCCTATAAGAATATCAGAAACCACTTTGCCATCATGGATAATTTCAGCCCCCGATACATGCAGCCTGCCTACGAATTTACCCCGGAATCCAGGGCCTTTTCCATCTGCCAGGCAAACCTCTGCATCAAGGGATTCCCCAATCGCTTCCCTGATATGCTTTCCCTGGATTTCAAAAGAGGTCGGGTTCAATGGCGATGGACAGATTTCAATGAGATTCTTATGACTGATGGAATGAAAAGCCCCGGCATTCACAATTCCACTATTGATCAGACCAAGATCACAGTTCAACATGTCCTGCAGCCCATCGGCAATTAAATTGGTCATCGGATTCTCTTCCAACACATCATGCCAAAGCGGCAGATCGATGGTATAAAGCGGTTTGCTTAACACTTTAATCGCGACCATTTTGTTTTTCTTGAGAATATCCGTGACCTCTTGATCCGAGGTGGCGGACCGAGTCGCAATCGTTTCCCCACGTAGTAGTGAAACCCCTTCGTTTGTCACTTCAAATTCAACCACGCCGATATATTCACCATAGCAGCCTGCACTGTTCACCACAGTACCGTTGACAACCTTTGCCTCCGGATAAAGCTGGTGATCATGAGCAGAAAGAATAACATCCACCTCATTCAGCTCACAGGCAAGCTCTTCATCCGCCACCGTTCCTACATGATTTAGAAGGATGCACAGGTCATATTGACCGCGGTAGAGTTCTAGTTCCTTCTTTATTTCTTTCTTGTAATCCGTTATATGGACACCGAGGCCATCATTGAACCCCTGCAAGTCAGGGGATGAACCTGTAATGAAAATCCGCAGACCTTTCTTATTGAGAATGACGCTTGACTTCACTCCCTCAATCGCCGCTTTGTCTTTTCTAAAAAGGTTATTGCTGATAAATGGAATGGGACTATTCCCGGCCATATGCTCGAAGGTATCGAAACCGTTGAACATTTCATTGTTCCCGATGGTCAGTGCATCGTATCCGACGGATTGAAGAAGTTCAATCGCTGCCATCCCCCTCGTTCCCTGGAGCTCAATGCTTTTAAAATCGGCAAAATCTCCCCCATCCAAAATGATCGTGTTCTCATCCTTATGTTCTTTGATGAGGGTGGCTGCTCTCTTAAATGCATCAAAATGACTGTGTACATCATTTGTATGTATGATTTTTAGTTTCATCTTAACCTCCACGCTTTTTTCAGAAAACTCTCTCTTTTAATAGTAAAGCAATATAATGAGGTGTAAAGTATTTTATGGAAAAAGATAGTAAAAATATCTTTTTTACCCAGTAGGAAAACTACTATTCAAACAACGATACATGAGGTTCGTGCTCACAACAGTGAACGAGCATGGCATGAAGCTGGCCCCTGTGATGATAGAGATGGGCTACGATTTCGACGAGCCATTCGAACCGGGTATACGTTACGCCCCAATAGGACGTTATTTCTTCCGTTAGCATATCGTCTGTTAAAACTGCAACCTGCTCTTTCAGGTAGTGGAAATTCCTCTGTAGCTCTTGTTTCATTTCTCCCAGAGTAGTCAATGATTGACACGAGTAAAAATCGCTCATTTCCTTCTGACCCGCACCCTCGGAAATAAGAAAGTCCGCCCTTAGGATAAGGGAGATATGGGATATTAGCTCCCCAATGGAATGCTTGGAAGGAGTAGGTCTACTTTGCAAGTCTTCCTCTGTTAGACCGTCCATGATTTCAAGAATCGATGTAAGTGCTACTTCCATTTGGTGCAGTGTACCTTGACAGTAAACATTCATACTCATTCTCCTCTTGATCTTTTACCTTATTATACAAGGAGATTAGCATTGACACAGTCCATAAGATGCATATAGAATGTGAAATAATATTTTGTTAACGTTTTTCCTAAACATTGTTGCTTTTGAACAAGCAAGTGGTGGTTGATTTCCGCTCCAGGTGCTCGCTTTCCGCGAGGCTGGCGGTGAGCCTCCTCGGGCTAAAGCCCTGTGGGGTCTCTCACCTGTCCAGCGTTTCCCGCAGGAGTCGAGCACCTTCCGCTCCAATCAACTGTCAAAGCATAAATGTTTCAGTATAACCGTGTAATTGTCAGGATAACTTACAATCAAACAATTGCTTCTTCCTCTGGCACAGCTCAATGACAGAGCATATACCAGTCATAGACTGTGAAGATTTACAACAATCTTTACGAAAAGAGCTTTTGCATAAATAAAACGTTCCATACACTCGTATAATATTGGAAATATGGTCCAAAAGTTTCTACCAAACTACCGTAAATGGTTTGACTACGAGAGCAAAGAAGTGACAGGAGTCCCTGCACTTCTCTCTCTATGTCAAATCCCGGGTGCATCCCGGGGTTTTTCTATTCGATAAGGAGAGGATCACATGAATACACAGAAACAAATATTAAAAAAGCGAATTGCAGTGGCCAATAAAGATATCGCTGCAGACGTGGTCATAAAAAACGCGAAAATCATTGATGTCTTCAATCTGGAGATCACGGAAGGTGATGTGGCAATTTCAGATGGGATGATCGTCGGAATCGGTAAATACGAAGGCAAAGAAGTGATTGATGCAAAAGGGAAGTATGTAAGTCCTTCATTTATAGATGCACATGTTCATATTGAATCCTCCATGGTCACTCCTTCTGAATTCGCCAACGTTGTTCTCCCACATGGTGTTACGACCGTCATTACAGATCCTCATGAAATCGGGAATGTGTCAGGCGAAGAAGGAATCCGGTTCATGCTGGATGATTCTGAAAACATACCTTTAGACGTCTTCACCATGCTCCCTTCCTGCGTCCCTGCCACTCCTTTCGAAAATGCAGGGGCAACATTGACAGCACATGACCTGAAACCTTTTTATCACTATGAACGTGTCCTTGGACTCGCAGAAGTAATGGACTATCCCTCCCTCCAAAAAGGGGAAGATTCAATGTTGGATAAGATCGCGGCCACCACTCCTTTCACCCACAATATCGACGGACACCTGGCAGGCCTTGACACGAATGCCATTAATGTCTATAAAGCAGCCGGCATCCGGACCGATCATGAATGCACCACTGTTCATGAAGCTAAGGAACGCCTTCAAAGGGGAATGTACCTGTTGATCCGGGAAGGAAGTGTGGCAAAGGACCTAGTATCCCTCATCGGTGTCGTGAATGAAAGAAATGCCCGCCGCTGCCTTTTCTGTACCGACGATAAACATCTCGATGACTTAATTGAAGAGGGCAGTATCGATCATAATGTCCGTCTGGCCATCAAGGAAGGACTCGACCCAATCATAGCGATCTCCATGGCCTCCCTAAACGCCGCCGAATGCTACGGACTTCACGAAAAAGGAGCCATCGCACCGGGCTATGAAGCTGACTTTATCCTTCTTGACGACCTTGAAACAATCGCAATATCGAGCGTGTACAAAGCCGGAAAGCATGTCGCCGGAAATGGAACATATACCGGGAGACCGATTGTAAAAAAAACTGCCCAACCAGCTCTGACTTCAACTGTCAAAACGCCCGAACTTACAGATCATGATCTTCAAATCAGATTAGGCGATACAAAAAAGGCCCATATCATTGAGATCATTCCCAATCAGCTCAGAACGAATAAACGGATAGAAGAGGTTCATTCAGTGAATGGTGCCTTCATCCCTTCCACTGCACAGGATCAGCTTAAGATGGTCGTTGTGGAAAGGCATCACCACACAGGAAATATTGGATTAGGTATCGTAAAAGGATTTGGATTGAAAGAAGGCGCTATCGCCACAACCATTGCCCATGATTCCCATAACATTGTGGCAGCGGGTACAAATGACGGAGATATCCTGAAAGCCATCAAAGCACTGGATGAAATGAACGGCGGTCTTGTCATGGTGAAAGATGGAGAGACCATCGCTTCCCTACCGTTATCCATCGCAGGTTTAATGTCTGATGGCAGCTATGAAGAAGTTGCGGCCGGACTTCTTCAGTTAAAGGATGCCTTTGTACAGCTGGGATTCACCGGGGATTTCAATCCCTTTCTCACCCTTTCCTTCCTGACACTGCCCGTAATACCTGAATTAAAGCTGACTGATCTAGGTTTGTTCGATGTGGGGGATTGCCGTCATATTGAGGTAGGGGTGAAGGATTGAGGATTGGGATTATTCAAGTTTGGTTTGACTGCTGAATAATGGTGTTTTTTTTGACAGATGAAATTCAGGATGTTTTCAGCTGCTGAATCAGTTGTACCAGGTACATACTATTTAATCTGTACCTGGTACAACTACGGTATGGTACCTTCTCCACACAAAAAAGAGATGTTCTCCCTACCGGAAAACATCTCTCTTCTTATTCCCTATTTACTTCCTTGCCCGGCTTCCTCTAACTCTTTTTCTTCGACTTCATTAGAGGCCGCCACTTCCTTATCTGCCGATTCAGAAATTGCAGGTTGATAATGAACCGGCTGTGTTCTATTGGCATACGACTTCAGTAACTCACCTACATCGATACCGGTCATTTCACGGAGTGGCTCCTGCATGTCAAGCATCGTTCTCGTGATGCTTTTTCCAAAGGAAGGAACCCCTTGGCCGTTGCCTGAATCGATGATCTTGACTGAATCGATATTGTTCAGTGGCTGAGCGATCTTCTCTGCGAATATCGGCAGCATTTCAATGAGTTTCTCGGTGATGATGACATCGCCGTGTTTTTCCATGGCTTCTGCAAGGAGCTTACGGGATTCTGCTTCTGCTTTACCGCGCTCACGGATGACATCTGCTTCTGCAGACCCTTCTTCCCTGCGGATCTTCGCTTTGGCTTCCCCGTCGATTTCCGACTTACGTGCTTCGGCTTCTGCTTTACGAGTCGTTTCGTAATAATCTGCATCAGCTTTTGTTTTACGGACCTTGGATTCTTCCGCTTCAAGCTTAACCGCACGTTCCCGCTCAAGGAATTGAAGCGTTAATTCTTCTTCTTTTACTTCCTTGGCAAGTTTGGCTTTTTCAAGTTCATAGGACTGCTCGGACTTTGCTCTTGCGCGTTCGGTTTCTTCTTTGAACGCAGCATCTTTGATGTCTTTTTCTTTCTTGGATTGAGCAATTGTAATTTGACGCTTGTACTCTTCTTCCTTCGCTTCCTGGTCGGTCTGGGCACGGTGAATCCGTGTTTCACGCTCTGTGTTTGCTTCTGCGATTTCCGCTTGCTTTCGAACCTCTGCGATACGTGGACGACCGAGGTTTTTCAAGTAGCCGTTTTCTTCATCGGCATCACGGATATCTGTCAATCCGAGAGACGTGATTTTAAAGCCCATCAAATCAAGCTGTTTCTGTGCGATTTCTGACACATCGGCATTGAATTTCTCTCGGTTGCTGTTAATGTCCTCAACGGTCATTTTAGATAAAATGGCACGAAGATTACTTCCAAGCACTTCGATGATTTCATCTTCAATTTCCTTTTGATCCTTCCCAAGGAACTGCTCGGCATAGTTGGCAATTCCGTTCAAGGTGTCTGCAACCTTTACCATGGCCACTGCATCGGCCACAATAGGAACTCCTCCGTTTGTGTATACACGTGGAGTCGATAGTTTCAATTGGAAAGATGTTAGATTAACAGGCGTGGATGTTTGGAAACGTCTTAATCTGTATCCTCCACCACGGATGATCTTCATGGAACGGCCTTCCTGGTCGGTAAATATATTCGATTCCTTTTCAGGATCCCCCAGTTTCGGTCCGGTAATGATCAGTGCCTGATTGGATCTTGCGGTACGATAACGGAACCTCATCCAGAAATAATATGCGATCCCTACAATTGCCGCAATGACCAGTACAGGAATCAAGAAAACGAAAAATCCGATAACACTCAATGATCCTAGCATTCTGACAACCCCTCTCGACATTTTGTTTAAACCAGCATGCTGTCTGATTTAATTTTTAAATAAAAGTGCTAGCTACACTACTATATACGGAGCCCACCCTTAAAAAGTTTCAATTTTTTAGGCGAATATCCTATTTTTATATTTTTATATAAAAATAACCTGAACTTAAAAAAGTTCAGGTTACTACCATAACCACCCATGCAATGCGCCAAGCAAAGTAAAAACGATGAGATGATCTCCGACAGCAATTAGAAACATCCTTTTCGTCATGAGTCCAAATAGGGCATTTTTCAAATAGACGATGGAAATCAACATTCCAACGATTCCTCCAATGAGCGCCCCGGAAGCTAAACCACTTGATCCCGTCCCTTGAACGAGAACTCCAATCAGGGCTGAACTGATGAACGCTACCAAAACAGCCACTACATATTTCACCGGTCCTGTGCCTTCCTGATCTTTCTTTCCAAGAAGGATCGAGTAATAAACTCCTCCGTAGATCATATACAACACGGCCCCTGCTAGAAACGCGGGCAAATTCAAACCTAGGGTCATCCTTATTCCTCCATTATTTGGGTTCAATGGCCAGAGCGATCGCCTTAATGCCACACCTTACATCGAGGGATCCTTCGATGCTCTCTACTTCAACAAGCTCAACCGGATTCCCGAGATACCTAAATCCGCTTTGGGGCAGCCAATAACTATAAAGTTCTGAGTAGCATTCAATCAGCATGCCTCTTTCCTCATAATCGACAGGCTCCGAAAACTCATATATTACATGCTTGCCTCCGGAAAAATGACCAAGTTCCTCACCAAGGGTACCTCGATCTTTAACGGCCAGACGGCATTCATACCTGTTTTTTTCAGGCGGGGTGATGTACGGGTTACTCTTAGGGACTCCGAATATCAGCGGGCTATCGTCCAACAGATCCCTAGCATTCCCCCAATGGTAAAGATCCTGCCAAGTTGCAGGAATGCCTTTGACGTAGGATCCTGTATGGTACCGGTTGATGGTGGAGCACTCTGGTAATTGTGCGACTTTCACATTGGAAAGATCCAGCCATTTAAACTCATTATAAGTCTCTCGATCTCTGGAAGCTTTCGGATTTGTGCTGGAAAGTTTAGATTTCTTGCTATACAGATATTCCCTTGGAAATCGTTCTAAATACGCACCTTCCCTCCAGCTTTTTGGATTGGTATTGAAATAGGCATTGAACGAATAGGTGAAATAAGATAAAGAAGAAAACCCACAATTCAAGGCAACTTCTGTTACTGGTACCCTTGGCTCATAAATCAGCATATGTGCGGCATTTTCCAAACGAAGCCTTTTCACATAGCCGGCTGGCGTCTCGCCGATGAACCCTTTGAACAATCGTTGGAAGTGAAAGGGTGAATAGGTAGAGACTTTGGCGAGCTGCTCTAAAGATAAATCCTCTGTAAGATGTTCATCTATGTATTGTATTACTCTATCAATCTGCGTCTGTTGATCACTATATGTCATGTCAATTCCTCACCTGTACCTTTTAAATCTCCCTACTTCCATCGCTCAAGCTTGTGCATATTCCTCACAAACATCCCTGATAAGAAAGAAGGAACGCCCATTTCAATGCATTTGTTTTTCACAAAGACCTTCATTTCGTCGAGCGTGATATCCTTTTGAGTAAATTCTCCTTGTTGGTAACAATGCTTGCAATACATGGCACTTTCCTCTGAATTTTTTTCCGTTCCTCGATCTTCTACTTTTTTCAGAGGCATACCACAACTTTGACATTTATTGAATTTCTTCATAGCACTCCATCTCCTTTTTACCATTTTACCATAGAGGATGCTCATTCACGGAAGGTGTATGGTAAAATAGAAACGTTCACAATTTAATTATTGCTCGTTGGTGAAAATGATCGTTGGTCATTTTCTTAAAAGGGAAGTTGGTGAAAATCCAACGCGGTCCCGCCACTGTAAGGCTGAGGTTTCATATGGATCCACTGTTTCACGTGAAATGGGAAGGAATATGGAATTGGAGACGCTGAGCCAGGAGACCTGCCAATTCGAGAAGAACACGAAAGTTCCTACGGGAGATAGGAGGGTGTTACGCGAATGAAACGTCTAACAGGGAATCAGAGGATCCCCGACGCTCACTCAGGGTAGCTGCATCTTCTTTTCACAAAGGAGATGTTTTTTGTTTCAACATTATACAATCAGGGAGATGAGAAAATGGAACAAGCTTATTCTGTGGAGCGTTCACGAACCGTACAAACCCGATTGGTATTGCCGCCGGATACCAATCACATGCAAACCATCTTTGGAGGGAAAGTCCTCTCTTATATCGATGAAATCGCGGCGTTATCGGCCATGAAGCACTCAAATTCCGTCGTTGTAACAGCATCGATCGACTCTGTGGATTTTTTATCATCCGCCACGGTGGGCGACGCTTTGAGCCTTGAGGGGTATGTTACATCGACAGGAAGAACATCCATGGAAGTATATGTGAAGGTGTACTCGACCAATCTGCTGACGAATGTCAGAACGTTAACGACGGAATCATTTCTGACAATGGTCGCTGTGGATGAGAATGGTAAGCCGAAACCGGTGCCAAAGGTCATCCCTCAGTCGGAAGAAGAGAAGAGACTTTTTAAGACGGCACCTCTTCGGAAAGAACATAGAAAAAACCGTGCATTGATATTATAAAAAAAACACTCAGATTATTTCTGAGTGTTTTCTATATAAAGTATGGAAAAAGGATGTATATCAGAACCGCAACGGTCATCACGCTAAAGCCTATTGTATAATAGCGACGGCGCTCCTTTATGTTGATGACCACATACATAATGTTGGTAGCGAGAAGGATGAGGGGGAACCATATAGGCTTGTAAGAGTCTGATTGAAATCCCGTATAGATCGAAACAAATCCCGCAAACACAAATAAAAGTACGGATACAATCAGAAAGGCCTTTCCGCCTTGTTTTTCCTTCATACAATCTCTCCTTACTGTTTCAAAGTAAATAGATCCGATGATACCGAGACAGCCTTCTCTCGACGCTCCTCCCCTGCCTTGTTCTTCACCTTGGTTCCTTCCCCTTCAATCAAAGATCTTCTAAGGGTCGCACTGATCGAGTTCACGCATAGGATCAAGATGGCGAATAAAGTCAGTGGGACGACGACAAGCATCGGACGCAGGAAGATCTGCTGAATGTTGATGGCGATCGTCGCTGCCCATTCGTTCGTTTCGGAAAAATATACAGGGATACTTTCCATGATGCCAAAGTTAGCGATCTTCAAGCCGCCAAGACACATATGGAGAATGCCGAGTTGAATAAGTAAAGCCAGAGTTTGGGACACCTGTTCTGAAAATAGCACTATCGAATGCCTTCTGAACTGTGGAAGCAGGTGCTGCTTAAAAAGATGGAATCTTCCTGCCCCCATCGTTCGTGACACCTGAATGAATTCGCTCTTCATAAAGAGTTTCATCTCTTCTCCTAAATAGATTCCGAGAGAGGGGATCGTCACAGCGGCAATCGCGATCACTTGAATGAAGAAGTAACGGTTGGAAGGAAGCACCCCGGAATGAAAAGCACCTTCTAAGGGAACCAGTAACGCAAACACAATAATGACGAGGGGGATGTACTGAAAAGACTCTCCCAGTCCTTTCATCAATCTCCCTACAAAATCTGGGAGGAACGTATACAGAACAGCAAAGAAAAAGCCTAAAACCATCCGCAGTAATGCGATGGCCAAAGCTGCAAAAATAGTATATTTGGCTCCGACCAATAGTAAAAGCAGAAAGTTCCTCCCCAGTTTATCGCTTCCCAGTGGAGGCATTTCACTTGGGGTGAACGGTGGTGCTGCGATTACTCTCCCATTTTCATCGGAGAGATAATCCACAACTTCATCATACCCGGGATTCAATACCGGAACCAGGAAACTGACGGCGATGAAAGCAACAAGGACCAGGACGGGAAGTGCCAATCTTCTGGTCATCCAACTATTCATCCATTTCCCCTCCTTTCAACCATTTTGATAGAATATAAGACCCTATATTGAAAACGACAAAGAACGGGACAAATATAAGAAGCATCCCGAGAAAGAACGCAGAAGGTGAACTTGTCGCCGTGCGAAGCAACGTCTGCATGAATCCGTTAATGTTAAACAGAAGTTCAATGATTAATAGATTAGAAAGCATCAGTAAAAAAATCGGTTTCAGATGAAAGAAGAAGTGAACCCACACATTCCGAAACAAGTGATGCCAAACCGTATAGGCCCTTCTGAATCCCTTTGAATAAGAGAACTCCACATATGGCTTGCTTTCTTCTTCTTTGAGCTGGAACAGAAATTGCTTTAACAAGAATACGACAGGCAAAACGGACAAACAGAGAATAGGTAAAAAGTAGATTCGCTCTTCACCGAGGGCATAGATATCCAACACGAGCAGGTTCGTCTTTTTGAATAACCAGATGATGAAAAGCTGAAATAATACGACAATGAACACATCCGGTAAGGCATCCAGGACATTGACGATCTTTACAGAGAAACGATATACTTTCCGGGGCAATAACATGAGGGAATAACTTAAGATCACCGCCAGGCAGACCGCCAAGAAGAAAGAACTGAATAGAATAAGAAAAGAGTACGTATACGTTTGAGAGAAGACTTCCGTGATGCTGTATTGCTTATTTCCCTCTCCCCAATAGATATATATCGATGAAGGATGCATAATCTCAACCCACGTCTGCTGCAACCGGTCACCATAGGCCGCGAGATTGATCAGCAATTCTGTATCATAAGCGAGAAGCGAGCCGATCCCGCTAAGTAAATACAATCCCAGTACGACCACCAAAAATTGAAAGGGAGTCTCTAACACCCTTCTCATACAATCCCTCCAAACAATTTCCAAAATGATACAATTTTTCTATATTCATGTTACAATAATGTAATATAATTGTAAACACAATTCTGAAAAGGAAGACAGGAGGGGGAACCAATCCGAAAAACAAAGTTCCTTTTTATCGTAATCATCATCACTTTACTCAGCATGCTAAGCGGTTGCCGAGTAATTTTGACCCAGGAAGCTTCAGGTGCAGACAAAAAACCAATAAAACCGCAAACAGTAAAGATTGATGCTACGGTCAATTTAAAGTCGAAGAAAATCATCATACGGGGAAACTCCACTCTTCCTCCGGGGTCAATCTTGGACTTGGCATTAAAACCTTATAATGATGATACCCCCCGGGAAGAAATCGAGCCCTATCTAATCGAACCAGAAGACAATGTGGTCACGTTCTCCACCACAAAGGTGAATGATGATGGTTCACTTGAATTAACGGTAATGAAACGGCCAGATTCGAACAAAAGGTACCGCTTGGATCTTCTATTCATTCCAGACAAACAACCGGAAGATGTTAATCTTGAGGAAAAGATAGATGACACTGAGGGGTTCACTTCTCTTCAAGTCGACGGTAAGACCGTAACGGGGATGCTTCTGCATGTGAATATCTTCAAAGAAGATGAAGTATTCGGTGACAATATTACGATGGATTTCATTCCGAAACAGAATACACCATAAAAAAAAGCTTGAGGAAACAATCCTCAAGCTTTTTTTTACTAATCCAGGGAACGCACATAATCTGCAATCTTAGCCATTTCAATTTGACTGAGCTCGGATTTCTCATCATATTGATGACGCTCAATAGACTCTTCAATCGTCTTCGCACTACCATCATGCAGATATGGGCCCGTTGCCCACACGCCAACTAAGCTAGGCGTATCAAAGCTTTTGCCGTCCCTTGGATTGGAGAAGGCTGCCCTTGCGTCCCCCTCCGATGGAACATCAAATTGGTTGGCTGTGCCAATATCATGAAGATAGTCTGTCATGTCCGTGGTCAACTTTCCATTCTCACCGGTCGCTTTCACACTATCTGTAAACTGATTGCCGCTATGGCAGGAGATACAGGAAGCTTTCCCTTCAAACAGAGCCTTCCCATCTTTAGCAGAGCTTGTCAGTTCCCCGTTTTCCTTATAAGGACTTTGTGGTACAGGAAAAGAGGTCGGTTCCTTCAGAAAGGCAAATAAATCATCATACATCTTCTCAACCTCTGCCGGCAGTTCTTCACCTGGTTCATACTTCATCATCCCTCCCATTTCACCTTGAACGGTCAGGAGGTAGTCCGTGAAGTCATCCCGGCTGCCATCCCAAAGGAAGAGGCCGTTTTCTGAGGTTTGCGTGTTGGTCGGGACATTTCGCTGCCCCTTTCCCGTCATGAGAGTAAGCCCATTGATTTCTCCATCACTGTGGCAAGACGCACAGCTCATCCAGTTGTTACCGGTAATATCCGCTTCAAACTCATCGCTGTTGGCGCTGTAGAAAATCGTCTTACCTTTACGAACCTGCGGGTCGAGCGGATCCTTTTTAATCAAGGAAATGTTGTCATTGAGCTTCTTCGCCCTGGAATGTACAGAAGCCCCTCCAGAATCAATGGTCGCAAGATCGTGACTCATGGCATTATGAACATAGAGGGTTTCGCCGTCTTTACTTAATAAGACTCCCCTGGGATTGTCCCCCTCGATTCTTCTTAAAATTTGAGTGGCATTCCCACCACGTTTCAAATCAAAGACGACCAGATCCTCACTCCCCGACATGATCGCATATGCTTTAGAACCATCCTCTTGGAAGGTCACATCATATGGATTTGAAACAATCATCGTCTCATTTTTTGAATCCAGCACATTGATTTCTTCAAACAATTGTTTTCGTTGATCCACTATCTCTTCGTCTTTTTCAAGATCGATGATGGATATGGCAGGAAAGATCGTTTCTTCAAACTGAATGGCTGTATCAACATTGGTCACTAAATGAGGGATCCAAGCTGTTTTCCCATCAGGGGAAATGACAAATTGCTCAAGGGTATTCGGGATCCCCTGGCTTTTTTTCGGATCCTGCACATCAGGAGAGTCTGCCAGTTCAATCGTTTTCGTCACCTTGTTCGTTTCAGTATTTAAAACAGAAATTTCACCGGATAAATAATGGGGAACGTATAATTTCTTCCCGTTTGCAGTAAGAGCCAACGTTCTTGGTCGATCGTGAACAGAAATTGTCTCCGTCACATCCCCACTCTTCACATCCACCATCATAATCGTGTTTTCCCGGTAATTGGCCACATACAAGGTCTTACCGTTTTGGCTTGTCATGAGTCCAAAGGGTTCCGATCCTACTTTATAGGAATCTACTACTTTCCCTTCTTCCAGTGAAATGACATCAATCTTGTTATCGTATCGGCACGAAACATACAGGCGATCTTCATCTGGTGATAGAGCCAGTTGGACCGGCTCTTTCCCGACAGGAATTTCTTTTTGTACTTCCCAGGTCTTTTCATCCACAATGGATACGGTATTCGCATCGAGATTGGCAATATAAAGCTCAGTACCTTCTTTATTTTGAAGGATGTTATCGCTATTGACTGCTTCTTTGCGAATCGTATCGAAGCTCGGGTCATCTTTTGTTGTGGTTTGGATGGAACATGCAACAAGCGTTCCTGCTATGAGAAACGCTGCCGCATATCCTATTATCTTCTTCATAGGATCCCTTCTTTATCGTTTTTCGACTGTGACTGGAAGAAGAACGGGTGCAATTCCGTTTTCCCCATGTCCTGCCTGGATTTGTGGAACATGATCTCCATCGGTATTTCCAGATGAATCCTTGCTGTTGTAATAATCCCCAGTGTCCCAGAATTCACTTGCCTGCATCCCTTCTTTGAGGGACGGACCATCAATGACCGTATCATAGAAATCACTGTACCTTGAGGTGATCGCATCGATTTCAAGGCTTTCAGGTGCCTCTGAATCCGATTCCCTGTTGCTTAAGTTTTGCAGGGCAACACGGTAGGTTGCAGACAATGCGCCTGCTGTATAAGGGGTGTAATCCATTTTCCCTTTGGACGTTTCATATGCTTTCAGATCTTCATCCCATAGCTCGGAATCCATCGCTTCATAAATCGCACGGGCCGCTTCACGATATTTCTCATCGTCCGTTGCTAAGTAAGCTGCTGTCAATCCC
Source organism: Rossellomorea sp. NPDC077527 (assembly GCF_044542955.1). NCBI lineage: Bacteria > Bacillati > Bacillota > Bacilli > Caryophanales > Bacillaceae > Rossellomorea > Rossellomorea sp. NPDC077527. The sequence continues at coordinate 926,806 of NZ_JBITVL010000001.1, read as the reverse complement.
CTGATTGCACCTAATTGGGCATCCAATGTCACTTGATTGTCCGCACCGTTTTTAGTATCGAATCCTTTTGCTACGAGACCAGAATCCATAACTAAGTTATCCATGATGAAATCTGCCTGCTTACGGATCATTTCCAGTGCACGTTTTCCTTCCGGCGTCTTCAATCCTTCAGCAGATTCTCCTGAAGCATATCCAACAGGAAGCCCATCAATCGCACGTTGGAAAATCCTCATCGATTCCATCGTGTATCCGGCCTGGAATGTATCCATATACGTACCTTGTTCTTTTCCATCATTCTCAGTGACAAACATTCCTTTTTCGTCATTAAAATGCATGGCATCTATATTCTTGAATACATGAAGCATCACATTTTGATTGGCCGTAAAAGGATCTGTTCCGTTCACATCGTTATCCGTTGAGTCATCCGTATTCTCTTTAGGTGCGGAAGGATACGGGGCACCGTCGAACAATGCCTGGAATGAAGGCGTAGTGTTTGGATTACTCTCTCTTTGGTCGGTCATTCCGAAGAATTCTGAACTTGGCCACAGCATCATCCACTGATCTTGAAGAACACTGTTTGAATCTTTGACAGACAGTGATTTAGCCATTGGCGCCTCTTTACCGACTTCTGTCACTTCCACACTATGTGGTAAGTAAACAAATCCTTTATCGGGATCATACTGGCTTCCGAGTCCCGCAGCCGTTAATTCCCCTGTCGCGCCATCAACAAATAATTCATTTGAAATATAATTCACTTTATTCCAGATTTCTTCCGTCAGGACCGCTCCCTGGAAACCATCCGCAGAGCTTACACCGAGTGCAACATTCTTGTCATCGTCATCCTTTGACGTTTCGCCTGCGAGTTCTTCATCACCATCTACTGTATGGAATCCGCCCATGAAATCCCCTGCCCAAAGTGCCTGCTTCAAGAAGGTTGCTCCGTACGCCGAAGGTACGAGTGTTTTCTCCATTTTATCACGATCCCAGCGCAGTGATTCGAAGTTTACTTGATACATAGGGACATAGCTTCCATCATCATTTGAAGCATACTCACTCGTATCTACTTTGTTTTTATAGTGTGGATCACCGGCAGAGTATTCGATAAATGTCGGATACATATTTCGGAATATCTCATCCTGTGGATATCCGACAGCATCGGCCAATTCATAGAAACGATTGCCCAGCTTTTCATCAGATGTGTTGCCGTTCTCTAAAGTCTTTACGGCTGGACCATTGATCAGATGCAGTCCCATCCCTGACTTTTCAACCACTTCATACATGGCTTCCTCAGAGTATTCATATGATTCAACGCCAGCTGTGTAATCAAACTTCGTTGGTTGATCCAACGTATTGATATCTAATATATCTAAATCCAAACCGAGGCTCTCTGCCAACGGCTCACCGGATAATTCAAATTCTGCATACGCAAACATATTCCCGGCAGTATCGAATGTATAATCAGATACACTTACCTTGCTTGCTCCTGTTTTCTTTTCTCCGTCTGATTTTGACACTTCTTCCTTTTCGCTGACACATCCAGCAAGTAATAGTGAAGATGCCAATACAGATGCTGATAATACTTTCCATGGTCTATTCATTCTATGTAACCCCTCTCAACGATCCTGAACCATCCGAGAATGATTCTCATTACTATTTATCAGTATAGTGTAATTGAGAAGTAATCTCAATAAGATTTTCATAAAAAAATAAAACGATTTCAGTACAAATGATTTCCATTCTTTGAAACTTTATGATCTTGGGAACCGTAATCTTTGTATACGAAAAAAAGGAAGAGTGATAGAAGTGAAGAAAAACATTGTTCTATTGGATCTGATGATTTATGTGGCCCTCCCTTTATTTGTTTGGAATATTTTACGAGATTACACAGGAGATTATTATGCGATGCTGCTCTCCTCTATTCCCGGAATAGTGTACACGATCTACCGTTTCATTGAAATGAAGAAAGTGAATACATTCGGCCTGTTCATTCTCTTTACATTGATCGTCGGTACGCTCATTGACGTACTGGCTGGTTCGTCCTTACAGCTTCTTTGGAATAATGTCTATTACGCGGCTGGAATGAGTTTGTTTTTCTTAGTGACCATGATGATCAAAAGACCCATTGCCCTATACTTTGCTCTCGACTTTGCAGAGCTACAAGGCTATGACCGCACGTTTAGTCATCGGCTTTTCTATAAGAAACCTTTATATACCTTGTTTCAATTGATCACTCTTTGCTTCGCCATGAGAAGCGGGATTCTCGCTATCGTGAAGACCTGGCTTATTATTGAGTATGGTGTAGAAGCATTCGATAAAGGGATCATCCTGCGCCAGGCATTTAGCTGGATCATGTCAGGAATCACCTTTGCAGGCTTCTTCTATATCGGGAAAATCATCAACAAATCACCTCATTTAATCAAGGAAGTGCAGGATGAACTCGAGGAAGAAAAGACTAAAGCCGTATAACGGTCTGGATGATTCTGCCTTCAGACCTCCGTCTTGTTTCACTTCTATAGTACACGGAGAATATTTTTCCTATAATGGATAATAAACTATTTTACTTCGAGGTGTACTATGATTGAAGGTAAATTAATTAAATTCCATCGTGAAGATGCAGGATTGACTCAAGATCAGTTGGCACGGGGAATCTGTTCGACCACGCATCTAAGTAAAATTGAAAGAGGGATCACAGAGTATTCCAGTGAAATCACAGACTTACTTGCTGACAGGCTCGGAGTCGATATGGATGCTGAACGTTCCCGCTATCAATCTCTTCAGATTACATTAGCAGAATGGAACGATGCGATCATTATGATACGTATCCGTGAAATCCATCATCTAAAAGCAGAAATTGAAAAAGAACCCTTGCGATTTCTATCCGATTTTTTTGTACAATACCATTTATTATTAGCAAGGTATTATTTGCTTATGGAAAACCCGCAGAAAGCAAAAGACCTCCTGGACATGCTAGAGAATAAAAAGGACACACTTTCCCCATACGAGCTCAACTTATTACTGCATGTGAAAGGAATCTATCACTATTCAACGAGGGAATTCCACTCCTGCATCCAAGCCTTGAAAGGGATCGATGATGAATATCCGAACGCTGAATATTATTACCATCTGGCAACAGCCTATCATTCCGTTCATTCAAACACTTTCGCCTATTATTATGGTCAAAGGGCACTGCAATACTTTCAAAAAACATTAAATATCCTCAGGGTCATTGATTCTGAAATCCTTATACTCATCCAACTGAATGCCAAAGAACCGTTCGACATGGAGCAAACCAAGCAACAATACGATAAACTTCTCAGAGTCTGTGAATCTGTCAATTCGAAAGAAAGGGCCCACAAGATCCACAATAATCTGGGGTTTGAGTATTTCCGAAGAAAACGATATTCAGAATCAAAGGGATCGTACGAAAAAGCTTTGGCCCTGACGACAGAGAAAACGCCCGCTTCCTCTTATTTAGTCACACTGAGCGGGTATATCCTTTCCTGTATGAAAGGAAACCTGCTTCCTAAAGAAGAGCTTGATCACTTGGTAAAAAGAGGAATGAAGATGTCCAGGGCGCATCAGGATCCCACGCATGTATTCTTCGAGATCTACCTATTGACCCTGAAAGAAGATGAGAACAAGCTTTATACATATATCGAACAAACCGCCCTTCCCCATTTTAAACATACAGGTAATCAGTTGATGAATCAGCATTATGAAAGAATGCTATTTTTGCATTATGTCAAAACCGGGCAAACAGAAAAAGGGTTCCAGCTGGCATCCGAGAAGATGTCCAATGAAATCAGCTATTATGAATTGGAATGACCAAGGCTCACTCCTTTTTCACATCTGCTAACAAATATTGGGTTCAACTTCCCGTTCCCTCCTACATATAATAGCCCGAGAGGAGGCATAACAGAATGGATCGATTTATTCTTTTGTTAGTAGCAGGAATTCTTTCCGGTTTCGCATTGTTAAAGGTTCCATTGGCCGGTACATTTTTAGCAAGTGTATCCCCGGTAACGGACATCATCGGTATTTTAGCTATTCTCATATTCTCACTTTTCTTAATCTATAAAGGGATTATGGCGATACTCGGTAAGTGAATGAAAAAGACCCGGGTCTGTTCCGGGTCTTTTTCTTTGTATTAGATATTGTTTACATTCATTGTGCTTTCAAATTTACCTGCTTTTCATTTACATATTCCAGGTAAGAACTAATATCCAGAAATGTACGTTGGAATTCTGGGAGGATATCTTCCACTTTGACACCGCTTGATGGATCGACGCCACTTTGGGAAACGATGGTTTCGTACAGCATAAGGGCATCAATATAACGATTATATTCTTCGCCCGATAACACATCCTTACTTGACACCTGATTGTTCAACTCATCAAAATACGGTTGGATTTGAAAAAAGGTTTCCCGCATTTCCAAAGCCTTCTCAGGAGGTAACGTTGTGTAGTCGATGTTTCCATATGAATCAGCGTAGGTCAATTTAGCCTGGGTGATCTTTTTCAACAATTCCTTGAATTCATCGTACTCTTCCTTATCCAGTTCTCCTTTTGCCTGGGAAAACTTCGCATCGAGAAGGAAATACCCTTTCATTGTTGCGGTGGAAATATGTCTCTTCAGATTGTCAAAGGAACCGTAGAGACTGTCGGCGGCATAAGACTGGTAAGCGATGGTCGTGGTCGGAACAAAGAACATGAGCAGGAGTATCACTGTAATCAGTCTTTTTTTCCATCTTTTATGTTTCTCGGGCAGCGTATTCATGATGGCCATCCTTAATCGTGGAGGCGGACTGATTCTTTGCCCTTTAACCTGTAGATTTTCCCTGATTTGATCTTCCAAATTCATGATAAATCCCCCACCCTTCTCATCAAGATCTTCTGCTTTTCCCCGCTCATCCGCAACTTTTTCAAAGCAGCATGAATACGGGATTTGACGGTTCCGATGGGAATGTGCAGGATTGCTGCTACTTCCTCTTGAGAATACTCATTTACATAGCGGAGGATGATCACTTGCTTTAACTTAAAGGGAAGTTCTTCAATCGTCTGATAAAGAAAATCATTTTCTATGCCCGTGATGATCTCAGCCACTTTCTCCTTATTCCGCTCATTCTCTGCGACTTTTCTTGAGAGGCGTTCATATACCCAGTTCTTCCTTCTGAAGGACTTCACCTGATTGACCGCGATTCCTATGAGCCATGGTGTAAACGGCTGGTCACCGTTAAACTTCCTTAGTGAACGATAAACACCCATATAGATTTCTTGAACCAGATCATCCACTCCGTCTTTATTCGATAATAGAAAATAGACATTCTTATAAACATCCCCGATGGTTGCATCATACAATTTTCCAAAGGCTTCTTTATTGCCCGCTTTTACCTGATTCACCAGGCTCTTTAAGTCTTCCTCTTTGTCATTCAAAGACGATCCCCCCTTGCATGTATACTATATATTGGTGAGTTTTTCCTTTTTCGTTCGATTTTTTGTTGAAATAAGAAAAAACACGCAAGGGCGTGTTCATGAGCGGCAGACATCTCATGTTATGGCAATGACACATTACAGTTCTATCCGTAATCTCTTTGTCTTTGCCCTGGAGACACATGTTAAGATCGAGCGGTGTTCATTTCTTTCTTCTTCACTCAAGAAAGAATCACCATGTTCGACTTCTCCCTCCAATACGTTAATCTCACAAGTTCCACATCGACCGACCCGGCATGAATAAGGTGCTTTGATTCCTGCATTGTGAAGGGCTTCTAATAGGGTCATATCCTGTGTCACCTGAATGGTGGGACCACTCTCCAACTCTACCAAAAAGTCATGACGGACGATTGACTGTGGAGGGGTGAACCGTTCATAGTGAATGCTTGAGCGGGGATATCCTATTTTAGTGGCGCTTGCAATGAATTCATCCATAAAAGAAGATGGCCCGCAAAAATACACATGAGTCCCGATTCTATGTTCCAACAGACTCTCATCATTTAGTCTCTTTTCGTTTGAAAAATAAAAGTGGGTCTCTTCAGGATACTTGTTTTTTAAATGAGAATAGAATGAACAATCTTTCTCTGACTTTGCTGCATAGTGGAGTTCAAAGGAGCGCTCTTCCCCTTTAAGTTCTGCCATCATGGATAGGAATGGAGTGATCCCGATTCCCGCAGCATAAAATACATGATGCTTCGCTTTAAAGCTCAATGGAAAATGATTCTGTGGATGACTGATGCGGAGGGTGTCTCCTACTTTCATTCTCTCATGCCAAAAACGGGATCCGCCCTTGGATTGTTTATGTAAACGGATGGCTATGTGATAAGTATCCGATTGTTGGGGAGAATTCGTGAGGGAATAGGACCTGATAATCGTCTCGTTTTCCCCCTCTACATACGTAGTGATATGGGAACCCCCACTAAAATAAGGAAGAGGCTCATTCCCTACAGGAGCAAGTGAAAAGCGTTTGACATGCGCAGTTTCCTGATGAATCCATTGGACGATGACGGGTATGGTTTTATCTTGATTCAACTGAGGTCACTTCCTGTCGTTGCTGCATAACCGAGATAGGATTCGTGTAAGGAAGAGTAGTGATCGGAAATGGATAACACCAAATGGCATTGTAAACAGGTTGTGCATGAGTGGATCAGCCCGCTATTCACTTTCATTTTCTGATGACATTTAAAACAGTACACATTGATGAACCTTTCTCCGTGACCGATATACTGTGCTTCCTCTTCTGAAAATCCGCACTCTTCTGCGATTTTTTTGACATCTGTAAGCCTGTTCCATTCCATTGCTATGTAAAGATAACTCCCCATTTTCTGATTCTCCATCCATCGAGCGATATCCGTTTCTTGCTTTCCATTCACCATGAACGATTCAAAAGGCAGATGATCCTTACGTACTTTTTCGATAACAGAGGAGAGTCGCTCCATTCCTTCTTGATCACCGCAGAATAAATACTTTCGTTTGGATGGTACAAACGAAGGCTGCAATGTTCCCTTCAATTCCTCACCCTCTTTTCTCTCAAGTAATCCATGACCTCTTCTTTAAATAGGATGATGCCTTTATAATCGGCAATCCGGTCAGGAAGCTCCTGTAGAATATGATAAAACTGATCCGTCCAAGCCTGATTTTCCGTAAATTCTTCAAGTGAGAGAAGATGGGTGTGAATCGTAAAGAGCAGCCCATTTGAACCAGGCAAACGAAACAGCTTCTGTACCTCTACCCGCAGGTGAACATATTCTCCAACGTTTTCTTTTGAGACATTTCTTCGTCCTTTTCCCCACTCATCGAATGTTTCCAGAGAAGTATCCAGGCGATTTCCCGCCATTAACGACCAATTCCTCCTTACCCACGGATCTCCCGCTTCCATTCTCATTAAAAACGTTAATATCCGCTGATCCAAACCCTCATCTTTAAAACCTGGGATCGGTCCGTGTATCTCCTTGAAATTCATTCCGGTATTAAACACCAGGGACCAGTTGGCTGGAAAACAAAGCTGCCCCGCATCCAGAAATAAATCCCCGTCCCGCTGCATCATGAAGATCAGGTCCTCTTGAACATGACGGCCGATGAAATCAAGTGGCTCCATGGACAAAGTGGAGTCATCCCCCGGTATAAAGGATGTTTGCTCATCCAGGATATGGTTATGGAACGTCCATTTCCCTCCATTTTTTTCAAGAGAAAACTTCTGAGGATATTGCCGGATGAGATGCCCGATCACAAGCTCCGCTATTTCCCATTGAGCTTTCAAGGTATGCGGCAGAGACTGAAAGCACCGGTCGGGATGGTGAGTCAACAATTTCCGTTTAAGCTTGATTTCTTCCAGATAAGAAGAAGTTACTTCCACACTCCCCGCCTCTTCCAATGGAATCGAATTATTTGAATACCGATACACATCCCCCTTAAAGGGATAAGGGAACGAAGCCTCTTTCACCATGCCACCACCTTTTATTAGAATATTCTTACTTTTATTCTACCTCTAGGAGGGACGGACCTCAACCGTATTTCTCTTTGTACCGGCTGAGGGTGATGAGCGGCCAGATCCATTGATAGCTGTGGTAATGAATGTAGAAGTTTCCTGGAAGGCCGACTCCCGTTGGGTATGTTCTGTTTATGCCTCCTGCTGTACCATTCAATAATTCGAGAAGCGCCGTGACACCAAGATCAATCGCAGGTGTCGGTTTATCTTCAATACAGATAAGCGACTCCAATGCCCATGCGGTTTGTGAGGGAGTACTGAAGGAAAGGGGTACAAATGTCTTTTTCTGATCACTGTAACAGGATTCTCCCCAACCTCCGTCTTTTTGTTGAATGCTTTCCAACCAAGTCTTTGCTCTCTGAATCTGTTTATGGGACGAGGGCACTCCCACCGCCTTCATTCCCGTGATCGCGGCCCATGTTCCATAGATGTAGCACACACCCCAGCGACCGTACCAGGATCCGTCTTCCTTTTGCATTAATTTCAACCACTCAACACCCTTTTTCACCTGCGGATGGTCCCCTGTCAATCCTGCCCTGCTCCCAAGAAATTCAAGTGTCCGCCCCGTTAAATCAGGAGTGGAAGGATCGATGGCCGCAGCTTCAGCACCATCCAACGGAAAAGACGTGAGAATCTGTTTGGTCTTGTTTTTTTCAAAAGCCGGCCACCCTCCGTCCCGGTTCTGCATACCGATCACCCATTCAATCCCACGATCCCACGATGGACGGATGAGCGGATTTTCTGCAGCGGAGTAAGTGATAGACCTGAGAGCGGCTGTCGTATCATCCACATCAGGGTGGATACTGTTACTCTCTGAAAACCCCCATCCTCCGGGATTCACCCCACTCTCTATTGCCCAATCCCCGTATTTAAAGTGTTGCTCCTTGAGAAGATAACCCACCGATTTTTTTATGGAACCTTCTCCTGCATCCACTCCTGCTTCCTGCAAGGCATAACTGATCAGGGCTGTATCCCAAACGATGGAAGGAGAATTTTGAATATGAATCCCCTTGTTTGTTTCACAGGCCATCTCTTTCAATCCCTGCATAGCCTTTACGATAATGGGATCATTCTTCTTATATCCCAGTGACAGCAGTGCAAAAATCATATAGAAGGTCGTGCTGAAGTAACTGAGATAGGTTCCGTCCTTTTCAATCCGTTGCAGCATGTAAGACAGGGCAAACTGACGGGCTTGTTGATGGAGTTGGGATGGAATGCTTGCCAACCCCTGTATACCTTCACTGATTTTTGAAAATAACCTCAGCTCACGGTCGTTGAAACTGACGATTTCAGAGGAACGGGAAAGATCCCGGATGTTCGGTATGTTGCTTGTTTTCAAAATGAAACGTTCATTTTTCAGCAGCAAGAGCGGAGCCAGGTGGACGCGTGCATAACTGCTTAGATCCCAGAAATTCAGTGGGAATGTTTTCGGAAGCAACAGAAATTCAATCGGAATCGGTAGGAGATGCTTCCAGTCAAATTGGCCAAAAATGGCCAGCATGAATTTCGTGATAGAATGAGCCTTATGAAATCCACCCTTTTTCTTGATAAACTGTTCGGCTCTCAGCAGTCTCTTATCTTCCTTTTCAACCAACCCACTGAACCTCAAAGCAAAATATGCGTCAATGGTGGACGACAGATTGCCTTCCCTCTCATCTTCAAAGAGTTTCCACGTCCCTTCCCTTGTCTGACATTTCCAAAGGCGGTCAACCAGTCGCCTTGTTAGTTCATCCTCATCCGCCTCAAGTGAGCGTATAAGAATGATCATATACGCATCGGTCATCACACTATTTTCAAAACAAAAGGACCAGCTGCCTTGTTCACTTTGCCGCTGCTTAAGGTCATGTATTAAACGACGGATCGTACTTTCTATATTTTTTTTCATCATTCGTCCTCCCGGGTACCTTCATTAATCTTATGTATATGAATAGAACGCGGGTACTAGTAGTGGGAAGCAAATAAGAGCCTGCCCCGGTTTCCCGTGAGGCAGGCTCTTATTGATTTTCTTCTATTTTCTGTGAGTAATAGCTTACAAGTTCAGGATATTCCTGAAGCTCTTTTCTACCCGTGTCCGTGAGTTGATACACACCCCTTTTCACCCTCTCGAACCACTTATAATAATTCTTCTGGAGGATGGATGGCGTTTTGTCACCCGTACCACGCTTTGCCAAGTTCTTTGGAGACATGGGTCCGTAAGCTTCGAGGCAGCAGGCGATGTGAATGCAGCTCTCCTTATAAGCGGTCATGATCTTCGTTTTATTACTCCCGCCCACATTGTAATCCGCACTACGTCCTTCGATTTCTTTCACCAGGGCCACACGCTTCTTCTTGCTATTCCTCATAGTCTTCTTCCGATCAAAGGGTTCCGGATGAATGACAAAATCAAGCTTCGGAGTCTTTGTCGTAAATGAAACCGTGATCAGACCAAGCTCCAGCCTCCTGACCAAATGGCGTACATCATTCCACCGCTTAGATCGGGTTCGCTTCGGCTTCGGAATCGCAATGTACACAAGATCCGTCAAACGCTGACGCTTCGTTGCCTGGATCAGAAGCTCGACATTCAAGGAAAGCTTCAGCTCGACGATCAACAGCTCCCCTTCTTTCATTGCCGTCAGATCACAGTCGTTCACTTCACCGTTCACCTGATATCCCTGTTTATGAAAATGCTTCTGGATCGGTTGATAAAGATCCGATTCTTTCAGTTTCGTCATGGGTAAAAACCTTTCCGTGGTAATTTCTATAAGATAAGTATAGACCATTAGAAACGTTTTTGCAGTGTAGAAGAGAAAGAGAACCCACTCCTTTTTGGGGAGAGTGGGTGGAATTTGTTTATCTGCCGTTTTGGGGGATTTATGTGCCATTTGAGAAATATATCTGCCATTTGGAGTATATATCTGCCAAAATCACGATATATCTGCCATTCGACAAAAAACAACAATCCCCCTTGCCTCAGGAAGAAAAATCTTACCCCCGGATCCTCTCGATTTCATCCGCCACAAATTGCACCGATGTCCCGACAATCACTTGAATGCTATTTTCACCAACCACATGAATGCCCGGAACGCCGGTCGCTCTGATTCGCTCCTGATCCACTCCCCCCATGTCCTTCACTTCCACTCTCAATCTGGTAATACAGTTTTCAACAGACGTTACATTTTCGTCTCCGCCAAGTCCAGCGTAGATTTCCGCTGCCATGACGGCAAACTTATCTTCCCCTGTGAGGATAGGTGACGCCTGCCCCTCTTCGCCGTCCTCTTCACGCCCCGGTGTCATCAGATTGAACTTCGCAATCATAAAACGGAATAAGAAATAATAAAGGAAAGCAAATACCACACCTTGAATCAAAAGCATATACGGAAGATTTGCCAGCGGAAGCCTTGAGCTCAGGACAAAATCGACGAACCCGGCACTGAAGCCGAAACCTGCCGTCCAGTGGAAGAAGGAAGCGATCGCAAGGGATAACCCTGTCAGCACGGCATGTGCTACATATAAGAGTGGCGCAACGAACATGAAAGCAAATTCAATTGGCTCCGTTACTCCGGTGAAGAACGAAGCAAATCCTGCTGCAAGCATGAGCGAGGCGACCTGTTTTTTCTTAGCCGGTTTCGCTGCATGATAAATGGCAAGACCTGCTGCCGGAAGACCAAACATCATTACCGGGAAAAATCCCGCTTGATACATCCCCGTCACACCTTTTTCCCCAGTGCCGGACCAGAAGTTCCCGATATCATTGATTCCGGCCACATCGAACCAGAACACGGAATTCAGTGCATGATGCAAGCCAGTAGGAATTAATAACCGATTAAAGAAACCGTATAATCCGGCCCCTGTAAACCCGAGACCGCTGATTTCCTTCCCGAACGAAACAAGCGCCGTGTAAATCACCGGCCACACAAACAGCATCACGCCTGAAACAACCAGCATAGCGACGGCCGACATGATCGGTACCAATCGTTTCCCGCTGAAAAAGGCAAGTGCATCCGGAAGCTTCACAGAACTGAAGCGATTGTACATACTGGCTGCGACGATCCCAGAGAGAATCCCGACAAATTGATTTCCGATCTTGGCAAACGCCGGATTCACCGCCTCTTTATCAATCCCTTGCAACAAAGCAACGGAATCCGTCGATAGCAATGTGGTAATAACAAGATAAGCGACCAATCCGCTCAGTGCAGCCGAACCATCCTTCGCTTTCGCCATCCCGAGTGCGACCCCTACTGCGAACAGAATCGCCATATTGTCAATAATCGATGCCCCTGCCTTAATCAGGAAAGCGGCAATTGGACTATCGGCTCCCCATCCAGACGGGTCGATCCAATACCCGATCCCCATCAGAATCGCCGCTGCCGGTAACACGGCTACAGGCAGCATCAACGAACGACCAATACGCTGCAAGTATTTCATCATTTTGTTCTCCCCCTATCAGTCTGTTTTGAAAATGCTTTGTCTCTTTATAGCGGACAAAACCCCTTCTATAAAAAATATTCCGGCATGTACTTGTTTAGAAGTGGGTGTCGGTGTGTATGCAGGACTTTTAGTGGAATTATAGGTGAAGAGGGACGGACCTTAGATGGGGATTTGGGTTAGTGAAGGTTTGTTCAATTTCAATAAAATGGAAAATGGCGCAATTATTATGTAGAACGACGCAATTAATGATGAAAATGACGCAAAAAACTTAATAATGACGCAATCACGGGCCAAAATGACGCAATTATCTCCAATACCTCAATAGAAAGCTTCTTCAGGACCATCTAATGAGACCTATTTATATTTCTAAGCGCAAGTTCAGAGCGATCAAAGGAATGCGTCACCACATTCCACATAGAAAATAGCTGACTCCCTCACTTTTTAACCAATTTCCGACCCACACCCTCCCAAAAAAAGACCCTCCGACTATCATTCACTACTTCCACCGATAAGATATCCTTTGCCTCGTGGAGGTCCATCCCTCATACAACAGAAATCTCATCAGGCTTCATGCCCCACAAAGGTCCGTCCCTCAAACAACAAAAAACCCCATCAGGCATCCAGCCTGACGGAGGTCCGTCCCTCTACTATTAAGGTAGTTCTGTTGTGCCCATGAGGTAGCGGTCGCATTCGCGGGCTGCTTCACGGCCTTCGTTGATGGCCCAGACGATGAGGCTTTGGCCACGGCGCATGTCTCCTGCAGCGAAGACACCGTCGACGCTCGTCATGTAGTTTCCGTACTCTGCTTTCACTGTGGAGTTGCTGTTTGTTTCGACTTCAAGTTCCTTGATCAGGTCTTGTTCGGGACCGCTGAACCCGATGGCGAGAAGGACAAGATCCGCTGGCCAGACTTTTTCGGTTCCAGGGATTTCATCACGAATTTTATTGCCATCTTCGTCATATCGAAGTTTCACGTTAACCGTATGCACTTCTTTAATGTGTCCATTTTCATCACCGACGAATTTCTTGGTCATGACAGCGTACGCACGCGGATCGTCTCCAAGTACTTCAGCCGCTTCTTTTTGTCCGTACTCCACTCGGTGAATGACCGGATATTGCGGCCAAGGGTTGCCGACTTCATCACGAATGGCACCCTTTTTATCATAAATATCGAATTGCGTCAGGCTTTTACAATTATGCCTTACGGAAGTGGCCAGGCAGTCAGTGCCCGTGTCCCCACCACCGATGACGATGACATTTTTTCCTTCAGCAGAAATATAATTACCGTCCTGCAAATTGGAATCTAATAAGCTCTTTGTATTGGAATGCAGGAATTCCATGGCGTAATGCACGCCCTTCAAATCACGACCATCCACTTGGATATCGCGATGGACGGCTGCTCCGCCGCACAGAATGACGGCATCGAAGTTTTCACGGAGGTTTTCAACTGTATAGTCTTTTCCTACCTCTGTATTCGTCACGAATTCAATGCCTTCTTCTTCTAAAATATCGACACGTCGCTTTACGACTGAGTATGGAAGCTTCATTTCAGGAATACCATACGTCAATAGTCCGCCTACTCGATCATTCTTCTCAAAAACAGTGACAAGGTGACCGGCTTTATTCAGCTGTGCCGCAGACGCCAATCCTGCCGGCCCTGATCCCACGACGGCCACACGTTTGCCCGTACGGTGCTCCGGAGGCTCAGGAATGACCCAGCCTTCTTCAAAGCCCTTTTCGATAATCGAGCGTTCCACGGTTCTGATCGCTACAGGCGGCTCATTGATACCGAGGACACAAGCCCCTTCACACGGTGCCGGACAGGCAAAGCCGGTGAATTCGGGAAAGTTATTCATCTGATGCTCTCGCTTTAATGCCTCTTTCCATTGTCCTTGATAGACCAGGTCGTTCCACTCCGGTATCAAGTGATAAACGGGACAACCAGTAGTCGATCCGTTGATTTCCATTCCGGACTGACAGGTGGGAACGCCGCAATCCATGCAGCGCGCACCTTGTTTCTTGACCTCTTCTTCCGAAAGAGGCGACGTATAATCGTTCCAATCCTTCGTCCTTTCAGCCGGATGCCGTTCATCCAATGTTCGTCGTTTATATTCCATGAATCCAGTTGCTTTTCCCATTATATCCCCCTCCCTGATTAATTCGCAGGTTCCAGTACTTTTTTATCTTCTTTCGTACCTTCTTCAAATGCAGCCATTTCCGCATCGAATTTCTCTAATCCACTATTTTCAAGCTCACTGATCCGCTCTCTCATCTTGAGATAGGATTTCGGAATCACGCGCACAAATTTGGACACGTAGGAATCCCAGTTCGCTAATATTTTCTTACCATTATTACTGTTTGTATAATGAACGTATTTTTCGATCATCTGGTATACATCTTTCATTTCTTCCGGATCAAATAAAGGCTGCACAAGGACAAGTTCCTGATTACATCTTGAACGGAAGGTTTCATCTTCATCCAGGACATACGCTACTCCGCCAGACATACCGGCTGCAAAGTTTCTTCCTGTAAGGCCAAGGACAACGACTTTTCCTCCAGTCATATACTCACAGCCATGATCCCCGACGCTTTCCACGACAACCTGTGCCCCACTGTTACGGACGCAGAAACGCTCGCCTGCCACTCCATAAATATAGGCTTCTCCTCCGGATGCCCCGTAGAAGGACACGTTTCCGATGATGGTGTTTCGTTCAGGGATGAACGTTGCTGTCGGATCCGGATGGACGATGATCTTACCGCCTGATAATCCTTTTCCGACAAAGTCATTGGAATCTCCAACAAGTCTTAATGTCAGTCCTTTTGGAATATAAGCACCAAAGCTCTGTCCGGCAGATCCTTTGAATGTCAGACGGATTGTATCTTCAGGTAAGCCTTCCGCCCCATACCGTTTCGTGATTTCGCTTCCAAGCATCGTCCCGGTTACACGATGAATATTACGGATTGCTGTCGTCCATTCAACCGGCTCACCAGTTTCAATTGCATTCCTGCAGCGTGGAATCAACTCTTGATAATCAAGTGTCTTCTCAAGCTCATGATCCTGCTTTTTGGTAGCATAACGGCTTACCTTCTCAGGTACATCTGGTTGATACAGAAGCGCGGAAAGATCGATTCCTTTTCCTTTCCAATGATCGATTGCCTCATTGGCTTCCAGGATATCGGTTCTTCCTATCATTTCGTTGAT
This sequence comes from Rossellomorea sp. NPDC077527, assembly GCF_044542955.1. Classification (NCBI taxonomy): domain Bacteria; kingdom Bacillati; phylum Bacillota; class Bacilli; order Caryophanales; family Bacillaceae; genus Rossellomorea; species Rossellomorea sp. NPDC077527. The sequence continues at coordinate 911,220 of NZ_JBITVL010000001.1, read as the reverse complement.
TGTCCTGAACCCAAGCTGAGCCATCAGCTCCCTGGTTTCCTGGGCAACAAAGCGCATGAAGTTCGCTACATGTTCCGGGTCACCAGTGTATTTTTTGCGTAACTCAGGGTCTTGTGTCGCAATTCCGACAGGACATGTATTCATATGACATACGCGCATCATGACACAGCCAAGAACAACAAGAGGCGCTGTCGAGAAGCCGTATTCTTCTGCTCCAAGAAGTGATGCCACGACCACATCGCGGCCCGTCATCATTTTACCGTCCGTCTCGACGACAATCCGGTCGCGAAGGCGATTTAGCAATAAAGTCTGATGCGCTTCGGCAAGACCGATTTCCCAAGGCAATCCTGTATGTTTCAGACTGGTTCTTGGTGCAGCACCTGTTCCACCATCGTACCCACTGATCAACACAACGTCCGCTCGACCTTTTGCCACACCTGCCGCAATCGTCCCAACTCCTACGGCTGATACCAGCTTTACGCTGATGCGGGCTTGGGGATTTGCATTTTTCAGGTTATAGATTAGTTCGGCAAGGTCTTCGATTGAGTAAATATCATGATGGGGCGGTGGCGAGATGAGCTCCACTCCCGGGGTCGATCCCCTAACTTCAGCAACCCATGGGTAAACCTTTTTACCAGGAAGATGTCCTCCTTCACCCGGTTTTGCCCCTTGGGCGACCTTGATTTGGATTTCGTCTGCGTTTACGAGATAGTGACTTGTAACACCAAAGCGTCCTGACGCCACTTGCTTGATCGAGCTGCGGCGTGAATCCCCATTTTCATCCGGAACGAACCGGCTCGGATGCTCCCCGCCTTCTCCTGAATTACTCCGCCCACCGATTTTATTCATGGCAATTGCCAATGCTTCATGGGCTTCCTGACTGATGGAGCCGAATGACATCGCGCCGGTCTTGAAACGGCGACAGATTTCTTCGACTGATTCCACCTCTTCAATCGGGATAGGCTTCGTTTCTTTAAATGAAAGGAGCCCTCGCAATGACTGCAAATTCTGCTTTTCATCCGTCAGCATATTGGAATATTTCTTGAATAGTTCATAATTATTCGTACGGCATGCATGTTGGAGTGTGTGGATCGTACTTGGGTTGTACGCATGATCCTCTCCGTTATTACGATATTGGAATTCGTCTCCCGACTCCAATGTACGTTGATTGTCTTTACGATCATTGAATGCTTTTCGATGTCTTAAAAGCACTTCTTTTTCGATGATATCCATCCCGATTCCACCGAGTCTTGAGGCGGTACGGGTGAAGTATTTATCGATGACATCCTTATGGATGCCCACCGCTTCAAAGATTTGCGCACCACGGTAACTTTGTATAGTAGAAATCCCCATTTTGGATAGAACTTTGATGACACCGTCTGTTCCAGATTTCACAAAGCTGTTCACCGCTTGTTCATACGTTTTGTCTTGAAGCTCACCTTTTCCAATCAAATCCCGCAATGTCTCAAACGCTAAATATGGATAAATAGCTTCTGCCCCGTATCCAAGAAGGGTTGCAAAATGATGGACTTCCCGTGGCTCTCCCGATTCGAGCAGGATGCTGACGGTTGTACGCGTCCCTTTGCGGATCAGATGGTGATGCAGACCGGAAACAGCAAGAAGGGCTGGAATCGCTGCCTTATCCTTCACCACACCTCGGTCGGATAAAATAAGGAGGGTCGCGCCACCTGCTACGGCCTGGTCAGCTTTTTCATATAGAGCATCCAGAGTACCTTCAAGTTGATTTCCTTCCTCAGTTACATCAAACAAAATTGGTAACGTTACGGCTTTAAAGCCTTTTTCATTTTGGTGTCTAAGCTTTTCCAGTTCTTCACCAGTCAGGATCGGTGTCTTGAGGTGGATATGCCTGCAGCTTTCAGGTCCCGGATTCACCAGATTTCCTTCTGCACCAATCGTGGTTCCGACTGAAGTAATGATCTGCTCCCGGATCGCATCGATCGGCGGGTTCGTGACTTGTGCAAATAATTGTTTGAAGTAGTTATAAAGAAGCTGGGGCTTTTTCGATAGAACCGCCAGAGGTGAATCATACCCCATTGAGCCGACCGGATCTTTACCATCCGTCACCATCGGCTTGATGATCTTGTTCAATTCCTCTGTCGTATAGCCGAAGGCCTGCTGCTGCAGGAGCACTTCCTCCGAATCTAATTGAACCACTTCATGGGTCGTTTCGGGCAGATCATCCAGTTCGAATTTGTTATTATCAAGCCAGTGTCTGTATGGCTGCTCAGAAGCAACACGCAGTTTGATTTCTTCATCCGGTATGATTCGTCCTTTCTCAAGATCGACAAGAAGCATCTTCCCTGGCTGCAGACGGTCTTTGTACACGATGTCGTCGGCAAAGATATCGAGGGCACCTACTTCAGATCCAAGAACGATCATGCCCCCCTTAGTCACATAGTAGCGGGCTGGACGCAGTCCGTTACGGTCAAGGCAGGCACCTATCTGGGTTCCATCCGTAAATACTAGGGCTGCCGGTCCATCCCAAGGCTCCATTAAACAGCTATGGTATTCGTAAAAATCTTTCTTCTTGGGGTGGATCGTTTCATCGTTTTCCCACGGTTCCGGAACCATCATCATGGCCGTATGGGCAAGGGATCTTCCTGATAAATGAAGGAATTCAAAGCAGTTATCAAACATGGAGGAATCACTGCCTGTCTCATCAATAACGGGGAGGATTTTTTCCAAATCTTCATCCTTAAATGCACTTGATCGGCACAGTTTTTCACGTGCGCGCATCCAGTTCACATTCCCTCTGAGCGTATTGAATTCTCCATTATGAATCGTATATCGGTTTGGATGAGACCGTTGCCAGCTTGGAAAAGTGTTTGTACTAAAGCGGGAATGTACAAGTGCTAATGCTGAACGGAACTCAGGGTGGTTGAGGTCAATATAAAAGGAATCGAGCTGTTCCGGGATGAGCATCCCTTTGTAGACAATGGTCGTGGAAGACAAGCTACATAGATATACATCCTCTTGTCCTTCTACCGTTGCGACTTCTTTTTCAATTCGCTTTCTTATCACATATAACTTGCGTTCGAAATCCATCCGGGATTGAATGTCTTCGGATACTCCGATGAAAACCTGTCGTATGAACGGTTTTGACTTCGATGCTACTTTCCCTACAAAGGAATCGTTGAGAGGAACAGGTCTCCAGCCAAGTGTCTTTTGACCTTCTTCTTCAATGATGCGTTCAAAAATTTCTTTACTCTTTTGGCGCTTCTCATAATTTTCAGGAAGGAACACCATTCCAATCCCATATTCCCCTTTTCTCGGAAGGATGATGTCTTCTTTCTCACATTGCTTTTTAAAGAAATGATGAGGGATTTGGGTGAGGATACCTGCACCGTCCCCGGTACTCGTATCAGCCGATTGTCCCCCGCGATGCTCTAAGTTACATAAAATATTAATGGCGTTTTGTACGATGCTGTGACTCTTCGTCCCATCAATATTTGCGATCATTCCAATTCCACATGCTTCATGTTCTTGCGCAGGATCATACATCCCTTGCGCTACAGGAAGATTCGTTTTCATCCAATGTCCTCCTCTACTAAACTTGTATATTTTTTGAATAAATAACCGATTAATTAAATTTTCTTAATTTTCGTTAGTATATCATGAAATTTAGAAAAAACGAAAAATTATGTTAATGGATACAGTGTATATTTTACAAATATATATGGAATAATAAAGTGGAAGCCCGTTAGATTAACACTCTCATTGACTTAATATTCAGAATCTTTAAAAGCTTGATGTTATAATAAAGAAATCGCTTACAATAATTCGTGTTCCTAAGCAAATCCAACTAGAAATCAACATGAATTTTCATGCAAAATAATCACTAAAAAAAATTTTTTAAGATGCAAGAAATTTCCGTAATGCTAGGAGGGACGGACCTCTAATTCAAATGGGACCAACCGAGCATTCATCAGCTGAAACTCTTCTTCTATTCCCAGATAATCATTTTTCCAAACCACAAGAAAAAGGGACGGACCTCCGAAAAAATCGGAGGTCCGTCCCTCTTTCTTACGCTTCTTTCAGTGCTTCTGTTTCCACCCTGTCCATGAATTCGGTGACGACTTTATTGTTGTTTCTTTCTCCACCGAGTTTGAGGAGTACTTTGCCCAGGAAGTTCAGTCCTCTGTTTTCCCCTGTATAGATGAATCTGGTTTGCTGCTCATCTATTTTATGCAGGGTGAATGCAGCCTCGATGTCAAATGCCTTGGCCAGTGTGAAGCCGATTTTGTTGTGCTTTTTGTCAGGAGTATTTTCGTATTCCAGATCTTCAACGATGTATGTTTCAATCCTTTTTCCCTCTTTGTATTTCTGCTGGTAGGTCGAGCCTACCACTCCTTCTTTTTGTTCCAGCACCTTATTTTCAACGACATTAGGCATAATGCGCTGAATGTTTTCAAGCTCGAATAAATGCCATACCGTTTCAATATTAACTGGTATGATCCGTTCTTCATGCCATTTAATCATCCATTTCATCCCCCATTCCCATTTCAAAGAAATCGTCCATTTCCTGAATAACCGTTTGTATTCGCTCTACTTCAGCTTGCAGGCCCCGTTTCTTCGCCTTGATTAACTCCTCCAGATTCTCAAAGGATTCATCATTCACGACAGCGAGCATTTCTTGTATGGTAAAGTTAAATCTCCTCAAGTAAACCAATAGTCGCCCCACAAGATAAGATCCATTATCATAGTAGCGGTAATGGTTTGCAGGGTCGATATATACAGGTTCAAGCAGCTTGATTTCGGCATAGTAACGCAGTGTTTCCTTACTCAGCCCCGTCATCTTGGAGAATTCGCTTACCTTGTACACCCCCATCACCTCACACTTCAATCTTAAACCATGTGGTGCACTACACGGTCAACCCATTCTATGAACATTTTATAAAAAGAAAGACCTTGCCCCATGGCCAAGGTCTTACTGCACAGGAACCAATAAACTTTTTTCCTGAAGAAGCTTTTTGATCTCCTGATAGGCTTCTTCGATTGAATGGACCTTGATCGTGACCCTTCTTTCCGCAGGATATTGGTTCGCCATATGCCTGTATCGCGGATCATAATAATACTCCAGGAGCAGCTCCAGAATTCGCTCGTAGTTTTTCCCTTTCAACTCATCCTCAATTTCATTTGCCACCGGGCTGTGGATCCTTCTCTTGATCAACCTGAACGCTTCTACAAATTCCTCATGATGCTCGTGCAGGCGATACTCTTGTAAAATATGATCCACCCTCACCTTCATTGGCATCTCAATGAAGAGATGAAACGCATTCTTCTCTTTCTCCTCCACCAGGAAATCTGGGAGAAGCAGCTTTCCGATCCGTTTACTTTCTGCTTCAAATAAGAGAAAGGGAGATTTCTTCAGCTTCTTCAGTTCTTGGAAAAGGAGGGAATCGAATGTTTTCTGATTGTTGGCGGTCAGCCCGATTTCCCCAAAGATGGAGCCTCGATGGTTGGCCAGTCCTTCAATATCAAGAATTGGATACCCTTCCTTCTGAAGTTCTTTCAAAATAGCTGTCTTTCCGATGCCTGTCCCACCGTTCAATACAAAGGTGTCCGATTTCATTTCAAATTCCTCAAGCCCCTTCAACACCCAGTGCCGATAAGCTCTTACTCCGCCTTGGACCCGTAATGTCTTCATCCCCATCAAATCCAGGAAGGTTGCCGCGGCTTTGCTCCTCATGCCACCCCTCCAGCAAAACACAACAATCTGACCATCCAGCTTCTTACATTCTTTGATGAAACGGGGAAGCTTAGCCGAAAAGATCTCCAAGCCCCGCTCCGTTGCCACTTCTTTACTTACTTTCTTGTACAGCGTCCCTACTTCTGCCCGCTCTCCATCATCAAATACAGGAATGTTCACGCTTCCCGGGATCGTTATTTCCCTGTATTCAGAAGGAGACCGGACATCCACGAATGTATACCGATCGAAATCACATTGATCTATGGCTATGTCCTTGAACATATCATCCACTCCCCAATTGGCCTCTCTCCTATTTTACACCAGATTGTTATTCATTCTTTCCTTTTTCATGTATTTTAGAACGATTCACCTAGTCCTATTATCCTGTTTATCGATTGAATATTCAGATTTTTTACCTCGTTGGTACTATATACCATTAGTTCAAGACCTATTATAATGAAATTAGAAATAATATTTCATATTTTTCTGAATTTTATTGAAGTATTATTTCAACAAAATGAAAACGGTTACTTTTACCAAAACGAGAGGAGTATGTTAATGAAAACAGTAAAGTACATGATCATGGCGGTGATGTTGTTCTCACTTGCTCTCCCTTTCTCTACCGGAAAAGCAAGCGCTGCTGAAACTCAATCACCGAAGCACGAGATGCGGGCTGCGTGGATTGCCACAGTGGTCAATATTGACATGGCGGCCGGAATGGACAAGCAGGAGTTTACCGATTGGGTGGTCACTACCCTCGACGAATTAAAGGAATTGAATTTCAACACGGTGGTCTATCAGGTCAAACCGACAGCTGATGCCTTGTATCCTTCCGAGCTTGCCCCGTGGTCCCAATATATTACGGGTGCCGAGCAAGGAACCGATCCAGGCTATGATCCGCTTGCCATTATGACTCAGGAATCGCATAAACGCGGAATCGAGGTTCACGCTTGGGTGAACCCTTACCGGATCACGATGGCGAATCAAACGATCGAATCACTCGCAGACGATAATGTGGCCAAGCTTCATCCGGAATGGGTCCTGAAGTATGGCAAGCAGTACTATCTCAACCCTGGAATCCCTGAAGTACAAGAATACTTGATTGATACTATAAAAGAGTTAGTGAGCAACTATGACATAGAAGCAATTCATATGGATGATTATTTCTACCCTTATAAAATTGCAGGAGAAACCTTCCCAGATCAAGATACATACGAGAAATACGGCAGTAGCTTCGATTCAATCGACGACTGGAGACGTAACAACGTCGATGAGCTAGTAGCAGACATCAACACAGCAATCAAAGACATCAAAGAGTATGTCCAATTTGGGATTTCTCCATTTGGCGTTTGGAGAAACATCGCCGATGATCCGACTGGTAGTGAAACACAGGCAGGTCAAACGAATTATGATGACTTATATGCCGACACCCGCCAATGGATCAAAGATGGGAGCATCGACTATATTACTCCACAAATCTATTGGTCCAGGAAACTCGCTGTCGCCAACTACTCCATCCTTCTCGATTGGTGGAGCAATGAAGTGAATGAATATTCCTACGAGCATCCTGTCAATCTTTATATCGGGATGGCCGATTATAAGGTAGGCGACAACTTTGACCAGGAATGGTTCAACCCTTATGAACTGCCAGGACAAATCACGGATAACCGAGATAATGGAACAGCCCTTGGACAAATGCATTTCTCACTTCGTCAAATTTTTGCAAACCGTCTTGGATATGCCGACATCTTACGAAATGAAATCTATACGGAGAAAGCCTTGACTCCGGCCACGCCTTGGAACAATGATGCCCTTCCAAAGAAACCGAACACGGTGAAAGCAGACAAACAGGCAGAGGCTATTACCTTGACCATTGATGACAAAAAACACTCAGATGCCAGAAAGTATGTCATTTACCGCTTTGATGGAGTGAAAGAGGGAGATTACACGAACCCTGCGAACATCGTGGATGTCGTGTATTCCCAAGATGATCTTACAACCTATGAAGATACTTCCGTTGAAAAAGACGGGATGTACACCTATGGGGTAACCTCTGTTTCTCCTACAGGCGTGGAAAGCAAAGATGCTAAAACGGTAAGAGTGCATTAATAGAAAGAGCGTTCCTCCGACATGGAGAAACGCTCTTTCTATTTTAATTGCATTTCCTTCACCTTTTGCCTAATATGATCCGGCCACCATGCCCCACACTCTTCAGAAACAACACAGGCAGCGCATTTTTCCAAGTCATACACTTTCATCCCTTGAATGGGCGGGGAATAGATATGGAGGGTCACTAAATCTGCCCTTCCCTCCTTCTTCATTTTGTGAACACCTTTTTTAGGTGCAAAGAAGAATGAACCTTCCCTATATTCGCGATCAAATATCTCACGTGGAAGCCCGTTTTCCTTTACTTCAAAGATTGTATTGACTGAAGTCCCATTCATGACTTGAATCCACCCTTTTGATTCACCGTGATCATGCGGAGCACATTCGATTTCAGACCAATTCATCACGAGAATTTCTACTATTTCATTTTGATAAAGGAGCTTTCGATAATATGGCTTTCCTTCTGGAGATTGTAAGTATGGTTCTAGATCATCAAGACTTAGGTTAAGAGACTGCAAGATTTCTTTCAGTTCCTTCGATGACGGGTTGGTCCATTCGTCCAATCTATTCTTAATCCGTTCACGTAAGGTCACAGCGATCCCCCCCTGATGTTATCGTCTCCTCCATAGAAACCGATGGAAAACAGAAATCATCTGACCATTTACAATGACAACTCCTATTATAATTATGACGCCACCCAGGATGCTTATGAAGAAAATTTTCTCGTGCAGGAGAAGAATCGCCGCTATAAGGGTAGTGACAGGTTCCAAATACAGAAACATCGACACCTTGGAAGCATCCAATACTTCCAGAGCTTTCGCCCAATACCAATACGCGATACCCGAGACAAATACACCAAGGAACATCAAGTGGGCCCATTCCACCTGTGATAAAAGGGACATCCCTTCCCACCCCCGGTTCCGGATCAGAAAAGGGATGGTCAAACTCAAACCGAGCAGACTCATATAAAATGTGATGACGAGAGATGGCAGCTCGATCTGAAGTTTTTTCAGCAGCACGGAGTAGATGGCCCAGTTCAGTGTACTGAGAATCATCAGGATGTACCCGATATTGACTGCAAAACCGATAGACTGCCCGCTCCTCGCTGTCGTCACCATCAGCACACCCGTAATCGCAACGACCATCCCCACCGCTTTGGGGATAGTCATTTTTTCATGTAGAAACACCATAGAGAGGAGGGCGGTGAACACAGGAGAAAATGAAATCATCCATCCTGCTGATGAAGCATCGATCGTAAGCAAGGCCGAAGCCTGGATGACTTGATGAATGAAGACCCCGAGTACACCCAGTATGATCAGGTGAGGAATATACTTCAGGGGAATGGTGATTCGATATCTTTTTAAAAGTAACAGCATGAATAGAAACAGGGCTCCGATCGCAAACCGGAGAACGAGGAGAGTATACGGATCAAGGGTATCCAGCACCGCTTTCGTCGATACGAAGGATATCCCCCAGAAGCTGATGGACATTGTGGCATATAAAGAGGCGGCAACCTTTGCTTTGACTGGAATCATGGACGGGGCATCCTTTCTGAGCATGGGTTCTTTTTATCAAGGTATGCTCGTCCAAGGGAAAGATGTATGGGTGGTTGGATGGATTTGAAAATAAGTTGGTCTGTTTTGAAAATAAATCCTGGATATTGAAAATAAAAGCGGCAGTTTTGAAAATAAGTATCATGTTTTTGAAAATAAACGGGAAGCAGCTCTGGTGCAGGCATTTGTTTATGGATTGGAAGTTGATAATAAAAGGGGGAAAGTCGATAATATATTGTCAAAGTCGATAATAAATGGTCCAAACTCGATAATATATCCGAAAAGTCGATAATAAAACGGCCAAACTCGATAATAAGTCCCCACCCTGCAACAAAAAACGTCCCAAATCACGCTTCGGGACGCTACCTGCCATTATCTATGTGTCAATTCCCCATCAAACTGTGGCAAATACTCTTTATGTGCCTCTAACATTTCATCCAGCAACTGCTTCGCCTTCACGTCACTCGTAACTAGAGGATTGATCGTCATGGCAAGCAATGCCTTCTCATAAGAACCGGTGACGGATGCTTCTGCAGCTACCCGTTCAAAGGATTTGATTTGCTGAACGAGACCACTTACGGAAACGGGAAGTTCTCCGACAGGAACCGGCTTCGGTCCCGCTTTCGTTACGACACAGTTTACTTCGACGGCCGATTCCCGTGGCAAATCACTGAGTGCTCCATCATTGCGGACGTTCAGGGTCTGGATGTCCCCACGATCGTTATAGATGGAAGAGATGAGATTGCATGCTGCGTCGCTGTAATAGGCTCCTCCCCGTTCTTCAAGCTGTGGAGGCTTAACCGCCAAGTGTTCATCCTTATAAAGCTCAAACAGCTCATTCTCCAATTGCTGAACAACTTCTGCACGTGTTGTACCCGTCTTGAATTCTTCTAACTGCTTTTCTAAAATATCTCCGGTTTTATAAAAATAACGGTGATACGGACATGGAATGATGCCTAGACTCTTGATAAAACCAGGTTCCCACGGAAGCGGGGCAATATTTTTCATACTTACCTGTTTCTCAGGATCGCTCATGATGTCCAGCACTTCATTCAATACGGACTCGCCGTCCACCCGCACGTCCAATCCGTAGACCATATGATTAAGACCGGCAAAGTCGATCTCCAGGCGTTCAACCTCTACGCCCAGGAGCCGGGCCAAAGTCATTTTCGTGTTGATCGGAAGATTGCAGACACCCACGACCTTAGGATGAGACCCGTAACGCAGCAGTGCTTCCGTCACCATACCTGCAGGATTCGTAAAATTGATCAGCCAGGCATCCGGACAAAGCTCCGGCATGTCTTCCGAAATTTCCAATAAGACCGGAATCGTCCTCATTCCTTTGAACAATCCACCTGCCCCATTCGTTTCCTGACCGATCATCCCGTACTTGATCGGGAGACGTTCATCCTGGATCCGGGCTTTCAACTGCCCCACCCGCATCTGCGTGGTGACAAAGTCAGCACCTCTCAACGCTTCTCTCCGATCTGTTGTTAGATGGATTTCCATCGGTAATCCCGCTTTTTTCACCATTCTCCTGGCCAGGCTTCCAACAATGTCTAACTTTTCTTTCCCTGCTTCAATATCCACCAGCCACAGCTCACGAACGGGCAGCTCATCATAGCGCTTGATCAACCCTTCCACAAACTCGGGAGTATAGCTTGAACCCCCGCCGATCGTAACGATCTTGATTCCGTTTTCCATTGTGAATGCCTCCTGTTACTTGGCCACAAAGGCCAAAATGAAACTAATGGCGAAACTGACCACAAGCGCTAATACGATCCGTTTCTTTTTAACGGACGCATTCTCAACAGGACCTTCGATTTTCAATAGAATCAGTGAAAGTCCAGCTGTTGCCGAAATTCCTGTTGCTAAAAATACACTCCACTCTTTTGCCAACCCGGTATTCATCAATGGTTTAGAAAGAAGTAAAAGTCCGATAGACACAGAGATCAATAGTACAAACACACTCCTGAAACCGATCCTCTTTGGCACAACTGTTTCTGTCATTTCCTTCCCTCCTGACGCTAGTAAAGAAGTGGGAATCCTAGGACCCCCACTTCTGTTTTGTATCAAAGATATTCAGAGTTGCTTTTTTGTAAAACTCCGGCAGCTAGACCCTCGAGGTCATAAGTCATTTCAGCCAAAAAGGCAAAGGACGCCTTTCCGGATGACTCGTCTTATGCTTGTCGGGTCTGACCAAACCGCCTACGCTTTTCTTTGTCCAGCTACAGGGGCTTGAGGCTCGAGGTCATAAGTCAAACTAACCAAAAAGGAAAAAGCACCTTTCCGGTTAGTTCGCCTTATGCTTGTCGCCTCAGGGCAAGCCCCTTACGCTTTTCTCTGTCCAGCTCCGGCGGCTAGACCCTCGAGGTCATAAGCCATTTCAGCCAAAAAGGCAAAGTTCGCCTTTCCGGCTGAACCGTCTTATGCTTGTCGGGTCTGACCAAGCCGCCTACGCTTTTCTTTGTCCAGCTACAGGGGCTTGAGGCTCGAGGTCATAAGTCAAACTAACCAAAAAGGCAAAGAGCGCCTTTCCGGTTAGTTCGCCTTATGCTTGTCGCCTCAGGGCGAGCCCCTTACGCTTTTCTTTTATGCCGCTTGCTGCTCGTTCTCTTCCATTTTCAGCATTTTTTTGTCGTACATTTTCAAGAATGGGAAATAGATTGCGAATGAGATTCCGATGTTGATCAGAACCATGACGATCGCTCTCCAGTCACCACCTGTTGCCAGGTATGCTCCGATTGGTGCAGGGAGTGTCCATGGCGGCATGATGTAGGTTGGTGATACTAATCCCACGACGGTTGCCACATACGATATGGTTGCCGTGATCAATGGAACTGTGATGAAAGGAATGATCAGAATCGGATTTAATACGATCGGAGCACCGAAGATCACTGGTTCATTAATATTGAAAAGACCTGGTACAAGACATGTTTTCCCTAGTGCTTTTAAATACTTGGAGCGTGAAAAGAATACCATGGCAAGAACTAAGCCAAGGGTTGCTCCTGATCCACCGATCCAGATGAACCATTGGTAGAACGTTTCTGGAGCGATATGTGGAATGGTACCGCCGCTGGCAACAGCATCTGCATTGTTCACGAGGAATACTTCCCAAAGCGGACGTGCTACTGTTCCTACGACAGATACACCGTGAATCCCAAATGACCAGAAGAAATCAATCAGGAATACAGGAACCAATACGCCAAAGATACTGTCACCTGCTGTAACTAAAGGAGCAACAGCCACTTCGACAATGCGGTGAAGATCGACTCCGGCTAATACTGTAACCCCGGAAACTAATAAGATAACAATTGCTACAGGTATAAGTGCTTCAAAGCTTCGTGAAACGGATGCCGGTACTTGCTCAGGCATTTTGATTGTGATGTTCTTTGTTTTACAGAATCTGAGGATCTCGACAGCAAGGATTGAAACGACCATGGCAACGAATAATCCGTGTCCACCAAGGTTGGTCATCGGAAGGACCCAGCCTTCCCCGTCCATTACTTTAGGTGTAATGGTTAAAAGCAGTGCTGCCACTGAAATCTGTGCACCGGATAATGGATCCAGTTTATAGCTTTTCGAGAGATTGTATCCGATCCCGAAGGCTATATAGAGCGACATAATGAACATGGTCAGTCTGTAAGGAATCAGGATTTCGACAATGTTGTCTGCGGCCCACTGCTTGATGTCGCCGAATACTCCGGCGTCCGGCAGTGGCGGGAACGCTAAGATCAAAAAGAATGAACCGACGATAATAAATGGCAGTGCTGAAATAACCCCATCCCGGATTGCTTGCAAATGCCTTTGTTCAGAGAGTCTGGCCATTGGACCTGACAAATTGTTCTCTAGAAAGTTCACAAACTTTTGCATGTTATTACCCCCTTGTTTCCTATTTAATTAATTGGTCAACTCTTTTACTGTTTTCAGTAAAGTCGGCCCGCCAAGTGGCGTGTATGCCTGCGGAGGAATCGGCCCGCACGGAACGTTGGCTTCATCGGCGGCTTTCTTTACCTGGTCAAAACGGTGTCTGATCTGAGGTGCTACCATACATACATCCCATCCCTTTGAGATTTCCTCGGATACTTCCCCTGTTCCGATGGCATGGACCTCCATTTCGATCCCCTCTTTTGTCCCTTCTTTCTTCAAGGCGTTGACTACGATCGCACTGGACATTCCTCCAGAGCATACGAATAATACTTTCATCCCTATTCCTCCTCCTCTTTCATTCGCTGAACCACTTCATGTGTATGGATAATTTGCTCGTAAACGCCATGTCCTTTTTTCATGCATAATGCCACGAATAAAGCATCGATCACGACGAGTTGAGCAATTCTTGCCGTCATGGTCCCGATTCGGATGTTGTGTTCCTCCTCGGAAATCGTCAGGACGATATCGGCGAGCTTCCTTGCCGGTGATTTCCCGTGCTGGGTCAAGAGGACGATGGTGGCTCCCTTTTCCTGCGCGACGTTCATCAGCTTCAATATTTCTTTTGTCTGACCTGAAGTAGAGACGACAAACAAAACGTCTCTTTCCGTTAAGTTCGCAGCCATCATCATCTGAACATGGATATCACTTGCCTGAAACGCCAGATAATTCAGCCTCAACAATTTTTGTGTGAAATCTTCCGCCACTACAGCAGAACCGCCGACTCCATACAGATATACTCTTTCGGCTTCGTGAAAGGCGTTCACTGCACGATCCAGTTCATCAATAGAAAAAAGCTTTTCCGTATTTTTGATGGCTTGATACGTATTGACCAATACCTTATTGAAGACCGTTTCAAGATTATCTTCAAAATGAAGAAGCGTATTGATGTCATGACTCTTTGTTTCTTCGATGTTCGTGCTTTTGGCGAGCTCGATTTTCAAGCCGCTGAAGCTGTTGATCCCGATCCGTTTGCAGAATCGGATGATGGCAGCTTCACTGCTGCCGCAAGACTGTGATAGTTGCTTTGTGGTCATTTCCATTACTTTCTCTGGAAACTCCAGCACGTATTGAGCAACTGCTATTTCAGACGGAGTATAGTTTTCCATCTGACTTTTGATGTGTTTTAAAACCTGGAATTCTGTCATGGTCACCTCCAAAAAAATGATTGTTTTGAAAAGGCTTTCAGTTTAATATGATTATATGCGATAATGAAATTAAATTTCAATATTATTTTAAAATATTTAAACTTTTATTTTACAATTTTGGTAGAAAAGAGTTCTAAAAAGGATTAGGGAGGAATACAGGATGGCAGAAATCCGCAACGTGGAAATGGAGATTTTTGAAATTATATCAAACGGCGGGAATGCGAAAAGTACCGCTTATGAAGCCCTTGCAAAGGCACATGAGGGAAAATTTGATGAAGCAGAAGAAATGATCAAAACCGCCCATGAAGAATTGAATAAAGCCCATAAGACGCAAACCAGCCTGATCCAGGCCGAAATCAACGGCGAAGAATTTGAGAAATCCCTTCTCATGATTCATGCACAGGATCACTTGATGACTTCCATCAGTGAAATGTCCCTGATTGAACAAATGATTCCAATGTTAAAGAGAATCCACACACTTGAAAGCAAATCGAATTAAGGAGGCATCCCCATGAGTAAAAGACTTGGCGTTTCCATCTATCCAAACCATTCTACCACAGAAAAAGATAAAGAATATCTGGCACTGGCAGCTTCTTACGGTTTTAAGCGTGTGTTTACCTGCTTATTATCCGTTGATGGGGACAAGAATGGGATCATCTCGAACTTCAAAGAAACAATCAAATTTGCCCGTGAGAAAAACATGGAAGTCATAGCCGACATCAGCCCCCGTATTTTCAAGGAACTGAATATCTCTTACGATGACCTTTCCTTCTTTGCAGAACTCGGTGCTCACGGAATCCGGCTTGACCTGGGATATACCGGCCATGAAGAAGCGATGATGTCGTACAACCCCCATGATTTAAAAATCGAACTGAATATGAGCAATGCCACGAAATACATTGATAATATCATGACGTACCAGCCCAATAAGGATCAATTATTAGGATGTCATAATTTTTATCCGCACCGCTACTCCGGCTTATCTTATCCTTTCTTTATCGACTGCAGTCAGAAATTCAAAGACTTCGGCATGAGAACAGCAGCCTTTGTGTCTTCCTCCGACGCCACATTCGGTCCCTGGCCGGTCACGGAAGGATTGCCGACGCTTGAAATGCACCGTTCTCTTCCTATTGATGTGCAGGCGAAGCATCTATTTGCCACCGGGTTGATTGATGACGTCATCATCAGTAACGCCTACGCATCAGAGCAAGAAATGCAGCTACTCAGCTCACTGAACACATCGAAGCTGGCCTTTACCGTCAACACCCATGAAACGACCACCGATTTAGAAAAAACGATCATCTTTGAAGAACCTCACTTTTACCGGGGAGACGTATCGGATTACATGATCCGTTCCACTCAAAGCAGGGTCAAATATAGAGGAAGGGAATTTACGCCTCATAACACGGCCGACATCAAACGCGGCGATATCATCATTGAGAATGATCTGTATGCCCAATACGCCGGCGAACTACAGATTGCCCTTCAGGATATGGAGAACTCCGGCAAAACGAATGTAGTGGGACGAATCCGCGAAGAAGAAATTTTCTTGTTGGATTATCTGAAGCCTTGGGCCAAATTTGCCTTTCAATCAGGGAAGTTTCAATAGATGACTAGAGTGATAGGAATCGATGCAGGAGGAACAAAGGTTCAAGGTCTTGTTATGAATATGGATAAGACGATCCTATTCCAAAGCTTATCAGGCCACGGAAACCCTTCTGTTTCCTATGAGGAAGCTTTGAGAAATCTATCATCCGTCGTCCAACAATGCCTGGAGCATTCCGCGTCCGATCGGGTCACTCATATTGTGATCGGGATGGCGGGAGGAGGTTCTGGAAATCTATCACAAAGAATTCAGGCAGAATTGAGTAGAATGACCTCCCGTCCTATTATTCTTTTAAATGATGCTACTCTTGCCTACTTTAGTTTGATCGGGAACCGGGATGGTGTAATGACCATCGCAGGCACGGGATCCATTTGTTATGGACGGAATGGGAACCAGGAAGGGACCACAGGGGGATGGGGACATCTGATCGGGGATGAAGGCAGTGCTTATCACCTCGCCATCCAGGCAAGTAAGCAGATTGCAGATGAATGGGACTGCGGCATTCCTCTCTCCCCCCTCTCCCGCAGCCTGCTGAACGAAATCAACGCAAAGGATGTCAAAGGATTAAAGGGATTCATCTATGCTTCTTCAAAAGGGGAAATTGCCCAACTCGCGAAAGTGATCAACAAGGAAGCAGAAGCCGGCGATGAAAGTGCGCTTTTTTTATTACAAACAGCCGGCGAACAGCTTGCCCGGCAAACCGTCGCATTAATCGAGAAGTTACAGATTGATTCAAAACCGATCATAGCACTAAAAGGCAGTGTCCTTGAGAAGAATCCGGTTGTGCAATCCTCTTTTAAAGAAACGATCTTAAAACGGTTTAACGATACAACCTTTATCGTCGATTCCACATCCCCTGCGACTGGTGCAGTGGATGTAATTGAAGCCATACAGGCAGGGAGGTATAGATGTGAGTAAGCGTTTAGCAGTAGGATTAATGTCCGGTACGTCTGTTGACGGAGTGGATGCAGCCCTTGTTTCCATTGAGGGAGCCGGTACGGATACGGTGGTGGAGCTGGTTCATTATTCAACCACCCCCTTCCCACAGCAGGTAAAAAAGAAAATCTTTGATGTGATGAGTCCCACCGATTCCTCCACTCCCCTCCTATCAAGCCTTCACTTTGAATTAGGGGAGGTTTACTCAGATGCCGTATTGAAGGTGTGTCTGGAAGCTAACATTTCAGTAGAAGACCTCAGCTTTATCGGTTCCCATGGCCAAACGGTCTATCATCAACCGTTTCACACGGAGGATTTGGTTGCTTCCACCCTTCAAATCGGGGAACCGAGCGTGATTGCCTATAGGACCAATACACAGGTCGTGTCCAATTTCCGTTCCATGGATATGGCGGCAGGAGGAGAAGGTGCTCCACTCGTCCCATATACAGAGTTCCTCCTTTACCGAAGAAAGGACGAAGGCAGACTACTACAGAATATCGGAGGGATAGGAAATGTGACGGTCCTACCGAAAGATTGTTCCCTAGATGACGTATTCGCGTTCGATACCGGCCCCGGAAATATGGTGATGGATGGACTTTGTGAGAAGCTATTCGGCTTGTCTTATGACGAAGATGGAACGATTGCAGCCAATGGCACTATACATCCGGAAGCCGCAAGGGCATGGATGGCATGGGAAAAGGAATTTTTCAAGAAAGCACCGCCTAAATCCACAGGGCGGGAACTGTTTGGTGAGGTGTTCGTGAACCGGATCCTTCAGGAATATGGCGATCTGTCGAAAGAAGATCTGGTAGCGACAGCCACCTACTTTACCGCCCTTTCTATTTCGGATGCGTATAAGACGTTCATCTTCCCAGAACACCCCATTAAAGAGGTGATCATCGGCGGCGGGGGAAGTTATAACGGGACGCTCCTCCGCATGATGAGGGAACTTCTCCCTGAAGTGACGATCATCACCCAGGAAGAGATCGGGTACTCCTCAGATGCCAAGGAAGCGATCGCCTTTGCCTTATTGGCCAACGAAACCCTGCATGGCAATCCGAGCAACGTCCCAGGAGCAACCGGCGCGAAAATTCCCGTCATCCTTGGATCCATCACCCCCAGCCCCATCAAACAATAAACGTTTATCTTGAGGGACGGACCTTGATCTTAAGTCGGGTACCGTCTCTCTAGTCTTTTCCGGACAGAATTGAAAAACATGTAAAAAAAGGTGGAAACTAGAATGATCACTCCAGACATTAAAAAGAAGTTCATCGGAATCGTCGGCGAAGAAAATTATCGTGACACTCCTGCTGAGAAGCTTGTGTATTCCTATGATGCAACACCCAATTACCAATCCATGCCCGATGCAGTCATCGTTCCACGTTCCACAAAGGAAGTAGCGGAAATCGTAAAAATCTGTAATGAGCATGGCATCCCCATGGTACCCAGAGGATCCGGAACAAATCTTTGCGCCGGAACATGCCCTACTGAAGGGGGAATCGTCCTCCTATTCACCCATATGAACAACATTCTCGAATTGGATGAAGAAAATTTGACCATCACCGTGCAGCCGGGTGTGATCACCCTGGATTTGATTCACGCCGTTGAAGCCAAGGGCCTGTTCTATCCCCCAGACCCGAGTTCTATGAAAATCTCCACTATCGGAGGGAATATCAATGAGAACTCAGGTGGACTCAGAGGATTGAAATATGGAGTCACCCGTGATTATGTCCTTGCTCTTGAAGTCGTCCTTCCCAATGGAGATATCATCCGTACAGGGGGGAAACTTGCGAAGGACGTTGCAGGATATGATTTGACCCGGCTGTTTGTCGGCTCGGAAGGAACACTGTGTGTCATCACCGAAGCAACATTAAAGCTTGTTCCCATGCCTGAGACCAAACAGACGATGCTTGCTCTTTATCAGGATATTGAAGCAGCGGCGCAAAGTGTTTCCAGCATCATCTCTCATCGCATCATCCCGACGACCCTTGAGTTTTTAGATCAACCGACATTGGAAGTCGTAGAGGACTTTGCCAAGATCGGTCTGCCTACTGATGTAAAAGCCGTCCTGTTGATTGAACAGGATGGCCCTCCGGAAGTCGTGGCACGTGATATGAAACGGATGGAAGAAGTATGTTTGCAGAATGATGCGGTATCCGTTCAACTGGCTAAAACCGAAATCGAAGCGGACGCTCTTCGCACCGCCCGACGTTCTGCCCTATCAGCTCTTGCCCGCCTCAAACCGACAACCATTTTGGAAGATGCGACGGTCCCCCGCTCAGAAATTGCGAAAATGGTGAAAGCCATCAATGATATAGCAGATCGTCACGGGTTGAAGATCTGTACCTTTGGACACGCAGGAGACGGAAACCTTCATCCGACGGTGGCAACAGACGCACGGGACCATGATGAAATGGAGCGGGTTGAAGCAGCATTTGAAGAAATCTTCGCCCATGCCATTGACTTAGGTGGGACCATCACCGGAGAACATGGCGTCGGCATGATGAAAGCCCCTTACCTCGAATGGAAATTAGGACCTGAAGGAGTTGGAGCCATGAAAATGATCAAGCAATCGTTTGATCCGAACAACATCATGAATCCAAATAAGGTATTCGCGAAAGAATCAAGAAAACGTGTGGTGATTTCAAGATGACAACTGTGAAGGAAAAGCAAACGATACAACAGGAATTCAAAGACCGCATGGATGAAGATGAATTATTGAACTGTATGAGATGTGGGTTCTGCCTTCCCTCCTGCCCCACCTATATCCAATCGGGGTTCAAGGAATCCCACTCCCCCCGCGGCCGAATCGCCTTGATGAAAGCCGTCGTCGATGGTGTGATCGAGCCTGATGAAGAAGTCGAGCGTACTCTCGATCTGTGTCTCGGTTGCAGGGCCTGTGAACCTGTCTGTCCCTCAGGTGTCAATTACGGACACTTGCTGGAGGAAGCACGGGATATCATCAATCAAAATAAAAAACATTCCCTTCCTGTCCGGGTTGTTAGGAAGAGCGTGTTTCAAGGGTTATTCCCCCACCCGGATAGAATGAGGATGGTCACGAACCTACTGGGGATTTATCAACGATCCGGATTGCAAAAAGCCGTCCACACGACGGGCGTGATGAATCTGTTCCCTGAAAGCATGGCCACGATGGAACGTGTACTCCCACAAGTACCTAAAATGAAAGACATGAAGAATCGCCCAACTGCCCTTTCTTCCATTGGGGAGGTTCGGAAAAACGTCGCTTTCTTCTCCGGTTGCTTGATGGATACAATGTTTCTGGAAACGAATAAAGCCACAACCAAACTGCTTCAGCTGGCAGGCTGTGACATCGAGATTCCAAAATCGCAAACCTGCTGTGGAGCCTTGCACGGACACAGTGGCGAAAAGGATGCTGCAAAGGAATTGGCCAAACGGAACATCGAGGCATTTGAAGACGCAGAGGTTGATTACATCATCACCAATGCAGGAGGATGCGGAGCGTTCCTCGTCGATTATGATCACTTACTGAAAGATGATCCAGAGTGGAAGAAACGTGCTGTCTCATTTAAAAATAAGATCAAGGACATCTCCTCGATACTGGTAGAACTAGAGTTTCATAAAAGGGAATTGAACGTTTCACCTCAGCGAATCACGTATCAGGATTCCTGTCATCTTCGAAACGTTCAGAGAACATTCATGGAACCAAGACTACTCCTTCAATCGGTGGAAGGAGCTGATTTCGTTGAGATGAAGCAGGCCGATCACTGCTGTGGATCTGCGGGCATCTACAACATCGTCGAATCCGAAATGTCTATGAAAATCCTCGATCACAAAATGGAAAACATCGAAGACACCCGGGCCACCACCATCATCACCTCCAACCCGGGCTGCCTCCTCCAAATGAAACTCGGCATCGAACGAGAAGGCCTATCTCACAAAATGCGCGCCATCCACATCGTGGACTTTTTGTTAGAAGCAGTCGAATAAGAGGGACGGACCTCTCCAACCATCATTTTGCCGGCGGCAAATGGACGGTTGGAGGTCCGTCCCTCCCTTTTTATCGTTTCCTTCTCTTATAGAATGAGAAGTAGACGAGGTAAGATAGGATGATTCCATAGGCTGCAAGTAGTGAAATGGCATTGGTGGCGTTGGTTGTGAGCCAGATGATGATGGTGGTGATTGCAATGACCACTGCGCTAATGGTGATGAGTTTGTTCATGGGGTACCTCCTTTTTGGTCAGGATGGATGATATGGTTATTTACGTTTTAGGTGAGGGAACGGTTTCTTTTTTTTATTTTTGGTTGAGTTTTTTGTTCCTGGTACACTTTCTGCTGATTGTACCTGGTACACGCTCTTCAGGCACAAGAAAACGTAAAAAGACGAACCCTTATCCAAGGTCCGTCCCTCAACGACTCTTCTTATACCCCAACCGCTGCTTTGGTGGTGATGTCGATGGCTTCGGTCATGATGGTGACCATTTTCTGTAGTTCTGCTTCAGTTGTGGCAAGTGGAGGCATGAAGACGATGGTATCTCCGATCGGGCGGGTGAGCATGCCTAACTCACGCATTTTGATCGTCGTCCAATATCCAACCCTGTCTTCCCAAGGAAATGACTTTTTCGAATCTTTGTCCTCGATCAGTTCAATCCCGCAGATCATCCCGAGCTGCCTGATGCTGCTCACGTGGGGATGATTCTTCAATGGTGCCAACAGGGACTTTATGATGTCCACTTTCTTCTGTACCTTCCCAATCAAATCATCTCTTTCATAGATTTCCAGATTCGCCAGTGCCGCTGCACAACCCAGTTGATTTCCTGTATAGGAATGACCGTGGAAAAAGGTCTTTAATGAGGTGTAATCATCATAAAAGGCTTCATACATTTCTTCTGTTGTGAGAGTGGCGGCAACGGGCAGATATCCTCCTGTAATTCCTTTCGCCACGGTCATGATATCCGGCTGCACACCTTCATGCTCGACGGCAAACATTTTTCCTGTCCGCCCAAAGCCTGTTGCTACTTCATCGACTATGAGCAGGATCTCATATTTCCGGCAAAGCTGCTCGACTCCCTTGAAGTATCCCTTTGGCATGATATTCATGCCGCCGGCTCCCTGTATCAGAGACTCCACTGTCATGCCTGCGATCTCGTGGTGATGCTCTTGAAATATCGTTTCTAATTCACTCAATGCCTGATCCCGAACTTCCTCCTCTGTCGATAAATCAGAATGATGGACCACGTCTGGAAACGGGGCAACAAAAGACTCAAACATAAGGGATTTGTAAACTCGATGAAAAATATCCACTTTCCCGACACTGATGGCACCGACCGTATCACCGTGGTATGCATTTTGAAGTGTAATAAATTTCTGTTTTTCTGGTCTGCCTTTATTTTGCCAATATTGGTACGCCATTTTGATAGCGATTTCAACCGACGTTGCTCCACTGTCTGAATAAAAGACTCTCTTCAAGCTTTCCGGTGAAAGAGACACCAGCTTTTCCGCTAATAATATCGATGGTACATTCGTGGCACCAAGCAAAGTGGAGTGTGCGATTTTATCTAGCTGATCTTTGATAGCCTGATTGATTTCCTCATTGCGATGTCCATGAACATTTAACCAAAGAGAAGAATATCCATCCAGATATTCGTTCCCATGGATGTCTCGCAAATAGACACCCTCCCCGCTTTCAATCACTAAAGGGTTCTCATCATAATCCTTCATCTGCGTGAACGGAAGCCACATATACTGGCTGCTTTTATCGATTAGCTGTTGCTGATTCACTTTGAACATCCTCCTTCAACACGTCCATTTTCCAATTACTGAATAACTCTTTCACATTCACTTCAGCTAATGCATCTTGTGACATGTAAGGAATCAACCCAATCACAGATACTCCTGTCAACTTTTCTATCATCCGCTTGTTGTCCCGTTCGATTTCCTCCAACTCATCTGGAGAAGTTTGATTTAGAACGATGCCCGCTATGTGAATATTTCGCTGTTTCAACGCCATCACAGACAGAACCGTATGATTGATGGTACCGAGTCCGGCCCGTGCGACGAGAATGACCGGCAGGGACACTTCATTAATCAAATCCAAGATAGTTGCCTCCTCGTTCAAAGGAACGATTAATCCTCCCGCCCCTTCTACAAGGAGGAGTTCATGGGCGTTTCGTAAATTCTTCACCTGCTCTACGATCGGCTCAAGCTTAATCGACACACCGTCGATCCTAGCGGCAAGATGAGGAGAGCTGGGTGTTTCTAATACGTATGTATTGGCTTCATTCCCAAAATGACGGTTCGTGACATTTTCATAAAATTCCGTGTCAGACGCTACCAATCTATCATCCTTCCTGATTGCACCGCTTTGCACAGGCTTATATGGAAACACATCAATGCCCTCTTCTATGAAATACTTTGCCAGCAAACCGGTGGTTAACGTTTTACCGATCTCTGTGTCCGTTCCAGTGATAAAAAAACCTTTCAATTTTCCTCCCCCTTTTTGTTAACCTAATTTACAAAATGGTTAACATTTAAGATAATAACAATCATACCACAGTTTCTAGGGGGAGAAAATAATAATGGGAAAAACAAGGGAATTAGTCTTATGCGGCCTTTTTGCTGCTTTAATGGCAGTCGGGGCGAATGTATCTTCATTTCTAATGATCGGCGGGGTTCCGGTGACCCTTCAACTTATGTTCGCCATCATTGCAGGGGGGATGCTCGGAAGCCGTGTCGGTGCGAAGGCGATGCTCGTGTATGTCGCACTGGGGTTGATAGGTGCACCAGTCTTCGCCCAGTTTAGAGGTGGACCCTCAAGCATACTCAGTCCCACCTTTGGGTTTGTTTTATCGTTTATAGTGGTTGCATTCGTGGTGGGGTTGGTCCTTACAAGGACACGTTCATTTGTAGGATATGTTTCTGCAGGGGTAGCTGCTTTAATATTGAATTACATAATTGGAACGAATTTCATGTACCTGGCCCTTACCTTCTGGGCAGATGCACCGAGTGGTTTCAGATATAGTGTTGCCTGGGGGTGGATGGTGGCATATTTTCCCCTGGATATCATCGTAACCGTTGTTTCCATGATGGTTGTACAACGATTATCTAAGTTGGGGCCTTTGAGGAATGTTCGTCCTTCTCTTCAAAAGTAGATTGATAGAGTGGTTTGTTTAAATTGGTTCAGCTGCTGATTTTCCTCTACTATTCAGCAGCTGACTCCTTCCACTTTTTCACCTGCTGAACACAAAAACAAAAAACACCAGACACCCCAAAAGGCATCTGATGTTCCCCAGTCTTATCGACTCGCCAGCTCATAAATCTTCAAATTTCCATAAATCAACCTCAAATCAGGAACCTCAACACTGTTACGATCTGCAGCTTCTAATAGATAACCATAAAAATGGTCAGCCTCCACAGACAGCTCCTTCTCCATGTCGCGCTGCAGGGAAGATTTCATGCTGTAGCCCATTTCTCTGATTTTACCTGAAAGAGTTTCTTCAATCTTTTCAGCAAGAGGCGCACCCAATGCCCTCATGACAGCTGCCGCCTGAGAAAGTACCGCCTCGATTCTGTCCGCTCCCTCAACGTTGTCTCTGATCGGCCCGATTGGTGCACGATACAGGGATGTGACACCTGACAACGTAGTAATAAAGAGGTATTTATGCCACATTTCCTGTTCGATGGTGTCGGATAAACGGAAGTTCGCTTTCGTACCTGAGAAGGCATCTTCAAGCTTGATGATTCTTTCCGTCCGTTCCCCGCTTCTCTCTCCAAAGACCAGGTCATGAATCGGACTTGTCTGAATGACTTTACCCGACCCGTCAAGCGTAGATTCGACGAAGCATAAGCCTCCCAGCACCTTTTCTTTCCCAAAGGCTTCCATCATGTCATCAACATGTGACATTCCATTCAATAATGGAAGGATCATCGTGTCTTCCCCTACAAACGGTGTCATACTATCAATCGCCTCTTTTAGGTGATACGCCTTTGTCGATAATATAATGACGTCAAAAGGCTCTGCTTTTTCTTCTGCTTTTAGTGTTTTCGGTTGACAGTGAAAATCGCCGTGAACGCTTTCGATGTGTAATCCATGTTCTTTCAGCTGATGTTCCCTTTTTTCCCTCACAAGAAACGTGACGTCTTCGCCCTTTTCTACTAATCTACCCCCGAAGTAACCTCCGACGGCACCAGCACCTACGACTAATATTCTCATATTCATCCGCCTCCCATTCTATTCATCTTCCATTCCATTCTCCGATATGAAAGCGGATAAATCAAAAATCTTGATCAATACATCAATCCATATACTAAAAATCTCTCATATTCATTCGCCTCAAACTCCCCAGTTAATGAAACCTCTTTTCTCAGCTGAAATAAAGGATGATCCTCCAGATAGTGAACATAGTCATCTGAGCTGTAATACAAAAGGATCTCAATGTCACGGGGAAAGGCTTCGACTGATCGGAGAATATTGTTGATGATTCCCATAAAGATTTGGACAGAAAACGGATTGAAAAAGTAGAAACGATTGTCTTCCGGATGAATGTCATAGTCCTCTGCCAGGCAGTGGCGAAAAGAAATCATGTCAGTCTTCATTCTCGTTTTCTCTAGATAGGTTGCGAGATTTCTTAAGCATTCCTCATAAAAATCATCGTTCATTTCCACCCCGACAACCGTGGATTGAAAATGATGATGAATGAAGAAATTCAAGCGCCCCTTGCCACATCCAAAATCGACGACCCGATCACTGTTTTTCAGTTCATACTGCTGAAACAACTCCTTTAGTGCCGCATAAGGAGTCGGTTCATAGCGGTGATAATGAAAGGATCTGTGAAAACCTATTTGGGGCTGGGTTGTCTTGATATTTAATAATGTATCAAACTCATGTTCTTTCATTGTGATCTCCTTATAGAACCTGCCGTGTATATATCCATGGTACCACGTTTACTCATACCTTTTTAGAAACAAAAAGCTCTTTTCGCAAAGATTGTTATAGTGAAACAATTACGCTTGGAAAGTTGATTGGAGCGGAAGGTGCTCGACTCCTGCGGGAAACGCTGGACAGGTGAGATCCCACAGGGCTTTAGCCCGAGGAGGCTCACCGCCAGCCCCGCGGAAAGCGAGCACCTGGAGTGGAAATCAACCACCTCTCGCTTGTTTAAAAGCAACAATGATTTCGCAAATTCCCAAACAAAAAAAGCAAATCCTCATGTAAAAAGGATTTGCTTTTTCATTCGTTTTATACCCACCCGAGCGCTCTGACGATGCTTGCCACAAGGAAGGTAACCCCAATCGCAATCGCTGTCGGAATCGCAAAGGACATGAACGTCCATTTCTTGCTTTTCGTTTCCTTGTAAATATTCACAAGGGTCGTTCCACAAGGGAAATGGAGCAGTGAAAATAACATCATATTAAGTGCCGTGAGCCACGTCCAGCCATGACTGACAAAGACGGCTTTTAATTCTGTCAGATCGTCAAGTTCAAGCATCGCTCCTTGAGACAGGTAAGCCATGATTAAGATAGGAACAACAATTTCATTCGCAGGAAGCCCGATGATGAAGGCTGCCATGATGAAACCATCCATACCTAGTGCCTGACCGAATGGATCCAGGAAATTGACGAAGTGCATGAGAATGCTTGTGTCACCGATGTTGATATTTGCGATGATCCAGGTGATGATCGATGCTGGTGCTGCCACGATCACGGCACGTTTTAATACGTACCAGGATTTATCGATACTGGAACGTAATACTGTATTCCAGATTTTCGGACGACGATAAGGTGGTAACTCGAGCGTATAATGAGTCGGAACCCCTTTAAGAGCTGTCTTGGATAACACCCACGATACAGCAATGGTGACAGTAATCCCGATCAACACCATCGTCATGACCATTCCAGCCGTCACAAGGGAAGCCATACCACCTGCATACCCGGCTGCCATGAATAAAGAAGCGAGCAGAATTAGTGTCGGCCAGCGTCCATTACAAGGAACGAAGTTATTCGTCAGGATGGCTAGCATCCGTTCTCTTGGTGATTCGATGATCCTTGTCGACATGATGGCAGCAGCGTTACATCCAAAGCCCATCGCCATCGTCAAGGATTGCTTTCCATGTCCTCCTGCCTTCTTAAACAGGCGATCCATGTTAAAGGCAACACGAGGTAAATACCCGTAATTTTCAAGCAGCGCAAAAGCCGGGAAGAAAATCGCCATCGGTGGAAGCATGACGCTGATGACCCAACCGGTACCCCTGAAGAAACCGAGAACGAGCACACCATGAAGCCATTCAGGTGCATTCATGGCGGTAAAGAGCAGGGTCAGCTGTCCTTCCATCCAGGCGAATCCCTGTGCAAGCATACTTGAAGGGACGTTTGCCCCTGCGATTGTCAGGTAGAAAACCGCCCCAAGCATGGCAAGCATGATGGGAAATCCCCAAATCGGAGAAGTCAGCACTTTATCCAGCTTTTCTGAATGAATTCTTTCTTTATTTTTGTACTTTACAACTTCTTGGCAGATTCCTCTGCTCGTCGAATAGATATTTTCGACAATTTCATCCCGAAGGTTGTCACTCGACATCCCTTTAGCATGATTGAATAAATACGCGAGTCCCTGATCTCCTTCATGTGGTTGCATTGATTGAGACATTGGAAAATCCTCCTCCCTTACGTTCCCTCCGGAAGTAATCATTCATCGAGTTGAGTATACTTTCATCTCCATCTAATAAACGCAAGGAAATCCATCGAATCGGGAACTCATCGCCAATCATTTGCCGTACTTTGGGTGAGAGCTCTTCAATTTTTGCTTCGATATCCTCTGAATAGGTCATGCGATATGGAGTGGTCGGTACATTTCCTTGGGCCATTTCATGGACAGTGTCCAATAATTCTTTGATTCCCGTTTTATTTCTTGCCGAGATTTTCACAACAGGAACACCCAATTTTTCCTGAAGTGCTTCACTGTTTACTTCTATTCCTTTTTTCTTGGCTTCATCCATTAGATTAAGGGCTACGATCACTCGATCCGTCATTTCCATGACTTGAAGAGCAAGGTTCATATTTCTCTCCAGTGACGTTGCGTCAAGGACTACAAGTGTCACATCCGGTTTATCAAAAATAATATAATCCCGTGCCACTTCTTCATCCTGAGAATTGGAATAAAGGGAGTAGGTTCCGGGTAGATCGACAATGGTAAAATCCGTCCCATTGTGTTTGAACTCGCCTTCAGCGTGAATGACGGTTTTACCAGGCCAGTTACCTGTGTGCTGACGCAATCCCGTCAATAGATTGAATAATGTACTTTTCCCTGTGTTCGGATTACCTGCAAGAGCAATTCTGTATGAACTCATTCTATGCACCTCCTAATTTCTCAACATGAATACGTGAACTTTCTTCTTTTCGCAAAGCAATCGTCGTATCGCTCACCCGAAAGGCCATAGGATCCCCCAATGGGCTTTTTTGGATGACGGCAACTTCGGATCCCTTTACAAATCCTAAATCCAATAATCTTCTTCTCATCGTACCTTCTAATGATAATGATGTTATAAGAACACGGTCCCCTGGCTTACATTCTGATAGAGGCATCGATTTGACTTCGGACATGTTTCATTCCTCCGGTAAATTATATTGTCTTTATATTAAAAAGTTTCCCTTGTGCAAATTATATGTTCATCTTATTCCCTTCACCCCTAAAATGTCAATAAAAGTTTCATATTTTTATAGAATTTTTGAATGAACATGTTTACCAAGAAGCATCCATTTATAAGAAAAGAGGCATCTGGCAGTCCAGATACCTCTTTCTTAAAATACTTATGGATTCACCTTCTAACCAAGATATCCTAATAAATCAAGCTCTCCCTCTTCCCAGCCTTTCTCACTTACTTCTTTTACCATTAGCTCATTGATGACTTCAAAGCCTATACCAACAGTGGTTTGATTTTCATCATTGATCTTTAACCATTTGCATCGATTTTTAACTTTTTCAAACCCATTCTTTTCATATAATTGCGTATGATCCGCAAATAACAACATATAATCGATGTCTCGATTACGACAAAATTGCTCTGCTTCCTTCAATAAAATTGAGGCGACTCCGCGGGAACGGATTTCTGCAGATACACAGACATCGATGAGACTCAGTACATTAATACGTCGCCCATTTAGATTCATTACTCGATAATCACATGCAATATGACCGACCAACCGATCCTCATTGTATGCCAGAAATCTTAGATGTGGCTTCTGTTTAAAATAAATCCTGTCCTTAGGGAAATCCTCTCCAAAGCATTCACATAATAATGGCTGCAAGCGCTTGCGAATATCTTGGTCTAAATCAAACTCCGATACGGTCCTTATTTCAACAATTCTCAAGTCTCATTCCTCCTAACACCTCAAATGTATAGTCAATATTTACGGATATGATAAACCCATTGTTTCATCTTACTCCAAAAAAAGTTCTTCCAATCACATCACATGATTAACCTTTGGAACTTGTGGTAAGTTAAATATGTTGGAAGTCAAAGATAAGGAGTGATTGTTCGATGTCCACTAAAGATCAAGTCAAACAAGACATTTTAGATGCTTACCATTTCAGACATGCAACCAAGGAATTCGATCCGAATAAAAAGGTGTCTGATGACGATTTCCATTTCATTATGGAAACAGGCCGACTGTCGCCAAGTTCATTTGGATTCGAACCATGGAGATTCCTGGTCATCCAAAGTCCCGAGCTGAGAGAAAAGATCAAAAACACAGCTTGGGGAGCATACGGCAAACTCCCGGAAGCCAGTCACTTCGTCGTAATCCTCGCGAGAACCAAGAAGGATACCAAGTATGATTCTGACTATCTACAGGATCATTTTAAAAATAAAAAGAACATGCCTGAGGATCTTTTGGCAAAATATTTGGAGAGAATCGAACAGTTCCAAAAGGTTGATTTCGACTTACTGGAAGGCGATCGTCCTCTATACGACTGGGCAGGTAAGCAGACATATATTGCCCTTGGTAATATGATGACCGCCGCTGCCGAAATTGGAGTCGACTCCTGTCCAATCGAAGGTTTTGATATTGAGAAAATGAATACATTATTGAACGAGGAAGGCCTCCTTGAAGACGGCAGTTTCAGTATTTCCGTCATGGTCGCATTCGGTTATCGAGTCAAGGATCCATCTCCTAAAACGCGTCGTCCATATGAAGATATCGTGAAGTTTGTATAAATAAAATGACCCCGGTACATCACCGCGGGTCATTTTTCTTGCTATTCTATTGTTTAAACCAATCCGCACCCTCATCCATATGAACAAACGGAATATCTGTATCCACTTCACCGGTGATTTTATCCATCTCGACGTCATGCCCTTCCAGCCATTGAGCAAAATCAAAGACGACCGGTTCGCGGTCTCCCCCAAGGGCAAACCAAGCCTTCATCTCTCTAGGTAAATAAGCCGATGTATGGATCGTACCAGCCCAGCTGCCGTAAAGATCCGAGAAAACGCCTTTATCCGAATCATTCATTAAGCGGAAAGCTTTATGGACATCTTGCTCCCCCTTTTCCTGAATAACTCCCAATCTTCGCTTTGAATCGACCAGGTGATTTCGGTTCTCATGGGTCATCACTTCAAAGTGATTGGTACACGCATTCGCTAGGCGAACCTCCACCCCTCGTGGCGACGTTTCCACAATAAACGTCTCTCCACTTCTGTCATACACCACATAGCTGAAGGAATGCCTATGAGGGATTTCCTTCAACATGGCAACCGCTTCCGATACATTACCGCATGATTCCAGGATCAGACGACCGATCATACAACAGATGAAGCCATCACCGGGATTTTTCCTGTGCATGAAGTTATAGCCCAATGCCAGACCTTTTTCGTTCATGCCATCCATCCGCCCTGTCACACGCTGACTCGGACCTATGATACTATACCCGCCGTCCGTCGGTTGATAAAATGTATAGCGCCCCTCGTATGTTTTCGGGTGATAATCATAGTTGCGAATCAAATAGTCCTGTCCTGTTACAATCGAACATCCGGATTTCACATATTCAACCCGGTACCCGCCAAACTCCTTTAGCACCCTTTCCATCGGCCACTCGAGGGCTTCCTGCAATCCATGGAGTTCGTCCCATATGCCGGGGGCAAATTGTTTGATCGCGTCCTTTGTTTCTCCAACGCTGATAGAAAAGCGAGGCTTTCGTACCTTCCACTGATTCTCCCGGTTTCTTACCGTGATTGAATCCTTTATCCGCTCCCCTTGCATATAACCAAAGTCGAAGTGTGAGCCACGAAATTGTATGATATCGCTATGTATTGTTTTCATTCTAAAACCTCATTATCATCAGAATCTATTCTATAAGGATAATAGAATCCATGAGAAAAAGAAAGAAATCACCTTCTTCTATAATAGCTTATGAACCGGAAGAAACACCACCATCACAAAACATATTAGGAATGCCATCCCCGTTACCAATTCCCCTATAAAAAAACCAAGAGAGCTCATGAACTCGTCCTCACCCGGGTATATCGGTACATACGTGATCCATTCATAAAGAATATACAAGAATAGGAGTAAATAGAAACTGCTTCCCGTCATACCCGCTTTCCATCTCTCGCCTTTCATCCACTCCCTCGCATAGACAAGCGATTGCCACACAAGAATACTAGTGACCGTTGCAGCCACCATGATCACAAGGTGAATGTAGGGGATCATCAGATAGGTAATGCCGTACAACACCAATGCGGTTGTACCGAATAAAATCAGATTAATCACAAATAAAAAAACTCCGATCAACCAGGGATTTTGAAACCATTCATACTTATTTAATGAAGTAATCCACTTTATGGAATAGGTATTTTCACTAGATCTCTTCACAAAAAAGAATAGACCGATCATACCCAACAAGAGCATTAGTGTCATCTGCCACTCTCCTCCTAACCTCTGTTATTTTTAACGTTTGCTTCGATGAACTCATGGTTTATTTTACCATATCAATCTTGGACATTGATGCTTTTTCTACTGTGTACCTGGTACAAACCCAACGAAATGTACCAGGTACAGTCCTTCTCCCTTCGTTCAGCACACCAAAAATAAAAGAACGGCCATATCGACCGTCCTCTCATCTATTATTTCTTCTCAATAATCTCATCAATGATCCCATATTCCTTTGCCTCATAGGCACTCATGAAATAATCACGATCCGTATCGAAGGCGACTTTCTCAACGGATTGACCCGTTTTCTCGGCAATGATTTCGTTTATATGCTCCCTTAATTTTAGGATCCGCTTTGCCGAAATTTCAAGATCAGTCGCCTGTCCTCTTGCCCCTCCCAGCGGCTGATGAATCATGATTTCGCTATTTGGCAGAGCAAAACGTTTTCCTTTCGTGCCTGCAAGAAGCAGCATCGCACCGAATGATGCTGCCATGCCCGTGCAGATCGTCCTTACATCCGGATTGATGTATTGCATCGTATCAAAGATGGCGAACCCGGCAGAAGTCGAGCCGCCCGGACTATTGATATACAGAGAGATATCTTTGTCGGGATCATCCGCAGCCAAAAATAACAATTGCGCAACAATGCTATTGGCCATATGATCATTCACTTCGTCGCTGACCATGATGATTCTGTCCTTCAATAACCTTGAGTAAATATCGTAGGAACGTTCTCCTTTACTGGACTGTTCAATCACATAAGGTATTGCATTCATACATACTTCCTCCCTCTTTCGTTATGCAGCCATTGAGAGGACGGCAGATGGAGAAGAAGTCGTTGGCGTTGGTGCCACGCACATATGGACTGGACCATATGCAAGCAGGGTCGGGATGTAGGCGATCAGGAGGCTCGGATCCTGTGCTTTCAAACTACGGTATAAAATGGCGTTCAACTCTTTTTGGAGTTTTTCATCGCTGTATGTTTGAAATTCTCCCCATTCGTCATCACTGTGGATTTTTTTCAGTTTGGCTCTTGAACGGTTCAGCAATGCCTTAACGGCGGTCTCCGTCAGATCCAATAGATCCGCCACTTCCGAAATTTTGAATTGAAAGGCTTCCTTTAATATGAAGGAAAACAACTGCTTCGGAGTCAGATTATTGGAGAGAATTTCGATCATATCGGGACTGATCCACTCTTTCGGATGATGTTCGATACCTAATTCTGGAGCAGGGCCGATCGTTTCCCTGCTTTGTTTTCGACCTTTATCGATCCACAGATGATACGCCATTTTCTTCAGCAAAGCAGAACTCCAGTCCTGACGATCAGGGTATCGACTGAGGGCTTTACAAACAGCCTCTTGAGCAAGGTCCTCCCCGTCCCATTTGTCCTTCGTCAGAAAATAACAGTATCGAAAGAGCTTTGGTACCATTTCTTCCATTCTCTTATCGTCATGGCTGATCACCGATCTCGTTTGCATTGTCTTCACTCCTTTACATCCTCTCATGTTAATAACGGATAGGTATGTGAAAAAGATATGGGTATAAGGATGATTTTATTATTATTATATCCAAGAGGTGGGAGTTCGGTAATAAATTGGTTTAAGCTCTACCACTTATGCTAAAGTGTAATCATAAAAATTCTTTACAGAAAAGAGGTGCTGCTATGATATCGATCCTTGTTGTTGATGATGATCCTCATCTTCGAAAGCTCGTACGTGTGTATTTGGAGCAGAATGGTTACCTGGTGACAGAAGCACCTGACGGCGAAGCTGCATCCGACAT
The DNA here is from genome assembly GCF_044542955.1 of Rossellomorea sp. NPDC077527. NCBI lineage: Bacteria > Bacillati > Bacillota > Bacilli > Caryophanales > Bacillaceae > Rossellomorea > Rossellomorea sp. NPDC077527. Next base: position 877,551 of record NZ_JBITVL010000001.1, on the reverse strand, counting down.
TCTTCTCAATCAAACCATCGACCTTGCCATTGTCGACCTGATGATGCCAAATAAAGATGGATTTCAGTTAGCAGGGGAAGTAAGAGAAGACTATGATATTCCAATCATTATGTTGACTGCGAGGGGCAGCATCACGGATAAAGCGAAAGGATATCAGGCAGGGACCGATGATTATATGGTGAAACCCTTTGAGAAAGAAGAGCTCCTCTTCCGCGTACAGGCCATCTTGAGAAGATACGACCGTGCCGGTTCTCAAACCATCCGACTAAATGAGATGACTCTTGATAAACGATCTTACGAGGTGAAAATAGGAACCACGACCATGCTTCTCCCCCTCAAGGAGTTTGAACTTCTCTATTATCTTGCAAGCTTCCCCAATCGAACCTTCACAAGGGATGAACTCATCCGGCATGTGTGGGGAATGGATTTCGAAGGGGATGACCGGACCATCGATGTCCATGTTAAAAGACTGCGTGAACGGTTCAAGCGTTACAGCGATACCTTTACGATCACGACCGTCCGGGGTATCGGCTACAAACTGGAGGTATCATAAATGAGTACCCTTTATATCCGGATCGTGGTCGTCACGCTCCTGATCATGATTGTGAGCAGCGTGATGGCCTTTATCGGTTCGAACCTTTACTACCAGAAAATCTTAAAGCCTTCCAATGATGAGAAAAACACTGAAATCGCCCATGACGTGGTAGAACTCTTTGAAGCTGCCTCCATGGACGAATCCACTTTTTTTAAGAAGACGGCAAAACTAAGCTATCAATTTTACGTGACCGATGGAAAGGCTGGAACCTTTTATGGGGAGGAATTTCGGAATCATACACTATCTCCTGAAGTGATAACGAGCGTACTGAATGGGACTACTTACCACGGTATGGCTGAATATCCTTCCACCACGTTTGTGACGGGATTTTTCTCCAACGAATTGTCCAACTCTATCGGTGTCCCGATTGAAATCGACGGGAAGCCTCATGCGTTATTTATGAGACCAAATGTCAAGCAGCAGTTCAATGAAATACATATTCTCCTATCTGTCCTGCTCCTCTTGACGATTGCACTCAGCATGCTGATTGTCTTCTTTAGTACACGGTATTTAGTGAAGCCGATCAGGGAGCTAACCGTTGCCACAAAGAAGATAGCCGGTGGGGATTATTCCATTCAGTTAAAAGAAAATCGCAACGATGAAATCGGGACCCTTGCCAAATCATTTACGAGCATGAGCCGCCAACTGAGAGAGGTGGACCAAATGCGCCAAGAGTTTGTTTCAAATGTATCCCATGAAATACAGACACCTCTTTCATCCATGAAAGGATATGCGACTCTATTGCGCTCCCCCTCCATTTTGAAAGAAGATCAAGACTATTATTCGAAGGTGATCGAATCAGAAAGCACCCGTTTGTCAACGTTAAGCAAACAGCTTTTGACCCTTGCCTCCCTTGATAAAGATCAAGGAGTGCTCAAACATGAACCCGTTAACTTGACGAAGATGCTCCAAGACCTTATTGCACAAACGAGGTGGCTGTGGGAAGAGAAGAATCTTGCCTTGTCCCTGGAAGCGGACGAAGTAATCTATTCCGGACACGAAGATCTGCTACACCAGGCGTTTGAGAACCTATTATCAAACAGTATTAAATACACCCATCGTGATGGCGAAATCCATATGTCCCTCCATAAAGAGCAAGAAGGCGTCACATTTAAGATCCAGGACACCGGAATCGGTATCCCTTCAACACATTTGGAAAAGATCTTTGACCGCTTCTACAAAGTGGATGAGTCCCGGAGTCATGAACGTGACAGCAGCGGCCTTGGACTGTCCATCGTCAAGAAGATCATCACGCTTCATCATGGCGAAATCCATGTAAAAAGCATTCCACATAAAGGAACCACCTTTACGGTGACGCTTCCTTAATCCTTTGTTCATCTTCCGTTCATACTTCCCTTCTATCATGAAAGGGAAGATATGAAAGGGAAGGTGATTTTTTTGTTTCTTGCATGGAAAGAAATTCGCTATGCCAAAATGAAATTCTTATTGATCACAGGCATCATCACATTGATTACAAGTCTGGTGTTGTCGATATCCGGATTAGCAAATGGATTATCCGTAGATAATGCCTCTGCCATAAAAAATATGACGGCTGACACATATGTTGTGGAAAAAAGCGACACACATCAGTTGGAAAGATCCAATATGACAGCAGAAGATATCGCTGCTGTAAAAGGAGGTTCGCCACTTGGTTTGAGGATGGTGGAAATGGTCCATGAAGGGAAAGCAATGAACATCAGCCTCTTTGCCTTAGATCCAACCAGCTCATTCATGCCTGCCTCTGAAGAAAGCGTCAAACTCGCTCCATACGAGATGCTTGCGGATCCGAGCTTGAAGAAAGAAGGAGTACAACCTGGAGACACTTTCACCTATCAAGGGAAAACATGGACCATCCGTGGCTTTACAGAGAAACGCTTCAGCTACGGACATACACCGGCCATGTTTACCTCGATGGAGACATGGAAGGATCTTCATGGTGATACCCCTGTGTACCAGGCGCTCCTCTTCACGGATAAGGAAGGAGCAGATATTCCTCTCAATCTGGACGCAGCATCGAAGAAGGACATTCTTTCAAACGTACCGGGTTATTCGGCGGAGCAGGGTTCTTTAAAGATGATGGTGGTCTTCCTGCTCATCATCTCAGCGATTGTCCTGGCAACTTTCTTCTATGTCATGACCCTGCAGAAGCTTCATCAATACGGTGTATTAAAAGCGATTGGGACTAAAGCAGGCATTCTCCTGCGTGCCCTGTTCGCCCAAATATCCATTCTTTCCATCCTTGGGATCCTGGCAGGAAATATCCTTACGTATGGATTGACACACATCATTCCTGGAAATGTCCCATTTGATATATCTATCGGGATGGTACTGTTAAACAGCGGTTTAATCTTAGCCATGGCATGGATCGGTTCACTATTGTCCTTCAGAAGCATTACGAAAGTCGATCCATTAGAAGCAATCGGAGGGGTGAAATAAGATGACATCGATTTTAGAGTTAAACGGGGTTACGAAAACATACAAACAAGGCCATGAAACACTCACAGTTTTAGATCATATATCCATGAGGGTTAACAGAGGAGAGTTCGGGGCGATACTGGGACCTTCCGGATCCGGAAAAAGCACCCTCCTCTCCATCATCGGGGCATTGACCAGTCCCTCAAGCGGTGAAGTCATCCTAAACGGACGAAATGTACACGAGATGAACGGAAAAGAACAAACGGCCCTTCGCATGAAGGAAATCGGCTTCATCTTCCAGCAATCGAATCTTGTGCCGTTCTTAACCGTCGAAGAACAACTATTACTCGTCGGGAAGCTCAACAGACAGAAGAATCAACCTCAGGAACGGGCAACAGCATTACTATCTCACCTTGGACTTGAAGAACGAAGCTCTCATTATCCTGAACAGCTCTCCGGTGGAGAACAGCAGCGGGTAGCCATCGCCCGTGCCCTCATGAATGAACCGAAGCTAATCCTTGCCGATGAACCTACCGCAAGCCTTGACCGGGAACGGGGGAAATCCGTGGTGGAATTATTATTAAAAGAAACCAAGGAAAGGAATATTGCTACCATCATGGTTACGCATGATGAATCGATGATTGGGGAATGTGATTGGGTTTATCGGATGGGGTAAGAATGAAGAAAGTGCCTGGAAACCGTCAGGCACTTTCTTCATTTTGCTTAAACAGTTCCTTCAATTTTTCGGGATCATCCACTCTCAAAGCCACCTTAGACACCTCTTCTTTTCTACCCATGAATAGGGTCGCTTCGACAGGCTCCTTCAAGACCAAGACAACCTGAGGATGAATCTCCTCAAAGTCTTTCTGCATAAAAATCATGGTGCCTTTACTTGGTTTCTTCTCTCCCCATTCCATTCTCTTGATGTTTGATAGGGGCAGGATCAGCCGATGCCTTAGTCCCTGAGCAATGTGCAGCGAGCCATTTTTCACTTCAACAGGATGCAATCGTGTAATCTGGATTTCGGCTAGTACGAGAAGAATGCTGTACATGTTTAGAATGAGCAGAATGAATGACAGGACCGGAATTTTGGAGTGCAGCCACCAATGAAGACCAATCGTTTCGATTGCGACGGCATGGATGAGCATGATATTCATGGCGATGGCACTGGTCTTATGATGCATCGTTACCACCCTTTTATGAGTGGGTGCTTTCTTCCGCCAGCTGAAGATGGCGTAGTACACCATCAGAATCTCTGATGCCACGATTCTGATAAGAGGAAGTCTGCTTACCTTTCTTTCCACTGCAGGAAGGAGTGAAAAGATCGGACCTGTTCGCGTTGATCTCATTTCAGCCCGGATGACTGGAATTCTCTTGAGCAGAAGGAAGATCAGGCCCAGTTCCGCCAGAAAGAACAAGGCTTCAGAGCTAATCCCGAAGTACAGGAGGAGGGTATAGGGAGCAAAGAATTCTTCAGGAATGATGACTCTTGCCATGACCAATCCAAACACGACGAATCCGACCGCCTGCTTCTTTGAAACTTTGAAAGCTGCATAGGCGAGTGCAGGTGAAATGATGACCAGATCCACTAAAGATCCAAGTACGACACCACTTTCAAGTTTTATAGCCAGGACCTGCTGCACAAGTGGCTGATACAGTAGCACATTACTTATAAGGACCAGTGTTAACAGGGCAAGTGCCCATAATGACCATTTCGAGTTTCGGAGAACCATTTTTACACCTCCACCTACCATATATTCCATTTACTTACATTATAACTCTTTCAGCTTATTTCGGAAATCTTCGTCTCTTAGAATATTCAGCATGAATGAATTCAAACTCCCTGAGATCTTTTCGAACTCCCCCGCTCCCAGCTCGTTTGTAAAGATCGCAATCTCTGTTGAATTTCCTTCTTTATCTGTTGCATACGCAGCATTCGTGACGAGGAACTCTGTCGATCCTCCTTTTTTTCCGGCATGCATTAACCACTCCCGATTGATATGACTTTCCATAATACCTTCCATTACAGCATCCAATCGCTCTTGTATTTCACGTTGAAAAAAGGACTTGGAATTGAGCTTCCCCATGAGTGTTGCGTATTCAAAAGTAGTACTCCGGGTCAGTCTGTCGGACCAAATTTTGTCCAGACGCTTACTTGAATGCCAATTTTCAAGGTACAGACCTTTTTCCCCCTCTTTTAAATTTTGTGAAACGGTTTGAGCGATTCGTATGTATTCCTCTTTTGACATTTCCTTTACCTTTGACTCGATATAGTCAGTTGTATAGGAAGGATCTTTCATCTTCAAATACGTTGGAATCAGCAAGGCCCCCACGACCGGGTAAAGCGCTTCATGTTTTTCAATGCTCAATTCATCCAGCAATCCGTTGATTTTATTCACTCCAAGAAGGTCCATTAAATAGTCCGTGTTTGCATTGGAGCTGAAAGCAATCATTCCTTTCACCACATTTTCAAGGGTAGTACTATTTCCAGGGAGAAGTCCCTTATCTTTCGAATACGCCATCCAGTCTTCATGGGCTCCCCCATCTGTATTCGGAATATAATATCGCTCGAGCTCTTCCAGAGAAACGCTGTGGGAAGGATCTAATGTCTGTTCCCTGCATTGCTTCGCATATTCAATGGCGATGATGGTCTTCACCGCACTTGCTAACGGAAGCATCTCATCTTCCCGGACAGACTTGAGCGTTTCCCCATTCCGAACCACCGTTAAACTCCAATTCTTGTGATGTTTCAAGTAGTTTAACAGATAGTGTCCATCCCTTTTATCCGCTCGCTGCCTAACGCCGGCCACAATGATGAACAAAGCGATAACCAAAACGATGCCACTAATGAATAAAGCCACCTTCATGTTCCTCTCTCCTGTCTAAATATGGATACTATATTTACGGTTTGAAAATGGGAAATGTTTCATTTCACCAACGTAAAAAAACCTATCCACCAGTTGATGGATAGGTTTCGGGTTTCATTCAGATTGCCTGTTTTTTCCGTCTTCATTATTTTTCAGGAACATGTAAAGTGATGCGCCGAAAATGACGATGTACCCTATAATACTGTATACATCAGGAATCTGCCCAAACAGGAAGATGCTGATAAGCGCGGAATAAACAACCGTCGAATAGAAAAAGATGGATATCTCCCTTGCCGGCGCGAACTTATATGCGATTGTAATCCCGAACTGACCAACTGTCGCAAAGACACCTGCGGATAGCAGGTACCCCCACTGCTTCGCACTCATCGGCTCATAAAATCCGATGACAAATGGTAGGAGCACGACTGTCGTAAAGAATGAAAAGTAAAAGACGACCGTATAAAACTTCTCCCTGCTCCCGAGCACCCGGAGGACCGTGTAGGCACCTGCGGCAAAAATGGCGGAAAATACTCCCGCGAGATACGGAATGACATCGAAAGAAAATGCTGGTTTAATGATGAACAATGTCCCGATGAACGCGATGATGATCGCCACCACCTGAAAGACACGCGTCCGTTCTTTCAAGAATAGGGCCGAGAAGATGATGGTCAAAAATGGGCTCAGCTTGTTCAACATATCGGCATCCGATAACACGAGATGATCAATAGCATAGAAGAAAAGCACAATTCCAACGGCTCCTAAAGCGGAACGCAGCAGTAGAAGCTTTTGATTTTCTTTTTTTCCAAATAGGCGTTCCTTATGATACCGGACAAAACCGAATGCAATGAATGCAGAGACGATATTCCGGAAAAAGGTCTTCTGAATCGTCGGCACATCCCCGGACAACTTTACAAAAGCTGCCATCAAGGAGAAACCGAACGCTGATAGTAATAACAGTATGATGCCTTTATTTCGATTTGACATTATTTCCTCCAATAATAAACAATTTAGCAACTAAAATAGTGTATCAAAAAAAGAAGGCAAAGAAAAAAATCTGAACCTTCACCTTTCCTTTTTCCTGAAAAAGGAATGACTTTTGAATCAGATGGGTATAGGAACAAGCAGTAGTGACACTCTCAGCATAGGAAAATGCTCCTTACTTCTCCTGTCAGTGAAACATACAAAGAATTCATCCGTAAATACATACCATGAAAAAAGCAGAGGTGACTAGTTTGACGTTATTACAAGTACTAAAGGAAAGGGTTTCTACATATGAAGCCGACGAACCTCGTGATCCTGTTGGTACCATCATTCACCATTTAGAAGACCGCATCATTCAACGTATGACATACAGGAGGGATAGCCGGACACATGCCCAGATCATCATTCACACATCCGACAGCATGACCGTAACAACAGAAAAGGCAGAATTGGCTGCCTTCGAAGACAGAGAAGATCAGTATAAGATATTGGATACAATCTGCTCCGTCTTTTATAAAGAAAAAGTGAAAGACAAAGATCGAAAAGCATTCCTTGAATTTCTTGATCTCTTTGCCGTTCCCGCCCGTTCACAGAATGAAAAACTAGCATGTTACAGCGTTTTGAATGAGCTAAAAGCTTACGATCAAGACGCTTCTCAAAGCAAAGAGATTCTTTATAGAAATTTCATGCGATCAGAGGTGGACAAAAGAACCATCCTTGACGTGATGAAACAACTACATGAATGCTTTATTGTGTTTCGGGAATTGTCCAAAATGCCTACAGCCCAGATCAAAAAACTGATTTCTCCTGCCAAGGTCATCTATTTTGCCACCCTGACCTGGAAGATGATGAAATGGAAGGTGTTTAACTTCTGGCATGATCATTATTTCTACCTTTTTAGTAAATGGGAATCCAACCCGGACAGATTTGAAGAAATGTACGAAATCTTATGCCCGTCACTTGAAAGGACCTTCAAGGGTGATGAAGCCTCTCAGGAACACACTGAAACGATTTCGTTCACAAATAGAGACTTACGCATCGAATTTTCAAATGAAGAAGGGACCGAAGCACCATGGCATTCTTGATCATACCCATAGCGACCATTCCCTTTCTCATCTATATGTTTGCCCTAATGGACCATCACCGGCACTACAGGGTCCTGCTTCGGTACGCTCTACTCAGTGCCGGTACTTTCGCAGCCATCTTCTCCGTGACCCTGATTGTAAATCTTCATTACTTAGAAAAGTACGGTTTCCCACTCCTTCCAACGGGATCGGAAATAACGATCATGTTGATGGTTTGCGGATTGTTATTGGGTATCATCCTATTGATTGTCGTCGTGATGGGGATTTTTTCGAGAACGCCCTTTAAGCAAACCATCATACAAAGCTCACCCGTTTTTATTGTCATGAGTTTATTATGCTTGTCCATGATGATGATCTTCATTTTCGTCCTGCCCATTGCACAGAAGTCTACTTACGCTACAGCTATGAAGCGAGCGGACCGATCGTTCAGCAATATGGAGAAAGAAACGGATCAGCCAATCGGGATGACCTTGGCCGTGTCAGATCAAATATGCTATTCAAGCTCTTCTTCCTGCAGAGGATCAGATTATTCGAATCTTGTATTTATGAAGAACTTTGAGGATCGTGATCTAATTGTTCAAGTACAGATGGCCTTTTTCGATTCTTCAGGAAATGTAATGGACACCATTGAAACCGGGAGTATGACGATCGGGGCGAATGAAACCATCCCCTTCCTTCCAAATACGGAAATCAGAAGAAACCAAAGCCCATGGAATCGATGGACCATCGATACAGATGACCGCACAGCGAACATTCAATATCGCTACCGGTATAAAGGCGCAAACTAAGAATAGAGGCATCTGCTCATACTACAGCAGGTGCCTCTTCATTTTTACGGCATAAAGGATATTTCAATATCAATCACCATACATATGGAGTAATAGTGCCAATAGAGGAGGATCTATGATGCTAGAGAAATTTGTCGACCCGCTTCCTGTCATGGAAACGATTCAACCTATCTCTATTCACAAGGGTTCAATGTTTTATGAGGTGACCATGAAAGAAGGGCATCAGCAACTTCACCGGGATCTTCCCCCTACTAGAATATGGGGGTACAACGGGCAATTTCCCGGACCTACCTTTAAGGTAAAACGCAATCAAACGGTGAGGGTATTGTGGAAAAACGAACTTCCAATGAAACATTTCCTTCCTATCGATATCACCGTCCATGGGGCAGGGAAAAATCAGCCCGAAGTCCGTACCGTCGTCCATCTCCACGGAGGGGCAACACCTGATACGAGTGACGGTTATCCTGATGCCTGGTTTACAAAAGGATTTAAAGAGACAGGCCCCTTCTTCCCTGGGAAAGTATACACCTATCCCAACCAGCAGCAGGCCACCACCCTCTGGTACCATGACCATGCTATCGGAATTACACGTTTGAATATATATGCTGGACTCGCGGGAGCGTATATCATCCACGATGAAGAAGAGGAAGCGTTATCACTGCCTGCCCATTCATACGACGTGCCGCTTGTGATCATGGATCGCTCCTTTCATAACGGTGGCTCCCTCTATTATCCTTCCGAACCTCAACCACCGATTCCAGGTGTCCGTTCCTCCACCCTTTCTAATTTCTTCGGGGATACGATTCTGGTTAACGGGAAGGTTTGGCCATTTCTTGAAGTCGAGCCTAGGCGTTATCGGTTTCGATTGATCAACGCATCGAATTCCCGGACGTATCAGCTTTCCCTCTCAAACGGTACACCATTCATACAAATCGGATCTGATCAGGGGCTTCTCTCTGCACCAGTCCACGTTCGAAAGATTTTGCTTGCTCCTGCTGAGCGCGCAGATGTCATCATGGACTTTTCTTCTCTGGATGGAGAATACATCACGATCCTCAACCATGCCCCAGCACCGTTTCCAAACGGTTCCTTGCCGGATCCTAACACGACGGGTGTCCTGATGCAGTTCCGCGTGTTGAAGCAGCTCCAGAGTGAAGATACAAGCAAGATACCAAATTCACTGCAATTTGTTCCTAAATTAAAGAAGAGAAATGCTTCCCGCACGAGAAATCTTCTGTTGAATATGACGCACGATCAATTTGGCCGGGAGGTACATCTATTAAACAATCAATTATGGGATGATCCGATTACTGAAATGCCTCATCTTTGGAGTACTGAAATATGGAGCTTCATCAATGTAACGGAAGGTTCCCATCCCATCCATTTACACTTGGTTCGCTTTCAAATTCTGGACCGCCAGACATTCGATAAGGAAATCTACCAAAAGGAAGGAAGGGTCGTCCCAACCGGTCCACGTATCAAGCCTGAACCTAATGAACAGGGGTGGAAGGACACGGTTTGTGCGAATCCATGGGAAATGACCCGCATCATCGTTTCATTCGGACCTTATACCGGGTTGTATGTTTGGCACTGTCATATATTGGAGCATGAGGATTATGAGATGATGAGGCCTTATGTAGTGATTAAATAGACAAGGAATCTGCCCATGACCTGGGCAGATTCCTTTTTATTCGTTTTCAAGGATTTCTTTGATTTTTTTTAAATCCTTCCTATTTGCTTTTCTCATCATCGTAGAGATTAAAGGAGTCATCACTTTAGAAAATCCAGTCGGGTTTCCACAGTTTCGTAAAGTCATTTTGGTCGTTTGGTCATCAATCGACTCCCACTCATAGGTGGTTTCCATTGGGAACGGTCCGTTTGCAGTCTTCATCACAAGCTTCCGTCCAGGGATTAACTCCTTGATTTCATATACATAGGAAAGATCCTTCCCTAAAAATCTGGCTTTGAATGCAATTTGAGAATGTAAGGATAAAGGCTTTTCCGTCCTCCATTCTGCCGAATCAATGTTCACATACCATTCCGGTGCATGATCCGGGTCAGCAGCATACTCTGCAACCTTTTGAATCGGACATTGTATCGTTATGTCGGTTATGACATCTACCATGGCCTTATTTCCTTTCGACATAATTTTTTAAAAGGGTTCCGAGTAAATAGATCCACCCTTCCGAATGCTTTTCTTCCCAGTCCTCTTCAATGACTCCTGACGCTGCATGGGATAATTGCAGCAAGGTGGATTCACCCTTTTCAATCAACCGATACGTATACGCACTGTTTACTGCCCCTTGCATTCCGAGATGACCGTGCAGACGGATTTCTTCCGGGGCGTTCACATAGTACACTGTTCCCCACAGAGCTCCTTCATCCTCCCGCCATTTTTCGATGAACTGACCGCCGGGTACAGCATCGAATGTGAATTGAGAAGATACTCCCTCAGGGGCTAATTTAAATTCCCACCAGTCCCCTGCCTGCTCGGTTAACGCTTTAAACACCTGTTCACGTGGTGCATCAATCATGACTTCTTGTTCAATACGGAAAGCTTTACTTTGTTCCATTGTTTCTTCTCCTCCTTTATTTTCTGCTAATGATCGCAGCTTCAGCAATGAATTGGCAGTGGACTCCATATATTTCCCAACCCACCTGTTGTGCATTTCCTGCAATGGAACCGCGTTCAGGTAGTTACGCCGGAATTTGCCTTCGCGCTTCACCACGATCAAATTTCCTTCCTCGAGGATGGTTAAATGCTTCATGATCGCATATCTTGTCACCTCGGGGAAGAATTCATTCAGTTCGCCTGTCGTTCTTGCTGACTTCTTCAAAAGGTCAAGAATCTCCCGTCTAATAGGATGTCCCAACGCCTTGAACAAAGTGGAAAGTTCGTCTTTCATCTTAACGATCCTTTCGTTGTTAAATAACATGTGATTAAATGGTCACATTTAATATGTGACTTTATAGTAACATGTTGAATTCAAAAAAACAATAACGATGGAAGTTGGAAATAACTTCTTTTCCAATGAAGATTCTACTCTTAATTAAAACAAAAGCCCCCAATCTGAGATTGGAGGCAAACTAACATTATTTTTTCATAACTGGAACCCATACCTCACACCGATAATTCTCATCATTCGGATTTCCTGGAGGATACAACTCAAACTCAGGGCCATTTCCATGCTCATAACCTGTGGATGGAAACCATTCCGAGAAGATGCGCTTCCATACAGCCTGGATCGCGCCCGGCATGGGACCGACGGATTCAAATACCGCCCATGTGGATGCAGGGATCTCCTTTACCTCCAGTGAATGGTCTTGATCAGTCTTTTTCCCAGCCCCGATAAAATACGTAAACTCTTCATTTGGATGATCAAATTCCATACAGATTCCGAGCATTTCGTCATTTCCTGCCGCTTCACAAATCGTCCGGTCCAATCCCGACGTATTGACTTCATCCCAGAAGGCCGGAATGTCTTGCAAATTTTGACCATTACAGGTTGATACCCTTTTTCCTTTTCCTATCACTTGGAACGCATCTTTCTCGACAATTTTATAATCCATTTCAACTTCCCCTTTAAGTTGGATTTGGAAGGATATACGTGGAAATGCCTTTAAAGGAGTTCCTGCTTCCCTCACCTGGGATGGGGATACACCATGAGCTCTCCGAAAGGCTTTTGAGAAGGATTCAGGTGTTTCATATCCATATTTGAAAGCAACATCGATGACCTTGGCGTTCGGACGATTCAGTTCCTGTGCCGCTAAGGTCAGTCTCCTCCTCCGGATATATTCGGCCACAGTACTGCCCGTGACTAAAGAAAACATCCTTTGAAAATGGAACTTCGAATGGAGTGACAGCCGGGCAAGTTCCTCCAACTCAATTTCTCCTTCAAGATTGTCCTCAATGTATTGAATACAGTCATTCATCCTATGCAGCATTTCCATTGTTTATCTACTCCCTACACATCTAATGTACCATCCTGATTGGATATGCTCCGGTCATTCTGTGCGATTCAGTGACCGGTTGTTTCAGTAAAATGGTTTAATTGTATATAAGCGTGTCATACTAACCTTCATCAAGACTTTACTTCTACATTTTTTCTCCATTCTCCTTCTTCGATTGACATGAAACCATTTGGTGTTATATCATTGGATATGAAACCAATTGGTGTTATATTAAAACACAGAAAGTAGGCGACAACTATGCAGTCAAATCAAAGCAACCAACTTCAAGATATTAAGCAAACAGCGCTTTTTAATGCGCCTATTCAAAAAGTATGGGAAACGGTTTCCACATCAGAAGGGATTTCTTCATGGTTTATGCCCAATGATTTTCAACTTGAAGTCGGACACGAATTTCATATTCAGTCCCCTTTTGGACCTTCGCCTTGTAAAGTATTGGAGATAGACCCTCCCCATAAGCTATCGTTCTCATGGGATACGGATGGATGGTTTGTGGAATTCCGATTAAAAGAAGTTGGCAATCAAACAGAGTTCACAGTGATCCATGGTGGCTGGAAGCATGATGATGCCGTTGTTTTTAAACCTAACGAAAAAAGCTCCGTTATCCGGGAACGCATGGCAAACGGCTGGGTCGGTATAGTAGAACAGAGACTTCGGAAGGTTGTGGAAGGATAAGTGTCTGCCGTTAAACATGACGTATTTCAGGCAATTGCAGACCCGACCCGTCGGGAAGTGCTGCGCCTGCTTTCTGAAAAAGAGATGCCCATTTCCGCTCTCACTTCCCATTTTCCGATGAGCCGTACCGCCATCGTAAAGCATCTGACCATCCTTTCTGAAGCCGATCTGGTCCACGGGGAAAAGGTCGGCAGGGAGAAAATCTATCGCCTGCAGCCCGAACCGCTGGCAGAACTGAAGGACTGGCTAGCGTATTATGAACAGTTCTGGACCAATAAATTGGCCAAACTTAAATATGTCCTCGAAGACAGCAAGGAAGACTGAGTTCGAAGAGGGACGGACCTTTGCATCAAAGGTCCGTCCCTCTCTCTTTTGAAGTTAGAGCATAGGAACTACATCTACATCTTCTATTCTCCTGATTTCCAATCATATACATATAGAGTAAAGCGTTGGCGAACGGGGGAAAAAAATGAGAAATAGAGCTGATGACCACAATTATGGTGATCTTTCTTATCCAGAAGATATGGTGTCCATCGTGAGGAATGGATTGGTTCCCACACAAGAACCAAAGAAAGTGATCATTATCGGGGCTGGCATGGCCGGAATGGTTGCAGGATCCTTATTAAAAAAGGCGGGTCATTCCGTCACCATCCTTGAGGGAAGTGACCGCATCGGTGGAAGGGTTTATACGCTGAGAGAGCCTTTTTCAGAAGGTCAATACCTCGATGTCGGAGCTATGCGATTTCCGGAAACTCATGATTTAGTCTTTGAATATATCCGTAAATTCAACTTACCGACCAATGAATTCATCAATAAAAGTGACCTTTACCTCGTAAATGGCATCCAAACGACCGATTCGAATTACAACAGTAATCCGGATATCTTCAATTATCCTTTACCTCCTGAAGAACAGGGAAAAACGGCTGTCGAATTATTATCCTCCGCTGTGAAACCATTCTTGGACTTGTACGAAAAAGCAAGTCCTGAAGAACAAGAGCGATTACGGTTAAAGTTTGATCATTATTCATTCGATGTATTCTTACGTTCCAACCCAATTGGTACCTCTCTCTCCCCCGAAGCTATCCGGATCGTAAAAGTCTTATTAGGTATCGAAGGATTCCCAGAACTCTCTTTTGTTGATATTTTATTGGATATCGTCCGTACGGTTTTCAATGAAAAATTAAAGTTTTACGAAATTGATGGAGGGAATGACAAACTTCCTTACTCTTTTTTGCCAGAGCTTCAGCAGAATATCATCTTTTCTCATAAAGTACATGGGATCCTTCAAAAGGATGACGGCGTTGAGGTCATCACAAGAGACCGCACGACAAACCGTTATCATCGTTTTGAGGGTGATTACACCATCGTGACCGTCCCTTATTCTGTTTTTCAATTTATCGATGTTCATCCCTATGAATCCATCTCCTTCCAAAAATGGAAGGCGATACGGGAACTGAATTATGTTTCATCTGTCAAGATAGGGTTGGAGTTCAAATCAAAGTTCTGGGAATCCTTCAAAATAGGGAATATCATTACGGATCTTCCCATCCGGTATACGTACCGGCCAAGCCATGGTATCGGGTCCTCAGGTCCTGGTGTAATGCTCGGCAGTTACAGCTGGGGCCAAAATGCCAATCTGTGGAATAGCCTGCCTGAGGATGAGCGAATCCGTGAAGCACTGCAGGGACTGTATAAAATATACGGGGAACAAGTATACAAAGAATTTTCAAAAGGGGCCTCCTACAGTTGGGGGGAAAACCAATTTTCCGCAGGATGCTTCACCCTCTTCGCCCCCAACCAGGCAACGGACTTCTCTGATCATCTGTACCTCCCGGAGCACCGCATCCACTTTGCCGGAGAACACACCTCCCCATTCCACGGCTGGGTCGAAGGGGCCATCGAATCCGCTATCCGTGCCGCCTACGAAGTCAACAACAGAAATGATTAAGAGAGAGGGACGGACCTTTGCTTAGAAGGTCCGTCCCTCTCTCTTAGTAGATCTTCGCCATGATGACCATGGAGATGAATACGGTCATGATGGTGAGGCTTGTTATAACGTACATTAGATTCAAAGCTGTCAGCTCAATCAGTTCAAGCCCAAGTATCGACATTAAAATGATGAAAAAAGTTAGAATGGCAAAATAGGAATAAAAGATACCCTTTTCCCTGATCATCTTCATCCGCTCATCCTTATGCTTGAACTGCGGGTAGAGATAATGCATACAAAAACTTAAAACAGTCAGGGACAAAGGAGTAAGAGCGAAATATGGAAATTCCTTTGCCATTATGCCCACGAAGAACAAGAAACCGGTCTGTATAGCCAGAACCCAGCCTAAAATCAGATAACCCTTCGTCACAATTTCTTTTCCCCTTTCTCTTCATAGACAAAAATCTCTTCAATCGTCGTTTCGAACACATGCGCAAGCTGAAAAGCCAGATTCAAAGAAGGGTCATACTTCCCTTTTTCAATCGATATGATGGTTTGTCTTGATACCCCTAGTCTTGCGGCCAATCGTTCCTGGGAGTATCCAAATATTTTTCGATAGTCCACTAGTTTGTTTTTCAAAGAAGGATCCCTCCTTATATTTCCATATCATAGTGTAAAGGAAACTTAACGTCAAGCACCTTTTACATATTTTCCTACGAAACTTTTTCCGCTTTCATTCGTATTTCATACTAGCTATAAAAAGGGATGTGAGGATTCGTGCATGAGGCTATGGGAAGAATCGGAATATATCAGGGTATCTTAATGATCCAGGCACAGCAGGCAACAATGATTGCCGCTTTATCCGTGACAACCTCCGGAGGGGATTCTTAAGATGGCCGGACTGAGTTTATTCGCTGTCGGCTTTCCTGCAGTCATTACCATCCTTGTGATCGTCGGCTTTTATAAAGTATTTGTCAGGAAAAAAAGCCCTTCTCTCTATTACACACCCTTTGACCAGGTAACCGGCCAGACTGAAGTGGAATTCCACGAAGAGCAGGAGAGCATTGTGGAGGACGAGGATTACGGGGAGGGAATGAAGTAGTTTTGAGGGACGGACCTATGCATCCAAGGTCCGTCCCTCTCTGTTCATTATTTCACTTTGATCACGATTTTTCCTTTTGCATGGTGCGTCTCGCTTAATGCGTGTGCATCCCTTAGTCCCTGTTGACTTAGCTCGAAGGTTTCTCCGATCACGGGTTTTAGCTGGCCGGATTCGTATAAATCGGCAAGCTTGGCAAGCTGTTCTCCTTTAGGATCGAGCCACAGAAATCCTGCTTTTATGCCATACTTTGCCGCTTCCTCCTCATTTGGAGGCTGCGCAATCGAAACGAGTTTCCCATTTTCCTTCAATACCTTATAGCTGTTAGACTGAACCTCACCGCCCATGGAATCGAGCACCAAATCATATCCCTTCAGCACGTCACTGAAATCTTCTTCTTTATAATTAATGAACTGATCTGCGCCAAGAGAACGGACAAATTCTTCATTTTTCCCGCTTGCTGTCGTGGCCACGTGTGCTCCGAAGCTTTTCGCAATCTGGATGGCAAAGCTTCCGACTCCACCGGAACCTGCGTGGATGAGTACTTTATCTCCCTCTTTGATTCCACCGAAATCCACCAGACATTGCCAAGCTGTCAAACCTGCAAGGGGAATGGCCGCTGCTTCTTCAAAACTCATGCTCTCAGGCATTTTCGCAAGCAGCTCTTCATCTACTGCTACATACTCCGCGTATGTTCCTTCCCTAGTCGTGGCCGGTCTGGCAAATACACGGTCTCCTACTTCAAACCCTTTTACATTTTTACCTTTTTTTGCGATTACTCCAGCTGCATCCCATCCTAAGATGATTGGAAATGTAAAGTCGAGCATATCTTTTAAATACCCCGCCCTCACCTTCCAATCGATGGGATTGATGGATGTGGCATGATTTTCGAGTAAGATTTGATTGTCTCCAATCTCCGGCTGATTGATCTCCTTTTCCATTAAAACGTCTTTGTCTCCATATTGATTGATAATGATCGCTTTCATTTAAGGTGCCTCCCTGTTTTTTATCATACGGTTTATGTTCCCTCTTACTCAGGGTATTTAAACAGTGAATGGCCCATCAAGAAGGCGGCAAAGTATATTACTGGATTCTTCGCATTCACTATTGTAAATTTAAGACAAACTACATAGTAATAAGCATATGGGAATCTAACTTACAAAAGGAGGAACACTATGCAACACTACAATCTCATCATTAACGGAGAACAAACCGGAACGGACCTTGATAAGAAGGAGGTCATAAATCCTGCCACGTCGGAAGTGGTTGCCACCATCCCGAATGGAGGTAAAAAAGAGGCCACGCAAGCCGCTGATGCAGCTTTCACCGCATTCAAGGACTGGTCTCAATATTCAGCTTATGAACGAAGTGAACTCCTTCGAAAATGGTATGACTTGATCAACGAGAACAAAGAGGACCTGGCACGGACCATGACAATCGAACAAGGTAAGCCGCTAAAAGAAGCCCTCGGTGAAATCCAATATGCCAACGGGTTCATCTCCTGGTACGCCGAAGAAGGAAAGCGGGTTTACGGAGAACAGATCCCGGCCACCCAGCGCAACAAACGATTATTCGTCCATAAACAGCCGGTCGGGGTTGTAGCCGTCATCACCCCGTGGAACTTCCCAGCTGCGATGATCACCCGTAAAGTGGCACCTGCCCTTGCTACAGGTTGTACGGTCGTCATCAAACCGGCAAACCAGACTCCTTTGACTGCGTTAAAAATGGCGGCTCTTGCTGAAGAAGCAGGGATCCCCAAAGGCGTCATCAATGTGGTGACAGGCGATTCGAAATCCATCGGAGAAGCGTGGATGGAAGATACCCGAGTTCGTAAACTGACATTCACCGGTTCCACGGAAGTAGGGAAGGTCCTGATGAAAGGCTCAGCCGACACCGTCAAGAAAATATCCCTAGAACTCGGAGGTCACGCTCCTGTTATCGTAATGGCAGACTCTGATTTAGAAAAAGCCGTCGATGGAGTCATCGCCTCTAAGTTTAGGAATGCCGGCCAAACCTGTGTCTGCTCCAACCGTATTTATGTTCATGAATCTATTGCCGATTCATTTTCAGAAAAACTGGTTGAAAAAGTGAAGGAACTGAAAGTCGGTAACGGACTGGATGAGGGTGTCGATATCGGTCCATTGATTGATGAGGGCGCCATCGAGAAAGTCCGGAAGCATGTGGAGGATGCGGTAAACAAAGGAGCTACCGTTGCCTACGGAGGAAATGGAATAGAGGGATTATACTTTGAACCCACAGTGTTGACGAACGTCAACGATGACATGATCTGTATGAGAGATGAAACATTCGGTCCAGTGGCTCCGGTCACAACGTTTAAAACGGAAGAGGAAGCCATCGAAAGGGCCAATAATTCCATCTATGGACTTGCCGCTTATGTATTCACTGAAAATATTACAAAGGGCATCCGGATCAGTGAACAATTGGAATATGGAATCGTCGGATTGAATGACGGGATGCCGTCCACCCCTCAAGCGCCGTTCGGCGGATTCAAGCAAAGCGGACTCGGCCGTGAAGGCGGGCACCAGGGCATCGAAGAATTTTTGGAAGTAAAATATATCTCACTTGGATTATAATAGAAAAAAGGCGCGCATCCCCATGCGTGCCTTTTTCATGTTTACTTTTTTGAAAAACGTTCCTGGATTTCCCTGTACAAATACAGTAAACCGGCCATAAAGAATAAGAATATAAGAAAGTTCATATTTTCTGGTCTTGCAAACCCCTCAAACCCCTGTAAAAACAAGAAAAGCATTCCGAAAGAAAGATAGATTGCCGCTGCAACATGCTTCATGGAACCCACTCCCCTATCTTTTTTTCTATATACATATTCCTGTAAGATTCATGGCATAACCAGAAGATAAAGAACCTAACGGCGGATGCTTCAAAAAAGCAGCAGGGGAAAGGTCCACAATCACCATTCCTTTGCTGCTTTCTCAAAAATCAATTGGTCTCTTTCACATACACTTTTATGGACTTTCCGCTTAATCCAACGGCTTCTGTTGAATGTGTCCAGCCGTATTTTTCATAATAATCTTCCAGATCTGTTGAGAGATAGAGCCTGCTATAGCCTTTTTTATCGGCTTCTTTCAATGCATGGTCAAGAAGAATGGAACCAAGTCTTCTTCCTCTATGTTCAGGGTCTACGTACAGGCATGCCAACCAAGGATAAAGATCCTGCCGGCTGTTGAGGTCATTTCTTAATAACGCGTATGTGCCAATGATTTCTCCGTCCTCCAAAGCAGTATAGAATCGTGGAAGATTTTCTTCAGTTTGACAGGAATGGAACATACAATCCTCATAGAACCTTCGATTATCTTCACTCCCCCACTGTTCCCAGAATACTTTCACAGCTTCATCAAACATGCTTGAATCCTTGTGTAACTCTACGATCTTCATTATGAAATTCCTCACTTTTTTGTTTGTTGTATCTCTATAATGAGTTCTACTTTTATGAGTGAATTCCTTTTTTGATCAAAAAAAGCACGTTCAAACTTCGAACGTGCCGTCACAAAAAATCAATATGCTCCATCAGAATACGTCAGTTCATAACTGTGAGAATAGATTTCGAAAATATTCCCGAATGGATCCTCGACGTACACCATACGATAAGGTTTTTCTCCAGGATAGTACTCACGGACAGGCATACGTTGTTTTCCGCCATGTTCCTTAATCTTCTCCACCATGCCTTCCACATCGGGATCCTGGATGCAGAAATGGAATAATCCCGTCTTCCAATATTCAAAATTATTCTCAGGCTTCTCGTTGTGAGGGAATTCAAATAGTTCAATCCCAATTTTATCTCCTGTTGCCATGTGGGCGATTCTAAACTTCTCCCAGTCGTTTCCGAAAACGTCACGGCACATCTGTCCAATGGCCGTATCATCATTTTCGACATCGGAAGGTTCCATGATGATATACCAGCCGAATACCTCTTGGTAAAATTTAATGGCTTCTTCTAGGTTTGGGACGGATAGCCCAATATGAGAAAATGATCTTGGATATGGTAACATGAATAAATCCTCCTTCGTTTTGATTAGTTTCATCTAACACGATTTCATTATACAAAGCTGAGCGAATCAATGTAAGAATGCACTTTTTTGTGAGAAACTAACCTGTAGGTAAGAAAGGACTGGTCTTTGATGAATACATCTGTTGATCAACAAGGAAAACTGAAATGTTCAATCGAATACACGTTGAGGAAAATCGGTGGAAAATGGAAAACGGTCATCCTCTGGCATCTTGGAACAGAGGGGACACACCGCTACAATGAATTACGCCGCCTTCTACCCGGCGTTGCCCATAAAGTATTGAGTCAGCAGCTGAAAGAACTCGAAGAAGACGGATTCATCAACCGCACCCAATACGACACCATCCCCCCAAAAGTCGAATACTCCATGACCGACCTCGGCATGACCCTCATGCCCATCCTCCAGCACATGCATGTGTGGGGAAAAGAACATGGAGAATTTTAGAGGGGTATCAAAAGAGAGGGAGACAGAGAGGGACGGACCTCCAAAAGGATATCTTATGTAAAGTAAGTATCCGTTCTGGAGGTCCGTCCCTCAATTATATAGGTGCTTATATCAAATCAATCAAAAACAATACACTGAAGATCGTAAGGACGATACCCGCTGCTCGATTTATCATTTTCAATGAAGCAGGCCCGACCCTGCTACTTATCCATCCACCTACTAACGCAAGCGCAGCCCACCAAAGGGCAGATCCAGAAAATACTCCCAATACAACCATCATGGCGGTTAGGAAATCCTCTGGTCCAGCCACTCGAAAAACCCCAAATATCGCAATAAATGCAAGGATTGTCATCGGATTCGTGAGCGTTAATAAGAAAACGGACAAAAATCCTTTAACGGGGGACGTCGTATCCGGTTCTCCTACCTTTAATACAGCAGGTTGAGAGGTGAATGTCTTCCACCCCAACAGCAAAAGGAACACCCCTCCCCATACTTGAATCCAGAATTGATGATTCAGAAGAAAACCGGAAACCATTGTAAGCCCCGTAACAGCAATCAACCCGTAAAGGGCATCAGCGGTGGCAGCCCCCAACCCTGAAATGAAACCTGTCCTCCTCCCATATGCAAGCGTCCTTTGGATGCAAAGAATTCCTACAGGTCCCACTGGTGCAGCAATCGCCACTCCTATAATAAGGCTCTTTAAAAATAATAATGCAGCAGTCATTGATTCCTCTCCTTATTCTGAAGAAAGCGTATCGGATGGTAGCGGCAAGACAGAACTTTCTTTATGAGAATCCATCACAATAGTAGTCTTTGTCCTGATGATGCCCTGAAGACTTTTAATCTCATGACTGATGATCCGGTCGAGATCCTTCGTGTTTCTGCTTCTAATTTTCAAGAGATAGTCATCATCTCCTGCAATATGGTGGCATTCCTGTACCTCATCCAATTCATGGATCAGCTTGAGAAAAGGTTCTCGATGCTCTGGGCGTTCCAATGATACTGCCACAAAGGCCGTCAGCTCCGCACCTACACTGGCAGGGTCAATGATGGCTCCGAAATGCTTGATTACACCCTGTTCCACGAGCCGGTTCACCCTATCCGCCGTTGCAGGTGCGCTCAGTCCAATCGTTATTGCCAGATCAGACCACTTGATTCTTGAATCTTTCATAATCGCGTCTATTATCTTATTATCGTAAGAATCCATAATCCAAAACCTCATTTAATTAAGTTTTCTATATAATAACTTACTTTTCATAAGTTGTGAAGCGTCGAATTTCAAATGAGGGACGGACCTCTATACGGATATCTTATGTAAAGTAAGTATCCATTCTAGAGGTCCGTCCCTCACAAGCTTATTCGATCATCACGACTCTTATGATGATTATAAATCGCAAAAAATGAAGGGGAGGAAATGATGTGGGGTAAAGTATACAATGGTTAGTCCAATGGGAGTTTTTACCTATGACATGGAAGCTGATAAGATCATTCTCCATCAGAATCTATTCGCTTAATCAGGTTACTTAAATACCCACGTTAATGTGGCATAAAAAAACTTCACCAAAATAATAAAGTGTCAGTTTAGCAGATTCCCCTAAACTGACACTTTATGACTTCCCATGCACCTACTCTTTACCGATTTACAACTCCCACTGAACGCTTTCTTTCACGTAAGAACACTTCCAACTCACCTGCAGGCAGCGGCCGGCTAAAATAATACCCTTGCCCCACCTGACATCCATTTCGTTTCAGGAATAACACTTGCTCTTCCGTTTCAATACCTTCTGCGATCGTCGTGAAATTCATATTTTGACTCATATCTATGATGGCTTTTACAATCGAAACCTGATTCGAACTTTTCACGATATCATCCACGAACGATTTATCGATCTTGATGCTGTCAATCGGTAGATGCCTTAAATTATTTAATGAAGAGTAACCAGTTCCGAAGTCATCCATCGATATGATGACCCCAAACTGTTTTAACTTATTAAGAACGCTTGTGGATCTTTCAAAATCCTGCATAATGCTCTCTGTTATTTCAAGCTCAAGTCGTTCAGGCTCGTATTGAAGATCCTCTAACGTTTCCTCTACCATCGCAACAAATCCATCATCTTTGATCTGCCGGACAGATATATTCACCGCAACCGGAATAATGCCTAATCCATTCTTTTCCCACGCCTTACTCTGTTTAGACGCCTCTTGCAGAACCCACTCGCCGATCGGAATAATCAAGCCTGTTTCCTCTGCCAATGGAATAAATTCAGCAGGAGAGACCATTCCCAATACAGGGTGCTCCCAACGAATCAACGCCTCTACACCTATAATTTCAAAGGTTTTTAGATCCATTTTCGGCTGGTAATGGAGACTGAATTGATCAAGTTCCAACGCTTTCCTTAAACCATTTTCAATTTCCATATTCCTTGAAGACACTTTTTCAAGTTCGGGAAAATAGAACTGGTAGTTGTTCTTTCCACGGTCCTTGGCCAAATACATGGCCGTGTCGGCATGTTTGATCAAACTTTCCTGATCTTTTCCATCTTTCGGATACATGCTGATTCCAATGCTTGGTGTCACAAAGAATTCCTGTTCATCAATGACGATCGGGCTTGTAAACGTTTGTAATATCTCCTTTGTCATGCCTGTAACACTTGGTTCATCCAAATTAGAGAGGATGATAATAAATTCATCTCCGCCTTGCCTAAATACAATCCCTTTGTCGTCGACCACCTTTTTCAACCGGAAGGCAACCTTTTCTAATATGCTGTCCCCGGTAGAATGTCCTTTTGTATCGTTGATGACCTTGAAGCGATCTAAATCCAGAAATAAGATTGCCATTGATTGATCCGGATATTCATCTAAAGACCCGCTTAAATATTGTTTGAACTTATTCCGATTTGGTAGGCCGGTCAGTGAGTCATAATAGGCCATGGCATGGATCGTTTTCTCCGCTTTTTTTCGATTTGTAATATCCCGGCCAACCAATTGTATGGCCATTCTCCCACTATATAAAATGGGCATGGCGGAAATCTCCAACTCTATGTCTTCACCCTTAAGAGGGTACACCGTCAATTCAAAACGTTCCCCTGCGGTCGAGCCTTTTGTCTGCTCCCTTATTTTCTTGATATTTTCTAGATTGGTAAAAAGGGAAACATCACTGTTTAGAATGTCCGTCGGGCTCTCTGCACCAATCAGCCTGCTCCCCGCTTCATTGATGTAGTCGAATGACTGGTTGCTGATCACGGCAATGATATCCGGGGACAATTCTACTAAACTACGGTATTGATCTTCACTTTCTTTCCGATTGGTGATATCAAACAGTACACTTGAAAATGAAATCATTTCACCGTGTTCATCCAAGGTAGGGATTCCTCTATCCTGTATCCAGCGAACCTGGCCATCCGGCCTGATGATCCGGTAAATACTCACACAGGCCTGGCCGGAAGAAAGCTTTTCTGCCCTTTTCTCCAACTCCTGCATGTCATCAGGATGAATCACCTTTTTCCATAGAAGCGTATCCTGATAAAAATCGTTCAAAGGATATCCATATAAATTCTCAATGCCGGGTGTGATCAAGAGAACATCCGATTTCATATCATGAGACCAAATGGCAACATCCAGCGTCTCAAAAATGTTGTTCAGATTATTATTACTCTTGGATAATTCCTTTGTAGCACTCCAATTCCCTCTAAAAAGAGAATATAATAAAGTGAGCATACACAGCACTAAGCCTATGTGGAGAACCAGTGACCATTCCCCAGTTGTGTGTTCATCTGCTGTCCATGAAAAATCCAAGATTTCTAAAAAGATCATTGTGATAAAAAGTATGAGGACGGTTTTCTTATTTTGTATAAAAAACATTCATGACTCTCCTGAATTTAGATTCTATCTTACTCAAGTGTACTATTTATGGATTTCATTCTCAATATAACCTTTTATTACCTATAGAAAAGGACCAGCTCCTGAGCTGGTCCTTTTTCTAATATGACACACCTGTACGCGTATGCGTCTTCTTAAATTCATTCATATCCGGTTCGAAATAATCTTCGTTGAATGCCGGGACGAACTCCCCGTCCTTTAGGTAACCGGATCCCCATGTCGGATCCATTGTCATCCATTCCCCATCCAACTTGGCTTCCACCCAGGCATGTCTTCCAGGGAAAATCCCTCCTGCCCTTCCTTCAACGAACCTTGCCTCGACATCACTTGCACGAAGCATGGCAATCGCCAGATACGCATAATCCTGGCACACGCCTGTCTTGGATTCCAGTGTTTTCAATGCACTGTCATCCCAGTTAAAGTCATCATTTTCATACTTTTTCACATCATAGGAAACATTCTTCGCGACATAATCGTAGATCGCTTTCGCTTTGTCCCTGTCACTCGTTTTTCTCGCTGTTACAACTTTCGCCTGCTTCTGGATTTCAGGAGCATCGGACTGTACACCACGTGAAGGAAGGAGATCGCGTTGATCTTCCCCCGTAGACTTCACTTCAAATTTTGCAAAACCGAAAAATCTGAAATAGTCACTGTTTTCTTCTTTGATCTCAGGTACACTGAGGGTCACTTCATACGTACCTGGTCCAAAACGAAGATAAAAGGAATCGTCAAACGTATAATCCTCAACCGGAATCACATCAAGCGCTTCGTCCTCCCCCTTCTTCGTCGTAATATAAACATGTGTGGTTTCAGGACCGAACTCCGATTTCGGATCAATGCTCCCCTGGATCGTATATTCCCCATCAGACTCTTCTCCTCCAAATTGCGGGGATTCAAGGGTCACGCCACGCTCACGGTATGTTTCCGAATAGTCGATCGGACTCATCACACGATTAGATTCATTGTCAATGAGAAGAGTCGTTGCCGTCTGATAGTAGTTATCCCGGTCTCCATCCGGAACCAGCACTTCAAGCTCATGTATTCCTTTTCCATAAAAAAGCGGGATATCATACTGGAATTCACCATTTTTCACAGGAATAACCTGTTTCCAGTTCTCGGAATCCTTCTTTAATCTGACCATGATGGTGTCTTCATCCGAGAGGTCCGCCTCTCCTTTTAAAGAGAAGACTTCGTTTCCTTTAAAATAGCTTGATTTGGTGTTTAAAGTCAGTTCGGCATCATGTCCAAAAGGTGTCATGGTCACATCCCGATTGACCTCCGGATTCACATTATGGACGGTAAAGGACGCGGTATCATAATAGTAATTCTCACGGTCTTTGCTTGGAAGCTGCACGGTGACACGGTATTCACCTTCACCATTAAAGAAGTGGATATTCTGTTTGAACTTCCCGTCTTCAATCGGTGTGTAGTATTCAAGCTGTCTTCCTGAAGGTCCTTCCTCACTGGCCCTGACCTTGATCCAGGCAAAGTCCGATTTCAGGTCCTGATACTTCTCGATTTCTCCGTTCACGCTCACCTTTCCATTCGCCGCGAATTCTTTGTACGTCGGCTCTGCAATCGTGACACCGATTTCCTCGCTGTAGGATGAGAGTTTCAGAGATTCCAGTTCCCCGAGTTCCTCGTTCTTTTTCTTTACTTCTTTGTCATAGGGATCTTCCTCTTTTTGATCAGCTTTCGTTTCCCCACTGCTGGCATTCGAATCACTGCATGCCGTCAAAAAAAGAAAACCAGCCAACAAACTCAGCATAACCAGCCATAACGATTGATTTCTCCTCATAACTTCCTCCTAAACTTTCTGTATACTACATCTACGCCCCACACAAAAATCCGTTCCTGAGTCTATTTTACTATTTTGGAGGGACGGACCTCTTAAGACAGGCAAACTGACTTCTCCGAGGCTCGTTTAGAGGTCCGTCCCTCCTACTCTATTATTCCCCCTCCTAAATCTTCTTGTAATAGATGATGGTGGCTTCTAATTCCCCATAGGGGGATGCAGCATAGTCAGGGATCCGTCCTCCCTGAATGAAGCCAAGGGAAGCATATAAATGGTTGGAAGGAGCTCCTTCGACGGTATCGAGTATGAGCAAGGTCCGTCCCTCTTCCTTTGCTCTCTTCTCTGCTGTTTGCATAAGTTTCTTGGCGATGCCTTTTTGGCGGAATTCCGGGTTGACCATCATTTTGGCGATTTCTGCTCTGTTCGTACCGTTTTGTTTCGAGCATAGGTGGAGCTGCACGGTCCCAGCAATGACATCATCCATCCATGCTACATACAGAACAACATGTGGATTCAAGGCACTCCGCCAATATTCCTCTGATATAGACTGTAGCATCGGAGATAAGAAACCGATGGATGCACCTTCATTCACCACTTTCACCAATAAGCCAGACATTTCATCCAGGTGCTCATTGATGTTGAGTAACTCTTCTATTCTCAGTTTTTGATTTCCTATGTTCATATCGTTCCTCCGTATGTTTATTTACTTCCATGAACAACCCAAATCGATTGACTGACTGTCGGTGATTCGGGAAATTTGCTCTATCCTTCGTATAATCAAATTATATCGGGAATTCAATCCATACTCTAACTTTTTTTGGTAATCACACTTTTTGTTATACATATAATAGAACAATTCTGTTATACTAAACATATAACAAAACTATGGGGGGTGAAACTTTGTTTATCCACATTGAACCTCAATCGGATACACCGATTTACGCGCAGGTCCGCAACGGGATCATGGAAGGAATTGTCAGAGGTGAACTGACGCCCGGGGATATCCTTCCTTCTGTCCGGAGTCTTGCTGGTGACCTTGGTGTAAACATGCATACAGTGAACAAAAGCTATCATGAATTGGAAAGCAAAGGGGTGATAAAGATTGTGCCAAAGTCTGGCGCGGTCATTTGTTCACCTTCCGAGGAAAAGATTCCTCAGCATAGATACAATCAAATTTCAGAAGAATTGCGTCCGGTATTAGTGGAATCCCTGGTCCTCGGCATGAGTGAAAAGGAAATTACAGAACTAGTATCGTCCATCATTTTAAACGTTAAGGGGGAATAACAAGTGGAAGTGACACTTATTTTCGTGACTGCAGGCTTTCTGGCAGTTCTTCAAATGGCCATACCCTTCATTGTGAAACGGACGGTGGTGTTTGGGGTAACAGTACCTGTTGACGAGGTAAGAAACGAACAGCTGCGACAATACAAAAAGCTTTATGCGGCCCTTACTTTCTGCATTTCGATCGTCGCTTTAGCACTCTATTTTATCTGGTCAACCAATGCGGACCCTACCGATAATCAACTTATATTTACTGGGTTATTCATGCCTTTTGTTATCTTATTTATATCAATGGCTCTTTACTTTTACTTTCATATAAAAGTGACAACATTGAAGCGGGAAAAGAAGTGGTTCAAGGATCGCAAACAGGTACGCGTTTCTGAGTTGAATGTTAGAACGAAGGATGAAATGCTGCCATGGATCGCCTATGTCGTCCCTATGGTGATCACTATTGGCCTGGTGGTTTTTACTTTGTTAAATTACAACAGCTTTCCAGATCAGATCCCTACTCACTGGGGGCCTGACGGCAAACCGGATTCATTTACGGATAAAACCTATCTTTCTGCCTTGACGCTGCCAGTCGTTCTACTCGTGATGAACGCCATGTTCCTCGGCATTAATGAGCTCACGAGAAATTCCGGCATCAAACTTAGCGCAGGAAATGTCAAGGCATCACGTATCCGTCAGTTACGTTTACGAAAATACACAAGCTGGCTATTATTCTTCATCTCCATACTAATTTCCATGCTGTTTACGTTCCTGCAATTCACCACCTTGTATGAAAACAGCGTCAGCGACCTGCTGATCATCACTGTGCCACTTGCTTTCTCTGCATTCGTCCTGATAGGGACGGTCATCCTTGCAGTCAAAGTGGGGAAAAAGGACTCAGACCTGGACGTTGAAATCATCATTGAAGAATCTCAAGAAGTGATCAATGCCGATGACGATCAATACTGGAAAGGCGGTCTCATCTATTTCAACCCGGATGACCCTTCCATCTTCGTCGAAAAACGCTTCGGCGTCGGCTGGACCCTGAACTTCGCCAGACCCATGGGATACATCATCCTCATCGGTCCACTGCTCATCATCCTTATATTGACACTACTATAATGTTGAGGGACGGACCTCGTTTAAGCAACTACGTGATACTCACGTAGAGCTGATTCGAGGTCCGTCCCTTTCCTTATGCCGCCCCTTCGTTATCATGGCGCGCTTCACACCTCCAGAATGCACCGAAAACCGGTGTCCGTCCCTCCCTACTAAAAAAGGCTCAATCTCTGAAAATTCGCCATTTGTTATGGACAGATTGTTCGGAATACTATATAAATAGTAGATGGAAACTCGCAAAGAAAACGTTTACAACAAGATTTGACAAGGAGGATTCTATGTTAGATGTGCTAGACAAGATTAATTCATTCTTATGGGGGACACCAAGTTTAGTACTATTATTCGGTACAGGTCTATTTTTAACTTTTATGCTAAAGGGACTTCAGTTCCGTAAACTGATGTATGCTTTTAAGCTTGCTTTTACGAAGGAGAAGCCTTCTGCCTCTTCTGATCAATCGGAAGGGGACATCAGTAACTTCAAGACACTGATGACCGCATTATCGGCAACAATCGGAAACGGGAATATCGCCGGAGTGGCAACGGCTCTTACTATCGGTGGACCCGGCGCGATCTTCTGGATGTGGATTGTGGGCCTTCTCGGCATGGCGACCAAGTACGGCGAAGCCCTTCTTGCCATGAAATACCGTGTGAAAAATAAAAACGGGGAATACTCCGGCGGTCCTATGTACTATGTAGAAAAAGGCCTCGGCAGTAAGTGGAAATGGCTCGCCGTCGCATTCGCATTATTCGGTGCCTTCGCCGCTCTCGGAATCGGGAACAGCGTGCAGTCGAATACGATTGCCGACGTCATGAGTACAAGCTTTCATATTAATAACCTGACAACAGGAATCATTTTGGCCGTTATGACGGGATTGATCATCTTCGGAGGAATACAGCGGATCAGTACGGTCGCTTCGTTCTTCGTACCTATCATGGCATTCCTATATATCGGAGGCTCTCTGATCATCATCGTTCTGAATTACGACATGATCATTCCTGCTTTTAAAATGATTTTCTTCTACGCATTTAATCCTGTCGCTGCAGCTGGTGGATTTACAGGGATTATCATCTCGGAAGCCATCCGCAGCGGGGTTTCACGAGGAATCTTCTCCAATGAGGCAGGTCTTGGTACCGCTGCACTGATTGCCGGAAATGCGAAAACCGATCACCCGGTCAAACAGGCACTTGTCGCCATGACGGGAACATTCATCGTCACGATCGTCGTTTGTACCATGACGGGGCTTGTACTGTTGATCACAGGTTTCTGGGATCCGACAGGCGGAGCGATTTCCGGTGTCGAGCACGCACCAAGCCTTGACGGCGGGGCATTGACGAGCGCAGCATTCGGACACGCCCTTGGTGTCGTCGGAGAATACATCGTATCCTTCTCCGTCATTTTCTTCGGATTCTCGACCATTGTAGGATGGTATATGTATGGAGAAAAATGTTTCGAGTATATCACGAATTATCGATTCGCCAACTCCTACAGACTAATCTATATTTTTGCAACAGGACTAGGAGCAGTTGCTAACCTGGAACTTGTGTGGGCCTTTGCTGACATGTCCAATGCGTTGATGATGATTCCGAACTTAATCGCATTGCTATTACTCTATAAAGTGATCGTTTCAGAGACGAATCATTATTTCAACGAATATATGCCTAGAATTGAAGCACAACCTAGAAGAAAAGCCAGTTAAAAAGAAACCCGGTGTGATCTGTGATCATACCGGGTTTTCACCTAAAAGTATTTCATATTTACAGTGACGGCCGTGGATATCGATGACTTCTCTTAATCGATATCGTTCTTGGTAATAGCGGTTCAGTCCCTCGTTACTTGCGATACAATCGAAGCGGATGCTTTTTTTGCCTCTTGTTTTCATCTGGATTTCAGCCCAATCCAAAAGGTCTGCACCAATCCTTTTCCCCGCAAAGTCTCTGTGAACCGCCAATCTATGTAAGTATGCAACATCATCCTCTGCTTCCTCTCCCCAGATATCCATATCCCATTCATTTGGGCTGGATTCAAGTGTCCGCGTCGCAATCGCACCCCCCTCTTTTTCCACAATGTAGGTTGCCTTATTTTCAATAGAAGTCACTATTTCATCTACATTTCCCTCAAGATCGGTCAGGTAGTAATTCCACTGTTTCGTCCCTTTTGTTTGTAACCAGCCTGCTGTATTCACCAATAGTCCGATGACTTTCTCAAGATCTTCCCTTTTCGCAAGTCTGATAGTATGAATTGCTTCATGCATGGCTAGACACTTCCTTATAAAAAGTCTTTTCTATAGAATAACACACGACAGACTGAATTTTCAGAAAAAAACCATCCCTCTTCACACTCAGGGATGGTTCTTTCCATCACGCAAACCACTTATGCCACATATGATCATTTCTGCCTCTGGCAAAGGCATCCACCCGGTTTGGTCCCCATGAAACAGCTCCCGGCGATGAACGGACGCCTCCCCGTGGTGCTCCGAGATCCTCCCAATTGCTCCAGCGTGATCCGTTCCACCACTTGTGCCACATATTGTTGTTGTCTCCCCTAACAAAGGTGTCGATTCGATTAGGTGCCCATGAAGATGCTGCAGGAGCCCCTTCAAAACCTCTAGGCGGTGAGCCGAGATCTTCCCATTGACTCCACCTCGAACCATCCCACCACTTATGCCACATTCGGTCTTTGTTTCCACGCACAAAACAATCGATCCGATTCGGTCCCCATGATACGGCACCTGGTGAATCTCTTAAACCACCTCTTGGCGCGCCAAGGTTCTCCCATTGACTCCAATTTCTCCCGTCCCACCATTTATGCCAAAGATTGTTGTCGTATCCAAGAACAAACACATCCAGTCGATTGGCCGACCAGGATGACACTGTCGGGTCCCCTTTGAAGCCACGCGGCGGCCCCCCAAGGTCTTCCCATTCACTCCACCTTCTGCCGTCCCACCACTTATGCCAGAGTGTATCCCGATTCCCTCTGACAAACGTATCAATACGATTCTGGCCCCATGATACGGCTGCAGGTGAACTCTTCAATCCCCGCTTAGGTGCACCGAGGTCCTCCCATTGACTCCAACGAGAACCATCCCACCATTTGTGATACATTCTGTCGTTTTCACCTCTGACAAACGTATCCAGTCGATTCGCCTGCCAGGATGCAACCGCGGGTGAACCCTTCATCCCGTATGGCGGTGCACCAAGATCCTCCCATTCTCTCCAGTTGGCACGTGAGTCGAATGGGTCATAGTAAGCAGGCTGTGGTACGTACCCTTGATAAGGATCATAGTAGTACTGCTGATCATAATCATGATGTGGATAGTACTGCTGATAAGTATGTGGTAAAAGGATGTCTTCATAATCGTTTCTTATTTCTGCTCCATATGGATGGCATTCAAACGGCACCGGATAAACCGGACATCTTCGTTGAAAAAACATACTGCATCCCTCCTCTGCATTTACTGTATGCAGGAGCCCAGGTTGAGGAGTATGTACATATTTTCGTTGAAAAGTATGAGACGACAACAGCCGCCGGAGCTAAATAAAAAGACCCCCTCCACATTTGGAGAGGGCCAACACTTTTTATACTATATACTCTCTATATCTCTCAGCATCACTCACCTTACACTCAAGCGTCAGCATCGTTCCATTTTCTTCATATCCGGTTTCTAACACGTTGGCATTCTCGTTAAAATACGAAATTAGATGTCCTTTATCAAATGGGATGAGCATTTGACAGCGTTTATAATCTTTGAAAATATAGCTTTTCACCACTTGAAGGAGCTCATCAATACCGATTCGGTTTTTTGCCGAAAAATAAATGCGGTCCTTTTCTACTCTTGGTACTTCCTCATCAACCAATTCAGCCTTATTGTATGCATAAATGACAGGGGTGTCTCCAATTCCAAGTTCATCAAGGGTTTGATCGGTCACCTTCATCAGTTTTTCGTAATGAGGATCGGAATAGTCCACCACATGGACGATGAGATCCGCTTCGACCACCTCTTCAAGAGTGGACCGGAACGCCTTGACCAGCTGATGGGGCAATTTATTCACGAATCCGACGGTATCTGTCAGGAGAAATTCCTTCCTGTCCGGTAAGGTGATATTCCTTACCGATGTTTCAAGGGTCGCAAATAGCATATCTTTCTCAAATACCTGCTTGTTCTCATTTGGATGGAAGGTTTCCACGAATGCATTCATCGTCGTCGACTTCCCTGCATTGGTGTAACCGACAAGGGAAACGACAGGAATCTCACTCTTCTTACGCTGCTTGCGCTGAGTCGTTCGCAGGTCGACAAGAGAATCCAGTTCTTTATGAAGAGCTGTGATTTTCGCTTCAATACGACGACGGTCAAGCTCAAGCTTCGTTTCACCTGCCCCACGGTTCGCAAGTCCCGATCCACCACCTTGACGCCCTAATGACTCACGGCGTCCGACGAGGCGTGGAAGCATGTACTGCAGCTGAGCCACTTCTACTTGAAGCTGGGCTTCCCTGGTTTTCGCCCGTTCTGCAAAAATGTCAAGAATCAGCATCGTTCTGTCCATGACCCGAACGTCAAGCTTTTCTTCCAGTACGCGTATCTGCGATGGTGAGAGCTCATCATTCGTGATCAGTACATCCGCTTCCCACTCTTCAATCAATAGCAGCAGTTCGTCGATCTTACCTTTTCCAATATAATGCACATGATTGGGCCGAGGCAGGTTTTGCGTCAGTTCTCCTGTAACAACAATATGCCTGGCCTCTGCCAGCCCCTTCAACTCAAGCATTGAATACTCAAAGTCATTGTTTTTATCTTTTGTATTAACGCCTATGGCGATTGCTTTTAATCTTTCTTCCATTACATAGTCACTTCCTATTTAAAATATTTGGGTGCAAGAAAAAAGCACAGGCCACTGCCTGTGCTTTTTGTAAATGGATGTTGAATATACCGATGGTGCACGAAGAAGACCGCACTTTCCCCTGATGAATTTGGATTCGTACAAAGACATCAAAAAAGCACCATTCAGTAGATATTCAATTCTATTCTTAAAGGGGAAGAAGACCCCCCCTCTCTTCATGCACGCCAAATGAAGAATTCCTTTAAAAATAGTCAGACCGATCCCATTTACCCTGCACACAAGCAGAGCCTTTGAACTTATTCAATTAAGCGTTCAAATTGCGGATGCGTAGTCTGATTAAAATCAAAAGGAAAACCTCCATTTCTCATAAGTTAAACCCATCATACCACACCTCGAGATGGATGGGAAGATATGGTTTGAGGGACGGACCTCCACATACCGGTTTAAGATGGTGGGATTATAGGTATTGGAGGTCCGTCCCTCACTACACTACTGTCCTAAAGTAAAAAAGCTCCAATTCTTCACGTTTTCCATTTGATTCACAAACGGAAGGATGAAAAATTGGAGGTCCGTCCCTCACCAAGCTTTACAAAATGTTTTTGAAGTCTTTTGCTTGTGAGTCCAATCGACGGGCTGCGCTTCCTATTTCTTTGAATGCCAGGACTGCTTGCTCGTTTAGTGTTTGGTTATTTGTTATGCCTGACTGTGAACGGATTGTTCCTTCATTGATTTTGTTGATTTCTCCTGTGATCCCTTCTATATGGGAGTTCACTTCCTGGATGGAATCCTGCACCCTCGTTGCAAGCTTTCTGACTTCTCCTGCAACGACGTTAAACCCTCTCCCATGTTCCCCTGCCCGGGCTGCCTCGATGGCCGCGTTCAACGCGAGTAGATTTGTCTGAGTCGCAATTTCCCTAATCGTTTTGACAATGTTTCCGATTGAATTTGCCTGCAATGTAAGTGACTCAAGTATTGTCATATTCTCATTCGAGTCAGAAACCAGCTTTCCAGTCGCTATGGCTGCTTCCTCACTTCTTGTTATACCCTGCTCTGCTTTTTCACTTAATTCTTCTGACATCTTCTGTAATTCAGAAGCTACCTTTTCAATCGTTGTTTCCCGTTCGGTAATATCCGTCGCAACCTTAACAACACCTTCAAGATTTCCTTCTTCGTTATAAACCGGCGTGTATGTTGCTTCCAAACTGAGAAGCCTACCAGTCTTTGTGACTCGTTGAATTTTTTCCTGAAAGCTTTTTCCGCTTCTCAAATCCCGCCACAATCGTTTATATTCCAAGCTTTTAGAAAATTCCTGTGTACAAAATTTTTCATGGTGCATGCCAATCATTTCTTCCACACCATATTCCATCGTCCTGGCAAAATTTCCGTTCACCCATAGGACTCTACCGTCAGCATTGAATTCAATCATGGCCAGCGAATCTTCAATGGCTGCAAGTAAGGCAGATTCCCCAAAGACTTGAGTACTTTTTCTCAATTCCGTTTTAATCACGTTCAACACGTCCTCATTCATTAAAGTTTTGGTTAAGATGAGACTAATATGTATAAAAGAAACATCAGTAAATACATAACACTGACTCTCACCATTTTAAGTGCTGGCCGGTTGCGCCACTCGCTCCAATTCACTAACAGCGCCCATCTTAAAGTGAATTCTCATAGCTTCCAACTTTACTATTTGTAAGACTATCCTACTAGCTCTATCTTAATATAACAACAGATATTCGTAATATTAGAAAAAATTCTTCACTTTATTATTGCTGGAATGAGGTCCGTCCCTCACTACGTTAACCAAATAAAGAAAAAGACCCCAAAAATCTGGGGTCTTGTATTTTACATTAACATCCTAATCTATCACATACTGCTTCTTTCAAAACAGATACCAGGTTACTATTCGGAGCCAAAATCGATACTACTAACCAAGCGACAAGTAACAACGCAGCAATCAGAAAGGTAATCAGACCTAATGCCATTAGAATCCCCCCTTTCTATTAAAACTTCTAGTAAGTGAGCTCTCTTACAAAGTTATTCTATGAAAAATTGCTAGAGTTGGACCGGCAAGTATCATAGGAAACAATAAAAGGGCAGATACCTTCTTAACAAAACTTTCACAAACAATGGGTACTTCGTGTGATTGAGATAAATTTCACATGGGTATACACTATTCTGGAATGAATATTCATTCCGTATTAACGTTATGAAAGGCTGAAATGGTATGTCATTGGCATTAAATAAGCGGGACTGCATCGTGGCGAGCTCCCTTGTTCTTTTTGCAGAGAGGGGATTTGATGCTACGACAATTCCCATGATTGCCACATCTGCCGGCGTCGGAGCCGGTACAATCTATCGATACTTCGAAAATAAAGAAGTGCTTGGAAATACGATATTTCAAGAATATGTTGAGCTGTTTACAGAAACGGTGAAAAAGGATTTCCCTTATGAACAGTCGATCCGTGAGCAATTCCATCACCTGTTCCGATCAATGATTCTGTTTACAAAGGAACAGAGTCAGGCCCTTTACTTTATCAAAACACATAGCAGTGCCCATTTTTTAAATGAAGAAAGTCATGCAAGTTTCAAAGGCCTTCTGAATATCTTTAAATGCTTCTTCGATTCGGGTAAAGAGAAAAAGGAGATTAAAAATCTGCCTTCAACAGCTTTAATCGCCATTTTATATGGTGCCTTTCTCGAGCTGCAGCGATTGGTACGAATCGGCGAGTTAAAGCCTGATGCCGCTATGCTTAATGACGTAGAAGAAAGTATGTGGGACGCTGTCCGATTACACGGATGAGAAACCACGTGTTTCTCATCCCTACGCGGAATGAACGTTCATTCCGCAAACTAAACCATTATGATGAGGTGAAGGAAAAATGACACATCAAACTCAATATCCACAACCGAAAACCTATGGCCCCCTTGGGAATTTACCAGTTATCGATAAAGAAAAGCCCCTCCAATCATTTATGAAGCTTGCGAGAGAACTAGGACCCATCTATCAGTTCCAGTTTCCTGGAAGAACGAGTACCTTTGTTTCAAGCGCTTCCCTTGCAGGGGAATTATGTGATGAAACCCGTTTTGACAAAAAAGTAGGCCCTGCCCTTCAAAAGGTCAGAGCATTTAGTGGAGATGGTCTTTTCACCAGTGAAACGAAAGAGAGCAATTGGAAAAAGGCACATAATATCCTTCTCCCCAGCTTTAGCCAGCAGGCCATGAAAGGATACCACACCAAAATGGTGGATCTCGCCACCCAGCTCATTCAAAAATGGAGCCGCCTGAATCCAACAGATGAAATTGACGTTCCTGAAGATATGACCCGTCTGACCCTGGATACCATCGGACTGTGTGGCTTCAATTACCGTTTCAACAGTTTCTACCGCGAAACCTCCCATCCTTTCGTTGACAGTATGGTTCGCGCACTGGACGAAGCGATGAATCAATCCCAGCGTCTTGGGGTCCAGGATAAACTAATGATCAAATCAAAAAAACAATTCAGGGAAGACATCGAGTATATGTTCTCCCTCGTTGATGAATTGATTGCCGAACGGAAAGAAAACGGGAATCAAGGTGAAGAGGATCTACTTTCTTATATGCTGCAAGGAACAGACCCTGAAACAGGAGAAGCGTTGAGTGATGAAAACATCCGCTTTCAAATCATTACATTCTTGATTGCAGGGCATGAAACGACCAGTGGACTCCTCTCCCTCGCCCTCTACTTCCTGATGAACAATCCGGAAAAACTGAGAAAGGCTCAAGAAGAAGTTGATCGCGTTGTAGGCGATGACATACCTGACTATAAGCAAGTGAAACAAATGAAATACGTCCGGATGGTCTTGAATGAAACACTTCGACTCTGGCCGACCGCCCCTGCTTTTTCCGTCTATGCGAAAGAGGATACAACCCTGGGTGGCAAATATGATGTCCAAAAAGATGATGTGTTCACACTGGTCATCCCAGAACTCCACCGCGACTCTTCTGTGTGGGGAGATGATGTCGAAGCATTCATCCCCGAACGGTTCGAGGATCCTTCATCCATACCGTATCATGCATATAAACCATTTGGTAACGGACAGCGAGCATGCATCGGACAGCAGTTCGCCCTTCATGAAGCGACACTGGTCCTTGGGATGGTGCTCCAGCACTTTGACTTGATCGATCACAAAGACTATGAATTGGATGTAAAAGAGACTCTGACCCTTAAGCCGGATGGATTAACAATGCGGGTATCACCACGTAAGCCTGCATTGGGATTCTCGATTGCTTCTAAAGGGGAAGAAAACTCTCAGCAAGAGAAGAAGCCTGCTGTGGCGGAATCTTCCCATGGAACACCTTTACTTGTTCTGTATGGCTCAAACATGGGGACGGCAGAAGGTATCGCACGTGATCTTGCGGAATCGGGACGTCAACAAGGGTTTTCTGCAGAGGTTGCTCCTTTAGATGGATTCAGTGACGGACTCCCGGCAAATGGGGCTGTTCTGATTGTCTCAGCTTCATATAACGGAAATCCACCTGACAATGCAGGTAAGTTCATTTCCATGCTAAAGGAAAGTCAGCCAGGTGAATTTGAAGGTGTCCACTATGCTGTATTTGGATGCGGTGACCACAATTGGGCCACCACGTATCAGCGTATCCCGAACTTCATTGATGAACAGCTTTATGAAAAAGGCGCGCACCGTATAACAGAAATCGGACACGGCGATGCAAGCGATGACTTTGAAGGAGATTACGAAAAGTGGGCTGAAGCTCTATGGCCCAATCTGGCTGAAAGCTTAAGCATCGAACTCCATCAAAATGATCAAACGAATAGCTCCATTACAATGAATTTTGTCAGCGATGTAAGCGACACACCACTGGCACGCACGCATCATGCTTTCACAGCCGTGGTGAATGAGAATTTCGAATTACAGCATGCTGAAAGCGGCCGAAACACAAGGCATATCGCCCTTACCTTACCAGAAGGTGTTACGTATCAGGAAGGAGATCATGTCGGAGTCCTTCCACAAAATCCGTCGACACTTGTCGAGCGAGTGCTCACTCGATTCAACTTGAACGGACACGACTACGTCCAACTGACGGGAGATTCTGGAAAAGCCGTCCATCTGCCTACCGAAAAACCGGTGAAACTTCGAGAACTACTGGGGAATTATGTAGAGTTCCAAGAGCCCGCTACCCGCTCTCAAATCCGTGCTCTAGCCGCTCATACCGTCTGCCCTCCTCACGTTGTTGAGCTTGAAGAACTACTGAAGGATGAGACCTATAAAGAAGCGGTACTAAACAAACGCATCACCATGCTGGATCTGGTTGAAAAGTATATGGCATGTGAAATACCATTTGAAGGATTCCTGGCATTGCTTCCTCCTTTAAAAGCACGCTATTATTCAATCTCAAGCTCGCCTTTATACAAGAATGGAGAAGCGACCATCACTGTCAGCGTCGTCCGGGGAGAAGCTTGGAGCGGTAATGGAGAGTACAACGGAATC
The DNA here is from genome assembly GCF_044542955.1 of Rossellomorea sp. NPDC077527. Classification (NCBI taxonomy): domain Bacteria; kingdom Bacillati; phylum Bacillota; class Bacilli; order Caryophanales; family Bacillaceae; genus Rossellomorea; species Rossellomorea sp. NPDC077527. Next base: position 838,273 of record NZ_JBITVL010000001.1, on the reverse strand, counting down.
GCATCCAACTATCTGGCAAATCGTGAAGCCGGAGACAAAATCGCCTGCTTCATCAACAGACCGCAATCGAACTTTCAACTACCTGAAGACACGGGGACACCGATTGTCATGGTTGGCCCTGGTACGGGAATCGCTCCGTTCAGAGGGTTCATCCAAGCACGCGCTGTTCTCAATGAGCGAGGGAAATCACTCGGTGAGGCACACCTTTACTTCGGTTGCCGAAATCCGAAGCACGACTTCTTGTATCAGAACGAATTAGAGAAAGCCGAACAAGACGGAATAGTCACATTGCACACAGCATTTTCAAGATGCCCGGATCAGGAGAAAACCTATGTCCAGCACCGGTTAGCCGAAAATGCGGAAGAAATTCTGCCTATACTGAAAGATGGCGGACGCTTATACATCTGTGGTGATGGAAGCAAGATGGCCCCATATGTGGAACAAACCTTAGTAGAAAGCTATATGCGTATCTATCAAACATCGAAAGAAGAAGCCGATAAATGGCTCCGATCATTAGAAGAAGATGGTCGATATGCGAAGGATGTTTGGGCTGGATCATGATTGGAGAGAAGCGAACCCTTATGGGGTTCGCTTTTTTTAGTAGTGTTTCTGGATTGTGCTATCGTTTGGAGTGGTTTCGCCGATATATTTGAGATTTCGCCGTTAAATCCTGGATATCGCCGTTATATTAAAAATTTCGCCGATAAAATCAGAATTTCGCCGATAATTGGATATCAGTCACGCTCTGGACGTGATGAGACATCAAGCTGCTTGGGTGTTACACGTTTGCTCGTCTGAATTTCGCTGATAAGTTTGATATTTCGCTGTTATAATTCAGATATTGCCGTTATATTAAAAATTTCGCTGATAAAATCAAAATTCCGCTGATAAATCACCCATACATCCTCCAACACTAAAAAAACAGTGAATCCAATAGAATTCACTGTTTCTCCCTTACTTCTTCCTAACCGGTATCCAAATTTCACTCCTAAACGTCTCAGAGCCAACATCATTACTTTCATTCCACAACATCTCCGGTCCCTCTGCCAGTTCATAGCTCGAAGTAGGAAACCATTCAGCGTAAATTCTCCCCCACACTTGCTGCAATGTGTCGGGAAATGGCCCAACCGCTTCAAATACAGCCCAAGTCAGCTTGGGAACATCCAGTTTCGATAAGTCTGTGGGACATTCTTCCGTTGTGGCCGCCCCGATGTAATGATCAAGCTCTCCTTTCTCCTCCATTCTTTCATCGGAGAATTGGACAGATGCACTAATTAATCCTCGTGGTTCCACATTTGATATACGTTTTAACTGCTTGATCCTGTCCGCGTCTAAGCTCTGCCACATGGCTGCAATTTCAGGATTCACCCCATTAAAAATGATTGGGACTCGCTTCATGATCCCTACAATCGAAAACGGCTCTTTCTCGACGAGTCGATAATTCATTTCATTGCCTCCTCTGATGGATAACTGGAAGGTCATAGGTGGAAATGCTTTGATGGAATGCCCCTTCGCTTGTGAAGGGGTGATCCCGTGGATTTTCTGAAAGACTCTCGTAAAGGAATCAGGTGAAGAGTAGCCATATTTCATGGCGATATCGATGATTTTAACGTCGCTGTTTTGCACTTCAAGTGCTGCCAGGGTCAAACGACGGCGTCTGATGTATTCCGATAAAGGAATCCCGGCCAGGAACGAAAACATCCGCTTAAAATGGTGCTCGGAGCAATATGCTCGCTTTGCCACATCTTTCAAACTGATTTCTTCTGTTAGGTTTTCTTCAATATACCGTAAAGCGTCATTCATATTCTTTAAAGAATCCACTTCCCCTACCTCCTTATTCAACAGAATAGCAAGAATGAAAGGGAGCATCCCGACTTATGGTGCTCCCTTTTGCAGGGTGTGAAATCGAAAGAACTTATCCCCTCGCTTCATGCACCTTCAACATTTTCCCTTTCACCGTCGTCTTTTTCATCACTTGCAGAACCAGCGGCCCTTTTCCATTCAAAATCTCCACGTACGAAAGATTTTCCTGGATCGTAATGATGCCAATGTCTTCGGCAGACACACCATCGATCTTTGCAATCGTCCCGACGAAATCAACAGCCCTGATTTTCTTCTTCTTCCCGCCGTTGAAATAAAGTTTCATGATGTCCCTATTCAACTGCTCACTCTTATCCAATTTATAATCCGGCTCTTCATCGAGCTTCCGTTCAAAGTCATGTTTGGCATCAGCCACCGCTTCCGGTGAAGGGGCCTCCACTTTAGGTATATTGAAACCGACATATTCTTCGATCTCTTCAAGGAACTTCTCTTCATATGGTGTGCAGAACGTGATTGCTTTGCCTGACAGACCTGCCCTTCCCGTTCTCCCGGTACGGTGAACATAGCTTTCTTTCTCCATTGGAATATCATAATTGATCACGTGGGTGATGTTCTCAATATCAATCCCCCGAGCTGCTACATCTGTCGCCACCAGGTAGCGGAAATCTCCACGTTTAAAATCGTCCATCACCTCAAAACGAGCCTCCTGAATCATGCCGCCATGGATTTTATCCACAGGGTAACCAGAACGGTCCAATTCTTCACATAAGGTATCGACATTTTCCTTTGTCCGGCAAAAAATGATGCAGCTATCCGGATTTTCAACGGTTGTCACATTTTTTAATAGAGAAAGCTTTTCTTCTTCTTTCACACCAATTATCGAGTGATCAATTTTATCCGTCGTAATGCCCGCTGCTTTGATCTCAATATGAACCGGCTTCTTCATATATTTATGACACAGTGTCTCAACGTCCTCTGGTAAAGTGGCAGAGAATGTCAGCGTCACACGGTCTGTTGGCAGTTCCTGAATAATCGCTTCCACCTGATCGATAAAGCCCATGTTGAGCATTTCATCCGCTTCGTCAATGACCAGATAGGATAGCTTATCCAAGGGAAGAGTCCCTTTTTCAATATGGTCGAGCACACGGCCGGGTGTACCGACGACGATATGATTCTTCTGCTTCAGCTCTAGTTTTTGGCGGTGAAAAGGAGACTTCCCGTACACAGCGGCCGCTTTGATCCGCTTATATCTCCCGATGTTCGTGATATCTTCTTTCACTTGCACCGCAAGCTCCCGTGTCGGGGTCAGAATCAGTGCCTGTGGTTTATTTTCTTCCCACTCCACCATCTCACAAAGGGGGATCCCGAAAGAAGCTGTCTTTCCACTTCCTGTTTGGGAACGTACAACAAGATCTTTTTTCTCTAGAGCAAGTGGAAGCACTTTGGACTGGACTTCCGTAGGGGTTTCATACCCCAATCCAGACAGTGCTCTTTCAATTTCTTCACTTAACTTAAAATCTTTAAATTTTTTGATTGCCATATCATAACCTCATTTAATTTTTCTTATTTTCATAGAAATGTGGTGATTCTATTCAAAAAAATACTCTTTTAAAATTCTTTTTAAATTTATTTAGGTATTCCACCAATACTGTGTTATGCTTTATCTAACCATTTTTAACTTGTAACATGTTGTCTCCGGGACCGACGAACGCTGTCGGTCCCTTTTTATTTTCTAAAGCGCAGGCGGCTTGCCCAGGAGTGACAAGCATAAGATAAACCAATAAAAAAAGGACCCTTCTTGAAAGGGCCCTTTTTTCTTAAAAGCTATTACGCTTTAACAACGTTAGTCGCTTGAAGTCCACGTTGACCTTGCTCAGTGTCAAATGTAACTTTTTGACCTTCGTCTAAAGATTTAAATCCTTCGCCTTGGATAGCTGAGAAATGTACGAATACATCTTCTCCACCTTCGATTTCGATGAAACCGAAACCTTTTTCTGCGTTAAACCATTTTACTGTACCTTCTTGCATGTGTGTTTCCTCCTGTGTGGACATAGAATCCACGATTTATTACTATCGTTGCTCAAGTTAGATATCAAAGGCGAAAAGTTTAAAACTTATTCTTTCCTTACAGACCGAACAAAAATAATTCTTCTTAAGATTAACAGATAAACGGATAAAAAGCAAATGCATTCAAAAAACTGCTCAAATCCCCACCATTAAAGGTATATAGAGCTACGTTGTCGAATGGTATGTTATAAAGGAGATGAACCAATGGATAAAATCGGTTTACTCAAAACATTAAACAAAGCAAGTCGTGGAAACTTTTTTTCAATTGAGCTACCTGCACATTCAATAGAAGAAGCTGAAACCATTGAAAAAGCGGCTGCAGAATTAGAAAAAGAAGGAAGAATCAAGATAAGGGAGTGTACACAGAAAGGGAACACTGTCTACATTCAAGGAATCATGAAATATGCGTTAGCGTAGTAGGTGCCAATTCCTCTGGCATCTTTTTTTACATAAAAAAAGGACCCTTTAGAAAGAGTCCTTCTTAAAACAATTAGAATTTGTTTACGTTAGTCGCTTGAAGTCCACGTTGACCTTGCTCAGTGTCAAATGTAACTTTTTGACCTTCGTCTAAAGATTTAAATCCTTCGCCTTGGATAGCTGAGAAATGTACGAATACATCTTCTCCACCTTCGATTTCAATGAAACCGAAACCTTTTTCTGCGTTAAACCATTTTACTGTACCTTCTTGCATGTGTGTTTCCTCCTGTGTGGAATTGAATCCACGATTTATTACTATCGTTGCTCAAGTTAGATATCAAAGGAGAAAAGTTTAAAACTTATTCTTCCCTTACAGACCGAACAAAAATAATTCTTCTTAAGACTAACAGGGAAATTTTAAAATAGCAAATACATTCTTTCTGTTTCTATAAGGTCAAAAAAAATAAAAGTCCATCTCCATAAGGAAATGGACCCATCACTACTATTCTTCCCGTTTACCGCCATGCTTTACGCCTTTACTCGTATAAGGCTTATTGCTCTTCTTCTTATTTGCCCCTGCCTGCCAGCGATTCCAGCCTTTCTTTCCAGTCCCTTGTCCGGTTCCGCTCTTTTTCTTTGGTTTACTCATTTTTTCACTCCGTTATGATTAGGTTCGTACTTTCTAAACTCATTTCCTTATCATAACACGAATCAACTGAGCAAAATACTTCTTGTTTATTCCACCTAGTTTTTCTGCCCTGTATAAATGTGGATTGCGTCCCGAAGGAATTCTGCCGTCCCTTCCTGCTCTGCATCATAGTATGCTTTGAACCGTTCATCATCGACATACATTTGAGCTAGTCCGGCATGTGCTTCCTTGCTATAGTGCCCCCAATAGAAGGTGATCCATTGTCTGTGCAGATCAGCCGCTTTTTGAGCTTCCTCACTTGCAGGGTCACCCTTCTGGAAGGCTTCCCCTAACGTTCGTTTGATTTCCTGCTGAAGCTCTGTGACCCGTTCGTGTTCTTCCTTTGACATATTTATGACTCTGGCATTCGATTCATCCACTTTTTTATCACCATATTTCTCCCGCGCTTCTTTCCCATACTTTTGTTCATTGTCTTCTACCATTTTCTCTTTGAACCCTTCAAACTTTTCTTTATCCGTCATCGTAATCTCCCCTTCCTTTACACGTAACGTTTTATCGACATTCGCAATCAACTGATCTAGCTGTGCACGCCTTTCCAGTAAGGTGTCACGGTGCTTCTGTAAGGCCCTTGTTGCGTCGAAGGCAGGATCATCCAAAATATCCTTAATCTCAATCAGTCCTACACCTAATTCTTTGTAAAAGAGAATCTGCTGCAGGCGGTCGACTTCACTCTGACCATAGATCCGGTATCCTGAAGAGTTTGTCCTTGCCGGCTTAAGGATCCCGATTTCATCGTAATACCGGAGGGTCCGAGTACTCACACCTGCGATTTCCCCAAGCTTTTTAACGCTATATTCCATGATTTCACCTCCTGATAGGTTTTACTTTACAACTTGACGCTGCGTTAATGTAAAGGGGATTTCATAAAAATATTTTATCTTTTAACATGAGGGGATCTAATTGGGGATTTCCTTGAAAATAAAGTGCCAGTCCGATATTCTTAGTATAGTCATTTTGAGTATAAGGTTGTGTTGAGAATATGCGAATTAATAAATATATCAGTGAAGCCGGGAAGGCATCCAGACGCGGTGCCGATAAACTGGTCGCAGAAGGCAGGGTCACCATCAATGGACGTGTCGCAAAGATCGGCGACCAAGTGAACCCCGGAGACGATGTGCTAGTGAGTGGTGCTCCTGTCCGAGTCGCCCGTAATAATGTATACATCGCTTTGAACAAGCCTGTCGGGATCACCAGTACGACAGAAAAAGGCGTCAAGGGAAATATTGTCGACCTCGTCAATCATCCACTCCGAATCTTCAATATCGGACGTCTTGATAAAGATTCGGATGGATTGATTCTTTTGACCAATGATGGGGATATCGTCAATGAGATCCTTCGCGCCGAAAATCAGCATGAAAAGGAATATATCGTTACAGTGGATCGCCCGATTTCAGAAGACTTTTTAAAGCAAATGTCAGAAGGCGTCAAGATCCTCGGCACGAAAACGCTGCCCTGTAAGGTGGAGCAAATTTCGAAATATGTATTCCAAATCACTCTTTCTCAAGGGTTGAATCGTCAAATTCGCCGTATGTGTGAGGTCCTTGGATACGAAGTGTACCGTCTGCAGCGGACACGCATCATGAATATCCATTTAGGAAATCTTCCAGTGGGACAATGGCGCGATCTTTCCAAAAAAGAGAAGAACAGATTGTTTCAAGATTTGAATTATGAACCGAAAGAATGGTAATGTCATAAGGCCCGCTGCTCCTGAGCAGCGGGCCTTATTCTTTGATTATCATAAAATTTCGCTTTGAAGACGATGAAATAAGGACTTTGAGCCCTGGTCTCTCGATCACCTCTTAGAGACGTAATCTATACGGGTGAACGTACTCCAGCTCTCTCTACCAAACTCACGATATAGTCCGCAAAACCATGTTTTTCTTTCTGATAAACTCTCTTTAGCTCGCTCCCCACTCCCACTGCGGCAGCTCCTTCTTCGAGCCAATCCCTGATATTGACTTTCCCCACTCCTCCAGTAGGGATGAATTTTGCCTGTGGCAGTGGCCCCTTGAACGATTTGATATCGGATGGTTGAAAGATACTTCCGGGAAACAGCTTGATGAACGAGCAGCCCGCTTTCAAGCATAAAACGGCAGATTCGACGGTTGCGGCTCCTGGAATAATAAGCACCTGATACAAATGGCAGAGTTCGATGATTTCTTTCTCATAATGTGGACAGACAATGAATTCAGCCCCCTCCATGATGGACATTCGGGCAGAAGTAGGATCAAGAATGGTACCGGCTCCGACAATAACATGCTTTGGTTGTTCTTTTCGAATTTTTTTTATGATATTTAGGAAGCCTGGAGTTGTTGCGGTTACTTCAATCAGACGGATTCCCCCTTCAACCGAGAGCCGCGCCATTTCATAGGCTTCATCTTCGGAATCACTCCGGATGACAGCTATCATTTTATGAGTATGAATGGCATTCTCTATATCCCATTTCTTCATCTTTTCACCTCTATATCATTTCCTAAAAAGTGCTGCAGGGCCGATTCCCTTGGGAGCCCGTCATAGTCCCCTTGTGTAGAGGCGGCAATGGCCCCAACGGCGTTTCCTCGTATTGCCGCTTCCCATAACGAGAGTCCGCTTAACACTCCTGATAAAAATCCTGCACAAAATCCGTCTCCGGCCCCAACGGTATCCAATGGCGTTATTTCATAGCCCTTTATTTTTTGAAAATGACCGTCTGAAGAGACCGCACACCCTCCTTCTCCAAGTTTCATTACAACGTGATGGGCGCCTTGCATATGGAAGAAATGACACAATTCCTTGGTACTGGCTTCATTCTGATCCACACCTGCTAACAACCGCGCCTCTCCTATTCCAGGGAGAAAATAATCGACATGAGGTAAAATGCTTAAAATGAAGCTTCGAGCTTCTGAAATGTCCCACAGCTTTAATCTTAGATTGGGGTCAAAGCTGATAGGGATTCCATTCTTTTTCCCATATTCTATTAACCTCAACGTGACGTTCCTGCAGGAAGCACTTAATGCCGGTGTGATCCCGGTCAAATGCAGGATTTTCGTATCTCTCAATGCGTCCAGATTTACTTCTCCCCATTGAAGCTTCGATGCTGCCGATTGGTCCCGGTAATAGTAAACATCAGGATCGCCCCATCCTCGCCTGTCTTTGATCATTATACCGGTTCTATTATCGGGGTCTCGAACAACATAGCTGACTTCTACACCTTCACCTCGAAGGTGGTAAAGAATTTCTTCCCCAAACGGATCCACACCGAGCTTGCTGATCCAGTTGACCTTGTGACCAAGACGTGTCAACCCGATGGCCACATTGGATTCGGCTCCTCCTATCCGTTTGGAAAGGGACGGGGAACGGAGCATCTCCCCGTTCTCATTGCTAAGCAGAATCATTGTTTCTCCGATCGTTGTCACTTCCGCCACCTGAATTACCCTCCTTTATTTTTTAGTTATGACAAGCATTTCATCGATTTGTTCTGAATGGTAAGGTCCATTCACTTTACGAATATTGTTCGCTCTTTCATTTTTAATCATGAGGGTAAAGGCCTTCACTTTGTCACGATGGTTCAATTGTACTTGCAAATTTCCGTTTTGAATCTTCAACCCGATATGCTCAAGGATGGAAAAGCTGGATCCTTCACCTACCGTTACCTTCGCGGCCACCAGCTGCCCGTTTTCAGCATTTGGGTTATAGCAGATGTAATCCGTTTCGGTTCCTTTATCGATCCGCATGCAGCGGTCGTCGAGCTTTTCCACTGAATAAACCGGATCGGCCTTATCTGCGATCTGCATGACATGAACGAACCGAGCATCGTTCCCCGATTGCCTTTGAATCATAAACGGAATATTGACAGCTGATTCATTGGATGGACCAGGAGCTTCCCCTATGATGATTTCCCGGTTACCGTATAGAAGTGAAGTGAGATGGAAAGCAGTCGATTCCTGAATCCATGAGCTCGTCACTTGTTCTTCGGACTCAGCACTTTCTGCCTTTTGAATGATCTGATAACCATCTTCATTACCAAGGGCATCAGTCCTCTGTTTCAACGGCAGTTCCGTTGAAAATGTTCCTATCGGGTGCACTGCCCAGTCATATTGATGCATAGTGGAAGGGTCCGTAACAAGAAACCAATCTACTACATAGTCTTCGTCTGTCAAAACTGTCCTGTTATACGTCACCCCAGAATAAGAATCGTTAGATGAAGCCTTCATCATCTTAATGCCGTCCGTATTCACGTAGAAATCAAGTTCACCGCTTGACTCTTCCTGTGTCTTTCCATCAACCGTCACCGTATTATGGCTGATTGTCTGCTTATACCAATCCCGGTAGAGAAAATTTCCGTAAGAAGGCGTCCCAAAGTCTGGAAGTATCCTGGCTCCCTTACCAAAGAGGTCAAGATGGAGCTTATCAGGATGACCATGAGAGCCCCCATAATCACCATAATCAATTAACGAAAACATATCAGCCCCTGCACGCAGGATGCTGTGGCCCACTCCTTCAAAATTCTTCCCCTTGTTGTTAACAGATTCTGCGGTTGCCAGCTGATCCACCCCTGTGAAGAGTGCGTACAATCCTTCCCGTGGATTTTTTGCATACCGTTGATTCAGGACATTCAGGTATTTATTTTTTTGATAATAAGCATAAGCCGCTTCATATTCATGCGAACCTTTTGGGGAAACAGGGCCGACAAGAGATTCCCCATATTGGCCGCCATCATTGTTCATCGGCAGCCCGAAGTCCGGATAGGCATATTCGACCGGCAAATCAAACATTTTCTCAAGGGTTGGATTGGCATACAGGTCGTAGCCCCACTGCTTTGCCCCTTCTGCCAGAACGTTCAGTGCTCTCAGTGTGTACATATGATAGGAGATGGCCCCCTCCCACCAGAAACCGTCTCTTAGGACACTATTGTCCATCAGATAATAAAATCCGTGCTCTCCGTTGATGGCAAAGTCGATGTATTCCTGCTCCCCGAGAACAAATCCAATCATTCCAATAGCGGCGTTATGCCAGGCTTGCCAGTTCGAGCGTCCCATGTCATATTCGCTGAGGGTCACAGCCGACGGGCGGAGGAAATTCAGCTCTATGTTCATTTTGTCCTGGTCGGAAAGGATGCCGCTGTCGTATAAAAGATCGTAGGCGAGACTGACGTCGACCATACTGACGGCTTCATCAAGGGTCTGCCAATAGAGTCGCCCTCCCCTGGTCTGTTTTTCGTAGTTTGGATACATATCCACATATTCTAGTAGAATGCCTCTCGCTTTTTCCCCATATGCTAGATTGCCGCTAAGGGAGTAGGCGACGGATAAATCCTTGAGGGCTGTGATGATTTCATTGTGACGCTTCCACCGCCATCCCGCATCATACGTATCGCCGGTATAGTATTTCCCGTCCGCTGGACAGTAATGGCGGTGGGGACTGTCCGGATCATATTCCAATGGCGCATCGACTCCACAGTAATACCACATTCCATGCCCGCCTCCGAGGGTAGGAATGGTTAAATCCCGTGTAATCCATTGATCTGCTTCTGCTTTCAATTTCGTCCAGTAACCGGATGCCCACTGTTCATTTTGAATGCGTTCTTTGGCGCGTTCCAGCTCAGCTTTTCCGAAAAAAGACTTCGGCCGCTCATGCGAAGTCCTTGACCATTCCTTCATCGTATAACTCAGCTTCACGTTAAAATCGGCATCCAGCTGGATCCGTGAGGTGATGGGAATTGTCATGGATACCTCTTCTCCAATCTGTGTGGTCTTATCGATATCAACATGTATTGTAATCATCTTGCTTTCACCTGGTGAGAGTTCTCCTTCACTTTCATCGACGGTTATGGAATCAGTTAATTCTTCAGGAACCTTCACCACATACTCGTCTGTCTTATCACTGTTATTGGTTACAAACACCTTGTAGGATACTGAATTCATTTCAGCCGTAACAGATTTCGAAATGGCGTCTGGCGATACCTTGAAGGTCTCCCTGATGAGTTTCAGGTCATCGAGATACAGAACCGTTTCCGGATCCGGTGGCTGACTTGCATACCAGAAGGAATGAAACATCAGCCGGTTCACCTGGTCCCAACCCAATGGCTGCCTAGATGCTGTAAATCTGCTCTTTTCCAGGCTGACCTGCTTCCAGCCTTGCCAGTCGACCGTTACACTGTTCATGTAATAATCCATTCCGGAGGTTTCCGGATTATCCGCATCGATGATGACATAAATTGGCGTACCCGTTGCTTTTTCTGAATACATCCAAAGGTCGATGCGGTCATACCGGCTCCAATCTTTCGGGACGGCATAGGTTTGAACATTGGTTTTCGTATCGATGGACGACCATTTTCCTGAGTATCGCCCTTCTTTTACATAGGTGGTATTCCCGCTGAGGCTGGTCCACTTGGACATGTCTTCAAATCCGCTAAGAGGCAGGACGTCGACATCCCCCAGGCTCGTAATCGTGAAATGATCGAGAACCAGTTCAATCTCGGGATTTGGAGTTTCCTGGTACCATGAAGTGTGCAGCTTGACTTTGTCAATGCTCGAAAATCCCTTAGGGGAGTTGGCTGCTTTGAAGATATAGTACGGAAGAGATACCTGTTTCCAACCCCTCCAGTCGATGTTGATGGAGGTAATGTAATAGTCATAAGAGGTGGTGCTTGGATCGTTGGATTCCAGGATCACATACACTTTTCCTTCGGTCTCCTGTTTGGAATGTATCCACATGTTCAGCACTTCATTTCCGCTCCAGTCATGAGGAATCAAAGTGGTTTCAACGGCTTTCGTCGTCTTTCCGCTCTCCTCGTTCACCACATCCCAACGTCCTGCTTGAATCCCTTCCTTTACGAGCTCCGTCTCCGCTTCAAGACCGCTCCAATCATCAATATGCTCGAAATCCGAGATCACCGTTGATGTTTCTTCTGCCTTCGTGCTTTTTGGTAAATCTCCAATCGTTGGCACTAGTAACATGAAACATACAAATACTAGTAAACTCTTTTTTATCATGGTCCCCTCCTGGACAAAGGATGAGGATAAGGGTCAGTGGTGGATGCAGGCTATAGTAAGTTCGATGCTCTCTCTTTTGTCCTTATAATATAGTCATTTACCGTGACATCCAGCCTCCATCTACGACGAGCGTATGACCGCTTACATAGTCAGAAGCCGGCGAAGCTAAAAACAAAGCCGCTCCGACAAGATCACTCGTTTCACCCCACCGGCCTGCAGGTATGCGTGACAGAATGGCTTCACTCCGCTCCGGGTTCTCCCTCAGCGGTTTTGTATTTTTCGTGGCAATATAGCCTGGCGCAATGGCATTCACCTGGACATTATCGCAGGCCCATTCATTCGCGAGGGCCTTCGTGAGACCCGAGACGGCGTGCTTACTGGCGGTATATGAAGGAACAAAAATCCCCCCCTGGAACGAAAGAAGAGAAGCGATGTTAATAATCTTGCCCTGCTTCCGCTCCAGCATCGGTCCAGCGAGATGGCGGGTGAGGAAGAAAACGGCGCTAAGGTTGACGTCAAGGACGTCCTGCCAATTTTCCTCCGTATACTCCTTTGCGGGTTGACGACGAATGATGCCGGCATTGTTGACGAGAATATCAATCTCGTGATCTTCCAAAAGACGCGACGTCAGATTTTGGATATCCCCTGTCTCCTTCAAATCAAATGTGATTTTCTCGGCAGTGCCTCCTTCTCTTTCGATTAGGGAGGCGGTTTCCTCCATATTCCCTCTGTTTAGGAGAAGAACATCTGCCCCCGCTTTCGCATAGGCGACAGCAATCTCCTGACCGATACCACCAGAGGTGCCGGTAACGAGTGCTGTCTTCCCTTTTAATGAAAAGAGCGACTCTACATAGCTCATCGGAGGTCCTCCATATCTACGAATTCCATATCTGTGAACGTATAGTTTTCTCCTGCCATGGCCCAGATGAAGGTGTAATTGCTTGTTCCGACACCGGAATGAATCGACCATGCAGGCGATATGATACCCTGTTCATTTTTCACGACAAGATGTCTCGTTTCTCCTGGTTCACCCATAAAGTGAAACACCCGCCCGTTCTCAGACATGTCAAAATACAAATACACTTCACTACGACGATCATGGACGTGGGCCGGCATCGTATTCCACATATTGTTCTGCTCAAGCAGCGTCATCCCAAGCATAAGCTGGCAGCTTTGAATACCGTTTCCATGCACATATTTGTAGATCGTGCGCTCATTCGATTCCTTGATCGAGCCCATATGAGCCGGTTCGGCGTCTTCGATGGCAACCTTTTTCGTCGGATATTCTTTATGGGCAAGGGTTGAGACCAGATAGAATCTTGACGGTGTATCGGGATCGTCGCTGAGGAACTGAATGTGTTTTTTCCCTAGTCCTACATAAAGACAGTCCCTCTTCTGCATTTCGAAGCGATCTCCGTCCACTTCGACGATCCCGGGACTCCCGATATTAATGACGCCAAGCTCGCGCCGCTCCAGGAAATGACCTGTCTTGATGCTATCGGCAATGTCAGCTGTAAGTGGTTCATGAGTCGGTATCGCACCGCCGATCAGCATCCGATCTTCATGGGTATACGTAAAGTTCACTTGCCCCTCCTTAAAAAGATTCTCCATCAAGTAACGCTCTCTCAATTCTTCGGTCGTATAAAACTTCGCTTCTTCCGGATTTGTTGCATATCGATTCTCCACTTTTAATCCTCCTTAAAATTGTTGATTTTTTTCCTTAGACTGAAAGGCGAGGTTCGCTATCCACATCAGGGTCAGCGTCAAATACCCAATCGAGCAGAAAGGGAGCAGTCCCGGCACAGCCTGCATGAGCAGGACGAACGAAAACAGGGTGACACCCATCATGATGACATGCATTGGATGGGCCAACGCCATCATCACGGATACCTTCAGGATGTCCACCGTTTTCAATCGATAATGGACGAGAACGGGAAACAGGAACAGAACACTCATGCCATAGGTAAACATGGCGAGCATAGCCATCAGGAAAAGGAGAAATCCTATGATCCCCTCCAGCCCCTGGAATATCCGGCTGTAGAAGTAGAGGATGAACCCGATGACTGCCGTAATCCAGCCAATTCTATTCGCCTTCCAAAACTCATCCTTATAGCTGCTCCAGAACGTTTGAAAAAGGGGAATGTCCCCGTGCTCCCGGATCCATTTTCTTGTAACAGCAAACATCGCCGTTGTCGCAGGAAACAGACCCAGAAGGCCGATGCCGGCAAGGGTAAAAACAAACCAAAGAAATTGCAACGTCACGAATCGGGCAATCCACTCCATCACAGTATAAAGTCCGCCAGAAAGCCTGTTTTCCATTCCCATCCCCTCCTTTCACTACCAGTACATCTCCCAGTCTTTCACCAATCGGACAAGGGCTTCAAAATAAAAATAATCTCCCCAGATACAGCTTTCATCGACTCCCATATTACCGCCTTTATAATACACGGCATGCTTCAGGATTCCATTCTCTTCACCTTCAATCGCCGTTGTGTAGTGCTCAAAAAGGGAGGAGATGATGGAAAGCGATGCTTCTTCATAGTCTCTTTTCTTCGGGTCTGTCAATGGCAGGTGCCTGCTCATTTCAAGGAGACCGCACACAGCGATGGCAGCAGCCGAGCTATCCCGTTCCTCCTGCCCTGAGGTGAACGTCAAATCCCAATAACAAACGTGGTCTTCTGGTAGCCGGTTCAAGAAATAGTGGGATAGTTTCTTCGTCAACCCGATAAGGGAAGTGTCCTTTGTATAGTGATAGCTGAGGGGAAATCCGTAGATTCCCCATGCCTGCCCCCTTGCCCAACACGAGTCGTCTGCATAGCCCTGATGAGTATTACCGTAAAGGGGCTTACCGCTTTCAGGATCCATATAGAATGTATGAAAGGTTGAGGCATCCTCCCGTACGATATAGGAGGCGGCCTGCCGCACGTGACTTATGGCAATGTCACGATATTTGCGATCACCCGTTACCTCCGTTGCCCAATATAATAAGGGGATGTTCATATTGCAGTCGATGATCATACGCCCTTGTTGCTTTGGATTATTCAAGTCTCCCCAGGCCTGCAGGATACCTGCCTTATCATAGAAGCGTTTTATCAATAAATCGGCGGCCTTCAGCGCAGCATCCCTCGCCCTTTCGTTACCGGTCAGCTTATAGGCACTGACGCACGATAGGGAATACAGGAACCCTACGTCGTGATGATTAACCTCGATCTCTTTTTCGATACGCTCAATGAATGAGTCCACTTGTATCTCGGCGACCCGTCTATATTTCTCATCACCCGTTACCTCATACGAGAGCCACAGCATCCCTGTCCAGAAGCTTGTCGTCCATTCTATATTGTCAATCGGCTGATACACACCGTTTGTGCTTGCACAGTCGGGGAATTGGTGAGTAAAGACATCAAGGCTCTGGTCGATTTTCATTAAGACGTGATGAATTGCCCGTTTAATATACGCCTGATTCACGTGGTCGTTTTTGTAAAATCGTTCCCGATTACGGATTCCTTCATCGACAATGCTTTCTTTTTTCACCTTCATATCATTCCTCCTTTTGATGGAACAGAGGTGTTCTTCATTGTGAAAAACACCTCTGTTTGCTTTACTTGTTTTCTAAATAGCGTTCATATGCCTTCTGGTGAAGCTCGACGAATTCATCAGCGCCCAGCTTTTTCAACTGTTTCTGAAACTTATCGTAATCAACCGGCTCGGAACCCATAATCCATTTCTGCATTGTCTCATCGCGATACGTATTCAACTGGGCCCCAATATCAAATACTTTTTTCTCCTCTTCCTCTGTAAAATTCAGTGGAGGCATTGGATCCATGAAGTATTGATTTTTCGAATATTCCTCGATTCCTTGAAGTGCAAGCGGGTTCAGCCACTGTTTCTCATATTCGAAGTCCTGTTGGTAACTGAATATGACCTGTGAACCAATTTCACGCATCGCACCTGCTACGTCCCCGCTATTCAATACTTCATCCGTAAATTGTGGCTTCCCGTTCACCATTTCATACGTCTCACCCTCCACACCGAAGTTCATGAGACGGCGTCCTTCCTCCGTGAAAAAGAAGTCAAGGTACTTGATCGCTTTGACAGGATCCTTCGTGTTGTAGCCGATGCCAACTCCGGAATATTCACCATATGGATCACGGACGGTTACCTCTACCTGCTCTCCTTCTGTGTTGGCTGGAGGGGCAAATGGAATCCATTCAAAGCCATCAATTTCATTCTTTAATAAATCATTGTAGCTTGCCGTGCTTCCGAACCAATCGTGGCTCACCCCACCCTGATTGTTGCCAAGCAGGATGTCTCTTGCTTTCGCTCCACGGGTGAAAATCTCGGGATCAATCAGTCCTTCGTCATACCATTTCGCCAGATTTTCCATGGCCGTACCGTAGTTATCTTCGGCAGGGCCGTATTTAATTTGATCACCATCGACGTACAGGTCATTATGTGCTCCCCAAAGAATCGCAATTTCCCCAAGGGTGGTCGGAATTCGAGAGAAATAAGGAATCTCGTCTTTCTGTCCATTACCGTTGGCGTCTTTTTCTAAGAAGGTTTTCATGGCTCTATATAAATCATCAGTCGTTTTCGGGATTTCCAGATTGAACTTATCGAGCCAGTCTTTACGGATGAACCAACCCTGCTGCGCTTCACCGTCTGCAATGAACGGGATATAGTACATCTTTCCGTCCGAAGCAAGGGCAGAGGCTTTCATACCCTCCATTTCTTCAAGGTATTTCTGAATATGAGGAGCATGCTCTTTGATCAGGTCATCCAGGGGTAAGAATGCGCCTTCCTTTCCATATTTGTTCATGTCCTGCTTTTTCCCCATGACGATATCCGGCACTTCTCCGGATGCAAGCATCAGGTTGAATGCTTCATTACTCGCCGTGGATGTTTTCGGGGCAACCCCCTTCAGATTCACGTTCGTCATCTTTGCCGCTTCCTTAAACGTCGGCCAATCATCACTGAAGACCACGGCACCGTCGTTATAATGCATGTAAATCGTCATATCCACCGGCTTCTTTGATACGAGATAGGAGCCTTCCTCATTAACCGGAACATCCGAACTTTCGCTACTCGTTTCTTTATTGCTGCACCCGGACGCCATGATAAGCATCATAGAAAATATTGCTGCATAAGTCTTTTTCACTAACTATCTCCCCTTTTCAAATAAATGTTTGATCTATTCCTTTACTCCTCCGATCATGGTTCCTTTCACAAAGTGCTTTTGCAGGAACGGATAGACAAGTACGATCGGAAGGATGGAAATCACGATTGTTGCATAGATGATCGTTTCCTTTGAGTACTGCGAGGCGACGTCGAAAGCTCCCATCATTTGTTCACTGACCGACATTTCAACGATCAGTTTCTTCAGCAATACCTGAAGTGGAATCTTGTTTTCATCCTTCAGGACGATCATCGACCAGAAGTATCCGTTCCAGCGGTTTACCGCGTAAAACAATCCCACCGTGATCAGGGCCGGTTTGGATAATGGAAGGAAAATCTTCCACAACACCTGAAAATCATTGGCCCCGTCGACCTTCGCCGATTCCTCGAGGGAATCCGGCACGTTCTGAAAAAAGCTTCTCATGATGAAGACGAGAAAGGTGGAGACGGCAAATCCGACGATGATCGCTGTCCTGGTGTCAAGCAACCCCAGGTCCTTAAGGTTCAAATACGTCGGGATGATGCCGGCATTGAACCACATCGTGAAGGCGATGAAAAAGGCAATGGCGCTTCTTCCTTTCAGCCTCCGTTTTGACAGCGGATAGGCGCCGCATATCGTGACAAACAGGCTAAAAGCCGTCCCGACCACGGTATAATAGATGGTGTTACCGTACGCGATCCAGATGCCTGGCTCAGTCAGAACCCGTGTATAGGCCTCGAAGGTGATGTCCTTCGGAAACAAGAGGACATCACCGCGGATGACTGATTGGGATGAACTGATGGATGCTGACAGGACATAGATGAATGGATAAATGCAGAGTAGTGCCAGCCCCCCCACGAGCAGATAAATCCCCATATCGGCCATTTTACTTCCCCATGATTTCTTCATTTACATCACCTACCATAACCCGCCGCTTTGGCTGTATTTTCGGCTGAGCTGATTTGCGGAAACGACCAGGATCAATCCGATGACGGCATTGAACAATCCAGCCGCTGCCCCAAGTTCATAATCTCCACCCTGCAGTCCGGCTCGGTATACATAAGTATTGATGACATCGGCTGTTTCATAGGTCGCCGGCTGATAAAGAAGGATGATCGCTTCATATCCTACCTCGAGGAAATTCCCAATGTTCAATATAAAGAGAATGATAATCGTCGGCATGATCCCGGGCAGCGTCACATTCCACACCTGCTGCCAGCGGTTTGCCCCATCCATTCGAGCCGCTTCATATAAATGAGGACTGATCCCTGCAATGGCAGCGATATAAATAATGGCGTTGAATCCTATATCCTTCCAGATCCCCATGCCGACGAAGATGCTGCGGAAGTATTCCGGGATGGTCAGGAAGTAGGTCTTATCCCCTCCAAGCTTGTCGATGATGATGTTGACCAATCCGTTCGTCGGAGCCAAAAAATTTGTGACGATCCCTGCCACGACGACAATGGAAATGAAGTGCGGCAGATAAGTCAATGTCTGTGTGAGGCTTTTATATGCTTTATGTCTGATCTCATTAAAGAGAAGCGCTAAGATGATCGGTGCTGGAAATCCAAAGAGCAGTCCGTAGAAACTGATTAATACCGTGTTCTTCAGTGTTCTGAAAAAGTAATCGCTTTCAAAAAATCGGATGAAGTTTTCAAATCCGACCCAAGGACTTTCAGAGATCCCCTGGAAAATACTATAGTCCTTGAATGCAATCTGAAGCCCGTACATCGGCCTGTATAAGAAGATGATGTAGTAGGCGATGAACGGAATCAGCAACAAGTAAAGATACTTGTCACGGATTACGGCTTTTTTGATCCCGATCCAGCCCAGTTTAATCTTGGACTCCCTTGGCGAGGGCGAGTCCGTGTTTGCTTCTGTAGAAGTCGAAACACCCGTCTCCACCTTCATCCCCCCTTTCCTAATTGGTTGCTATTGCTTATTTTCAGCCTACTGAATAGGAGAAGAGAATACTATCGTCGTTTTTTATGGTGTATCATTCTTTTTATGAGAATGGAGGAATTGTGAGGATTGAGCCTTTTTTTCATCTAAAGAAATGGTGATGACCTTGAAATGTGTATACTGCTCCCGTTCTTAAACCGGTGGAGATTCCCTCTCAAATAACACCGGTAGATTTATTTAATAACAAGAAAACGCCGGAACCGGCACCTAGGAAGAGAGTCGTTCCTTCTCATATTGTCCAGGTGACAGCCCGACGTATTTTTTGAAGATGCGGATGAACGTATTGACATTATTGTAGCCGACCATTCCTGAGAGTTCCTGAATCTTGACATTCTGGGTTTGTAGAATTTCCTTCGCCTTCTCAACCCGGTAACGATTCAGAAACTCTTTGTAATTCTCCCCTGTATGTTCTTTGAAGATCGTACTCACATAGCTTGCAGATAACTTGAAATGCTCGGCAAGATCCGTAAGTGAAATATCCCTTTGATAATTGCTGTAGATGTATTCCATCAGGGCATCAGCAATGGTACAATCATTCTTTTTCGTATCTTCCTTAATCTCATTGACAAGTGTTTCAAAGACTGAAAGCAGGGTCTCTTCCAATTTTGCTTTGCCTTCAATTTTCTTCAGCTCGAAATAAAGATTGATTCCGTCCCCGTATATGTCTTCCACTGATTGATTGACCTGTTGCAGGATGCGGTTGGCGGTGGAAATCAACGTAAATACAAAGCTCCTCAATGCCTTTTCATTCAATTGCTTCGCGTAGAAATTTTCCTTTAGCACCGTGTGTAATATCGACAAGGCTTTTTCCTTTTGGCCCCTGACAACAAAATCAATGAGATCCTTTTCTACAGCAATCGGAAAATAGAAATTCTGGTGTTTTAAGTGATCGATATCTTCTTTTGTAACTATGCTTTTCCCTTCAATGGCAAATCGGTATTCAAGCAGCATCCTTGCCTGTTTGTAGGCTTCTTTTAACTGAATAGGTGATTGGACCGGTTCGCCTATTGCGATTACCATGGTAGCCTGAAGTCGCTCATCCAGTCCGGCTTTAAAGTGGTGAAGCCACGTTTTCAGTTGTATCATGTTCGTCTCATTGGTAAGTACCGCTAGTTTTTCAGCTTCGATTTCAATGATTTCACAGGAATGCTGAAGCTCTAATTTTTCTTTTAAATAGGATAGCAATTGCAGCTTTAATGTAAGAATTCCTTCCCTTGATACCGACTCTTCCCACTCTCTATAATGACTGAATTCAAAGAGAATGAGCGTGGATTCTTCTTTCAGTTTGCCAAGGTCATATTGATCAAGTTTTTCGTTGATTTTCCCATCTGGGAGCAGTCCGAATAATAGATCACGGAGGACCTTGTGTTTGAGCGGCATCTGGTTGGTTTCGATGGTTCTCTTGAGGGACTCGTTTACTTTTTTCATCCTACTCGTCATGCTGCGGATAAAGGCAAACTCATCTCCCTTTTCAAATTCAGTCCCGTCTTGAAGGTCGCTCAGCACCTTACGTAACGGTTTATAAGCACTTTGGACAAAATAAAACGCTATAAGGAAACCGAGAAGCAACAAGACAAGGTCAATCAACAGTGCCTGAAGAAGCATCACCGTTAGGGAAGTTTCCGGCTTGATGGAAGAAACAGAAATATAGTTCCAGTCCTTCAACACATCTGAACCGATCGAGCGAATCGTCATTTCTTCATCTTGGCTTTTTTTATAAATCGGGAAGGTACCTTGTTCATGATTTATTTCTTTTAATTTTTCCTGGGTCAGAATGGAAGTGAGTCCTTTTTCTTGAAAAGATGATTCACCGATCGTGATTTTTTCATTGGACGAAATCACAAAACCACTTTCCACTCGGTCATCAAGTTTCGGGAACAGGTTTCTAGAATAGAAGCTTAAAATAAAAATGATATTCTCACTGTCTGAAATTTTTTCTTTTTTCAAGAGGGTAATATAGCGACTGTCCTCGCTCTGGCTCAGTGTCATAATGTTGTATTGACCAAAGCTGCTGTTCTTCTTATCCAGATAAGCCTGCACCTGGATTTTCTCTTTGCTACTCAGTCCAAGCTGATTCAAATAAAGGTTCTTATCAATCGTTACATGCGGGGTGACGACGATATTATCCCCAGTCTTCATAACTCCAATTTGATATTCAAACTGGCTGAAGGCCGTGGAATTGTCCTGGAGTTCCTCCAACAATTCTTTCATATAATAATATTTCAGTTTTTCGTTCGTATTGGTACTGTACTGTTCAAAGGCCATCGTCGATTTCAACTGGATCAATCCACTCAATGCTACCTGCAGGCGATGGTCAACCTTCTCCTTCGTCTGCTTCAACAACTCCTTCTGACTCTGCTCCCTTTCCATATTTGTTAGCTCATTGCTCTTCACATAATAAACAACCGTAACGGCTAGAGTATAAATAAAAATGATACCAAAGACACACGAAAACAGCTTCCAGAAATACTTCTTATTTCTCACCATTTCCCCCTCCTTTCGTTATATAAAATGGTGATAAATAAAAAAATATATATTTTTTTATCTCTTTTTCTTATCATATAAACGATGTACACACCTATCCATCATCATTTTTTTAGATGTTTCACGATTCTTTACGATTTCTCAAAGCTTGTACAATATATTCTAAGAAAACAGGTGGCAGGACTGGTGTGAATAAAATGATGATTTGGACTTATTGGTTAAAATTTGTAAATACTTATATATCAAATATTCTGCCTGGATTGATTTTTTTCCTTTTAACAATTTTGGATAAATGTTGTTGGTGATAGAACATCAACTTTTAAGGTTAGGAAAATCCTACTATAAGATTCAACCTATTATTGAGACATCCATAATACCTTCTGAAGTCAACCCAAATAATGCCCGCTGCTCATGAGCAACGGGCATTATTTATTAATTATAGTGAAACCTCATTTTGGTGACGATCAAACCCCAGATATCGCGTCCCCTGAAAGGTCAATTCCCCCACATCCCCTTCTACGAGCATACCATAATCCGTATCCTTTACTTTCAATTCCATCCTATCGCCGCTTTCCACCTCGAAGGTGATGAAGTAATGGCTATAGGCCCGGGTCTCTCCGCCTCCCCTTACAGCTGTCCGTTTTCCAAGAACCTTCGCCTTCACATTCAATGTCGGCGATTGATTATTTTGACTCCACTGGGAAATCCCTTTTACCGCAGAAAACAAAATAAAGGATATGACAAATATAAAGATGAGCCCAATGAAGATCGGTGCCGCTTGAAACATAAAATCCCCGCCTGGCGACATGGTTACATCCCCCTTAGATCTTTTTCTATATTTTAACATCTACACACTTATATGTGTGATGGAATCTAAAGATGACGCGAAAAAGCCCGATTCTGAACAGAAGACTGTCCAGAATCGAGCTTCTAAATTACATTCAACCTGTAGGATGTTTCATTTTATTTAAGAACAACGAAAGATAATTCTGCTTCACCGGTCCGGGTGCTTGGGGAGTCTCGAATAAAGAAGGCTCAGCCTTTTCCATAAGTTTTGGGGAATACATTCTCATTCCGTCCATGATGCTGCGAATCGAAGAAGTTAGCTCTTCACTTGGACTGTCCTTCAACAAATATCCATGGGCACCGGATCGCTTCACCCATTCGAGATATCCTTCTTTGGCGAATGTTGTGAACACCAGTAATTTACACCCTTCTTCTTGGAGAGGTCCGTCCCTC
The DNA here is from genome assembly GCF_044542955.1 of Rossellomorea sp. NPDC077527. NCBI lineage: Bacteria > Bacillati > Bacillota > Bacilli > Caryophanales > Bacillaceae > Rossellomorea > Rossellomorea sp. NPDC077527. Next base: position 815,448 of record NZ_JBITVL010000001.1, on the reverse strand, counting down.
AGAAGGGTTTCAATATCAAGGAGGAGAATGTCCGGTCGGTGTTGATGGATAAGTTCTTTTGCGTGTTCCTTGTTTTTTGCCCTGTTTACTACTTCCATGTCTTCTTCAAGGTTGAGCAGAGAACCGATCGTCCCCAATACCCTATCTTGGTCCTCTGCAATCACTATGCGAATCATGCAGGTTCTCTCCTTTTTTACACGTATCAAGTAAAGACTCCCCTAATAAGGAGAGTCAACTGTTTCTATAATTCAGGTTTAGCTTCTGCAGGAATGCGTGCTTTAGATTTTGCTGAAGAATTGATGCCTTTAAAGCCTACAAACGTTTTATTTTCTTCGTCCCATAATTTGAAGCGTAGGGATTTTAAACTTGTTAACAGTGAGATCGTCGGTACATTTTGTAATGGCTCAGTATTGTTATGCGCATCCTCCAGCCTGTAGTTCGGCACCCTTGGACTTAAATGATGCACATGGTGATACCCGATGTTCCCTGTCAGGAACTGCATGATTTTCGGAAGCTTATAATAGGAGCTTCCTTCAACCGCCGCCAGCACATACTGCCACTCTTTATCCTCTTCGAAATAGGAATCTTCGAATGTATGCTGAACATAGAACAACCAGATTCCGATGGATCCTGACACCATGAAGATCGAACCTTGAACAAGTAAGAACTCCTGCCATCCTAGTGTGACACATAGCAGGGCAATGAGAGCCGTGATGATCACATTGACTAAATAGGTGTTATTACGCTCTTTCTTACGAGCGTTTTTGCGATTAAATCGATTTTTCAATAAGAACACATAAATGGGTCCAAGTACAAACATCACAAACGGATTGCGGTAAAGACGATAAGCTAAACGTGTTTTCATTGGTGCTGCTACATATTCATCGATGGTAAGGGTCCAGATATCACCTGTCCCACGCTTATCAAGGTTTCCGCTTGTCGCGTGATGCACAGCATGATCATGTCCCCATTGATCGAACGGGAACAGCGTCAGGACACCCATAGCCGTTCCGACTGCCCGGTTGGCACGACGGCTCTTGAAGAATGAAAAATGGGTGCAATCATGAAAGATGATGAAGATCCTCGTTAAGAATCCTGCAGCGATCACAATTGGAACAAGTGCCAGCCAGTACGATACTGACAGACTTTGATACGCAAGGAACCATAATAGAAAGAACGGTCCAAGCGTGTTGAACATCTGCCATACACTTTCCTTCGTCGTCGACTTTTCATAAGGTGCCACTTCTTTTTTCAATGTTTTTATATTTGTCATGTCATAATTCCCTTCATTTAAGGCGTTGGATTCATTATAGGGGAAGGGGAATTCCCATGTTAGTAGTAGGTGTCATACGCTGGGTATGACAAATGTCATAAGGGAGAAATTTACATGCACTTTCACTGTCTGAAACCCTTGATAGTAAAGGATTTTCAGCCAAAGCTTCACGCTTTCATTTTTTTGAAAAATGAAGATTTTTCTTATGACAAATGCAGATCCATAAAAAAAAGAGTGTGGAATCAATCTTCCACACTCTTCACGCACAGACCAATATCTGTCTGACAAATCTTCCTTTACTCACTTCACACCGATCGACGATATCGAAGCCTGCTTTTTCCACGTTTGAATCCACATCCTCAAGCGTAACAATCACGACCCTTTCAGCGAATCGCCTAGCACTTCGGAGCATGTCCAATTGTTCCTCATCCGTGATGACGGAGCAAAGATTATAGGGCAAATCAATGACAGCGACATCGTAACTGCCCGTCACATCATTTATGTCCCTTAATGACACATCCCCTTTGAATCCAAAGTGTGCGATATTCTCCCTGACTCCATCAAGGATCAATGGATTCCGGTCACTTCCAACAATATCGATTCCCATGGACAAAGCCTCTACAAGAACGGTCCCGATTCCGCAGCAAGGGTCAATCATTTTGATTCCTTCCGTTTTCGGTGCCGCGATGTTCACGACGGCTCTTGCCACACGGGTGCCGAGTGCTGTGGAGTAGCTGTGGGGCTTTTTCACGTGATGCAGCCACACCGCTTCATTTTTCGCATATGTTCCAAACATCCACCTGTCGTCAGTCTTGATGACCCCGTACCAGATGGAGGGATCCACAAGCTCTGCTTCGCCTTTCAGGTGAAGGCCGACTTCTTTTTCAATTCTTCTCAGCTTCTTGAAGCCGACTCGATCGGCATCGGGATTCTGTACAAACACGACCTTGAATCCGTCCACCGCATTTAATTGATGAATCTTATTTAATAATTCCTCGAACTCAGCACCCTCGCAGGTGATTTCCAGTCTTTCACGAATGAAAGGACTCCTGCTCGGGTCTACTTTCAACGAACTTACTAGAATGCCAGATTCAGAATCCTTTCCGAATAACATGCGCTTTTCCAGTGCACAAAGGGACTCTTCATTCGGTTCCCAAGAATACGTATATAAATAATTTTTCGTTTCTATTATGATCAACTCCGTGTGATGTTCAAATTGCACCTCATCATTGTATCACACAAAAGAGGGACGGACCTCCGAATTGGAGGTCCGTCCCTCTCGATTGAATTACTTCATCTCTGAGATATATTCTTTCACGACTTCAAACACATATTCCTGATTGGCTGCAGCTGTGTCTGGATTGTATGCTCCACCGTTCGTTTTATTATTCGATAAAACGCGGATTCCAAGGAATGGTACATCGTATGCTCCGGCAATTTGCGCTGCCGCTGCCCCTTCCATTTCCTCTACAGACGAGCCGTACTTCTCATGAAACCATTGGATACGGTCCACTTCGTTATTCCAGACGTCTGCAGAACCGATTGTCCCTTCGACGACTTTCCCTTTTTTATACGTATCTTTTACTGCTTTTGCGGCAGCAAGCAGTGTCTCATCACCATCATAGTATCTGATTTTCTCGGCATTCGGGTCTTCCCCTGCGCTTCCTTCAGAAGCCATCAGGTCCATCGGCTTCCAGGCAGTCGGTTCGATTCCTTCCTCATCGGCCATGTTCCCTGTTTTTAACGAACCGAGATTCACGGTTCTTTCCCCGATGACGATATCAAATACATTCAGCTCTGGGTCGTGACCGCCGGACGTCCCTTGATTGATGATGGCAACCGGATCATATTTTTCAATGGCAACAGCCGTCGCCGCTGCCGTATTTTCCATTCCTTTACCCGTCTTCGTAACAATGACAGGATAGTCATTCAACGTTCCTTTATAAAAAACAAATGATCCGGATTTCTCTTCCTTCACATTCTCAAGCTTGCCTGCAAACTTCTCAGCCTCAATTGGCATTGGCCCCTGTATGATGATTGGATGCTCTTCTTTCTTTTCCTTTGCTTCTGTTTGGGTCGTTGAGCTGCATCCAGTGAAGACGGATAAAGCCAATACTGATAATGCTGCCAATGATGCGATTTTCTTTCTCATAGTAATCTCTCCCTTTTCTTGGTGAATGGATCCCTGCGTATGTGGTCAAAAGAAAAAGACCTGTAATGGTAGAGTGAATTCTACGTTCCAGATCTTCAAAGTCAAAGAATGGGTGAACGGCAAATAGGCCAAAAAACCGAATACTTCAACTCGTAGTCTAGTTCTTATAATGGGAACCAGGTAGAAACGCTCAGACCATATTACCGAGGATATACGAGTAACGCTATGTACTTGTGCTACGGTGTAACTATACCAAAGCAGGAATGGATATTCAACAAAAACACGAATTTTATTTTTTAATTTATATTTTAATGTTCGTGTTTAAAGGAATCCCCCTTACTTGATTTGCCCACTTTCATTTGATATCTATCTGTAGAATACTATAATAAAAGAAAAAACAAGAGGTGAAGAAACGTGAGAATCGGACTAATCGGATTAGGTGATATCGCAAAGAAAGCCTATCTCCCTGTTCTTTCTAAAAAAGAAGAGATCGAGCTGGTACTCTGCACTAGAAATGAAGAAACACTGCACACACTTGCCGACCAATATCGGATCCAAGAACGGGTGAAGAATGTGGAGGAACTGATTGCCGCGAATATTGACGCAGCCTTCATAAGTACGGCTACTGAGGCCCATTTTGAAATAGCGGAAAAACTCCTTGAAAATGGTATTCATGTGTACATAGACAAGCCCATTTCTTTAAACTTCGGGGAAAGCGAGCGAATCGCCCAGCTAGCGAAGGACACTGGGAAGATCGCCATGGTCGGGTTCAATCGACGCTTCATACCTAAGGTGAAGGAACTGAAAAATCATGGGAAACCGAGTTTCCTCTTGATGCAAAAAAATCGGTTTGCGCAACCGGACGAACCGAGAAGATTCGTCATCGAGGATTTCATCCATGTCGTCGACACCCTTCGTTTCCTGATGGATTCAGAGGTGAAGGATGTCAAAGTCCAGCATCTTAAAAAAGGAGACCTCCTCCACCACCTCATCATCCAGCTCATCGGTGACGACTGTACGGCTGTCGGCATCATGAACCGGGACGGCGGTGTGACGGAAGAAATCATTGAATACTCCGCAGATCATCATAAGTTCGTCGTCAACAGCCTTGTGGAAACGACCCATTACCATAACAAAGAAAAGAGCATCTCCTCCTTTGGAGACTGGGAGCCTACTCTGATGAAACGCGGATTCTATGATCTTGTCGACCATTTCATTGACTGTGTAGAAACAGAACAAGAGCCCGCCCCTTCCATAGAGGACTCATTGAAGACCCATGAGATTTGTGAACGGATCGTAAGCATGATCAAGTAGTTGGGACGCAGGGACAGGTTCACTGTCCCTGCCGATTCAACCCTCCCGATGATCCCCCAACATCCATTTCAACCCAACTGAAGTACTAGTTCCTAAGAATGAGTATGACGATATATTTTTCAGACAATTGTTACTATTGAGTGATATACGTTTTCCCTTTCCTTTTGTATACTTTAATCGAAACGTTTCACTAAATTGAAAGGACGTGAAGAATATTGAAAAAAATAATGTCATTGCTTCTCCTCATCGCTCTGGTTGTCAGTTCCGCCCTTCCTGGAGCCGCTTCAGCTGAGCATCAAAACAAAGGAAAAGAGATCGCTTTATCCAAACAATTGAAAGCGATTTCAAAGAATACCTACCGATACTTCGAAGATTTCACTGATAAACAAACCGGTCTCACCTACGATGCAGTACGAATGGAGAATGGGGAAATCACTTCCCAGCAATTCACTTCGCCAACCAACATTTCAATGTATATGATGAGTACCATTTCAGCAGAGGAAGTGGGCCTCATTTCAAGAGAAAAAGCTGTAAAGAATATTAATAAAACGTTGACATCCTTAGAAGGCATGGAGAAATGGAATGGCCTGTTTTACAACTGGTACTATACGAAGGATGCGTCCCTCATGACGGATTGGGGACAATTCATTTCCACCGTTGACAACGGATGGCTATCCGCAGGATTGATCGTAGTCGGACAGGCATACCCTGAACTGTATGATCGGACTCATGCGCTGGTTGAAGGCATGGATTATTCCACCCTGTACACTCCTGAAGTAGGGCAAATGAGGGGCGGCTATGATGTTGCGGCAGGTAGTTATACCGCTCATCACTATGGTGCCTTTTATACAGAACCAAGGGTTGCAAGCTATATCGCCATCGGGAAAGAGGATGTACCGAGGGAGCACTGGTGGAGAATGTTCCGCACCATGCCTGAAAGCTGGGATTGGCAGGCACAAATTCCTGAAGGTCATACAGAAACCTATGATGGTGTAGATGTCTTCGAAGGACATTACAGCTACAAGGGTACGAAATATGTACCAAGCTGGGGAGGAAGCATGTTCGAAGCTTTGATGCCACAGCTTGTTCTGAAGGAAAAGGAACTTGGAAAAAATGCACTCGGGTTGAATAACAAGCGTCATGTCGACATCCAGATTCAATATGCCAAAGATCAAGGATATGCAGCATGGGGCATGTCACCGGCTGCGACACCGGATAATTACTCTGAATTCGCGGCTACTCCACTTGGGATGGACGGTTATAAGTCTGATGGCACGGTCACTCCACATGCTACATTCCTGTCACTGGAATACGCTCCGATGGAGGCCTTTAAAAACATCCAGGCGTTGAAACGTTTCGATATGTACGGTAAATACGGATTCCTTGATTCCGTTAACGTGGAAACGGGAGAAGTGACCAATGCTTACCTTGCGTTAGATCAAGGGATGACAATGGTCTCAATCGTCAACTACTTAAAGGATGGCGTCATCAGAGATTACTTCCATCAGGATTCTATCGGAAAATCACCAGAGGACCTGTTGATAAAAGAAACCTTTTCGATTAAATGAGTAATGAGATAAACTCACTCTAGAGAGTCCAAGCGAAACCGCTTGGGCTTTTTCGTTTATCAAATCAGAAACAGTTTGAAAGATTACTTCGCGGTCAAACGGGGAACATCTAAACTAAAAAGGAGTATAGAACATGCCAGAAGGTCCCGAAATCAGAAGAGCCGCTGATCAAGTTGAGCGCGCCTTACTAAATAAAACCGTACAGGAGATCTATTTTGCCTTCCCTCATTTGGAAGGGTACGAAGATCTCTTAAGGGGCTCAATCGTGACCCGTGTCGATACGAAGGGAAAAGCGATGCTCATCCGCTTTGATAATGGCTACACGATTTACTCCCACAATCAACTCTACGGAAAATGGTATATCCGGAATCTGTACAACTACCCAAACACCAATCGACAGCTCCGCCTCGCTTTGCATAACGAGAAGAAATCAGCCCTTCTCTATAGTGCATCGGATATTGAAGTCCTCCGTGATGAAGAAGTGTCCGGGCATCCTTTTCTTTCAAAGGTAGGTCCTGATCTTTTAAGCGAGAAGGTGACGTTGGATGAATTGATCGAGCGGATGAAGGACAAGCGATTTCGAAATCGAAAATGGTCCATTCTATTATTGGACCAAGGCTTTGTAGCCGGAATCGGGAATTATTTGAGATCCGAGATCATGTTCAAAGCCGGTATCCACCCTTCCCTTCGGCCGACCGATTGTACAGAGGACCAGCTTGAGAAAGCAGCTCGAAGCATCATCGATTTAGTCAGTCAATCATACGAGACGGGTGGAATCACGAATGATCTTGAACTTGCAAAAAAGCTGAAATCTGAAGGGGTGAAGCGTTCCCGTTACCGGCACTGGGTGTTTAACCGGGAAGGGTCGTCATGCTTCATTTGCGGTAATGAAATAGAGAAGACCGAGGCGGCTTCAAGGAGGCTGTATTTTTGTCCGGTTTGTCAGGCACTTCCTGACAAAAAAGGTGTCTGACCGCTTGAAGGATCAGACACCTTTCCATTATTCCGTACTGCGGTTAATCGCTTCCGTCATGGAAATCTCTTTTAATTTCCGATGATTGAGCCAAAGGGATACATAATAGGAGGCCATCATGATGACGAAACAAATCAGGACACTCATCCAGTCCAACTGTACCGGGATCGTCACATTCATTTCAGCCGTAATCGAATTCATAAAGGATGAAATCGAAAGAAGGGTCACAGGAATGCCGATGAGAAAACCAAGAATGATGAACCATCTATTATATCCGATCATCATCTTCATAATCGACTTCTCCCGATAACCGATCACTTTCATTAGGGAGATTTTAAATGAGTTTTCTTCGATCAATAATGAAACTAAGATATAAATGATGATCACGGCAATGACGGCTGCTATAAAGGCAATCGCCGCGACACCATAGTTCAATGGCTTGATCATTTCCTTGAACCCTGATATGGTATCCGATGATTTGGTGGTGGCCAAGACATTTTCTTTCGGCAATGTTAATTCCTTATTCGAATACACCTCTGTATAGCTTCCATCAGGATAGCCATTTAAGTGGTTAAATTCCTTAAGGGGCATATAAATCATGTTTCCCAGATACGACTCTGCGATGTGATCGACGGTGATGTCAAATGAGCGGCCCGACAATTCATTGGTCACTTCAATGCTGTCCCCTTCTTCAATTCCCATCTTATCGGATAAGGATTTGTTCATGATCACTGAAGTGAAATCAAGCTGATTCCCCTTTGAGTCCTTTAATTGAATCGCCGAATTTTTCGGTTTCAATCCTGTAATCGTGGCAATCTCCTCATCCTTATCCACATTGATGGTAAAAGGAGCCGTCGACCCAATCTGACCCGATTCAGGTGGACTCGTTTGCGGCGCATTGAATAGATAGCTATATTCATAGTTGTACACTTGTTGAAAGTTATCCGTCACCAAGTACTCCATGGAGTTTTTCGTGACAAAGCCAAACAATAATAGAACCGTGGCAAACACCACACCGGTGAGTAAAAACAGGATCCTCGGAAGGTTTCTGACCATTTCCCTGATCACGAATTTGCGCTTGAACGGCAGCTTCTTCAGTTTGAACAGTCGTTCCAGCCTGCCTACCCTCACCTTAAGTTCCCCTCCTTTTATTAAACTGACAGGAGGAATTTTCAATATACGCTTCACCAAATAATAGGTTAATGGGATAAAGAGAACGAGTGGCAGCAACAGGCTTATGAGTAAGTAAGACCAATGCGGGTTCACTTCTAAAACCGGTAAATTATAATACGTTGCAAATGTTGATAATAAAGGATGCAGCAATGCCCATCCGAGAAGGGTGCCGATTAAGCTTCCCGAAACGGCCAACAGTCCCGCATATGAAAGGTAGTGACGGATGATTTCGCCTTTTCTATACCCAAGTGCGTACAAGGTACCAATCTGTACATATTCCTTTTTCATTAACCGCCATAGCAAAATCAGGATGATGACCATACTGATCAGCAATATGCCGATGGGGAGGAATTCACCCATCTTTTTGACGCCGGCAATATCTCCTTTGATGAACGATATCCGATTGTTATCCTTTTTATCCGTCCATTTGATGATCTGATTGGATTGATTCAACAGACTCTTCAGTTCATCCCGTGATTCCCCTGAAAATCTGACGCTATAGTATACCAGATGCCCTTCCCAGTTTTCTAATACATCCTGGTTTACAACGGCAACCCCAAATGCATTAGGATTCTTAAGGAAGCCCGATTCTTCTTTTAATGGATAAATATAATCCGGTATGGCCATGAATCCAGATACATGAAACGTCTTGCCATTCAGCTGAACATTCTCTCCAATGGAAAGTTCATGAGCACCGGCAAACCCTTTATCCACCAAAATATCTTGATCGGAACTCAGCCTATCACCTTCTACGATGGAATAGAGATTTACATCCTCGGCGGCATCCAATACCCGTAGTGTCACATCGCTCTCATAAGGAACATCCGATACATACCGTTCCTCGATTTCTGTTCCGGTTTTCTCTTCCATCTTGTCTATATCACTCAATGGCTCCTGTGTAATAAACTGGGCATCCTCCACCTTATTCTCTTGATAAAAGAGGTGCAGGTTGTCGATGAGATTCGCTCCGGCTGCCGTAAACGAGTAAAATACGACGGAGCTGATCACGATGAGTAACCAGGCAGAAAAAAACTGAGCCTTCTTTTCCAACATGGTCCGAAAGAGTTTTTTTCGTAGGGGCATCACCATTCAACCCCTTCAGCGGAGGTTTGATGTTCATTGACCTCGTCAGATTCAATCTTTCCATCCTTCAGTGTGATCACACGGTTCGCCATGCTTCTAATCGCCTGATTATGGGTAATGATGAGGACAGTCGTATCAAATTCTTTGTTCACTTTTTCAATCAATTGTAGAATTTCTTTCGATGTGGCGGAGTCCAGTGCTCCAGTCGGCTCATCACATAGCAACAGCTTCGGGGCTTTCACGACAGCACGGGCAATCGAGACGCGCTGTTGCTGTCCACCGCTTAATTCTCGTGGAAAGCGATCCTCCATCCCAGATAATCCCACCGCCTCAATCACCTCTGAAATGGATAATGCATTTGGGCTGATATTCGCCGTCAATTCAATGTTTTCATAGACTGTGAGATTGGGAATCAGATTATACATTTGAAAAACAAATCCAATCTCTTCCCGGCGATAATCCACCAGCTTCCGGTCATTCAACTGAGTGATATCATTGCCATTGACAATGATACTTCCCGAATCCACGACATCAATCCCGCCGATCGCATTCAACAGTGTGGATTTCCCGGAGCCCGATGGTCCGAGGATGACGACAATTTCCCCCTTCTCCACTCGCACACCAATATCCGTCAGTGCTTGAAATGTCGTTTGCCCACTCTCATAGGTTTTCTGAACTCCTTCTATTCGCAAGATGCTCATGCTCATTCCTTCTTTCCCGGTTTCATTTTTCCTTCGAACAAAAATCGTATGTGCTTGGAAAGCTGTTCCTTGTAAGCTTCGTGCCCCATCTCTTCGTTGTACATATAAAACATCGTATCGGACATGGCTGCGCTATAGATGGCAAAGGCCGCTTCCTGTGGATCAACCCTGATGAGAAAACAATCATAATGACTTTCAATCATATACACGATCCATTTCATCAATTCTTCATCAATTCCGAATAATCCCTTCCTCAGGCGAATGCTCTCCTCCACTTCCGCTGTCATGACGTGAAACAATTCCCGCCAAAATGGTTTCGGGTAATGCTGGAAAAATTCCGCAAACCCATGCATAGCCCCGATGATACTACCTACAAGATCTCCACTCTCTTCTGTGGAAAACGGGTCTTCGAGTCCGCCTTTCATCTCCTCGGCTTCTTCCGTAAAGATCCGCAGCAGCAAGGCTCCCTTTGAGGGGAAATAATTATAAATGGTACCCGTCCCCACCCCTGCATCCTTCGCGATTTCAGCCATGGAAGCCGCTTCGAATCCCTTCTCAGAGAAAATGTTCTTCGCTGATTCCATAATGTTCAGCTGCGTTTGCCGTTTCTTATCTTCGCGTAGTCCTGCCATATATATTACTCCTCTGCTTCTAAAAATGTGAATACGTTCATTTATGAATACATTCACATTTTAACTGGAAAATTATTGATTGTCAAATGGGGTCTGTCCACAAAATCTGCTTGGACATAACTATATAACCCCCATCTATATAAGAACTCTCTGCACATATTGCCTTCTTGGAACTACTTGTTACAGCGCTGGTGATTTTCGTGCAAGATTTCGCTTTCCTCGGGCGGAGGGCAATCCTCCTCCGTTTTTCCCGTAGGAGTCTTCGTCTTGCACTCCAATCAACAGCTAGAACCTGCTATATAAATAAATGCTTTAGCCATAAAAAAATCCGAACGAATTAATTTTTTGAATTAATCGTTCGGATTTTTATTTAACTGAAACCCTTTTGTCCTAGCCTCTTATCCTAATCACATACCATATTCCTTTCGATACTCATCATGTTTCGGCTGGAATAGATTTTCTTCAGATGGCCTCACATCTGAGAAGTGATCCACATTATAATGACCTCTAAGGGCGGCATTATGATGGGCGATGATTTGTTCCGCTTTCAACACCGGTGAGTCTTTCGTAGAGTGACCGTCCGCCACTAAGGTAACGTCGAAGCCGCTGACAGTCGCATACCGTACAGCCGTATCGATGCAGTACTCGGTTTGACATCCAGCAATCACAACATGCTCAACCTCTTTTTCTTTTAAAAATTCAAGTAGCGGTGTACCGTAAAACGAATTGGTCGCAAGCTTATCAAAGATTGCCGCCTCCTCTGGAATCTGCAGGTCACTGTGCACCTGGAAACCGTCACCGGTACCACCTGCCACATCCTTATCCCGGATGAAGATGATATGGGCATCCGCTTCCTTTGCCTGATTGATCACACCGTTAATGGTGCCGACTAGTTTTTCTTTTTGGAAAACTGCTTGTTCCTTTTCATTGCCTTCCACTAATTCCTGCTGAACATCAATGACGAGTAATGCCTGTTTCACATCCAAAACCCCTTTACCATTTTAGTCCGCTATCTGGTCGCCGCTCCCATGTATGATTCATGTTGAACCGCCACTTTAAGTTCGCTATGTGTATAATTCGGGTTATCCATCGTACAATCCTTTATCAAAGCATGAAATATGAAAAAAAGCTCAGAGTCATATGACTCTGAGCTTTTCTACCCTGTCCGTTATGGAAGTAATACGATCTTCCCCAATTTTCCTGAATGCTTAAAATACGTTTGTGCCTCTCCCGCTTGCTCTAGAGGAAACGTTCGATCGATGACCGGTTTGATTTTGTCTTCAGCGATCGCATCAAGCATACGTTTGAACTCTTCTCTTGTGCCCAGGACCGAGCCATAAAACGTGATATGTTTTAAATAGAGCGTTCTGAAATCGAGTTCTGTTTTCTGACCTCCGGCGGATCCTGATATGCAGAACTTGCCGCCTTTTTTCAAGACGTGCAGGGAGATTGAAAACAGTGCATCTCCTACGACATCCAATACGGAATCAACCGGACCGCCATTCAATTCAATGATCTCTTCGGCAAGGTTTGTTGACCTATAGGACAACACATGAGTGGCACCCAATTCTTTCATTTTATCTTCTAAACCTAGATCCCCAACAATCGCAATGACTTTTGAACCGAATACCTTTGAGGCAATTTGGACATTCAATGATCCGACACCGCCGTTTGCACCGGTAACAACAATGGTTTCAGAAGGCTTTGCCTGTATCTGCTCCACCATATGCCATGCCGTCAATCCGCTGACCGAAAACACGGCACTTTCTTCATATGAGGGTAAAGGCATGTCATAACAGAGTTCAGATGGCCACACGACGTACTCTGCATAACCACCGTCATATTCTGAACCAATGAAAGACATATCGTCTGAAATATGTTCACTTCCCTCTTCACCGCTTGAAGTAAACGGAAAAAGGACAACCTTCTTACCAACCATATTTTCAGAAACATCTGTACCCACTTTTACGATTTCTCCTGTAATATCCGATCCCGGTATTCTGGGAAACTGGACTCCTTCGGGACGCCAACCGGATTTCTCTTCCGTCCCATAGGCACCTTCTCTCATCCAGATTTCCGTGTTGTTGATGGCACATGCCTTTACTTTGACTAGGACTTCACCCTTATTAGGGCTTGGGATGTGAATATCCACCACTTGGAGCTTGTCGACATCTCCATATCCCGTCACTTGAACTGCCTTCAAAGTTGCTCACCTTCTTTCATCATATTGCTTCAAGTTCCACAAAACGTTCGATAGGGACGATCGGATGGAGCCGGCAGGGCACAATACTCTTCCTGCTCCGGTGAATAGGCGTACGGATTTTTTAACACGGCAACTAACCGGTCCATCACGCTGAGATCGTCCTCTTCAACCGCAGCCTGTATTGCTTCTTCCACCCTGTGGTTACGGGGGATAACCGACGGATTGCTGCTCTGCATCCGTTTCTGTGAGGCATCATCCGACTCTTTCTGCCTGCCCCGTCTAGCATTCCAACGCTCTTTCCATTGGGAAAATTCAGCGATATTGAATAGACTGGAATCTGCTTTCCCCACAGTCAGGCTGCGGAAGGTGTTCGTAAAGTCTGCATGATTCTCTTTCATCAGGCGAAGTAGTTCTTCTGCAAGGTCCAGGTCACCTTCTTCACGATTAAATAATCCGAGCTTTCCTCTCATTCCTTCGAGCCAGTGCGCCTCATACAGTTTCGGAAATTCTAGGACTGCATCCTGTGCAAGCTTCAATGATTCTTCCTGTTCATCATGAAGGATCGGCAGCAGGCTTTCGGCGAAGCGTGCAAGGTCCCAGCCGGCGATCGGCGGCTGATTTCCGTAAGCATAACGACCTTGTGAATCAATGGAGCTAAAGACCGTTTTCGGATCATATGTATCCATGAACGCACACGGTCCGTAATCAATCGTTTCTCCGCTTATCGTCATATTGTCCGTGTTCATGACGCCGTGGATGAAGCCGACCAACTGCCATTTGGCCATGAGGGAAGCCTGGCGTTTGATGACTTCCTGCAGGAGGTACAGATATGGGTTCTCTGCATCCAGACCTTCAGGATAATGACGCTTCAGCGCATAATCCGCAAGGGCACGCAGATCGTCCACTTCACCGAATCTCGAAGCAAACTGGAACGTTCCCACACGGAGGTGACTGGCTGCGACCCTTGTCAGAATCGCCCCTTCTTGTTCCGTTTCCCTATAAATGGGTTCTCCCGTTGTGACCACTGCCAGACTCCTGGTCGTAGGGATCCCAAGTCCATGCATCGCTTCACTGATGATGTGCTCCCGGAGCATTGGACCAAGTCCTGCACGTCCATCCCCTCCCCGGGAATAAGGGGTTGGCCCCCCCCCTTTTAACTGGATATCGAACCGTTCACCACTTGGCGTCATCTGCTCTCCAATCAGGACAGCGCGCCCGTCCCCCAGCATGTTAAAATGACCAAATTGGTGCCCTGCATAGGATTGGGCAATGGGGGCTGAACCTGCTGGGAGGTCATTGCCAGATAAGACCCCGGCTCCCAGTTTCGCCACGTTTAGCCCTAGGGACTCCGCAACCTCCCCGTTCAAGACAAGCAGCTTTGGAGAACGCACAGGAGTCGGATCCTGCCGGGTGAAAAATGCCCCTGGAAGTCTGGTATAGCTATTTTCGAGGTTCCAACCTGTTTCATTTCCCATAGTGTCATCTCCTCCTTTTCAAAAATAAAACAAAAAATCATAGACAACCTTTGATTTTTTGTGAAGTTCTTCTATCTCCCTTTCATTATAACGCTCCAGTCCCTTAATGTCCTTTATGGCCCCTGCGGAAGACACCCCAATAAGACAAGTAGATCACAAGGATCAATCCAATTGAAATGAACAATCCAATCCGCTGATTTGGATGTACCATTGCCCCTGAAATCGCGAGAACAATCAGTCCTATTCCGATATAAGAAGTGAATGGGTAGCCATACATCTTAAACTTCCCATTCGAAGCATCATAGGAAGGATGAAGCTTGATATGGGACACAAGGATGATCACCCAGTTCAGGATCAACATCACACCAGCTGCCGTCGTAATATATTCATACACTTCATTGGGCAGAAGAAATGAAAACAGGATAGATATCCCGAGTCCCACCGCAGTGATCATCAGGGACTTCACCGCCACACCCCGGTCATTTTTTTCCGCGAATCCCTTCGGTGCATCCCCATCCACAGCAAGAGAAATCATGACATTCGTGATGGAGAAGAGAGCTCCCACCATTGTCGAGAAGGCTGCACTAATAATGATGATGTTAAAGATTGAATCAAGGAAAGGGATGTGATAAGCCGATAGCGCCGTGACAAATGGACTTTCCGTTTCATTGATCTCAGTCCAGGATACCATGCTCATGATGAAAAACAAGGAAAGTACATACACCGTCACGAGTGAGAACAATGTCCCCTTCCCTGCCTTCGGGACGTCTTTTTTCTCCCTCAATTCATTGGACGCAATTCCGAGAACCGCAATCCCCCCAAACGAGAAAAACACAAATATCAACGCAGCCCACGTCCCCTTGATCCCCTCGGGCATAAAAGCCAAGATGCCTGCACTCTTGGCTGAAGCAAGTTCAGATGGAGTGATGATATGAAAGAATAAAAGGGCTCCAAACACAATAAAAATCAGCAAAGTAGATAATTTAATCACAGCAAAGACCGATTCGATCCTCCCAAAGTTGCTTGCACCCAAGAGGTTGATAGCAAACCCAAGGGCAGCATAGATGACAGAAAAAATCCATAACGGAACATGCGCAAACCAAAATTGAGTGAACGTCGACAACGCCACGATTTCACTGGACATGATTAAAATTCCGGACAACCAGTACATCCATCCGGAGATAAACCCGAAAGAGTGCCCAAACGCTTTCTGGGCGTATATGCGGAATGTCCCTTTTTGGGGATCATTCGTGATCATTTCCGCCAGGGCACTGAACACAAAATAGGCCGTCACACCAGCGATGACATAATCAATCAGGATGGAAGGTCCGGCTGTCTTAATCGATAACCCCGTCCCGAGGAAGAACCCTGCACCAATGACGGACCCGATTCCGATCAGGGAAAGCTGCCACCAGCTTAGCTTTGTCCCCTCCCGTTTCTTACGTTTCTTGTGTTGATGATGAGCAACCGTCTGGGTCAATAAATGCTCGTCTTTCATTCCATCACCCTTTCGTATGGTTCACATACTAGTAAGGTTTTCCTCAGCTTGGATTACTATGCAAAACGCAGCATCCCAGTTAATTAACATTATTGTAAAAATTAAAATTATTTTGAAATTTTTGTAATACAAAGATATACTAAACCTAAAAGAGGTTGGGGGTGTCTCTACTGAAAAAAATTCATTTCATAGGTCTTCCCATGCAATTTGTGCTCACCTGTATCGGGCTATTCCTTTTCAGCGGAGCAGGTTCACTGCTCGACTACGATGATGAATTAGTGATCATGTTGGGTAGGTACCTTCAAACCCTGCAGGAAATGGGGCGTGAACTGCTGGATCCTGGCTCCATCATCATCAGGATAGGCGATCCGATGGACTTCAAAAGCTATCCGATTTATCCGATATTCTTTCAACTTTTCGGTTATTCGTTTTTACTCTTGTTACTCTCCTTCTTTCTGGCTGCCATTACCTCTTCTCTGGTAAGCTACTTGTTTATGTTTCTGCCAAAGAAAGTATATCGCATTTGCTTTCGAATCCTGGATTCCCTGGACTCACTGCCGGATGTCATGATCATCGTATTCATTCAGCTGTTCATTATCTGGTTTTTCAAGAAGACCGATATTCTGTTGTTTGATATTTATACACTTGGCGATGAAAAAATCTATATGCTTCCCATCGTTTGTCTTGCCATCATGCCAATTGCCTTTTTAACAAAACATTTCTTGTTTCAGCTTCGTGAAGAACAAGAGAAACCATATGTAGAGTATTCCTATTCTAAAGGATTTTCAAAGGCTTATACGATATGGGTTCATCTGTTCCGTAATGTATGGGTCCATTTCTATTATCATATCAAGCCGATATTCCTGCTGATGCTCTCAAACCTGTTGATCATCGAAATCCTTTTTAATATCAATGGGTTTATGAATGTCCTTCTCGATATGTCAATCAATACTCCCATCGCGTTCTTCATCGGGATGATGATGATTTACATACCGTTTTTCGTCGTTTTTACATTAGGGGCTGTCATCCTTAAGAAATGGCTGTCCGGAGAGGAGGTCGGCTCATGAAAATCTTGAAATCAATCAGATTTTGGCTGCCACTCGGTTTTCTGCTGGTGTTGCTCTCATCGAGCTTTATCTTTCCTTACCTTTTTCCGAATCTTCTTGAGCCCGGGCCTCCTTATTTAAAGGATAGTTCTGGAAGAGTAATAGCGGATCCTCCTTATTCCTTGGAGGAAATGATGCCTCTCGGAAGTGATAAACTTGGAAGGAATTTATTTTATATACTTCTTGCGGGTGCAAAATATACGCTGCTGTCAGCGATTGTCATTGCGCTTCTTCGCATGGTAGGCGGTTTTCTGTTCGGGATACTGTACGCGTTTCTTCCAAATTGGGTGAGACAGATGATCAAGGGTGTCGGGGATACATTCAATTTCATTCCCCTTGCCATCATTGCCTTCGTACTCCTCACTCCTCTTCAGCTCGCCTTTGAAGCGGGAGCGATGTATTCGTTTCAATTCCTGATTATTGAAGTCGTGGTCATAGCCCTCATTGTCATCCCATCATTGGGAATGTACTTGGGAGAAGAAATGAAGGAATATTTGAAGAATGATTTTATTTCTGTCTCTAGACAAATCGGCGCAACCAGGTTTCATATCATTAAACAGCATTTACGCCCTCAATTCAGCCGCCATGCCCTGGTCATGTTTTCTGAACAGGTATCCCAGACCCTTTACTTACTTATTCAACTTGGGGTGCTTCACATCTGCCTAGGCGGATTGAAAACAGAGGAATTCGGGATCATGGAGCATATTCCGGAATACTTCTCTTATACAAATGAATGGGCGGCGACGATGAGCATCAATATCCAAATGGTCTTTCTTCATACATGGCTGGTGCTGACACCCCTCGCCTTTTTTGCCATTTCAATCTTTTGCATCAATGAAATCACCAGATTTCTTAAAGAGGTCCTTTTGGAAGAGACGATTCCTGCCAGGGAGGGACGGACCTCTTCTAATAAGCCGGCATCTCCTTCAAGGCTTGAAGACCCTTTTTCGTTCACGGACGGTTCAAAGGAGGGGTTCCATTGAGAAATCGACTGATGTTCATTTTGTCTGTATGTCTCATGTTATTAACCGGTTGCCGTGTTGAAATGGCAACGGAACTGCCTGAAAAACCGGCAACTCCATCAGGGGTCAGGATTGACTTATCCGGTACCGTCCTTCTGCAAGGAGACGAACTCATCGTTGAAGGGAAATCCAACTTACCCGAGGATAGTATCATGTTTGCCGGTCTGAAAGATTACACTCAATTCGAACCTTATGCCAGGGTCATCAACTGGCAGGGGGAAGAAAGTGAAGAATACGTCACGGAAAGTACCGGAGTAGTGGACGAGAAGGGAAATTTCAAGATCAAGGTAGACCGGGTCAATCCGGATTCCCGCTACAAGTTGGAGGTCATCTTTAACCCCGCTATCCAAAAATCCAAGATTCAGGAAATCTACGGATTCTGGGGTGAAGACATCGCCCTCAACATCGGCTATTTCGACTTCGAATACAACGAAAACACCCTCTCAGGGATGATCAAAATCGCACCAATCGTAAGCATCACCGATCCAAACGGAGACGGCGCCAAATGGAATCTCACCAACACCCCAAACAAATCAAGGCCGTTAAAGTGAAGCTCTTATATGAGGGACGGACCTCTAAACTTCACTGAAATTCTCACTTGAAGCATGTTTTAGAGGTCCGTCCCTCCCAAAAAAAACCCTGACCCGATTAATCGGGTCAGGGGTTTACATTTGGGCACGTTTTCAGCCCTTTTATGAATTCAATGTCAGTGTTGCGACACATTCTACGTGCACGGTATGCGGGAATAAATCAACTGGTTGAACGGCATCGAGTGTGTAGCCGAATGGCTCTAGTTCCTTGATGTCCGTTGCGAACGTATCAGGATTACAAGAAACATACACGATGCGCTCTGGTTTTGCACGTCCGATCCGTCTCATCACTTTACCACCGGCACCAGAACGCGGCGGATCCAGCATCAACAGCTGCGGATGACCGAAGCTCTCGAGCATCTGATCGATTCCTTTACGTGCATCCTTCGCCAGGAACGTCGTGTTGGAAATTCCATTATCACTGGCGTTCCTCTTCGCCGATTCAATGGAGCTTTCGACAATTTCGATACCTGCTAATGTCCCTACTCTGCTTGCAAATGGAAGGGAGAACGTCCCCACTCCGCAGAAGAGATCGATCATCTTTTCCATTTCTTTCGGCTGTCCCATTTCAATCGCCAGGTCCACAAGCTTCTGTGCCTGAGTCGGATTCGTCTGGAAGAACGTATCGAACCAAAGGCGGAAACGATAACCGTCCATTTCATCATAAATGAAATCACGACCGGCCAACAGATGGATTTCCTCTGCCTGGGTACGGTCTGCCCACGCCGTATTTTCAAGCCATAATAAACTCTTCACATGCGGAAATTTCTCTCCGACACGTCTCATTAAATCGTCAACGGCTTCTGAGTGGGCATCAGGTGCCTCCGTAGCGAAAACGGCAAGCATCAATTCACCTGTCGCAAATGATTGGCGTACCATCAAATGGCGCAACAACCCTTCATGCTTATCCTTATCATACCCCTGCAAAGCATGATCCTTCGCCCAGTCGGCAACTTCCATGGTCGCTTCGACCATTTCTTCACTCGCGATCAGACACGTTTCAAGAGAAATGATTTTACGGAAATTCCCCTGTTCATGCAAACCAAGGGCGCCCTCTGGTGAGAAGGTAAACTCCATTTTATTGCGGTAACGCCACGGGTTGTCCATTCCCATCGTGTCTCGTACAAGAGCGGGATCATAACCCTGTTCTTTTAGCGCTTTTTTCACATGATCGGTTTTATGCTTCAGCTGACCTTCGTAATCCCAATGCTGCCAAACACATCCTCCGCAGCGTTCAAAATGCGGACAAGGCGGGGCGATACGTTCGGGATTCGTTTCCAGGATTTCATCTGCCATAGCCTTCCGTCTTCTGCGGTCAGGCTGGTCAACGGTCACTTTCACCTTTTCACCCAGAAGGGTCTGAGGGATCGTGAGTCTCAACTTCTTTGGATTTCCAAGTTCATTCTCACGCCAAATCACAGCCTGTCCAGACCCTTTTGAATCTAGTTCTTCTATAGTAGCAACCATCGTTTCTGGTTTGATATTCGACAATTTCTGCGTCCTCCTTCAAAATGCTCTCTAACTCTATACTTTATTAAAAATGAATAGGGAATGCAACAAGGACATGGGAAGCGGTAGTGAATTCGAATCTTATAAAATTTCATTAAATGACAACATCTGATCGGAAAATAGATTATGATAGAAAATAACAGAAGGAGCGTGAATGCAATGCTAGCCTTTATCCTCATCGTACTCATGATGTTCCTGATCCCTGGACCGGCCGTTTTCATTACTGTCTCGCAAACAATGAAAGGCGGAAAGAAAAGCGGACTGCTTACGGCCCTCGGGATTGCGGTTGGCGATTTCATTCATACAATCGCAGCGGTAGTAGGACTTTCTGCCATTCTAATGACCTCAGCACTTGCCTTTGAAATAGTGAAATATGTTGGGGCCGCGTATTTGATTTTTCTTGGTGTGAAGGCGTTCATTCAAAAAACAGAAAAAGAAGATAAGCCTGTAGTACAACAAGGGAAGGACCTCTCCTTTCGCCAGGCATTGGTCATCGAACTGCTCAATCCCAAGACAGCCTTATTTTTCCTAGCCTTTTTACCGCAGTTCGTACAAAATGATGGCCTTCCAGTCAACGTACAGCTTCTCATGTTGGGGCTAACCTTTGTCCTGATGAGCATCTTGTATACCTCTACCCTTGTATTCCTGTCCACGGCGTTAGGGGGGGCTTTCTTCCTTAAGAGCAAACCCAAAACGAATTGGCTGGGGAAAGGGATCGGTATCGTGTATATCAGTCTTGGACTGAGACTTGCCTTCCAAACACGTGTAGCATAGGGAAAGACCGCTGCCACCAAAAAAAGCCTTCATCCATTCAAAAATATGGATCAAGGCTTTTTTGCATTTAATGAAATCAGGACAATGAACCTGTCCCTCCGTCCCACATTAATAAGCTTTGTAACGGCCAAATTCACCTGTGACATAGGCTCTTTTTCCGTTGTAGATGACTTCCCAGTAGCCTGAGCTGCTGTTTTTCCCTTTCACGGACCCCGTGACTGGGATGTTCCTTCCTTTTCTGATGGTGCCGAGGTTTTTGGATGTCAATCGATCAGGGCGATCCTGAATGATGGCGGCATTTGCTACTCCTATGATGGTGATTTCCCCGATGGCAATCGGTCCACCCTTTGCAGGCGGCGATGCTGTTCCTCCAGATGATTGACTACTCCCTTCCACTTTCACAAATAGAGGAGAGGCCGTTACGTAATACACATATCCCCTGGAGTTCTTGACCTCATACATGTCGGCTCCCTCGACTTTCAATTTCCTCACAATCGTCGGAAACCCATATCCGAACTTCAATGTCCCTGCACGATACCTATCATCGAATGTCGGACGACTATAAAAATCAAGCCCCTCTGCACCTTTGTAGATGCTCTCGACCCGCTTGCCGGCAACAGGATCATTGCTTGTCCCACCTGTCTCAGGCGGCGTTCCCACCGGTCCTCCGTTTCCTGCAGGCACATACGGGACTCCGAAGAAATCACAAATCCCCAGTGCCTGCTCCCTTGCCGTCTCACGTTGAAAATCCTCATTGATCATGAGAAGCGCTTCCCTCTCATTATCCATAAAACCATTCTCCACAAGCACGGCCGGCCCATTGAACTCCCTTGTCATATGAAGGTTCTGTTCAATGATTCCACGGTATACTTGCTTTGTTCCCTGTTTCAAATACTTCGCAATATGTTCCGCGAGTCTCCTGTCCTTTGCATCATTGAAATATATATGAAGAGAATGCCCTTCAGCATCCTTTCCCGGACCATCAAACTTACCATCGAAGGCGTTATAATGGTTGGATACCAATGCATCTGCCCCCATGGAATTCGCTGCATCCGTCCGTGCCTTCAGCGGTGTATCTGCATCCGTCGGAGCCGTCAACAGCGTCCGAAATCCACAACTCTCTAATTCAAGCTTCAAAAAGTAGGTCACTCTCTCATTAAACTCATTCTCCTGGATCTGCCTCCCAATCGATGGGATATAAGGCGTCCTTTTTCCTGCTGTCCCCAGACCATGACCATCATCCAACGCGATTAAATAATCATTTGCTTTTACCATATTTTGTATCCTCCTTTTACTAGTAAAATATTCATAGAGTAGATAATTGGTCACGGCTGAGGGTTAATAGAGTTATATATTAAAAGAAAAAGCCTGCTACACCGTTATTGAAAACAGCAGGCAGGCACTTAGAAAGATTTTCTTACAAATAGATTTAAGAGTATGAGTAGAATGCATTCATATAACAGACAGTCGCCCGTTCTTTTCACTAGATGCTCCAGAAGTTTATCACACGCTAAAAAGTCGCCACGTCAGAAATCCCATAGCTCCTTAATCGCTCCGTATTTTCCTCCACATATACTCCAATATCATCCGGATAGTGAGAATCCGATGAAGTAGTGAACCGCACTCCAGCGTCGGCCAGCACCTTCAAGAAACGTGGGCTCGGGCACATTTCCTTGATCGGATAGCGATAAAATAAACCAGCGTTCACTTCCGTCGCTGTATTCGTTTCCACTAATGCACGTGCGATCTTCTGGTAATGGGGCAAAAGGTTTTCTTCATCAGGTCTGAAGTTGAAGACTTTTAGATTATCGAGGTGGGCAACAAAGTCGAACAATTCACTGCGGATGGCCTCTTCGACGATGTGAAAGAAACGCCCGTACAGTTCCTGTAGGTCATATTCATGAAATCGCTCCATTGCTTCAGGGTTATCAAATCCCCATCCATCCACAAAGTGAACCGAACCAATCACATAATCCCAGTTATGGTTGGATAATAGCTCTTTCAGCCGGTCACATGAACCCGGAAAATAGTCGGCCTCTACCCCAAGCTTGAGCTGAATGCCATGATCTGACCATTTGGACTTTTGGCTTTCGATGAAATCGACAAAGTCGTCCATTCTTTCTGTCATCACCTGCTCCAACCACCGATACTGTTTTCTTCCCAAGTCACTTTCGCTGATATCCATATAGTTTTCGAAGTAGGCCCTCGTTTCAGTGAATCGATATAAATGATCGACAATACCGACCTCTTTTAGGTTCCTTTCTTTCGCTTTCTGCAAGTACAGGTCCAGCCATTTGGATGAATAGGGCCCTGCTTCCAATCTTTCACTCAGAAGATGATAACTCTCAAGTATCCATTTGCGATGGTGGACCCCTTCGTTTACAGGATGGAAATGCTGTAAGGCGCGGCTAGTTCGTTCAAGCCATCGGAATGAGTATGGACCTTCTTCTAGATGTACGTGATAATCGACAGGCATTCAGGTTTCCTCCTTATGGCGAAATCCATTTTTTAAATGTATGTTTATTATTCTTTTGCCACTCCCTGGGCATCGGGGCATCGCATACCACATAATCAAGTTCGTTCATTGAACCTATCCGGCAAAAGGAGGTCTGATTCAATTTAGAGGAGTCGACAAGTAGATAGATCTCCCTTCCTTGTTTCATGACGGTTTCAGAAATCAGTGATTCCTCGAGATCATAATCGAAAATATCGGTCATGGTGACGCCTCCACAAGACAGAAACACTTTGTCAAACTGAAAATGACGCAGCATTTGGAGGGTCATTGCACCCGAAACCGATTTTTGCTCAGGATTACTCATTCCTCCAAGCATCACAAGCTTACCATCAAAGATCTTTGCTTCAAGGCTCTTATTGATGATTTCAGCTGCAGCCAGGGAATTGGTGACAATCGTCAGACGCTGAAGACCTGCCAAGGCATAAGCGAGTTGATAGGTGGTGGTCCCGACGTCAAGCATGATCGTGTCGCCGTCCTGAATATAGCGGGAGGCGAGTTTTCCGATTGTCCGTTTTTCTTCAAGCTGAACATTCATCTTTTGTCGGAATAACGGTTCTTGTACGATTGGCTCGTATTTCACCGCACCACCATGGATGCGGGTAAGACGATTTTCTTTTTCAAGAAACGCCAGATCCTTCCGAATGGTTTCAGGTGTCACGTTCATTTTTTCTGCTAATTGTGTGACGTATATTTTTTCATCTTCATGGAGGATTTCTTCAATTAATTTGTGACGATCGGATGCAAATGCACTCATGTTAGTGGTATCACATCCTCTTTTGAAATATATAAGTTGACTTCACCATCACGGTGTAATTCGGCTGCCCTCTGTTGAAGTAAATCGGCAGAAAAGGTCACAGAGTTCGACTCCAGTGTATAGCGAACGATGCTCCCTAGTACAGCTACGTCTTTCACCACGGCTTTTACGGCAAAGGATTGTCCTGAATCCATTCTCTGAAACGCTTCAGGCCGGATAGCATACAGCTTGCTGCCAAGAAGTTCCACCGGCCCCAGCAAGGCATCGAGTTCACTTGCCTCTAGGACATTGTAATGACCGATGAACCGTGCGGCAAATTCGGTCGTCGGATTCATATAAATATCATAAGGATGTCCACTTTGAACCATTTCACCTTTGTTGAGTAGCACGATTCGATCACTTACCACCATGGCTTCTTCCTGGTCATGTGTCACAAGGATCATCGTGATCCCGAGCCTTTGCTGAATGGATCGTAACAGCTTTTGAAGATTCTTTCGGATTTGTGCATCAAGGGCACTAAGCGGTTCATCCAACAGAAGGACTTTCGGCTCCACCACGACACTTCTTGCCAGAGCAACCCTTTGTTGCTGACCACCGGATAATTCATGTGGAAAGGCCTTTTCCTTTCCAGTCAGTCCTACCAGTTCAATGATACTCATAACCTTCTCATGTATTTCGTCCTTCTCCATTTTTTTCATTTTCAATCCGAAAGCGACATTGTCATACACATTCATATTGGGAAACAAGGCATACGATTGAAACACCATCCCCACTCCTCTATCCTTTGGGGAAACGTTGGTCACATCTCTACCATCGATGAGAATGGAGCCCTCTTCCGGAGAGACAAGACCTGCAATCATCCTGAGGAGGGTGCTTTTCCCGCAGCCGCTTGGACCAAGAAACGTCACAAGTTCTCCTTTCTCGATTTCCAAATTCATATGTTGAATGACCGTCTGGCCTTCGAAGGATTTTTGGATTTGGTTCAATGTGATAAAGCTCATGTTAGAACGACTCCTTTTTACGCTGGGCAAATTTCACAACCAAGCTTGATAGGATGCTGATGAAAATGAAATAACACACGACGATGGCACTGGAGAAGTGACCACTCTTTTTTAATTGTTGATACAAGTAAATTTGTACTGTTTCATAGCTTCCACCGATCAATAAATTCGCCAGGACGAATTCCCCGAACAGAATCGAGAATGAAAGGAGGGCTGACACCAGTATGCCCGTCATGATATTGGGTACGATGATTTTCCTGAAGGCCGATATCTTGGAAGCCCCCAGTAGTTCTGCCGATTCCATCAGGGATACGGCATGAATGTTTCTGAGACTATTACGGGTTCCCTGATACATATAGGGCATGATCCCGATGAAATACGCACCAATTGTCACCAGTACCATTGGGACTCCCGCTTTCGAATACGCTCTTAACAACCCGACTGCCATAATGACTCCCGGCATGGCATAGGTAAGGAGCACAATCGCCTGCAGTCCTTTTTCCAAACGAGGTACATAGACCACAATGGCAAATATCGCAGGAACCATGAAGAGGGCTGAAAGAACCGTGGCCCCTCCTGAAAGCACAAGGGAACGCAGGACGGCTGAAGTAAACGCACCATCACTGAATAACTCCGTATACCACTTGAACGTGATTCCTTCAGGCAGAACCGTTTGATTCCATTTAGTCGAAACCGAATATAAAAACGTCGCTAAAAGTGGAATGATGAGATAAGCAAACACAATGACCAAGGGAACGAACGATAACCGACTTTTCTTCATCCGACATCCCTCCTTACCTTTCTTGTGAGCCATTCATTGATCAGCATCGCGACAATCAGCGTAACGCCCAATAACACGGCAAGTGCGCTTCCAAGCTCCGGCTGGGCAAAGATATCACCTGATATCAAGGCTCCAATCCTGATGGTAGCCAGATTATACGTACTTCCTGTCAGGGCATAGGCAGAGGCATAGGCCCCCATTGAATTCGCAAACAGTATACTCGCCGTACCTGCCACACTCGGCAGAAGGATCGGAATCCCGATCCGCTTCCAGAACGTAAGCGGTGATGCTCCGAGAAGGTAGGCAGATTCCCTCCACTGCTCCTTGATGCCATGAAATGCCGGAAACATGAGCATGACAGCCAGAGGCAGTTGAAAATAAATATAAATCAGAATAAGGCCAGTCCAGGAATACAGATTAAAATGATTCAGCAAAGCGACATCCAGTTTTTCTGCTAAAATCGTGAACACGCCACTATTTCCCAATAAGACGATAAAAGCGAAGGACAACGGGATCCCTGCGAAATTAGATGTCAAATTCGCCAGCACCAGAATCCGGTCCTGTGTCTTTTTGTGAAAGAACGTAATGGCATATGCGGCAAAAAGCGCCAGGATAATCGCCACGACAGTAGACGAAATCGAAATGATGATACTATTCTCGAATGATTTATAATAATAGGGATTTGTAAAAATCTCCAAATAGTTCCCCAGGGACAACGATGCTTCCCCACCTTTTGTGAAGCTTGCATGAATCATTGAAAATAACGGAACAAGTAAGAATAATAGAATAAAGACCATTAAAGGAACCATCGTAAGAATAATACCGGATGTCCTCTTTTTCATGAGTATTCACTCCTTTTACACCATTGACCTTGAGATCAAGGTGGAGGGCATATCCCATCCACCCTGATTAGGACTGCATAACCTATTTGAGGCCTGGAATCGTTAACTCCTGCATGGCTGGTGACGGTTGAATGTTTAATAGTTTACAAACGAATGGTGCGATTTGAAGCTGCGGGATTTCCTGTTCATAGATTCCCGCTTCTAGTTTCGAACTGATGACGAATAAAGGGACTTCCCGGTCTTCCTTCGTCGTCCCTCCATGCTGACCATCCTTGTTCATTCCATGATCGGCAGAAATGATGATCTGATAACCTTCTTCGATCCAGTCCGGTAGAATTGAAGCAAGCATAACGTCCACAGCGATCACACGATTTCTGTAACCGGCAGAGTCTGCCGTATATTTGTGTCCATCATCATCTACATTCATGCTGTGAATATAGAGGAAATCAGGATCTTTCGTCGTTTTCATATAGTTGGCATCGGCAAAAAGATGCGTATCGGGATAGTGATCCTCCCAGTAGAACATCCCGTTCTGAATGGCGCCCTCCCCATCAAGCTTGATGCGGTCCGTCATGGGATTGAAAGGCGCAGAATGATAGAGTTCACTCACCCAGTGGTAGCTTGCCGTTGCATTCTTCAAACCATTTTTACTCGTCAAGTGAAAGATGCTCTCTTCCTTTGAGCCTCGTACAATCTGATTGGACGTGATTCCGTTTTGGTAGGGAGGAGTTCCCGTCAACAAGACTTCATACAGGGGCCGGGACATGCTCGGTACCTCTGAAATCACCTTGAATCGTGAAGCCTGTCCCTTTTCCACCAAGTGATGCAGATACCCCATGTTATCCACGGCTGTATCAAAGCGTAGTCCATCGATCATGATGAAAATCAGCTTGTCGTTAGTTGACATGCACTAACACTTCCTCTTGCCATTTTTGTGGAAGGGATTTTGTTGCATCTTCCCATGCTTTTGGATCCTCGACCGGCCTTGCGTTCTTATACATGCTATCCGGCAGAAGCTTTGCTTTCGCATCTTCCGGAAGTTTCACATCTTCACGGATCGGTCTTGCATAACCACGTGCAAGATTTGCCTGACCTTCATCTGATAGGATATATTCACGTGTCAGCATCGCAGCGTGTGGATCCTTGGCATTTTTATTGATGACATTCGCATAACCGGAAACAACCGATGAATCCGATGGAATGACAACTTCAAAGCGATCTTTATCAATTTGATCACGGTAGTTCAGTGCATTGAAATCCCATACGATGGCGACATCTGTCTCCCCTTTTTCAAGAGCTGTCAGGGAAGGGTCCGTCGTCTGCAGGCGATCCTGTTTAGCAAGCTTTTGGAAGAATTCGATTCCCGGTTCAATATTCTTCTCGTCCCCGCCGTTGGCAAAGGCTGCTGCGAGCACTGCGAATTGTGCCTGATTGGCCTTCATCACGTCACCTACATCCACCTTGTAATCACCATTCAGCAGGTCGCTCCATGAAGTAGGTGGATTTTTCACATTATTTTTGTCAGTAATGAAAGCAAGTGTCCCCGTATAACCAACCACCCAGTCTCCGTTGTCATCCTTCGCCCAATCAGGGATTTCATCCCAGTGCGATGGTTTATATGGAAGCGTCAGTTCCTTCTCTTCTGCAAGAGGTCCGAATGCCACACCGACATCCCCAACATCGGCATCTCCGTTTTCAAACTTCGCAAGTTCCTCGGCACTCGACATGTCTGTATCTGTATGCTTGATGTCATATTTCTCTGTGATATCCTTCCAAGTCTGTCCCCAGTTTGCCCATGAATCAGGCATTCCGACAGAGTTCACTTCCCCTTCTTCTTTTGCTTTCTTCTCTATTTGATTCAATGATAAGTTACTAGTATCGATCTTGCTTCCTTCTGCGTTATCGTTCCCAGAACAGCCCGCCATAAGGAAAGCGGAAGTCACTCCTACCGTTACTACCTTCAACAATGAGTTCTTCTTCATGGATGTCTCCTCCTAGTTTTGAATCATTTTTGTTTTCTTTTGTTTCACACACTCATCTTAGGAAACCAAAGTAAATATAAGATTAACCAAACGTTAAACTATTCTGAAATAATGTTAAGAAAGTGTTAAGAGGAGGATTGAAGCCGCCGGAAAGGGATTCTATGGGAATCTTCAGTGAAGAATGAAAGGATTTTAGTTATTTAGAACCAATTTTACGTATTGTAAAGGATATGTAAATGCGAAGGATTGATAAGGAAAAGTCCTTATCCTTACTATGTTTACTCTATAAAATCTGTTCACAGGTTTAGAGATACCTTCACATAACAGGAGCATTGGAGGAAGATTTCCACTACCTGAGAACTATCTATTTCTAGTAAATGTATGAAATATTTCAATAGAAAGCGAAACATTACAACTTTTTTTCACACTCTATTAATGAAATGTTGGTAAAGTTTAGAAGAATCTAAAAGATTAGGAGATGTTGTAAAAATGAACCAAAGAAAAACAAAGCTTTTCTCTGTGGCAAGTGTATTGATCCTTGGAGCGTCCTCAGTACTCGCATCACCATTCATTTCTGCAGAAGCAGAAGGTCCGTCCGATCCTGCTCCCGTCATCATGCCGATCGGGGCCGAAACGGGAAAGAAGATCCTATTTGATAATACGCACGGCCAGACGTCTGGAGCGGCTGATTGGGTCATTGATGGCGGATTCTCTGATTTCGCGAACGCTATTGCCGGCGAAGGCCATTATGTGAAAGAATTACGCAAAAATACTCCCATCACGTTAGAAGATTTAAGTACATATGATGCATTCGTCATCGGTGAAGCCAATATCCCATACAAAGCTTCTGAACAGGCGGCCATGCTCCAATATGTTCAAAACGGTGGAAGTATCTTCTTCATTGCGGATCATTACAACGCAGACCGGAACAAGAATCGCTTTGATGCTTCCGAAATCTTCAATGGTTATAGAAGAGGAGCGTGGGCTGATCCTGCTAAGGGGATGACTACTGAAGAGGCTTCTTCTGATGCCATGCAAAATGTGAATAGCTCTGATTGGTTGTCCTCCAATTTTGGTGTGCGCTTTCGCTACAATGCAATCGGAAACGTAACCGCCAATGATATTGTCTCACCTTCACAAGCATTTGGGATTACAAACGGCGTCTCAACCGTTGCCATGCATGCAGGGTCCACGCTTGCCGTCACGGATCCGTCTAAGGCAAAAGGAATCGTTTACCTGCCTCAAACGTCAGCCAAATGGTCATATGCAGTCGATCAAGGAATTTACAATGGCGGTGGACGTGCAGAAGGCCCGTTTGTAGCCGTATCAAAAGTGGGGCTTGGGAAAGCGGCCTTTATCGGAGACTCTTCTCCAGTTGAAGATTCCACTCCCAAATACGTAAGGGAAGAAACGGGACAGGCGAAGACGACGTATGATGGTTTTACGGAACAAAACGATTCCACACTACTTGTGAATTTGATCAACTGGCTTTCAAATCAGGAAAACTATACAGACCTGACCCAAGTGAGTGGACTTCAATTGGATCAACCAACATCCCTATTATCCATGGAAGATCCTGCGTCTTCTTCAGAACCCCAAGCAGAACCTTGGGCTTCACCGGACCCCGGGTACAAATGGTATGATCCCTCTACATTCAAAGCTGGATCTTACGGCTATATCGGCGGCTCAACAGGTGGAGGCGGTACAACATCTGAAGAAAATGTTTTCCTAAGTGAATATGTTGAAGGATCCGGTTACAACAAGGCTCTGGAAATTTTCAACGGCTCCACATCTGCCATTGACTTATCTGAGTATTCTCTGGAACTGTCGAATCTCTCAGGCTCCATTCCTTTGTCGGGCACTCTTGCTAGCGGAGATGTATTTGTCATTGCAAATCCAAGTGCAGACGCATCGATCCTGGCTGTTGCGGATATGCAGAATTCTTCAATCTCGTTCAACGGAGATGACGCTGTCACGTTAAAACATAACACTGCTTCCATCGATCAAATCGGTACTGCCGGTGTGAATTACGGAAAGGATATCACCCTCGTTCGGGACTCATCGGTAACAAAAGGTTCAGCTACCTATTCATCAAGTCAATGGAGTTCGTATCCGACTGACACCTTTACAAACTTAGGAAGCCATGCTGGATCCGTATCCGCTGCACCCCTGGTAAGTGAAGATTTCGAATCAGGATCCAAAGGAAGCTATACGACCGGAGATGTTACGACAACAAATGGTACTTGGACGTTCACAAATGCCCTTTTAGGGAACTTATCGAATGATAAAAAAGTGGGGACTCAATCGGCAAGAATCAAAGCAACCGGATCCATCACCATGAACTTTGATGCTTCTTCTGCCAAGTCGGTCACCTTTTCTCACGCCAATTTCGGAAATGACACCGGTGCTCAGTGGAAGTTGCAGAAATCCACGAATCAAGGAGCCTCATGGTCGGATGTAACAGCGTCTGCCACAAGTGGCAGTACTCTTACTGAAGCAACGATCACGGTAAATTCAAGCTCACCTGTCCGTTTCCGCATAAACGTAACAGGAACGAGCGGAGCAAGATTGAACATTGATGACTTTAAGATTAATCAGTAAACCGTTTTGATCAACTCAACTTCCGAACAACTGGATCTCTTCGGGAGTTGAGTTTTTTTATACAAAAAAGTGCCTGTACCCTCTTAATAGGGTCAGGCACTTTTACAATTATTTTGCTTGCAAACGGCTGATCCGCTCATCCAAATCCGGGTGAGTCGAAAACATCGCCGATTTACGTCTTCCATTGATTTTCAATGTGGAAATGGCGGTGTCATCTTCACCCTTCATGCGGCTCGAGTAGGCTTTCAGCATTTGAAGGGCATGCACCATTTTGTCTTTACCTGCAAGGTCCGCTCCACCTCTGTCCGCGTGGTATTCACGATGACGAGAATAAGCGAAGACGACCAAACTTCCCAAGATCGAGAAGACGATCTGGAAAACAATCACGGCAATGAAATGCACGATTGGTGCCATTTCTTCCCTTGCAAAACGCGACGCAATCCATGCGGCGATACGTGCCAGGAAGACAACGAATGTGTTGACCACACCTTGAAGTAAGGTCATCGTCACCATATCCCCGTTCGCTACGTGGGCCACTTCATGGGCGATGACGCCTTCCACTGCATCGTCATCCATTTCACGAAGCAATCCAGTCGAAACCGCAACCAGTGAGCGCTTCTTCGAAGGACCTGTTGCGAATGCATTGACTTCAGGAGAATGATAGATTCCCACTTCCGGCATATGTGTAAGTCCAGCCGCTCTTGAAAGACGATGAACTTTCTCCACAACCGCACGTTCCTCAGAAGAGAGGGCTCCATCCGGATTCAACACCTGGACCCCCATCATCCGCTTCGCCATCCAGCGTGACATCGCCAGAGAGATGAATGACCCGGAAAAACCGATAATGGCACTGAATACGAGTAGTGCACCTAAATCCAGCCCGCCTGAAGCAGTGATGTAATTTCCCGCTCCTGTGACGGAAAAAATGATACTAATCGTCAGTAATACTAAAACGTTCGTTAACAGGAAGTAAAATATACGTTTCCCCATCTTGTTTCCTCACTCCTATTTCAAGTTCATATGAACCTGTATCTGAATATATTATAATTCCTTTCTCCACGAAATACAAGCAAAAGGTGAAATTGACGAGTCCCTGACGAACCAGTAGTATAGAAGAAGATATTTGGAAAAGAGACGGGGTTATCACGATGGAAACGATTAAATTGACACGCAAACATATGGCCCACCTCCTGCGCTCACTGAACGGCACAAACAGCAGGACCCCACTCAAGGTGCTTCAGGTTGCATGGACGGATTTACATAAAGAGGATGAGCTGCCACCAATCATTCAAAAATTACTCAAACCTTCCAAAGGCGAAATTGGATTTTCCCTCAATGAAATCGTCTCCTTGGGAAACCTGATCGAATTCACCAACTTTCCACAAAGCACCGTCCAGAACTGGGTGAAGCGGGATGTCAGAGGATTGATCGGATCCCCACAGCTCGGCAAAAAATACACCATTGAACAGGCTGCCATGCTCTTCATCGTCGAAGACCTTAAAGCGACTCTTGATTTTGAATCGATCCGTAAAATCCTGACGCTTGTGTTTAATAATATTGAAGACCGCACGGATGACATCGTCAATCCAACAGATCTTTATCTTGCCTATGCATCGGTCTTTGACCAGATTCATCATCAATCCCTGCCCTCCATCAAAACGGCGGATGGTTCCGTCAACGAACATATTGATGGATTCATCAAGGAAGAGTGCCAGGCGATGCTTTCGACCATTGACGGAATCATGGAGGAGAATCTCACCAAAGTCCTGAATGTGATGATCGTATCCGTATTGACGGTCCAGGCCGGATTTTATCAGGCTGTGACGAAGAAGTATGTGAAGGACGCCCTATCATAACAAAAAAAGCCTGTCCTCCATCAATAAAGGGACAGGCTTTTCTATGTTTATTTCGCAGCTTCAACTGTTTTCGTATGCTGCATATGAGTAGTGAACCACGCAATTCCACCTGCAACGGCCAAGTAGGCAAACAGAATCCATAACTGGTGCGTCAGCTGAGTGAAGTCACCTAAGGAAATGACCTCCTGAAAGCTGCTTAACGAGTGAGCCATTGGTAAGTTCTCTCCGATGATGCGTAATATCGGTGTATTCAAGTCCCTTGGGAATGTCCCTCCGCAAGTCGCCAGCTGCAGGACGAGGAAGGTCACTGCCAGGAATTTCCCGACGAATCCGAATACGGTGATCAGCATGAAGATAAAGGTCATAAACGTAAAGGAAACGATGACACTTGATAGAATGAACAAAGGTATATCCACGACTTCTAGATGGAATCCAAACAGAAGGACACCGTCGACGATCAGCGCCTGGATGAATCCGATGGAAAACACTAATCCCAATTTATTGATGAAATGGGTCGTCCCGCTCACCAGAAGATTTTCGCGCCTGCCAAGCGGAAGAATATTCGCTGCCATGATTCCCCCGACATATAACGCCAGTGACAAGAAATATGGAGCGATCCCGGTTCCGTAGTTCGGTACCTTGGAAACATTGGACTTCACAAGGTGGACGGGATCCGAGAACATGGAAGATACCTCATCCGTTGAGTGTACTGCTGAGGTTTTGTCTGCTGCTTCTGAGAGTTTTGTCGATAATTCTCCTGAGCCTTTTTCAAGTTCTATGAGTCCGTCGTTTAAAGCGGTCACTCCTGGAGAAAGCTTATCACTTCCATTGTTTAAACGACCGATTCCGTCGGTCAGAGTTGAGAAACCTTTTCTCCAATCGGCAAAGCCTGAAGAGAGTGTTGACGAACCGGACGCTAATTCAGAAGCTCCATTGGATGCCTGGTTCAGTTTGTCAGTAAACTGTACGATCCCTGCATGTAGCTGGCTCTGTCCACCGGCGAGTTGTTCTGTTTGCTGATAGAGTTTTGATTGCTCGCCCTCAAGCTCCGATGTGGAAGCTGATAGCTTTTCAGAAAGTTGTTGAAGACGTGCGAATTCAGGGTCCGCTTTTGCCTCTGGATGTGATGCCTGATAGGCTTGAAGCTGACTCTCCAGCTTCTCTGCCGATGTATTTGCTTCCTTTTGTTGTTGGTGTAACTGACTTTCTGATACGGCAAGCTGTTTGGTTGAACTCGCCAGTTGTTCTGCGCCCTTATTCATTTTCTCTCCGGCTAGTGTAAGACCCTTCAAGCCTTGGGCTAATTGAGCTGAACTTGAATCGATTCGGTGGAGACCACTTTCAAGAGTGTCGGCACCATCTGACAGTTTTGCCCCTCCAGCTTGAAGGTTACGAGAACCTGCCACGAGTTCGTCGATTCCCGTTGCAAACTTTGTCATTCCTGACATTTCATCAGCAATTCCTTCATGCAATCTGTCCGCCCCATCACTGGCTTTCGTTAATCCCTTCCCTAATTCCTCAAACTTGGAGAACACGCCATCCGCATACGATGTTGAAATCGCGTTAGACAGCTTAGTCTTCATTTTCTCGGTAGCGCTTGAACTGATTTGAGAGGCCACGAAGTTTTTACCAGGGTTGTCTTTATAGAGAAGCTCGGCAGGCTGAGGATGTTCATCCATTAACGTGCTGACCTTTTCCGAGAAGTCTTTCGGAATGGTTACGACCATATAGTACGTACCTTCTTTAAGGCCCTCTTCTGCTTTAGGTGAGGAAACGAATTGAAAATTCAGATCTCCTGAGTTTTTCAGTTCCTGGACAAAGTCCTTCCCCGCCTGAATCGGTTCATCCCCCATCACGGCTCCCTCATCCTCATTGACGACGGCAACGGGTAATTGATCAAGCTTGCCATATGGGTTCCAATAGCCTGATAGGAATAACCCTGCATAGATTAATGGAACTAAGAGAAGGAAGCCCAAGGCGATTCTTCTGTGCTTATGGCTGACCATGGCTTTTAAATCTTGAAATAGTAATGTAAATCCTTTCATAACATACTCCTTTTATACTCATTTACATCCATTTATCATACGGGTATTAAATGATAATGTATAATACATAATAGGTTATACATATATAGCTTTCAGTCTATGAAAGGAAGTGATGGTGTGGAGCTTCAACAGCTGCACTACTTTCAAACCGTTGCCCGTTTAGAGCATATGACCAAGGCTGCAGAGGAACTGAGGATTGCTCAGCCCTCCCTCAGTAAGACCATTGCCCGGTTGGAAGAGGACCTTGGTGTGCCCTTATTCGAACGGCAACACCGGCAGATCAAACTGAACCGATTTGGAGAACTGTTTCTTAATCGGGTGGAACGCGTATTCATGGAAATCAACGAAGGGAAAAGAGAGATTCTGGAGGCAATGAACCTGGAGGAACATACCATTCGGATGGCCGTCACGATTCCAAGGGTGCTGCCTGATCTCGTTGGGTCTTTTTTGAAGGAAAACCCTCACGTCCGTTTTCAGCAATTTGTGCATTCCATGTCTGAAATGAAAGAGGAGTTAAAGAATGGGAAAGTGGATTACTGTATCTCCTCCATCCCATTGGATAATGATGAAGATATTGCATGGGAGCCGTTGATGACAGAAGAGATCTTCCTCATCGTCCCTCCCGGTCATCGGTTGGAAGACAAAGATGAAATTGACCTTATCGAGGTGAAAGATGAACCGTTCATCAGCATGAATACGGGATACGGACTACGGAATCTGACAGATGAGATTTGTTTACGTGCAGGATTTTCACCCGTGATCTCCTTCGAAGGAGACGAGCCCGGCGTCATCGGGGATCTCGTGAGGCAGGGCCTCGGCATCGCCTTCATCCCCGCCATCTCATGGATGAATCGCCGAACCCCCTTCCCCCACAAAATCCGGATCAAAAATCCCACCTGCCAGCGCACCATCGGCCTCGGCTGGTCCAAACGCAGACACTTCACCAAAACCGCCATGGACTTCCGCCCCTTCATGACCAACTACTTCAAGACGATTGGCATGAAACTGAACCAATTATAGAGGGACGGACCTTCATTTTGGCAAATGAAGGCCCGTCCCTATTGGTTTTCTTACCTAAATCATAGGTCCGTCCCTCTTTTGATGGGGATCCATACTTCTTCTACGGCGTTGGGGTCGGCTGGGTTGTAGTGTTCGTCGAAGCGTTCGAAGTGTTCGCGGTCGTCGAGTTCATATCCTGAAGATGGCATCCATTTTGTGTGGATGTATTGAATGGTTTCGTGGAAACGGCTCGCTAGGCCTTGGTGAAGGAATTTGGCGTACAGTCCACCGTGTAGGGTGTAGGTTTCCATCCCTTCCCTCACACTGTCAAACAACTGCACTTCGACGGCTGCCCATTTCTGAAAAGGGGTGGATGGAATCAGGTTCTTCAGATCGAAACCTGGTTCAAATATCTTCATATTATATAGTTTTTCATCAACTCGATGAGGAATCGATTTCCGGTGGGGCATGAAGCTTTGCCAGAGTTCTTTCGTCGAATCCTCTGCCAAGGACATGCCCTTGGATTTTCCGATTAGTTTCTTTTCCTCTACCTTAATAATAATTGGTTTCACTAGACTGTCACTCCTCCATAGCAATATGTGTTATTGATTATCTCATGGTTTGAATGATGAATGTAATGTTAAATAGAAAAGATGCCCCAAATGCGGGCATCTTTTCTTCTTATATTATCTCAACCCATACGCTTTCGTAATCTCCTGACTGATCTTATTACCTTCATCATCCCAGGCACTTGCTTTCAATGATACACTCTTAGCATTTTTAGGATTCTGAATGACCGCTTTGAACGTATCTCCATCACGATCAAGCTTCACTTTCTTCCATGTCTTCCCTTCATTAAAGGACACTTCTAATGCTGCATCTTCCACACTTCCGTAACCAATTGCACCTTCTACCTTGTCTACTGTGAGTTCAAGATTTGTTGGGCGATTGGCAAGTGCATCCCCGTTGACATCAGTATCCACTTGATAGTCAAGGACCAGGAATGGCAGATCTTCCTGCCAATTCTCTGTCGCTTCTGTCCAGAATGTCCACTCCGTGTGTGTGCGTGTCGAGGTGTTCCAACGGTTCTCATCCCGTTCGGCATCTGTGACGAATCGGTATTGAGCACGTTCTTTCGGAAGGATGTCCCAGACATTCAACGCCTGACCTTTCCCTTCTTTCAACAGCGTATCTCCTTGGAATAACTGGGTAGTCTGATTTTGGAATGAAACATCCCAATCCGTGCCACCTGTGTTTCCTTTCCCTCCGTCAGCCCATGCAGGAACATTGATTTGAAGAGAATCACCCTGTCTTCTCGGAGGCCAGTAGCCCTCACCTAGACTTGGGCGAACAACTGGCGAGAACCAGTTTTCAGTAATCTTCTCACCTCCATCATAGGTCATCAGCGGTTGTCGCACCTGCCAGGTCTCATCGAGTACATTTGCCTGATGATACCACCCTGTACCTTCAATCGCCGATACATATTCAGTTCGCGCGCTTGGCAACGATATTTTTTGTAAGAAGCCTACAGCTCCAAAGGTATGTGGACGGAGATCATAACGGAATTCCCCTCCAGCGGTTTCAACAGGTGATGTATAGTTTGTTTCGATCTTCGCCAGCTCCTTTCCTTTTGGCGCATAGGTCAAATCTTTCGGAATCGAGCCTTCATGCACATCCATTAAATCATATAGATATGGTGAATCGACTGTTCCTTCTACCTTCAATTTAACGTCTCCTGAGCGGACCGCTTTAACGAGCTTGTCTCCTTCACTCTTACTGATCCCCGCAACGGCTACCGGGTTATCGGTATAGTCTGCCGTTCCAGCATACACACTGAATTCTTTGTCTTCATTGTTTACAACGATCAACAGTTTCGCTTCCGCAGCGGCAGCATTTGTTGCTTGCTGAGACACACTCACTTCTTCGTTTCGATCGACTACAACAGCTTTTCCTTTTACCCGCAGGCGGTCAAAGTCAGCGGCGCTTCCTTTACCTGCATAGACTGTGGATAGATTATACTTCCCATCTAACCTCGTACTACCCGCAAATGGGATATCATCCAATTCCTTCCCTTTGAAATCAATCGTCAAGGTCGGTTTCGTCAAGCGCCAGCGGGTCAGCTGCTCAAAATACCCACTCTTCGGTTTTTTCGTCGGAACAGCATACAACTTATCAATCCAGACAGGCATTAGGTAAGAACTTGTCATCGGCATATCCCCAATGGTCTGGTGATATTCCAGACGCTTGTAGTTCGCTTCTGCTTTTTTCGGAACGACGACTTTGATTTCTTTCGCTTTCCGTGCATCAAGCTCCACCGTTTTCGGTCCATCAAGTTTCACTTCCGGATCCCCTACAAGCGCAACCCCCATATCATCTGAGTCAGTATCCACATCCATAAGTGACATGGCGGAATACGTACCAGGTGGCAGTCGAAGCTCGAGTGTGCCGTCGACTGCAATTGCTTCAGGCTCCATTTTTTCACTGAACAAAACCACATATGCAAGTCCTTTCTCTCCATCACGATCAGTCGCATTCAGTGTCAATGGATACCGTTCTTCCTCCTTGACCATGGCCATCGATGTGCGAACAAGTTCTGTACCGTCTGCTTTCGCTGTAAGGAACCCTTGATAGCGGGATCCGGTTTCTCCAAGCTTGGAATCGAGAGTCAATGTGACATCCGCTTTTCCACCTGCAGGTATCGTCACTGTGCTTTGAGAAAGTGTCAGCATACCGGAAGGAGCTTCATTTCCACCAGCATTCGTGAAACTAGAATCTAATTTCAGCGTCACATCTTGTTCCCCATCATTGTAATAGGTAACCACTTTCTCAACAGGTTCAGCTTGATCATGCGGCCATTTGAAGAAGCCGAATGATACAGATTCAGTCGCCCTTACATCTGCATCAAGTGCTGCCGGAATGTCCACCCGACCTGTCCCGACATGATAAGGCTGATACCCATCAAGCTTCTTGGTCGTATTCATAAGAGCCTGCTTCAATGTTTCTCCGTCCCATTCAGGATGCTTCTCCGCTAGAATCGCTGCGGCACCAGCAACATGAGGCGTGGCCATGGATGTACCATTTAAGCTTTTGTACAATCCCTCTCCACTTGAATACTGGGAGCGTGCAGCCACAATTCCGACACCAGGTGCTGAAAGATCCGGCTTCAATTCCATATCTCCATATCTTGGTCCCTTGGAAGAGAAATACGCCAATTGATCCGATTTATCCACTGCTCCAACCGTTAAAGCTGAATCTGCCGCTCCTGGAGAACCGATCGTGCCTTCTCCTCCTCTATTACCGGCAGCAATGACGAATAGAGTTCCATTCTCTTCTGACAGTCGATTCACGGCTTCCGCCATCGGATCCGTCCCGTCACTCGGCATATCACTTCCAAGACTCATGTTAACAATCTTGGCATGATCCGATGCCCATTCCATTCCATCGATGATCCAGGAATCCTGACCGTATCCTTGATCACTCAAAACCTTTCCTACTAATAAACGAGCATCAGGCGCAACACCTTTATGCTTCCCATCACCAGCACCTGTCCCAAGCACAGTCGATGCCACGTGGGTACCATGACCGTTGACATCCTTTACTTCTTCACCTGGAACAAAGCTGACAGCCTCGTCAACCTGACCTGTGATATCCGGGTGTTCAGAATCGATTCCCGTATCAAGAACCGCCACCTTGACTCCTTCACCTGTGTACCCCTGTTCCCAAGCCTGATCTGCTCCGATTTGTGGAACGCTTTGATCCAGAGCGGCTTCAACACGGCCGTCAAGCCATATTTTATCGACACCTGTCTTAAATTCTGACGTCACTTGCTTCTCATCACTTTGAACCGTCACATCATTCCAGAAAGCTTCCGCCTGCTTTTTCTCTGTTGCCAGTGCAGCTCCCCTGATACTTTCCAGATCCCGTACTTTTTTTGATCCCTTTGGCTCAACATGGACTGATTTCGCTTTTGTTTCCTGGTACTCCACGATGACCGGTACAGAATCGGTGTTTTTGTCATCATAACCATATTCAATTAATTTTGTGATGTTAAATAGGTCTTCATCCAGCTTACCTGCCGCCATATACGCCATCGCTGAGTTAGGGAAAACGAAAGTTTCATCTTTGATCGTCATGACCCTTACCCCTTGACCATTTTTACCTGCCGGCTCTACATTGATAATCTGTTTTCCATTGTCGAGCGTCGAGACTTTCACAACATCACCAGTGATGAGGGTGATGGTATGTTCTCCTGTTATGGCGGAATTCATATCCACGGTCGACTGTTTAGGAGAGACCCCATTGGATGGAACACCTTTAGCATTCACTTGGAACATTGAGCCTGAAATCATCGTTGCGGCAATCGAACCGACAAGCAGTGGCTTCACGTTTAGCTTTTTCATGTACATTCTCCTATTCTATTAAGTTGTTGGCGTAGAAAAAATGACAGATGGTATGTAGTCCAAAAAATGATTAGACTATCAGAACTTCGATCAGCACCTCCTGTATAAAACATTCTGGGTCGATTCTATGATGAAGGATTTCTCTTAGAAGTTTGAAAGTTGTGATTACTTGAATTGTAAGGCTCTATGCTTTCTTTACTCAATGGGGGTTATATTTTAGGAAGGGAGAACTAGATAATCTGCAGGGAGAGAGTGTGTGCAATGAACACCCGTCTTTTGACATAGAATGGTCTTGGAGATGAAGATACACTTGCAAATTTTCGTGAATAAATACTAGATTGCACCTCTACTTGATCATGAAATATCCCATCAAAAGTCTCAGGAAATTTTCATAAAAATATCCGGCAATGTAAGCAAACCTACTTGCCGGATAAGAGAAAGAAATCGTGTAAAAAGATTCCAAACACCTTACATACTTATAGTTTTTGTAAATTTCTTCCATCGAGCGGTGATGAGATGACAAAGAAGGTTAAACATTCCCAAAGCCTTCCTTATAGTTCCAATCGAATAGGACGGAATCCACTATGCTCTAAAGATTGTACCTAAACCTTTAAAACCATTACCCCAACTATAATCAAACCAATAGATAGTATTTTTCCTTTACTGAACGATTCACGAAAGAAAAGGATACCAATCAACGTTGTTGAAGCAATGGTCACGCCGGACCAAATCGCATAGGCAATGCTGACATCCATATATTGAACACTCAAAGTCAAGAAATACAAACAAATGCCATAAAGGAGGAATGAGCCTATACTTGGTAGCCTTTTCTGAAATCCTTTCGAAAATTTAACGGAAGTATTACCTGCCACAGCAAACACAAGACTAATCAAAAGGAATGCGGTACCCAATTACAACACCTCCTTCTTTTTATTAGGCAGGTTCAACCCAATGACGCCTGAAACGATACATACAAGTCCGAATAGTTTAAGGGCAGAAAGGGATTCTTGAAAGAGGATCATCCCCAAGGCCGATACTAGCACGGTCCCTCCTCCTGCCCATAAAGCATTGACAATTCCAATTTCATTCTCCTTCGTTAGCAAAATATAGCTGCCCAATGCTACACTATAGGAAAATATAACAATTATCGTAGGGAAAGCCTCAGTGAATCCGTCGGAGAGTTTCATGAATGAGGCTCCGACTACCTCGAGAATGATTGATAAACTTAGGAATGTATAATATTTCAGCATACATAAACCTCCTTGAAATGGACGTGATGACCATGAACCTGCAACGATTCGAATATTTTATGACGGTTGCCAGGGAGAAGAGCCTTTCAAAGGCCGCTCACTCCCTATTCGTGTCCCAACCTGCCTTAAGCAAACAAATTAAGAAGCTCGAAGATACGCTCGGCTTTTCCCTCTTCATCCGTTCGTCAAGCGGAATGACATTAACCCAAAAAGGCAAGGAACTCTATCGAGATCTGGATCCAATCCTCGGTCAACTGAGCCGGATTATCGAGAAACACACCATGGACAACGTAATCCGCATGGGAAGTGATCCCTTGCTTGCTTCTTATTTTTTTCCGGACTACATAGAAAAAATTGATACCTTTCAAATCCAATTGACGGTGATCCGGGATGACACAATCGACCTTCTTCCATTATTAGAGAGTGGAGACATTGATGCGGCCATCATTCAGGACCATCCTCATCAAAAGGGATGTTACAGCTCCCACTTATTCAGTGATGAATTCTATGCTGCGGTCCCTGTCACCCACCCGCTTGCAGCATGTGAAACACTTAAGATTCAGGACTGTTTTCCGTACACACAATTACTGCCGGCTGCCTCTACACCGCTCAGTAAAAAAATTAAGACATTAATGACCCAACATGGTATCATTTCTTCTGATATTAAAGAGCTTCCCTATCATGCTCTCATCGGTTACGTAGCACAGAACCAAGGGGTATCCTATCTCCCATCCATCATGGTCAAGAAGATGGATTACAAAGGAGTCGTGTTCATCCCACTACAAGGCACCCCCTTGAAAAGGGAAATGTATTTATTTACCCTGGATCAACGCACGCTTGAGGTCTTGAAGCAAGGCTTTCATATGTAAACTGTAAAGGTCGATTCTTCTCCTGCCTATGACATTAAAGTAATGAATATATAACCAAAAGTTATACCATGACCAAAAAGCTGCCCCGGAACTAACTCCGGAGCAGCTTTGATATTATATATACAATCAAGCTTTATGAACAAAATCAAATGTGTCCTTTCCTTCAAAGGAATTGATCTTTTCTTCATAAACATCCTGTTTTTCATGCCCCAACGTTTCCATCACATGCGTCTCCATCACATGCGTCGCCCCAATCAGCATCAGCTTTGCCGACAGGATCGTCAGTGAAAAGAACACAACAGGGATGAACGAAATCCACGGATAGGTGGTCCACAGAAATTGCCACCATCCGCCAAGGAGACCCGACCACTCATATGAAAGTGATACAAATACCTGGTTATTAAATATGTCGGTATCTCGGTATGCACCACCGATAAAAATCTTCAATACCCCAAGATGCGCAATCAACAGCATGATAATCATAAATTCACGGATCGACACAAGAAGGATCTGTGGCAGGATAAAGGGCCGGATATGATTCATAATGTAATGGCGCATCGTAGCCCCCAACACTTTGGAGCTGTCGATGAATTCCTCTTTCATGATCTTGTCATATTCATTCGAAAATAAAAGGGTCAGGCTCGGAATCGAGATGATAATGAGAATGACCAGGTAAAACAACACCTTGTCCGAAAAATCATAGGGAAAATCTACAGGATTCAACAACTCTCCCTCCAACATCATCCAGTTCAATAGCAAGAACGATAGTAAAGTAGGAGGAAAATAATTGGCCGCATCCACGATATGGTCGATGATTCTCCTAAACGGTTTGAAATAGAAATGAACCACCAGTCCAAGAATAACCGAAGGCAGTACCCTGAATAACATGATGACAAGAGCTGCCCCAATGGTATATTTCGCACCGACGATGATAAGAAGAAGGACATTCCGATTGAAATTATCCGTCCCAAGTGGTGGATACTCTGACGGGGAGTATGGAGGGCTCATGAAATCCCCCTCTTCATTTTTCAAAAGGTCCAGCTTCGGTACCTCATTCCCCCATCCTGCGTAATAAACAAGACTTGCAGCAAACATCCCAAACAGAAAAAGAAAGCCTGTTAAAAATGCCGGGTTTTTCATCAATTGCTTCAGCATCATATCACCACCCTCTGTCCCGTTTTTTTATCAATGATGACCCGGATCAGGATGAGCAACACGAATACAGGCAGATAAAACATGATCAAACTGAAACAAATCACATCCATTTGCGAGAAAGACAGGATAAAATGAGTGATGCCATAAATATTAAACAATCTCTCAAACACAATTAATGATGATAAGAGAAACAGAATGATCGATTTGGAGTGATTCAATAAGCTAAACGTGATATTCCTCAGGATATGGATAAAGAAAATAAAATGCTTGGACATTCCCCTACTTTTGATCAGATCGACATAGGATTTTCCATATTCATCGTTCACGAGTAGATAGGTAATTCTGAACAACATAATCGTCGGTAAGATGGACAGTGTCAGAATCGGTATCAGATACACCTTCTCCTGTGATCCGACGATGGGAAACAATAGAACTCCCGTTTCTTTCAGGAAAAAAATGACGCTGTATTGAATGACGATCAAAATGAAGATATCGGGTGTGGACTCCAAGAGGTTGGTGACCCTAATGATAAACTTCGACCAACCAGTGGGCAGTAAATGTGTGAGGTACGCAAGGAGGATGCCCATGAAAACAGATAAGAGAAAGGCAGAGATAAAAATGGAAACAGAATAAAAATAAGGC
Organism: Rossellomorea sp. NPDC077527; assembly: GCF_044542955.1. Lineage (NCBI taxonomy): Bacteria > Bacillati > Bacillota > Bacilli > Caryophanales > Bacillaceae > Rossellomorea > Rossellomorea sp. NPDC077527. The sequence continues at coordinate 770,710 of NZ_JBITVL010000001.1, read as the reverse complement.
TCCCAGAAGGAAGGGAACATTGGGTATGAGTTATTTGCTTCATTCGTAATGGTCATCGCATTTGAATGAAGAAGCGAGCTTGAAATATCTTTAAGGTTGGTTAGATATTGTTTTAAGCTGAGATTCACTCCTTCATTGAACAAACCGATGAGGCCTGTTAAGAGAATGATGCCAAACAGAACGAATACAAACTTTAAAACCATGGAACCAATCGATTTGAGATACATTGATAGATCCTCCGAAAAGATAGAGACATGTTTTTTATAGATTACCATAATAAACCAAAAAATCCCATATAAAAAAGGTGGAACCCCTCGGGTTCCACCTTTCCTATCCTATCGATCATTTCGTACAAGATCCGCATATGTTTCCCGCTCAATCACAACCCGGGATTCCCCATCCTTCACAAACACGACAGCCGGACGTGGGATTCGGTTGTAATTACTCGCCATCGAATACCCATAAGCACCCGTACTGAAAACAGCCAGGATATCACCGTAATTCGTCGGAGGCAGCATCAGGTCCCAGATCAGCATGTCCCCGGACTCGCAGCATTTCCCCGCTATGCTCACAAGCTCCGTACATTCCTCATTAGGGCGGTTGGCAAGAACCGCATGATACTTAGCCTGATACAGAGCCGGACGAATATTGTCCGTCATCCCTCCATCGATTGCCACATATGTGCGCACGTCCGGAATGATTTTCTTGGAGCCCACTTTGTACAACGTCGTACCTGCTTCCGCCACCATGCTTCGGCCCGGCTCCACCCATACTTCCGGGAGTGGATATTCATTTTTGGCAAAATAGGTTTTCACACTATCCGTAATGCCCTTTACATACGTCGGAATCGGCAGTGGACGGTCTTCTTCGGTATAGCGGACCCCAAAGCCTCCTCCAATATTCAGGACCGGCATCTTCACATCGAACTCGATCCGGATCCGCTGCATGAAATCTGCGAGCACCATAATCGCCTGATCGAACCCTTCCTGCTCGAATATCTGGGAACCGATATGAGAGTGAAGGCCAAGCAAGTTGAAGTAAGGCTTCCGGATCGCGAGTTGAATCGCCGTACTTGCCTGTCCGTTCGAAATGCTGAATCCGAATTTCGAATCTTCCTGTCCTGTCGTGATGTATTCATGAGTATGGGCTTCCACTCCCGGTGTGACTCTGATCAGAATCTGAACCTGCTGCTCACGCTCCCTGGCCAGGTCGTGAAGCAATTCAAGCTCAAGGAAACTGTCGACAACAAAGCAGCCGATTTCAGCTTCAAGAGCCATAAGCAGTTCTTCTTCGGATTTGTTGTTCCCATGAAAATGGATACGCTCCGCCGGGAACCCCGCCTCTAGGGCCGTATATAATTCTCCCCCGGACACGACGTCAAGGGAGAGATTTTCCTGGGCTGCAAGTCGTACCATCTCTTTGCAAAGAAACGCTTTACTCGCATACGCCACCTGAAATTTAAGACCACTTTCAGTGAATGCATCCCGAAACAATTTTGCATTCCCACGGATCATGCCTTCATCATATACCATCAACGGCGTGCCGTATGTTTCGACCAACTCACCTGTACCCATTCCACCAATGGTTAAATCACCTTGAACATTTACATCAACTGTACTCATTTCCTTAACTCCTTTTGACTCTCTAAAGAAACACAAAAAAACCGTATGAAGCAGATGCTCATACGGTTATTCATCAAAGTTAACGGAAACATGATGAAGACTCTGTATTAACATCTCTTCAATAGTGCTCCACAACCTTTGCATTGTGACAGTCCAACATTTCTTCAATGCTGGCCCAACAAAAAATAGAATTGGCTATTTTCTGCTTCGGCGATCTGCCTTTCCCTACTTATCCCAGAATCCATTATTCTCAAAGAAGGTACTCTTCATACTCGCGCCTCTATTATCAGAGAGTGACTGTTTATTTGATTGGCATAACTATACCATTCTCTTGAAATGGTTGTCAATTGGTTTTAGCAGAAGAAGCTGGGACATAACTAAATCCATACACTCTAAATTCCAACAATGCTTATATATTTTCAGAACACCTGTTACACCGCTGTTGATTTCCGTGCAAGACTTCGCTTTCCTCGGGCGGAAGGCCAGCCTCCTCGTCACTGCCGCTCCTGCGGGGTCTCACCTATTCCGCTTTTCCCGCAGGAGTCTTCGTCTTGCACTCCAATCAACAGCTAGAACCTACAATATACATGGGTTAAGCTTTAGCGCTAAAAATTAATAATTCGAACGATTTATATTTTCATCAAAAAACTCGTTTTGATTTTTCTATAGCTGAGACCTTTTTGTCCCAGCCTCTCTGTTTACTTCAATTCAATTTTTAAGGGCTTCATTTCAATCGGTTTATCATTTCGACTTAAATTCTCGAATGGGGCGATGAGAGAGTAGTCTTTAAGTCTTGCACCCCGGGGTAATTCGAAAGTGGACTGAAAATGGAACGTATCTTGATTCACAGATTTCGTTTCAGCACTTCGGATCATGTACTCCAGCATGTTATTATAATCAAGCTCATTCTTGTCATTATGCTTTATTTCCTTCGATGGAATCAGCTGAACGAATTCAGCGAAATTCTCTAAAATGTCATCTCGGAATTGACCTTTTTGGAGGTCATCAATGATAAAATCCACTGTCATCTTTCCTTTTTCGCTTTGGATATTTTGTACTGTGATCCCGTATCCGAAACGAGGACTTTTCATTTCGAATGGTCGCGTGGTGTTCAATGAAGTAATGGCATCTTCGTCCACCTGCTGCATGTCTGCCTCGATTTTCAGCGAACGTGCCTTATCGCTGAGTTTACCAGGGAATAGCTCCCGAACCGTCTTTTGTATTTTTCCATCGATCTCTTTCGTTTCCAGCACCTCTGCATGGAACTTTGGTAGAGTGTTCCCCAGGTCATCTTTAACATCCAGTTCAACCGTATCCTTCCAGGAGTCGACCGTATACGTATACTCTAGTGTCGTCGTCGCTTTTCCTTTCGTGATGGAGGTTATTTGTAATTCATATTCTCCATCAGGTGATTGTGTCCTTGCACTTGTTAGGATCGTTTCAGAAGGAATCCTTTTCACGGGTACATCAAAGGACCATGTGCCGTTTACATCCGCCATATGGGTGAACGTTAAGGGAAGTGTGAAATCTTCCGGAAGGTCTTGGCCATCCCGATAAAATTCGATGGAACCTATGAATTCATCTCCGTCTTTTTCTAGACCAGATCCACCTGTTCCCCATTGATTCTCTTCCGTTCCATCGAAGAGGTGATAGCGGTAACCGCTCACCGGACGGTTTCCTTCGTCCATATGTTCGATAGATAAATCATCACCTTTCGCCTTGAACGTGACCCCGATAACATTACCATCGTAATACGTGCTTGTGATCGTGATATCTACACCATTGGACGTGGCGGCCTGGTTGACCTCGGTGACTTTATCACTCGTATAGAGTTCTTTACCCACAGATGAACCGACTTTTTCATATATTACTCCAAGTACCGGAAGCTTGGCCAATGCATTATTCACAGGGGCAAAGAGAAACCCTGAGGCGAGAACCATGGAGGCAGCAGCGGCGGTGAAGGCAGCACTTACCTTAATTGTTTTTCTTTTGGCCTTTTGTTTCCTACCTTTGTGCATTCCTGCTGAAATCGATTGAAAAACCTCTTCTTTTGGTACCTCGATCTTTTCCATTTCTTCTTCAAACCATTTTCTGTCCATACCGATTCACTCCTTCCAGCAGCTTTCTTAACTCCAACTTCCCCCTGTGGAGGTACGTTTTCACCGTTCCCTCAGGTGTATCCATCGTTTCGGAAATGGCCTTGATGGACTGTCCCTGAAAATAGAATAAGATAATGACTGTTTGGTAATGTTTGTTCAACGATGCCAGTGCCGTGATTAAATCCATCCTGCCTTCTATATCCGATTCTTTTTCTGAGACGATTGCGTTATCGAGAAATTCATCACCTGTGAAGACAATCCGCTTTTGTTTCTTCAGGAATCCATACGCCGTATGAATCAGTATCTTGACGAGCCAGGTGCTGAAGTACTCCGGATTTTTCAATCGGGATATGGAAGTGAATGCTTTACACACCGTCTCCTGCACCACGTCGAGTGCATCTTCTTTATTTCTTACATACAGGTATGCCGTCCGGTAAAGCTTCTCGCTTTCTGATTGGATCAGCTTTTCGAATGCTTGTTCATTCCCTTTGATGGCTTTTTTCACGAGTTTTACATCCATTGGTTAACCTCCTGTCAATCATTAGAGTCGGGTGGGCTGGGAAAAGTTTCAAGGGATTTTTATGGGGATGGGATCGTTTTGAATTTACATATATTTCAAAAAGACGCAATTAGGGGGGAAAGTGACGTAATTATCGTGAAATTGACGCAATCACCGGTGGAAACGACGCAATTATTCCGAAAATGACGCAATCATCACCAAAAATGACGCAATGAAACAAGAATGAGGATGAAGTTCAGTCACCACAGTCTACAAAAGAGCTCATAACCCAACGACGAATCATAAATCCTCTTCAGCAAAGACCATTCTCCTTAAAAAAAGAAGCTTATCCCCATCGATAAGCTTCAATCGGTCCGTCCTGTATAAATCATCACGAAATGGAGCACCGCTTCTGTTGCATTTTTATTGATATAGCTGTGTTCTTTATCAGCATGGAACTTGATCGAATCATACTGACCAAGCTCGAATACTTCATCCTCCACCTTCACACATACACTTCCTTCCATGACGGTGACAAATTCAATCACGCCTGGCTGGTGTGCATCGGCACAGTATTCGCTTTCCGGTTTCAGGAATGCTCGATGCGTTTCCAATGAACCGTATCCCGATGAAGTGAACATGGGTTCAAGGGTCAAAGAGTCATTGGCACTGATTACTTTATTTCCTTCATTTTTCCTTGAGATTTGAATTTCTTGTTTTTCCACAAGAAGGGCAGAGATGGGGATGGAAAGTCCGTTTGCGATTTTCCAGATGATCGTCAATGAGGGATTTGCCTCTCCCCTTTCGATTTTCCCCAGCGTCAAGGTGCTGACACCAGTGATCTCAGCCAGATCCTGTAAATGAAGACCGCGATCTTTGCGTATATTTCTTAGTGTCGCCCCTACATGCTGTGCTAATTTTTCAGGGTCCTGCCACGTTAAACCGTCATTGTTCATATTTCTACCTCTTTCTATAAGAAACGATTTAAAGTATATTATAATATATAACAAGTTAACTATAGTATATGTATCAGAAAGGAGTGTTCATCATCAAGGAACTGACCCTCGGTATCATCTCATCGATGTTTTTTGCTGTAACCTTTATCCTGAACCATTCAATGGAACTAACCGGAGGAAGCTGGATGTGGAGTTCATCACTGAGATTCCTGTTCATGCTCCCCTTCCTTTTCCTTATTGTAGGTTTTAGGAAGAATATAAATCAAGTATGGATTGAAATGATGAAGAAGCCATTCGAATGGCTGACGTGGAGTTTTGTTGGATTTGTTCTCTTTTATGGTCCCCTTACCTATGCGGCTGCTTACGGACCAGGATGGCTTGTTGCGGGTACGTGGCAATTTACCATCGTGGCGGGGATTTTGCTTGCTCCCTTATTTTACACAGCGGAGCCAGCCAGACGCAGGCATACCATTCAAAAAAAAGCTCTCGCCATCTCTTCCATCATTTTAGTCGGTGTGTTGTTCATCCAAGTGCAGAATGCAGGGGACTCGTCCTTTTCAGAAGTTCTTATGGGGGTTGTACCTGTGATTGTCGCAGCCTTCACATACCCGCTTGGGAACCGTAAAATGATGGAGGTTTGCGGAGGCAGGCTGGATACGTTTCAACGGATATTGGGAATGACGATCGCCACGACCCCATTTTGGTTGATTCTCGGATGCTTTGCCCTTTTCAAAACGGGGACACCCAGTTCGTCTCAAGTGGCACAAACGTTTATCGTCGCCATCTGTTCCGGCGTGATTGCAACCTCCCTCTTTTTCCTCGCAACGAATATGGCGAGAAACCATCCCGGCAAGCTTGCGGCAGTAGAAGCAACACAGTCCACACAGATTCTTTTCGTCATCATGGGAGAAGCTTCGATCCTCTCTGTTCCATTTCCAGCAGGATCTGCTCTGATCGGCATCCTCTTGATTATCACCGGTATGATCTTTCATACGATTAATGTGAAACGAATGAATGCCGGAAGTATGAAGCCGATAAAGTCGGCAAGTAAAAAAAGAGGAGCATCCCACCCCGGGATACTCCTCCTTTCCATTTATTTAAATACCTGCCTTCTCATCCACTGGGTCGCAGCCCATTTATCCCCGATGACAACCGGTGCACCACCATGAAGCGTCAAGTCGTTCAACTCCTGATTATCATAGAAGTATTCAAAGTAAACGGCCATCCCTTTTTGAGGTGAGACGGAAAGACCCAGCTTCGGGAAGTACGTTTCGCCGCCTTCCTCGACGTCGTTCAGGTACATGACGAGAGTACTAATTCTCGGGTTTTTAACCGGTCTAGCTGATGCAGAAAAGAAATCGAAATGAGCCTTGTATTCCTGCCCCGGCTTATAGTTCAGGATTTGCAAACCTTCCCCGTGTTCAACGGGGATATTCATGATTTGAGAAACACGCTTTTCAATTCGTGTCACGACATCATGACTCTCTTCCAGAAAGACAGAACTGCTCGTTCTCAGTCCATCAACTGTACGCGTATTCCCGATTTTCGAGCGTTCCACCCGGTCCTTTGACAATTGAATGAGTTCATCACATTCTTCATGGCTCAGCACGTTTCCAAGTACGACAATCAGCGGTTCATCCATCTTCGCGATGATCTGAATATCCCTGTCTTCCGTCTTGATCTTATTCCCCGTATGGTGAAAAATCGTTTGTTCTTTTACAGCTACATCAGTAGTATCCATTGCCAACTTTCATCAACCTCTTATCGAATTTTTAACATTCAGAATTTTTATATTGGTGGAAGCTTCCTTTGTTTCTTCCAATCTAGAAAAACGATAGCAACAATAGCATAACTGTATATTTGATTTGGCTGTTTCCTCCTGCATGTCAAAATATGAGAGTGTATTTTTATATATTTTACACCCGGATTGAGGGGAATTCTATCTTTATTTTTTCTTTTTACTGATGAAAAATAAGGGAAATGACAAGACCTAATAGAATTGTAGGATTGGCGTGAGTTCAGGGGGATTAAGTCCATATAATTGTGTAAAAAGAAAGAGTCATTTTATTCCTTCTTGTCAACACTGTTTTCAACCACGATAAACAATGAGAAGAGGAATAAAATGACTCAATTACAGTTTAACCTAGATTTGGATTCTTTAAAAGAAGCAGTGATTAACTCTAATATCGAAACCGTTGTAAGATCTGCCATCGTTCTTGTTTTAAATGAATACATGGAAAGGGAGAGAGACCAATACCTTAAAGCAGCCTCTTACGAACGATCTACTGATCGTTTAGATTATCGTAATGGCTACTATGAACGAGACTTTACAATGAGTGTTGGAAAAGTCAAATTGAAGGTGCCACGAACCCGTAATGGAGATTTTTCGCCTTCCGTATTTGAAAAATACTCACGGTGTGATCAAGCGTTTGTCCTTTCTATGATTGAAATGGTGATCAATGGTGTTTCGACTCGTAAGGTTACTCATATTGTAGAACAGCTTTGTGGAGAAACAGTTTCTAAATCATTCGTTTCTTCCCTGACTCAAAAGTTAGATCCTATCATTAATGATTGGGCTAAGCGACCTTTGAACGGAACTTATTTTCCATATATATTTGTAGATGCCATGTATGTAAAAGTCCGCGAACACCATCGTGTCGTTTCAAAAGCCGTCTACATTGCGACAGCTTTATCAGAAAAAAATAATCGTGAGATTTTAGGCTTAATGGTCGATCATGCCGAGAGCTACGAGAGTTGGAGTAGATTCTTTCAACAGCTGAAATCCCGCGGTCTACAATCCCCTAAGCTCGTGATTTCAGATGCCCATAAGGGCCTTCAAAAGGCGGTCCTACGTGAGTTTATTGGTACCAGTTGGCAGAGGTGTAATGTACATTTTAAACGAAACATCATCCAACACCTCCCAAAGAAAGATTCTAAAGAAATTAGAACCATGATAAAGAGGGTGTTTGAAGCTGTCAAAATTGAAGATATGAGGAACTTTAAAGAAGAGCTGATGAGTCAGTATAGCGAGGATACCAAATATGAAAAAGCGCTGGCCATCTTTGATGAAGGCTTTGAAGATACCATTCAGTACATGGACCACCCTGATGAAATTCGGCCGCATATCCGCAGCACCAACTGCTTAGAACGTTTGAACCAAGAGGTTCGAAGAAGAGAAAAGGTCATACGGATTTTCCCTAACACGCAGTCAGCCTTTCGATTAGTCGGAGCCGTTTTGTTCCATTATCAACAAACTAATTATTCAAAGAGAAAATCCTTTTAGTAAGCCCTAAGCATTTTTGAATGAAACTTCCCATTCAAATGGTTTCATATCCAGGTCAGGCTGTCAAAGTGAAGAGCCTTTGACAGCCTGACCTGGATATGAAGGAATATCTTCAGGGAAGTTTCGCAAAAAAAATGTTGAATTGAATAGTTATAGCTGATTAATAGTTGAAAAAGACAAGTAAGGAATTTACACAATATTAAGGACTTGACTTTCAGGGGCGTCACAGAAAGGACACGTATGAGTTTTATGCGTCAGAATTGAGATTTATGCGTCGGTTTCAGCGATTATGAGTCAGCTTTCGGTTTTATGCGTCACTTTTCAACTTTATGCGTCGATTCATCCCATTTATTCGTCCCACCCCACTCCATAAAAAAAGACCGCCGAATCCCATTCGGCAGCCCTTCAACTCTATTTCTTCAATCCTTCATACTGAACCAATACTTCTTTCACGATTGCACTATCCACATCCAGTCCGCTCACTTCTTTCAACACGTATGCAGGTCCGTGTTCCTTGATCATGCCCTGGATTTCCATTGCCTGCTCATCTTCCGGATTGTCAAACAATAATGCTGCGGCAATCGCTTTAGCGAGATAGGAATAAGAAAGTCCCGCTTTCTGAGCTTCTGTCGTCGGGCGAATCAGACGGTCGTCGGGGCCTAGTTTCCTAATCGGTGCTCTGCCGACACGGGTAACATCGTCGTTCAGGTACGCATTTTTGAAGCGTTCGATGTTTTTCCCAATATAGGCAAGATGCTCTTTTTCATCCAGCCCGTATTGTTTAACAAGATAAGCTCCAGTCTCTTTCAATGTCTCCTTGACCTGTTCGGCGATGCTGTCATCCGCCAAGGTCTGATCGATGGTTGACTTCCCTTCTAGATAACCAAGGTATGCAATGACCGCATGCCCTGTGTTCACCGTGAACAGCTTACGCTCGATGAACGGAGCAAGGTCTTCGACGATGGTCATCCCTTCAACATTTGGGATATCTTCCTTCGTCTCTACCACCCACTCATAATAAGGCTCAACAAGGACATCCAATGAACTCTGATCCTGCATCGGCACAATGCGGTCGACGGCTGAATTAAAGAAGTATACCTTTCCTTCAAGCTTCGTGATAGTTTCTTCATCAAGATTCTCTAAAATGTGTTTTTTCAAAATATCAGTGGCACCAATTTGGTTCTCACATGCGATCACATATAGGGGATCTTCAGAAGCATCCACACGTTTAGCAATCCCTTTGGCAATCAGGGGTGCGATTCGTGGAAGGATGTTCGGTCCGATCGCCGTTGTCAAAAATGTAGATTGTACGATCGTGTCAATGACTTCCCCTTCCTGATGAAGGTTGTTCAGACCTGACACATTCTCGATCGTCTCTGTTTCCATTGATTCCGTCGCAAGCTTCACTTGGTAGCGACCTTCTTCATTCAGTTTGTTGATCAACTGCTCAGCGATATCCACAAAGGTCACGTGATAACCTGATTGGGAAAACAATGCTCCGATAAACCCTCTGCCTATGTTTCCTGCTCCAAAATGTACGGTTTGTTTCAACGTCATCATTCCTTTATCAAATTAGTTTGTAAGTAATCCAGAAAGAGATCTTCTAATTTCTTTCGTATGATGGCTTCGTTCGTGGACGAATAAATCATCATGCTGATATGATCTTCGATTAAACTTGTACTGATCAGGCTGAGGATCTCCTGTTCCCGCCTGCTCAATTCTTCAGGTGCAAGCATAAGAAGAAGGCTCTTCATCTCCATTTCCTGCCCGTCCATCCCTTTGATCTTGCACGGTACATCCAGATGGGCTACCTGGAAGATGAGCTTCTTCACGTTGTCATCCCGGCAGTGAAAGAGTCCCATATTCGTATTCGGGATCCCAAGGCCACCCTTTTTCTCCCTTTCCATCAGCTGTTGCATGACGACTAGAGGCTCTTGAAGAAGGTCATTCTGTTCACCCTCTTCCAGCATTTCGTTCAGAATTTGAAGATGATTTCCACCAGAGTGCTTCCGGTATACCCGGAAATTGGTGAGGATGGCTTCCATGCTGGAATGAACCTCCTTGATTTCCTGGAGAAGTGTCCGGACTTCGGTCTTCTCCCCTGATTGTGCGGAGGACTTCAAATATTTTTTCCTGGTCAGCTTTTCTACATTATTCTGAAGATAACTTTGAATGAACCCGATATCCTTCTCGCTCAATAACGGGCTCACCAGAATATAGTCCACTTCCGTAAATGGGAGTCTGACCGTGGAAATGACGATATCATAGTCATCCAAGTTCGCCGTTTGGAAATCCTTAATGGACAGGATTTCAACCTTGTTAATCATCGTCAGTTCACGCTGGATGCGGCTTGCGAGCATCTTGGATGTGCCGATCCCCGTCGGACAGACGACCACGGCTTGAATACTGACCTTTTCTTCGTTCATCAGCATCGCCGAACCGAAATGGAGGACAATGAAGGCCACTTCATCGTCTGGGAATGAAATATCCTTAAATTCCATCTCAAGACTCTTTTTCACAGCTAAAAATAGCACAGGGTATTTCTTTTTGATTTCATCCGTCAATGGGTTGAATAAATCCATTTCTTGCTGAAGTCTGAAGATGGACGGCCCCATATGGGCAAGCAGTCCCTGGAACAAGGAAAAGTCATCAGACAGATCCACATGGAGATTCTCTGATACATCCCTGATGACATTCTTGATGAGATGCCCAAGCAGAATGCTGTCATAATAGACGACGTCGGGATCCTGTACCTTGGATCCTTTTAATATGACGGTAAGAAACTGAATATCTCGAATCGTCATCCTCACCGAAAGTCGTTGCTTCAGTTCTTCGACAATCGTATTCATCAATTCAAATTCAGTGGAACCATGACCATCAACCGGTTCATCATGCTGCAATCCGAAGCCGTTTTCCGTACGCTGGATCGTCAAGCAAATATGAACGACCAGACCGATATAATCACTGTCCGTTAAGGTGATCTGCTTTTCTCCCAAGTAATGATTCACCACCTGGTCGACTGCGGTTAAATAGGCTGGATCGAAATATCCGAGCACCGGCTCATCCAGGTGATTCCCCTTCTGCATTCCATACAGGGTCTCAATGATCTCTTCATAAAAATAGACAAGAAAGAAGCTTGCCAGTGCATGTCGTTTTTCGGCTTCATCTGCTGTAAGCTCTACCCCGACCCCTCTCTTACGCGTCAGGGTGATGCCGAATTTATGCAGCCAATCTGCCAGCTCATCAAGATACGAGGTCAAGGTCGTAACACTGATCCCCAGCTGATTTGCCAACACCTGTTTTTTAAAAGAAGGGCCTTCATGAAGAAGGATGATCAATAGATTCAGCTTTCGCTCCTCAGGTGTTTCGTCTGTTGGACTCACATCCGCCAGACTCTGGATCAACTTATAAATATGTTCATTCTTCCCATTGATGAACAGTCCTTCATTAGCTGTCCGCTTCAGTTCTAAGTGATATTCTTTTAAAATGCTTTCGATTGATTTGAGATTTCGCTGAACGGTTCTCCCGCTCACATTCAAAAACGCAGAAAGAGAGTATACGGTATGCTTTCCCGATGTTTTTACAATCAATTCAATGATGGATTTTTCTCTTGACGTAATAAACATACTATCCCCTCTTTCCCTCAAATAGCTTTTCTTGATACAAAGTAGAACAGAAAGGCAGGGATCCCGCCTTTCTGAATGATTGTTCTAGTTGCTGTTGATGATGTCTTTCAGTTCTTTGGCTGACTTCGCTTCAACCATCTTATCGACGTTTTCCTGCTCGGAGCAGACAACGGCGATACCTGAAAGGATCTCCAGATGCGTACCGTCTTTACCGGCGATACCGAAGATCATCTTCGCTTTTTCACCGTTGAAGTCCACGCCATTCGGAACTTGAATGACCGTGAAACCTGATTTGATGACGGCTTTCTTCGCGTCTTCCGTCCCGTGTGGAATGGCTACATTATTACCCATATAAGTAGATGTGATTCCTTCTCTATCAATCATAGCATCTACATAGCTTTCTTCCACATATCCTGCTTTAACAAGAGCTTCTCCAGCGAATCGGATTGCCTCTTCTTTTGTGGCAAATGATTGATTCATGAAGATGTTCTCTTCAAGTAGAAGATCATCATCGTGATCTGCATTCGGTTCAGCATTCACTGCTTCTTCCTCTGCTTCTTCTACAACCTCTGCCTGTTCATCCGTGATTCCGTCCTGAAGACTTGCAATCAGCTTGTCATACTCAGGGCTGGATAAGAAGTTATCTACGGAAATATGATACACATTAGGAAGTTTACTTTTCGCACGTGGCGTCAGTTCTTCCTGTGTGATGACGACTTGCGCATCAGATGGAAGATTGCTGATGGATGTATTTGTTACACTGACATCCAGATTTGCTGCCTTCACTTTTTTACGTAGAAGGGAAGCACCCATGGCACTTGAGCCCATACCTGCATCACAAGCAAAGACGATTTTGTTTACTTCTTCAGGCAGTGTTCCCTTGCTCACATGACCGGCAACGGAACTCTTCTTGCCTTTCATTTCCTGCATTTTCTTTGTTGCACCTTCAATATCTTCGTCTGTCGCTTTGCTTGATTTCAAGACGATGGCAGACACGATGAAGGACACGACTGTTGCAACAAGTACCGCTGCAAAGTTAGCCAGATACGCCATTCCCTCAGGAGGTGTAACGGCCGTAATCGCAATGATACTCCCAGGTGATGCCGGTGATACCAGTCCACCGCCCAATAATACAAGGGTGAAGACTCCACTCATTCCACCTAGGATGACGGAGATGAATAGCATCGGCTTCATTAATACGTACGGGAAGTAGATTTCATGAATCCCGCCAAGGAAATGAATGATGGCTGCCCCTGGTGCCGATTGTTTTGCTGTTCCTCTTCCGAACAACATGAAGGCTAGTAGTACACCAAGACCTGGTCCCGGGTTAGCCTCTAATAAGAATAGAATCGATTTTCCACCCTGTTGTACCTGCTCAAGCCCGATTGGTGATAAAACACCATGGTTAATGGCATTATTTAAAAATAGAATCTTCGCAGGTTCGATCAGGATACTTGTTAAAGGAAGTAATCCTGCCGCAACAAGCCAGTCAACTCCGGCAACGAGTACATTTGTGAAAGAGTGTACTGCAGGTCCGACTCCCAGGAATGCTAAGATAGCAAGGATCCCCCCAAGGATACCCGCCGAGAAGTTATTCACGAGCATTTCAAAACCTGCTCTGATCTTCCCTTCAATCATTCCGTCGAATTTCTTGATGACATATGCTCCTAAAGGACCCATAACCATGGCACCTAAGAACATCGGTGTATCCGGTGCACCGACAATGACACCCATTGTCGCGATCGCACCCACGACCCCACCACGCTGGTCGTGTACGAGCTTACCTCCTGTATACCCGATCAATAGCGGTAACAGATACGTAACCATCGGCCCTACTAGTTTGGCAAGGCTTTCATTTGGAAAGAACCCAGTTGGTATGAACAACGCTGTAATTAAACCCCAAGCGATAAATGCACCGATATTCGGCAGAACCATAGAACTGAGGAAGTTACCAAACTTTTGTACCGCAACTTTCATATTCGATTGCGCCACTTCTCTCATCCCTTTCATGAATAAATAATAATTTCTTATTTTTTATGATAGGCCTTACAGCATAGAGCATTCAAGGATGATGAAAACTAACTTTGTCACCCTGGTGACGACAAACCTATTGTTTCTCGGTCGGGGGAAGTTATTCTGTAGTGAATTAGGTCATAAAAAAAAAGAGAACAGCATCGTACTGTTCTCTTTGTGAAACGAGGCTGCAGGAGCCAAGGTACCTGTCCCCTTGGGTCCCTTTACTCATCCAACTTCAATTTCGTTTTATTATCAATGTATTTGGTCATGCTGTATCCTTCAATGACAAGCTGTTTCGGCACAATGTCTTCATCGGAAGACTGATTATAGTATTCAATTGATTGCTCTGTATCAAAATAGCGGGGTCGTTCCTCTAGATTAAAGACATACTCCTCAGGTTTGTGAATATTCCCGTCTCTGTCCATCAGCACTCCGTCACCCCCATTTATACCAATAGAGATATTATCATCCGCTCTTTCATTATAATCAAAGAAACCGAAATGAATATTTTCGTACTTTCGTTCCTTGTTCACATCATGGGTCAATTTCACATGTGCGGGATTCCCAACTTCTATATTATTAATCGTGACGGTGTTCCCTTGATACTGGAATGTTTGTGGGAGATCGTTTGCGGAACCCAACTCAACCGTTTTGCGATCGTCTACCGTTAGATGGATAGAGTCGAATTGGACCGTCACCTCATCTGGATCGTCAAAATAGAGTGTATCGAAGCTTGACGTAAAGGAGTCCCAGCCCTGTTGATCATATGAGTCAACATACATATTCCCTCCGTATATATTTGCTTTTTTCTTTTCTCCATCGACAGTGATAGAATCAAAGTTGATTCTATCAATTCGTTCTTTCTCCCGATCATTTTGAAAACCATATTGTAGAAGTGTAGTAGTCGGAGCTATGGTCAGTTGATCCAAGCGTACAGGGATCCCGCTTACTTCCACCACCTGATTCAGCATATGTACCCGGGAAGATTGCTTTTCAAATGGGATATCGAAGCTCCAATCTCCTTCAGCAAATTTCATCTCCATACCTCCGGCCATTCCCTCCTTCGGATCGGCTAGCACTTTCATAAGTCTTGCCACGTTCAGTTTAATGGTGCCCTTATCAACGGAAACCGGCAACAGACTCATTGTTCCTCTGTATACATTTTTTTCGTCATTATGTATGTCATCCTGATCGATTGGAGGGGAGTAATATTGGTTATTCGAATCCATCTTCAGAACATCCCGTTCATTCTCGATAAAGATGCCTTCATAATTACTCATCATATACCGTTCATCTTTCTTCTCATTCTCCACTTCATAGAAAACAAGCGTCTGCACGTCGTCAGCCACAACGCTTTTGATTGTGATCTTGACGCCATTACTTTCCGCCTCGAGATCCAAACGTTCAGCGAGACCTTCCTGTAGAAAGGACCGCAGCTGTTCATTCTCTTCTGTATAGGAATAATAGAGCTTCGCAAATCCTCCGGTCACCAATCCCGTTATGAAGAGGATGGCGAAAACACCAGCAACAGAAAGCAGAATCGACTTTCTTTTCTTCTTATGTCTTTGCCTGCGTTCTTCCCTTTCGAGTAGCCTTGATTTGATTCTGTCCATGAAACCTGCAGGAACATGTGTATCTTCCCCCAATTGGGTAAGTGCGAGGGTTACTTCCTGGAACGAGGCAAGGTCCTCCTGACAATTCGGGCAATGATAAATATGTATTTCGAAATCCACTTTTTCTGGGCGATCCATATTTCTTCCTAGGTAATCCAGATAATGCTCTTGATAGTTGTGACAGCCAGCGACCCCGGTATCAGACCCCATCACTTCCCGCAGCTTTCGAATTCCTGAGAATAGATGGGATTTCACCTCATCAACGGTGATGTCTAGGATACTGGCAGCTTCTTCATTGGAACACCCTTTCACATACACCAATGCCACAGCCTCTTTGTCCCCTGCATCAAGGTGTTGAAAAACGCCAAATGAATCTTCTCCATCTGTACTCGATGGGCGGCGTGACATCTCCAAACATTCCTTTAGGAAAAAGGATATGGCAGAAAACCCCTTACTGCGTTTATGCGCTTCTTTCTCAAAATGGATGATCGTACGGTAAAATGCATCCTCTATATCTTGTTGACACTCTATGAAAACCCTACCCATGGCGTAGAACGAATCCTTTTCCCCTTCAAAACGGTTAAGAATCGTTTCCATCTCCCTTTTATTGATCCATTTAGCCGTTACGGTACTGGTTTCCACTTTTACCATAGCTGTCTCCCCCCTTCCAAATACCTACATTTAATTATTTCAAAATTCCCAATACTTCACAATCCTTTTCTTGAAAATCATCTTCGAAACTCTGAAATCTAATTGACGAATCTCCAAGATCTCATCTATAATTTTTTTACCAAAGTGATATTTATTAGGATATGAAAGAGGCGTGAGAATGAAAACAAAGGATAAGTTCATGGACTATTTTCACTCGCAGTCGGAGGAAATCATTGATAAATGGTTAGGGATGCGTGAGGTTGATCAACTTTCAATTTTTGATGCGAATGCTTCTACAGAGGTTGAAGAAAAACTGAAGCAGGAATCGGGAAGTTTTATCCGTTTTATGACGGGTACCATTGCAGATAAGAACGAGGAGCTTCCCCAGGAGCTCCTCGACTGGTCAAACACTATAGCCAAAGAACGTGTGAATGATGGAACAAGCATTGATAAAGTATTGGATCAATTTCACCGATTCAGATTCCTGTATTTTCATTATTTGAAGACCTGGTTGATTGAAAACGAAGAATTAAAGCAGGAAGACCTTTTTGATATGATCGAAACCTATCATTCTACCTTCGATAAAGTGATTAAAACCTTTGTCATCTCATATAAAACTCATTATGAAAATAGATTAAAAGATCAGATGGGGCTGATCAATGAATTAAGCTCCCCCATCATCCCACTGTCTGAAACGATCGCAATCCTTCCCATTATCGGGGACATTGATACAACGAGGGCCAAGTATATAATAGAGCATGCCCTGGCGGAATGTGTCAAAAAGGAAATCCAGCATCTCGTGGTGGACCTTTCAGCCGTCCCAATTATTGACACCATGGTGGCTCAGAAAATCTTTGAATTGATGAACTCTCTCACATTGGTAGGAGTCCATCCACTGATTACGGGGATTCGGCCTGCCATCGCTCAAACCGCCGTCCAGCTCGGGATTCCTCTTGGGGATTTGAACATTCACTCCACCATGATCCAGGCATTGAAGAACCTCGGATACAGCATTAAAGAAAGTAACTGACCAAATGAAAGAGGTCTGGACCCCACTCGGCCCAGACCTCTTTCATTTTTTATTTATAAACGATCCATTTCACCCAACACTGAATGCATATCCAGCTTCACCATCTCCTGTGCTTTAGAAAATGTAAATGCCTCATTCGATACCCAGTGATTATATAATTTAGACAGAGCGTTCCGATGATAGACCGTTCCTTTCACCTCTGTGAAGAAGTAGATGATCAACAGGTTGGTCACATCGGTTGGAAGTGATCTCTTCCGCTCAATCCCTTTTAGAGAGAGGATGTCCAAGCCCCTTAAGGGACTGCCGATCACGGTTTCAGCCATATGAAAATGGTCGGCTGTTCCGCATAGCGCCACGAGTTCTGGATTCAATTCGTCAAATTTCAAGTGAATTCCCCTTTTACATAGAAAGTGTACATATATGTAACACTTTAATCTTACTAGAGTATAAGATTACCTGCTATGTAGTATAACAAAAAAAGGTCACAGAGAGACACTTCTGTGTGTTAATGTTTACTTAACCAAAATTCCATGACTTTCTCATTTGATGAAGGATAAATCAGATTTTTCACCTGATGTTCCATCAAATAACACTCAGTGACCCACTCAGGGAGGACAGCACATTTTTCCTTCCATAGTCGGGTTCGCTCTAACGCATCCTCAACACGCATCTTCACCCATGTATCGGCCACCATGTTCCCTTTATCCCCTGTCGCTTCCATCACCAGTGGATGGACGGACCGGTTGTAGTATGGGGTGCCGTTATCCAGGTGACTCATGTTCCTTACCCATATGACACTTTCCTTAGGCAAAAAACCGATATTCCGGTTCTCTGTTGCAGGCTGAGTATATTCCTCCAAGTAACAGAAGCAGCCAGACCACTCCTGATCAGCCTCTTTTGGCAAGGTGATTTCGGTTGTATAAACCGGTTGCCCCGTATAAAAGAGATTCTGCACCTCCCGATTGATAAAAACCGGATTTCTTTCACCATCCATGCAGTCAGAATTAGGTGATCCACATCTGAATCCATAGTGATGATTCCGGATCATTTTAACGAATTTCATGGTGCCCCCTCCTTCTAGGGTGAATTTCACTAAGGGACTATCTTACCAAATTCACTCTATAATGGGGGTATTTCCCTATATAGATTGGTTTTAAACAAAAAATTTCATCATTAATAAAAAAAAGAGCGATGATTCCACCGCTCTTTTCTTCACCTTACCCCTGTTCGTTTAATGCCCTTTCAAGAGTAGAGGTAACTGAAATATTCTCAAATGAAATTCCAAGTTGAATCGCCGTTTGTGCAATTTCAGGACGGATGCCTGAAATCGTGCTCTTTACCCCGATTAAATTCAAGCTTTCTATGATTTGGAATAGCTGGTGGGCAACCATCGTATCTACCATGATGACTCCGGATAAATCAATGAATAGATGCTCTACATCCTTTTCGACACACTCAGCCAGAGTATTCTCCAGGATGTATCTGGCCCTGCCCGTATCGATGTCTCCGATCAACGGAAGAACACCGGTTTTTCTATTCAACAAGATGACTGGTGAACTTAATTCCTTGATCATCTCCTGCTGAGCATTCAGACGTCTTTGTGAGTACTCATAATTCTCTTCTGCGAACTTTGAGATAACGAGACTAAAGGTCTGGATGATCAAGTTTCTTAATGACTCAATTTCCTCGAGGGAATATTCACTGCCATGCAAACGGATGAATTCCTTTAAGATTTCTAAGTATTGCTCCTGAGTCCTGAAAAATTCCCTCAGGATATAATGGGTCGGGGTTTGCAAATGTTCTTCATCCTTGGCAATTTCCTCGATCCATTGCTCGAAATTGCATAATGTATCCTGACCCACATCTTTAAAAAGATCACAAAAGCGTTCGTGGAACGCGTGGTTTTGTTCCTTCAATGTTTGGATAACATTCGAATCCTTGGAGGCGTATACGCCAGACGAATCACTTTTGTCCAGGGAGTCGTACCACATTTCCGTCAGTTGCCACGTGCGTTCGCTCATAAACTCATAAAACTTTTCCGATACCTGCATATTCGACCTACTTTCCTTATGAAGAGCTAAATAGATTTGATGGTCCGTTCTTGAGTATTTTTTTATTCCTCTAAGTGTAATGTACTATGTCCCACACATAAAAGAAAGCAAAAAGTTCAGCCAATAGCCCCTAGTATTTCCGCCTCACATTTATTGAGACAAAGGGCATGATTTTTTAGGAATTCACTGGAAAGAAAGATAGACCTTTTACATTTTTTCTCAAATCCTAACCATAATCCTTTGACGATTTCAGAGTAAGAGATTTACAGTTTAACGTGAACCCGTAAATGGGATCATCACGATCAACCCATTTCTTGGAGAGCGCTCACCAGGAATGTAATAAAAGAAAGAAGGCGTATGGATTATGTGTGGAATTGCAGGCTGGATTAACTGGTCAAGAGAACTTACAAATGAGGGACGGACCTTGAAGAAGATGACCGATGCCATTGAACATCGTGGCCCCGATGCAGAAGGAAGCTGGATACAGGGTCATGCTGCACTCGGTCACCGGCGACTGATTGTCATCGATCCGGACGGCGGGACGCAGCCCATGCTCTATCAGAACGGAAAAAACACCATTGCTTTGACCTATAATGGAGAGCTTTATAACTATCTGGAGTTGCGGGATGAACTGGAGGAGAAACATCACCGGTTTACGACAAACTCCGATACAGAAGTACTTCTTCATGCCTATCTTGAATGGGGCGAGGATTGTGTGCATCATTTCAACGGCATCTTCGCTTTCGGAATCTGGGATGAAGGAAAAGAAAGACTCATGCTCGGACGCGATCACCTTGGAGTGAAGCCGTTATTTTATACCATAAAAGATGATGCGATTCTGTTCGGTTCGGAAATCAAGGCTTTACTTGCCCACCCGGACGTTCAGGCGGAAATCGATACGGAAGGCTTGTCTGAAGTATTTGGGCTCGGTCCGATGAAGACACCTGGAAAGGCCATTTTCAAAGATATATATGAAGTTCGTGCAGGCCACTATATGACCGTTACGAAAAAAGATCGTAACACCGTGCAATACTGGAAACTGGAAAGTAAGGAACATACTGATGATGTGGAGACTACGGTCGAAACGATCCGCGGACTGCTTGAGGACACAGTCAAGCGACAGCTGATCGCTGACAAGCCACTTGTGTCCATGCTTTCAGGTGGACTTGATTCCAGTGGACTTACGGCGATAGCCGGTAAGGAGTTCAAGGAAGAAAATAAAGTCCTCCCTACCTATTCCATCGACTTCGTCAACAACGAGGAAAGCTTCAAGGAAGACTTCCTTAGACGGGACCTAGATGAACCGTGGGTGAAGCGTGTATCCGATCACGTCGGCACCGATCACACCTCTATCGTCTTTGATGCAGAGAAACTTGTGGACAATCTCTTAACCCCTATGAGAGCACGTGACCTTCCGGGAGTCGGGGAAATCGAGACATCCCTTTACCTGTTGTTCAAAGAAATGAAGAAAGAAGCAACCGTTGCTTTATCAGGAGAATCTGCAGACGAAGTGTTCTCTGGTTATCCATGGTTCCATCAAGATGAATTCCTTGAGGCTGATGTATTTCCCTGGCTTCTGAACATCGGCGGGATCGCCGGTGTGCTGAAGGAAGACCTGAAGGACAAACTGAGAATCCAGGAATACCAGAAGAAACGATATCAGGAAGCACTTTCTGAGCTCCCTCTATTAGAGGGCGAGAGTGATGTCGAGGCGAAGCAAAGAAGGATGTCCTATATGTTCATCACCCGCTTTCTGCCGTTCATGCTCGACCGGAAAGACCGGGCGAGTATGATGACCGGATTCGAGGTACGGGTACCATTTTGTGATTACCGCCTTGTAGAATATCTATGGAATATCCCATTCGAAATGAAGAATATCGATGACATCGAGAAGGGGATCCTCCGCCGAGCATTTGAAGGCTATCTGCCTGACGATGTACGGAATAGACGGAAGAGTGCATATCCAAGTACGAAGGATGACGCTTATCTTGACGGGGTTAAGAAATGGATGATGTCCATATTGGATGACCCATCTTCACCGATTCTCCAGTTGATTGAGGTGGAGACTGTCAGAAAGATTGCAGAAGGAAAAGGCAGCCTGCCTGATTCCAGTGCGAAGGGTTTATTGGATTATTTGATTCAAGTGAATGGATGGCTGAAAGAGTACAATATTAAGATTGCCATCTAATGTAAAGGAGCCAGAGGGACAGTTCCCCTGGCTCCTTTCTTTGTGAAGACCTTATGGAAACGTCGAATTCTACAATTATTTATCAATTTCCGGGGAAATAGTTGTAGAAGTTTGTAAGATGAATGTGCCTGTTTTTCGGATGCTGCCCCCGATCATTCTCCTGTCTACTCCTGAACAGTTTATTTCTTCTTGCCTCTCCCTTGCTCAAATGGAATAATATACCTATAAATTGTTTTATTTCCAAGGAGGAATGTCCTATCCGCACATCACCTGAAGTCGAACATTATTTCCACACCATTGAAATCAGTACTTTCCATGTGAATGAATCCGAAGACACTCTTGTGTTTAGTACCAATCTAAACGGAAACTATAACCTTTGGGCGATGGATCTTCCCCACCTGTTCCCCTACCCCCTGACGACCATCAACCAGAACAGCAGCCTCATCCACATCGGTCAGGATCAGATCGTCGCAACATTTGAGGTGGATGGAGATGAAAATTACCATCTGCATTATATGTCTCTATCAGGAGGAACCCCGGTTCCCTTTCATGAGGAGGAATCCGGTTCCACCTGTTATCATGCCTATTTTACAGATAATCAGGAAATGTATTACTCTACCAATCACGAAAATCCATTAATGAACATCTACAAAACAGATTTACAAACAGGGCAAACCATGTTAATCCAGGAAGGAAAAGAAGCCCCCATCGTGGTGGCAGCCGTATCTGCCGATGGAAGCTATGTATTCACAGAAACCTACTCCAACACCTATGCCACTGCCTTCTATCAGTCTGGCAATAAGAAAATCCCGATGGTTCCGGACCCTGCAAGTCCTCATATGATCAATGATGTTCTTCTGACAAAGGATTTCGTCTATTTCACGACTAACTATGGAGAAGAATTTTCATACCTGGCTTCTTTTAACCTTTCAACCTATGAATTTCACCCTGTCTTTACGTTAGAAAAAGAAGAATGCACATCGATTCAATACTGCGAGAAGTCGAATAGAATCCTCGTCACTACAGAAAAAGGCGTCAAAGACCATCTATATGAGTATGATTTGTCGACATTGAAGGTGGAGCGCATCAGTATCCCATGTGATGTCATCAAAAAAATAAAGATCACCAAGAAAGGGAACCTGTTTCTGCTCGGTCTTTCAGCTGATAGAACCGATGCGATTTACAAAAGAGATACGAGCGGCGAGTGGACCCAGATGACAAATGCCAAAGTACTTGGCGTTTCAGAGGAAAGCATGATCAAACCGGACATCGTGCATTATGAAAGCAGTGACGGACTTGAAATCGAAGCCCTGCTATTCAAACCGGAAAAACCAAACGGATATAGTATTCTTTGGCCCCATGGTGGACCGCAGCAGACGGAGCGGATGAAATACAGACCCCTGTTTCAATACCTGGTCCAAAGCGGCTACACCCTCTTAGCCCCCAACTTCAGGGGCAGCAAACGCTACGGAGCTTCCTTCGAGAAAATGGTGGAACAGAACTGGGGGGACGGACCTCGATATGACTGTGTGGCAGGGTTGGATTGGCTCATCAAGGAAGGGATTGCCGAAAAAGGAAAGATCATCGCGATGGGCGGAAGCTATGGAGGGTATATGAGCCTGCTTCTTGCCGGGCGGCATCCCGAATACTTCTGTGGAATCATAGACATCTTTGGCATTTCCAATCTCCTGACCTTCCTTCAGAAAGCAAAGGCAAGCTGGAAGCCACTGATGGATCAAATGGTCGGAAATCCGGAAAAAGACTATGACAAGCTTATCAGGGATTCTCCTATTACCTATATCGATCACATGAACTCGCCAATGTTCATTGTTCATGGGGAGAATGATCCGAGGGTGAAAACCGAGGAGTCGGCACGCATTGTAGATCAGTTAACAAAGAAAGGAATCCCTGTTGAATATCTCCTGTTCTCTGATGAAGGGCACGGATTTACGAAGAAGAAAAATGAAATGCAGGCTTATAAAGCGATTCGCACATTTCTGGATGGATTGGTAGAGGCAGGGATTTAATGCCACTACATTCTGCAAAAGGGGGTTTCTGGTTGGAAAATATCGGCGTTTCCCTCACGAACATTGCTGCAGCACTTATCTATATCGGTCTCTGCATCCCGTTACTTCTAGGGAAAGCCAGCATGAATACCATTTACGGTATCCGTATATCAAAATCATTTGAGTCCGATGAAGCCTGGTATAAGATTAACCGGTATGGCGCCATGCAGATGATCCTTTGGTCTTTCCCTTTATGCCTGGCCGGAATCGTCTTTCTGTTCTTGCCTCCTTTTACGGGGACAGCTGAGGTGATACTGGTATTTTTACCGTGCATATGGATCATTCCACCTATTGTAGGGATTTTCTTTTATGCCAACAGACTGTAAACATTTCATCCACCAAAGAAGATCTGTCCACATCAGTGCCAGATCTTCTTATTTTTTCGATATATTTTTGGTTCCCCCTTGCTCTGAAACCCGTTTCATACATTACATTAAAGGAGAAGGTGAGAAATCACATTCAAAAGATTGGCGTAACGCTTCTAAAGCGGCGTGACAATCTCGTTATGAAGAGGCAAGGACAAAAGGGCTGTAGCAAAAAAATCCGAACGATGATTCGAAATTCTTTAATGGAAATCGAACTTGTTCGGATTTTTTTATTGTTCTTAAAGAATATAATGGGTATTTTGCAGGTTCTAGCTGTTGATTGGAGTGCATGACGAAGACTCCTGCGGGAGCGATAGCGACGAGGAGGCTCGCCTTCCGCCCGAGGAAAGCGAAGTCTTGCACGGAAATCAACAGCGGTGTAACACGTAATCCTCATAAAATCATGAATACAGAATGTTTGTCTTTAGATTAAATTTATCTAGTTTTGTCCCAGCCTCTTTTTTCATGTCCGTCTTTGCGAAATCCCTCCTGATATGGAATAATGATTACGATTTGGATGAATGATTCATCCAGGAGTTGGAGGATGAAACATGAAAGCACTTGAAAAATATAAGACAATACTATTCTTAACCTTCCTGGCTATCTGTGTTCTCGCTTCTTTATATTTCGTCACCCACAATCAAGGGCTTTATGACCGACCGATTGCGGAAGTGACAAGCTCTAAGATTGTAGAAACGACAGATATGGAGGATATAACCGGAAATAAAGACAAGGTATACATACAGGAGTTGAAAGCCGTATTAAAAAACGGAAAACATAAAGGAGAGACCATTCTCTTATCCAATAAATATTCCATGTCGGGTGCCAACGATCAGCGATATAAACCTGGGAACGAATTATTTGTTACGATTGATGATCATCAAAAAGGCAGCAAGCTGACTGGAAATATTGATGATGTCAAACGGGATCTATATCTTATGATCATCACCTGGGCCTTTATCCTTTTCTTATTGATTGTAGGGAAAAAGCAGGGGCTGTTCTCCCTCATCACACTGGCAGTGAACGCCCTCATCCTTTCTTATGCGTTGGATGCTTATCTGAACTCGCAGAATATCAGTCTCTTGCTAGCTTGTAGTGTAGGAGTGATTCTCTTCACCCTCATTTCCTTGTTAATGGTAAATGGCTTTAATGAGAAGACCTACGCAGCAGTGGTGGCGACCCTGATTTGTACTTTTATGACGCTACTCATCAGCTATGTGGTCATCCGTTTCACTGCAGGTAATGGACTTCGATATGAGGAAATGCAGTACCTCACCCGGCCGTATCAAATGGTGTTTATGGCAGGGATCTTGGTTGGGTGCCTGGGTGCCGTGATGGATGTGGCGATTACCCTGTCTTCCTCGATCTTTGGACTTTTTGAGAAAAACCCTGACATTTCCACGGAAGCTCTTCGAAAGTCAGGATTTGATATTGGAAAAGATATCATGGGGACGATGACAAACATTTTGTTTTTCGTCTATATCAGCGGAGGCATTCCCATGCTCATCCTTTATTTTAAAAATGCATCACCGCTCGGATTCACCCTTTCCATGAATCTTTCTCTGGAAATGACAAGGGCCCTCACTGGAGGCATCGGCATCGTACTTGCGATTCCCATCGGCATTTATACGGCTATCTACTTTGTTAACAGAAAGCGGGTGACATCATGACGGTTCAAGTATGGCTTGCCATTATCCTTTTTGCCCTCATGGTCGGAGTCGGAGGCAAGAAAGGGGCGAGGTCCTTTGTAGCTTTATTCCTTAATACAGGTGTACTTCTCCTCGCCATCATCATGATGAATGACCCTGATATGAATCCGGTCGTCCTGACATTGTTCGCATGCGTTTTGATCAGCTGTATTTCATTGTTCTACATCAGTGAAATCAATATTAAGACCGTAACGGCCTTCATCTCAACGATTGTCACAACAGGTGCCCTGATCTTTTTCATTTTGGAGCTGACCGACGCGGCGATGATCCAGGGATTCAGCGAGGAAGAAACCGAAGAAATCGGGGCTTTCTCCCTGTATGTCGGAGTGGATTTTGTGAAAATCGGGGCTTCCATGATCATCATGAGTACGATCGGAGCGATCATTGATGTTACTATCGCCATTTCATCCCCTATGCAGGAAATGGCTTACCACAACCCAACGATCAGCAGAAAGGACTTATTCAGATCCGGGATCAGCATTGGAAGGGATATTCTCGGAACAAGCGCCAATACGTTGTTCTTTGCCTTCTTTGGTGGATATATGGGGCTCCTGATCTGGTTCAAAGATCTTTCGTATTCCATCGGGGAAATCGTAAACTCCAAAGTGTTCACATCCGAAATGATCTTCATCGGTGCAGCAGGACTCGGAGTCGCCCTTGCCATCCCCGTCACCTCGGCCATCACGGCCTATTATCTCGTGGGACGAAGGGACAGGTCCCCTGTCCCAGATGAACCTCCGGTCGATCAATAGAAGGTCCGTCCCTCATAAGGGAAAAAATAATGATAAAAAAACCCGATTCTAAAAAAGAGTCGGGTTTTTCCATTTACTTCATCTCATTTTCATACCTCTTTATTTTCATCTGTATTTTCTCCAGATTGGCTTCCATATCCTTTATTTGCTGACGGACATTTCGTTCCTGCTCGAGCATCATCTCCATACGTTCAGGAAGAGTCCGCTCCCCGTCCATCGTCCACTGAACAAATTCCCTGATCTTTTTAATCGGCATCCCCGTGTTTTTTAGACAGAGAATCATCTCTAGGAATTTAAGTGAGCCTTCGTCGAAGGTCCGGTCACCGCTATCGGTCCTTTTGATGAAGGGCAGCAGCCCTTGGCGATCGTAGTAATGCAGTTGTGAAATGGTCATATTGTTCATTTTTGCAACTTGCCCGATCGAATAGTCCATTGTTTATCATCCTTTTACCATGGAATGATTCCATTATAATTAAGAATTTTACCATGATAGTCTGTTTCACTCAACGCATATTGAACAATGACTTCGGCTCCTTCAGCCGTCGTTTTCCCACCCGGGGCATTGCCGTTTAAATCAGTAGAGGTGAACCCAGGCGTTACACCTAATACTTCAGGACCCGCACTGCCCAATTCTTTACTAAATGACAATGTCAATGAGTTCACCGCCGTCTTGGATGAGTTATACCCCAGAATATTCAGAGGATGAACCTCACCATTATCGAACATTGTCTGTGATGCCATATCGGTCGTCACATTCACAATCTTACTGTTCTTCTCCTTTTTCAAAAGAGGCAGATATGCTTGCATCATTTGGAATGTCCCAAAGAAGTTCACGTTAAAGATGTCACGCAGCATCTCGACTTTCACTTCACTTGGTTGAATGTTAAAATCCAATGCAATCCCTGCGTTATTAATCAATAGATCAAGGTGATCCGTCATCCCCTCTATCGTTCGGACAGAGTCTTGAATGGACCGCGAATCAGAGATGTCCAATTGAACGAACGTTACCTTCGACAAACCCAAGGATTCCACCGCTTTCTTCCCCAACTCTTCATTTCGTGCACCCAGGAAAACCTCGTATCCACTTTCAGCCAGCTGTTTAACAACCTCGTACCCAATTCCTTTATTTGCGCCTGTTACTAAAGCATATTTTGTCATATATTTTTCCTCCATTTATCTTAATTTGATGTTCTATTTGAAGAATACACCCTGAACCAAGGTTGAGGGCAAGAATATTTTTTAAAATAAAATGTTTGAATATTCTATTAATGGTTAGTATAATAGAAAAAAGGTCAAGGAGCTGATTGTCATGAAGAAGTATTTGCTGAACTCACCGCAGTCTGATGTAAATCACATGGAATCACTATTTGCAGAAATGATATTGGACGAGGCACTGCTTACATTTCGGAAAGAGCAAATCGCACAAGGTATTGACCAGGCATTACGCAATCGGAATAAAGAAGAGTTCCTGCGCTTGACGGAGGAATTGAAACAGATTCAGAATGTTGGATAATGGAATCATTCATGATTAGTAAAAAAGGACGATCTCCTGTTTAGGAATCGTCCTTTTCGTGTTTCATTTATTTTGTCAAGGCATCACGACACATAATCGATCGTTGCTCCGCCGATTTCTGCTTCCCTGCCAAACAACCGTGAATACACTCCCGATTGATTCTGTAACAGATCTCCATGCTTTCCTTGTTCTACAATCTTTCCATCCTCAAGAACGACAATTTGATCAGCAGACAGGACCGTTGATAACCGGTGGGAAACGATGATAATCGTTTGATTCTTTCCTGCCCGAAGGACGGCTTCGTTGATTTTCGTTTCCGTTATGGGATCGAGGGCAGAACTTGCTTCGTCCAGGATTAAAATCGGCGCGTCCTTCAAAAGGGCCCTCGCCAGGGACAGACGCTGTTTCTGTCCGCCTGAGAGCAAGCTTCCCCTTTCACCGACTGACGTATCTAGCCCTTCCGGCAACGTTTCGATCAGGTCACCGAGCCCGCTGTCTTCAAGTGCTTTCAAGAGTTCTTCCTCCGTCGCATCCCGCTTTCCAATCCGAAGATTATCGGCCAGGGTTCCGCTTCGAAGCAGAACATCCTGAGTCACGATCGACATCTGTGACCGGAGCCACGCTGTGTCCCACTCCCGAATATCACGACCATCAACCTCTATCCGGCCTACTCCCGTATCATAAAGTTTGAACATCAGATCGACAATGGTGGATTTTCCAGAACCACTTGGCCCGACCAGTGCCCATTTTTCCCCTGCTCCGATGGAAAAGGATACACCTTTTAATACATTTTCATCTTTACCAGGATAAGAAAACGCTACATCTTGAAGGCGGATGCTGCCAAGAGCTCGCTCTCCTTGTATGCCTTCTGACACCTCGGCTTCAGAAACATCTTCAGCAAGTAAAATCTCGGAACGATCCAATGCCGGACCTGTTCTTCTCACCGATAGCCAGTTCCGGAGCAGCCTTTGCATCTCATTGGCTGCAATCGTCACGAGTCCACCGGCTGTCAGCATTTGACCACTCGTCAGCCCTTGATTCCAGATTAAGAGTGTACTGATCAAATAGACCAGCCCTAGAGCAAATCCATTATAACTTGCGATGACCACAACCGATTGCATCCTCGCTTTCAGTTCTTTCACTGAGTGCTGCACGAAGCTGTCACGAATGGAGATGACGCTATCCACTTCACTATCAGACACACCCATGACCCGGGACAAATGAATTCCCGTCACGGATTCTCTCAGTCTCTCTAGATATCTCGATGCTTCTTTCCTTGCATCTGCAGACGCCAATCGGGTCCTTGCCCCTACCATATTCGAAGTCCAATAGAAAATCACACCCAGGACCACACTAGTGATCATCAAATAGGGATGAATCCAGAGAAGCACCAGGCTGTAGATGAATACCCCCTGTACGCTTGCCATGAAGGTCGAGCCTTCCCATGCGAGAAAATTATGGAGCGTATCCGGATCATCCGACACTCTCGCCAGCATCTCCCCTGTGGAATTATGATGATAAAACGAGTACGGGACGATCTGCAGATGGCGAAACAGTCTCAACTTCTGCCAGTTCGTCACGGTCTTCGCCGTCTGATGACAGAAATATTCGTCGATGACCATCATGACCAGATCCAGTACGGCAGATAAAATCAAGAGCCACATGAGCCCCCATAGCCAGTTATAGTGTTCGTTCGGGATGATCGTGTCCACGAGCCAGCTGAGGGCGAGTGTCGGAATCAGTGCCGAGAATACCTGGCTGATGGCAATGACGACGGAATCTGCTATAACCCATTTTTTATAGGGACGAAGAAAGCTCAGCACCCTTCTTCCGTCACGATTCTTTCCTTGAACGGCCGTCATCCGATCATCTCCCTTTCAAGCTCGCTATATTGAGCCCTGTATAATTCAAAATACTTTCCTTGTTTGAGAAGCAATTCTTCATGAGTGCCTTTTTCCGCCACGACTCCTCCATCGAGGAGAATGATGACATCGGCATTCCTCACCGTGACAAGGCGGTGAGCGATGGTGATCGTGGTCCGGCCCGGAATCAGTTTTTCCAAGGATGCCTGAACCCGCTCTTCCGTTTCCCCATCCAGGGAAGAAGTCGCTTCATCGAAGATCAGGACAGGTGGCTGTCTCAGGATTGCACGGGCGAGGGCGACACGCTGCCTCTGTCCTCCGGAAAGTTTCAATCCCCTTTCCCCGACGATGGTTTCATACCCCTCATCCAGTGAAAGAATCAATTCCTTCAAGCCTGCCGCTTCCACAGCCTGATCGAGTTCTTCGGTCGTTGCATCGGGTTTTCCGTATAACAGATTCTGCCTTAAGGTACTATTCAATAGAAACGTCTCCTGGGATACCACCCCTACCTGCTGACGGAAACTGTTTCGGTTATAGTCAAATAAATTCTTGTTATCAATCATGACCGATCCCTGCTGTGGTTCATAAAGACCCAGTAACAGCTGAACCAGCGTACTCTTTCCTCCACCGCTCGTTCCGACGATCCCGATATGATTCCCCTGATCGAGTGACAAAGAAACACCCTTTAACACCTGTTTATCCGTCCCGGGGTATGAAAACCATAGATTCTGTAAATCTATTTTTCCTTTTACCGGACCAAAAGCAGGAAGCTTCTCTTCATGTTCTTCCGGCAGATCGAAATATTCATAGATTCGCTGCAGTGCTGGAATCGCCTGTTGAATTGTCAAAGCATGTTCTGCCATCGACCTCACCGGCAAGAACATGATGGGGATAAAGCTCAGGCAGGCAATGAGCGTCCCGATCGTGATCGTCCCGTCCCATATCGCCCAGCCACCAACCAACATCACCACGCCGGGTGCCGCGATGTTAAACAGATTCCCTAGACGCCAGTTCACCTTCCCGATCAGGGCTGCACGGATCGAGAACTGCTTCCAATCACTCAGCTTCTTCTCCTGTGTTCCGACTTCCACTTCCTGCGTCTGGTAGGTTCTGACCAACCGGACGCTTTCAATGCTTTCCTGCAGATGCTGATACATATCCGCACTCATTTCCCGCTGCACGGCACTCATCTTCCGCATCTTTTTCCCCAATGTAAAAGAAGGTACGATATAGATCGCGAAGACCGCGAACATGACGATGGCTGCCGGCCAGAATAAAACAAACACAGTGGAAAAGGCCGCAACCGCCCCCACCACCTGCTGCAGGATTCGGGGAACAACGGTATTATTCAGATTCTGGATCGATTCCACATCATGAGTCAGGCGGAAAAGCATATCTCCCCTCGGTGTCTTCGAGAAGAACGACATCGGTGTCCGGTGCAGCTTCCTGAATGCCCGGATCTGCATATCCGTGATCACATCGAGACCGATCTTCACCTGCACATATTCCTGCATCGTTTCAAACAGGGACTTCCCAAGATACGCACCTAGAATCCCTGCGACAACCCAGACCAGGAAGTTCAGATCCCCTCCAACGATGACGTCGTCCACCAATCGCTTCACGAGAATCGATGGAACGATGGTAAAGAGACCGCCGATGATGGAAAACAGAAGTGCTACCAATAACGTTTTCCAATATGGCTTAAAATGATTTAAAGTAGTTTTTAATAAGTTCATGATTGACCCCCTCACAAAATTCTATTTTATACCAACAGTAGGAAATATTCACTATAATTCGAATTGAATATAAATTAAGTATATTCAACCTTACTGTCTGCATCTTCGGCCGTTGGGGTGGATGGGTTCTACGACTTTTGAATGAAGAAAAAGCTGATCCCGTTTTAGTACGGAATCAGCTTTTCTCTGTTCGTTTGATATAACCAATAAGTTCTTCCTTGGGAATGTCCTCCCCGTTCACCCAATCCTGTAAGTTCAAGTCGATTACATCCCTGCATCCTGCAATGGTCGTAAGGATTCTCGACTCCTGGTACGAGTACGAAAACGTGTGAAGAGTGCCGAATAAATCCTCATAATCTGTAAAGAACATAGGAGAATCCTTTCGTTTGAAGTGTTCAAACATATGTTGATGGGACCATTTCTTATCTTTTAGACTCAGTAAATGCTTATTCCGCTCCTGGGATCCAACAATGGAAGGACGATTTTTACTTTTCATTTGTTCATCCTGAAAATGATTGACACATGAAAGAAAAGATTCCCCATACCTGACCATCACTTCATCTGGACTCGCTTCCACCTCCGCCATGTGTCCAAGTCGGCCTCCAAGAGAAAAATTATAACAAGCAGAGTGAGGAATCTCTTTCAGCATGGCCACCGCTTCTTCAAGAGAAGAGCATGTATCCAGCACCATCCGTATCGCCGTCCATGGTGAGACTCCCTTTTGATAACGATCGTTACTGACGAAGTGTAATCCTGCAACCAGACCTTTCTCATTCACCCCATCATGCCTTCCCAGGACTTGAAGATTATAGCCTGCGGATGCAAACGCCTGATTCGGCTGAATCAAACTAAAAACACCGTCATATAAGTCTGGGGAAAAGTCATAATTCCGTACATAATACTCCTTAGTCAATAGACTTGAACAACCCATCGCTTCCGTCTTCGGCATATCATAGCCACTAAATAAGGTGGCCGCCCTTTTGGATGAAATACCGAATCCCTCCGCAAGTCCCTCCAACTCATCCAGCAAGTGGGGAGCAAATGTCGAAAAAATCGACTGCATCTCAGAGATATCTATCTCTTGTTTGGTAATCGATGAGAGCACATGTAAAATGGGTGAATTCCTCAATACTTCACTCGTTTCTAATCCGATTTGAAATGAATCTCCTCGCGTTTGAACGATACGTACGATGAAATCAGACATATCAATCCCTCCTTGATTCCATCATATCGCTCCCTGCTTGTATCACACCTGTCATTTTGTGCTTGATTGAGACTGATAGAATATTGCATTGAAAAAGGACCTGCTCCCGCACAATAAATCTTTTATTGCACGGAGTCGGTCCCTTCACTATTTCTTATATACCCCGTCCGTCAAGACGCGAGCCATTTGCCCTGCCATCAATTCAGGTGATTCAGGTAAATGACGCTCGACCCAATCGATAATTAATGTGACCAGTGCACCCGAAATATAGCTCACCAGAAATTCCGAATCAACGGTAATGTCGTGTTGATTTTTCTTGAATTGATCGATATTATCACGAACGGATTCTTTAATGATGCTTAACATTTCCCAGCGGAATTCAGGTATCCCCTTTTTACTTAAAGTGATTTGATACACTTCAATATACTTTTTAACATGTTCAAATGTTGAACGAACGGGGGGATAGACAACATCTGCAAAGGAATCAACATGAACGGGAACGACCAGTTCTTGCGCCAACCCCTCCAATGTTTCCTCGATTATGACCTGAAGTAAATCCACCTTATCCTTGTAATGATAATAAAAGGTGGCTCGATTGATGTTCGCTTCATTAATAATATCCTGAACCGTTACAGCCCCCACTCCTTTTACGGCCGAAACTGTAAGCAGGGCATCCTTAATTGATTTTTTTGTTTTGATGATTCGTCGGTCCATATGAAATCAGCCTCTTGTTTTCTGTATCTAATTATCTTTATTATACCTCTTGTCATCACGCTTAGCCCAGAAGTTTAAAGGAGGTAGTGGCTGACAGAGAGAATCGTCCCACTTTTTTAAACAAAATCCAAGAAAGTGTTTAATATTAAACAAATCCATTCAGATCATTGGTTGTGTCATGGTCCATTAGGCTATACCCTATGAGTGAGCGCTTTCATTAGGGGAGCGTTATTGAATAGTAAAGCCTTATATTAGCGATACACAAAATAGATCATCAGAATGGAGTAGGATATATGAAAGCAGCTAAATTTTTTGGACCAAAAGATATTCGAGTGGTTGAAACACCAATTCCAACACCAAAGGTAAATGAGGTAAGAGTAGAAGTTGAATGGTGCGGGATTTGCGGAAGTGATATGCATGAATATGTTGCGGGTCCTTTAATGATTCCAGCAGACAATTCTGAAGTTATCATGGGGCATGAATTTTCAGGAAAAGTTGTAGAGGTTGGAGGAGATGTCACAACCGTTGCAGTTGGAGAACGAGTAGTGATTGAACCCGTTCTTCCATGCGGGACGTGTGAATCTTGTCTAACAGGACATTACAATGTATGTGAAAACGGAGGGTTCATCGGACTGATCAATGAGGATGGCGGCTTTGCAGAATATGTAGTCGCTCCAATGGAACGTATACACAAAATTCCTGATACGATGAGTTTAGAACTTGCCTCACTTGTTGAGCCAGTATCCGTTGTCACACAAGCGATTCGTTCAAGCCAATTTTCATTTGGTGATGAAGTCGCCGTTTTCGGGGCAGGTCCTATTGGCTTACTATTGATTCAAGCACTAAAAGCTGCGGGTGCTTCGAAAATCATCGTGGTTGAAATTGCAGAAAAACGTCTTGAAACAGCACTAAAAGTAGGAGCTACTCATGCGATTAATCCGATAGAGAAAAACCCTGTTGAAACGATTTACGCTTTAACAAATGGGAAAGGTGCAGATGTTGTGTATGAAGTGGCAGGTGTTCAACCGACATTTGAAGCAGCATACCTTAGTACAAAATTTAATGGTGAATTAAAAGTCATCAGCCTATGGGAAAAGCCTGTCACCTTCAACCCGAACATTGCGGTTCGAAAAAACGTTAAGATCTCAACGTCCATGACATATATGAACGTTTACCCTAAAGTCATTGAATTACTTTCTCAAGGCATGATCAATGAAGAATTCGTCATCACAAAGAAAATCCATTTAGATGACATTGTAGAAGAAGGATTTGAAACGGTGATCAACGACCGGTCACAGTGTAAGATCCTTGTAACGCCTAAACAGTCAAATCTTTAATTATCTATGAACCTGTTCCTGAACTTGGGACGGGTTCTTTTTTATTTGCCAACTGAACAAGAAAAAGCCGAAGAGTCCGTCTCTTCAGCTTTGATACTTTTATGACAATCAAGACACTCCCTGTGCAAGCTCCCTCATGGAATTCAGCTTCGTTGTCAATTCAATAAACCACTCTTCATCTCCCGTTTCCAAGGCAAGGTCAATGAGGAACTGGATCTGCTCCTTATTTTTGATATGGGTATCCGGGATTTTTTTGATCTGTCTGTTCAATAGAGGGATGGTCTTCCCTTCGATGGTCTTATTGTCGCTGGTCACGATTTTCGCTTTTACGGCATTGCCTTTGGTGTCCAGGTTCTCTATATAGCCGATGACCAGTTCACCTGTAAGTAAGGTACCCTTGATCCAATCGCCGGTTTTTAGAATAGATGGTTGGTTTGACATATTCTTTCACCTTCTCAACTGTAATAATATTTGTTACATTTATAGAGCAAGAAAGCCTTTTACGCTTTCTCCTGATTGATCATATCGACGATGTCTTTAATGGTGTAGTCCTTTAAATAATCGCCCAGTTTCTCTTCTGCTCCAAGGAAAATCTGGAAAAGGACATGTTTCATATTCGCACCGATGAGACACCGTTCGTTTGCGGCTGTGCATTTCGGCTGCAGGGCCCCTTCTGAAGTGATTTTGTATATGTCCCACAGGTTGATGTCGCTCAACTCCCGTGCAAAGATGAATCCGCCGCCTGTTCCTTCTTTGGATGCGATAAATCCCTGCTTTTTCAAAAGGCTAAGGACTTTGCGGATCCGGACCGGATGCACGCCGGCACTTTCTGAAATCGCATCGCTTGTCGACATGCGATCCGTTTGCAGGGCCAGATACGTTAAACTGTGGATGGCTAAGGTAAAGTTGCTATTCATAGCCTGCCTCCTTCACGGATGTTACTGTAATGGTATCTTTTACAGTTTATACTGTCAAGAATCCCGTTTATCGTCAGTTGGCCAGCTTTTGCAGCTCATGATATTCGAAGTTACGTACTTTCCTTGGAAGAAAGCTGCGGATTTCTTCATCGTTATAGCCGATCTGTAGTCTTTTTTCATCCAGCATGATCGGTCTTTTCAGCATAAGCGGGTTTTCTCTGATTAATGTATATAAGTCCTGGAGTGGCAACGAATCAATGTCTACCTTCAACTCCTGATACGCCTTTGATTGTTTGGAAATGATGTCCTCTGTTCCATTTTCCGTCAGGCGAAGAATCGACTTGATCTCATCAGGTGTCAACGGTTCTGTCAGCATGTTACGTTCCACATAAGGTATTGAATGTTCGTCAAGCCACGCTCTTGCTTTCCGGCAGGACGTACAGCTTGGTGTCAGAAATAAATTGACCATGTGTTTACACACTCCTTCTAAATGTAATAAAAAAAGTAACAGTTATGTTTTAAAATATAACCCTTGTTGCGGGTACACTGTAATAATAATATTTACAGTTAGAGATGTCAACCGTTTTTATGAAAAAGAATCCTTTCTGTTGAGAGAAGGATTCCTTTTTCACACGTGAATCTGAGCATCTGCCCCTTTAGTAAGCATGGTGGACCGAATCAACTTCTCCATCTTCTCGGGCTGTTCAAGGATGGTCCAATGACCACTTTCTTCAATTTCAGTGAGGGCGGCATTCGGCAAATGGGCCAGCACATTTCCTTCCAAATATGCAGGCGTTAAAATGTCATGTGATCCTTGTGCGATAAAGATGGGAAGGGAACGTAGCTCAGGCAAGGATGGGATCAGGTTATAATGTTGTTCCAGTTCCTTCCCTATGTTTTTAAGAGCATTCTTGTTGTATGAAATCTCTCTTTTCTTTTTTAATGTTTCACTGGAGTATACATATAAAGGATCCAGAAGTCCCTCTAGCTTCTTTGAGGCATTGACATTGAAAATAGAGGTAAAAGAATACCATCCGAGAAGCATTTTCTTATAAAAGCCGAGTTTTTGGAGGAGATTTTGTTTGAAAGCCCGGTAATCTTTTGAGCTTAGACCGACAACGGCAGTCAGTATTAACTGATCGATGTGTTCCGGATACTTTGCCGCATACGAAAGGGCGAGAATGCTGCCCCACGACTCGCCGAAAAGGGTCATCTTCTCCAGGTTGAGGACTTTTCTGATTTCTTCAAGATTGTTGACTTCATCAGCAATTGAATATGTATGACCTTCCTTTACTTCAGAGTTCCCACACCCCGTTTGGTCATAGAGAATGATCTGAAAATCTTCCGCAAGGGGTTCCATATGTGGAAGGAAATATTCAAGACTCCCCCCTGGTCCACCATGGAGGAAGAGTATTGGCTCTCCTTCTCCTTTTTGTTTAACGAAAACATTCCTTCCATTGATCATGATATACTTCTTTTCCATTAATCCAAGAGCCTCCTGTTTATGAGTAGATACACGGTCATTAATAGAATCAGCATAGTCGCCATGAATATGGTCCTCTCATGCGCAATCACCATTGCCGCGATCCGCAGTTCATATTAATTCCTACATATTTTCAAGTTAATACATGTACGTATCAGTTCAGTAAAGGTTCCCAGTTATTCAAAAAAAGACAGATCCCTTGGTGCTTTGAAATGGCGCACCAAGGAATCTGTCCCTGTTAAAGCTTTATACCTTACTTATTATTACGCTCCTGTGCTTTCATCGCTACTTTCTCAAGACCGTTCTGAGCAAATTCAACATCGGACTTAGGCATAGCTTTGTTATGCTGAAGGTCTTTGTTCTTTTTCTTAGACATCCTTTCACCCTCCTTTGTCATGTGTTTTTCACACGGTATACCTGGAATCAAGCAGACTCACTATTTTATTTTGCTTTCTTTCTTTTAGGATATTCAAAACTTTTTAAGAGTAAAAACGACCTGTGGCTCTTGAACCACTGGTCGTCTATGCTTGTTGAATATTATAAAGATTGACTCGTACTTATATTAGCCGCAGAACTTTTCCCCTTCACTCGCTTCAACGTTGCCACAATCAAAAAGCTGACGATGACAAGCAGGAGCCATGAGCTAACCTTCCCAAGATGCACGAGGCTCCAGGCGTCCGTTTGATTCGGATATTCCCATGCGCCGAAGAATGTGGCGATGTTCTCAGCAATCCAGATAAAAAAGCCGATAAGGACAAAAGAAAGTGCAAGGGACATGTGGTAACGTGTCCGCCCCACCTCATAAGCGACCCACGTTCTCCAAAAGACGACGATGACCATTCCAGACAGCCACCAGCGGATATCGATCCAGTAATGATGGGTAAAAAAGTTCAAATAAATCGCAGCGGCAAGAAGAACGACGAGCCAAAACGGCGGCCACTGGATCAACTCGACCTTCAATCTCCTCCACGCCTGGCACAGGTAACTTGCGACACTGGCGTACATGAATCCGCTGTACAAAGGGACACCGAACAGTTTCGAATAGCCTTCCCCAGGATAAGACCACGAGCCCATATGTACCTTAAAAAGTTCAAGGCAAAGTCCAATGATGTGAAACAATGTGATCACCTTCAGTTCATCACGGGTTTCAAGACCCGACTTCACCATCCCCCATTGCATCAGAAGGCAGATAAGAAGCAACCAGTCATACCGCGGCAGAAATGGAAGCGGAATTATCTGGGTTAGGGCCAGAGAGGCAAAGATGACAACCGGAAACAAACAGGAAAGTGCCTGCTCCCAGCCGAAGCTAAGAAGTTGTTTGACTGCTCTAGTCATCATGATTCTCCTGCATCATCATCCCGTTGATACTCCAGCAGATCCCCCGGCTGACAGTCGAGGGCCTTGCAGATCGCCTCAAGGGTGGATAATCGAACCGCCTTTGCCTTTCCATTTTTCAAAATCGACAGGTTCGCCATGGTGATCCCCACCTTTTCCGAAAGCTCCGTCACACTCATTTTCCGTTTTGCAAGCATTACATCAATATTAATAATAATCGCCATATTCTCACCTCAGACCGTTAAATCATTTTCAGATTTGATTTCAATGGCATTTTTCAGAAGCTTCTGCAGGACGGCGGCAAAGACGGCGATCACGGCTGAACCGAAGACAATGATCAAACCGATTAAGATGACACCTGGCGCGTCTTCCACTTGTGCCACCGCATAAAAGAGCGGCATTCCCAACACATAGAAGAAACTGATCACAATGGCACATGTTTTGATCGTCTTCAACGCTTTAATGGATGATTCCGAGAACGCATTGTTTAGATCAATATACTTTAACAGTTTGTAAGCCTGAAACAATGCGGTGAAGAAAGGAATCGCCGACGAATACATCACGGCCAATAACCCATAGACTACATAGGCCAGACTTGAACCTGCTGCATCTATAGCGACTATAGGTAACCCAATGAAGCATAAAGCTGCAATGGGAGCCCCGATAAGAAAAAGAGCAATCTTCAAAAGATTCGTTTCCCGTTTCATACATAGCACCTCGCTAGATAATATAGTATGAATTTACCATAGGATTTATTGTTTTTCAATAAATTTTTGTTATTTTTTATAATGTTTTTATTGATTTAATATGAGGGACGGACCTTTTCGACGTGTGCAACCAATGAAGTTACTATACCTTTTGGAGGTCCGTCCCTCAAAAAAAGTCCGGCTATGTGGCCGGACTTTTTTAAGAGATAGCTGCATTATGGCATGATAACTCCTTATGCCATATCAACGGAAAGACTTTCTTCATTATTTAATCCATCTTGAGCAATTATTTAACCGTTATAAAATTTATTAATCCTGATTTCGATTTATTAACCCTGTATGGATGATAATTAATCCGTATTTTCATTAATTGATCCTTCATGTCGAATTTTCTTTATAGAGGATCATGTTAAATGGGCAGTGCAGTTATAAAGTGGGCAATTCCATTCCCGGCTCATGTACTTGAGAATCGTAAGGGAAGTATTATCGATATATGTTTCAGGGAATTGCATAGGAAGTAAGTGCTGAAGGGTTAAGCCAATCAATGCGCCGTGACTCACAATTAATATTCGTTGGCCAGGATATGTATTGACCAATTCTCGCAAAGCTTCCTTCCCTCTCCTCCCTACTTCCTCATACTTTTCCATTCCCTTCACTATATCTCTCCAGTTCTTCCCCCATGTTTGCAATCGGTATTCTTCAGTCGTCCCTTCAATTTCCCCACAGTTTATTTCTCTGAGTCTAGCATCTTGATTGATAGGTATGTTTAATGCGCTCCCGATGATTTGAGCTGTTTCCCCCGCCCTAGATAAATCACTTGTGGCAATCAAATCCCATTTTCCTTCGTTCATGAGCCTTCCTCCTATAAGAAAAGCTTGCTCTCTTCCGTTTTCATTCAAAGGAATATCAGATATTCCTTGTGCTTTACCGAGATCATTCCAATCTGTGATCCCATGTCTGATTAAACCGAATGTTGTCATTTGTAGGTCACTCTTTCAAGTATATTTCTCTTCCTCTTCCCATTACCACGTTACAACCACCATTTTTCCTGTGGAATCAAACGGATCCTACTAAACTCAAACTCCCTCTCAAACCAACTCTTCATTAATGTCCTATGTACCAAATATTCCGACGCAGAATGGGACACACCGATCAGTGACATCTTCGTATCCCCAGCATACCTAATCACTTCTTCGTATCTTTTTCTTCCGTACTCGTTGTCGATATGACAATGGATTTCACCGGAAATATAGGCATCGACCCCTTTGCCTTCAGCCTCTTTCATCCAAGCAGTTTTATCGCCACAGCCCGCTACGACGGCCACTTTTCTTATCTTCCTCTTCCTTCCCTCGAAATCGACGTAGGGGAGATCGAATATTTCTTCCATCCGATGTATCAACTCGTCTGTATTCGTCTCGGTGACTTCCCCTATGATCCCGATGTCTCCATGTTTCTCATCATGAATAAACCGGTCTGTTATTTTTACATTCATAGCCTCTGCGATGGCCTGACTTGTCCCTAATGTCGTGTGGTAATCAAGTGGAACATGACACGTATAAATGGAAAGTCCTTTTTTCCTTATCCGGTCAATCAGACATTCCTTGATCGGGACGAACCCTCTTCCCCAGTTTCCTTTTGGGTCACCGCATTCCATCAAAAGTGGGTGATGCATGAATAACAAATCGCCAGGCTCGCCTTCTTGAATAAATGTCTCTAATACATCCTCTGTCGGAAAAACAGCGAGGAACACACTCTTAACTTCACTCTTTCCTTTAATCATCAATCCATTGAATAATTCGCTGAAAGCAGGCTCAAATTTCGCCTTCCAGTCCATCTTCCCATCGTACACCTGTGGAATGAACCGGCTGAATGCAGGATCTTTCCCATAGCTTTTTATTTCGAAAGTTTGATTCAGCCGCTGAACAATATCTATTAACCTTTCCAACATACCACCCCTACGACTGTGTTTTTCATTAACTATACAGATTTACCTATATTAGGTAAATAGTATAGTGGAAAACTTGCCTACATCTCCCACAACTCTTCTTCACCTGTTATCATATTCCTCACCTTATACTGTCTCTTCCTGATTTCCTCCTCCCCAATCACAATCACATTCCGAACCCCTTCTTTATTCGCTTTTTCCAACAGCTTGCCCAGTTTCCTCCTGCTCATCTCAAGCTCAACAGTATAGCCCTTTTGTCGGAAGTCAGCCGCGACCCGTAAAGCCTCCTTCTCGGTACCAAGGGGGATGATGTAATAATCAATGTTGGAGGTCTGATTCACGTTTTGCCCGGAAACCATGATTGCTGCATAAATGACGTCCAATCCAAAGGAGATGCCGACTGTCGAAATGGATTCATCTGTTCCAAGCAGTCCCCCAATGGCGTTATCATAACGTCCTCCGCTTCCGATGCTTGAAGTGATTGATCGGTCCGTTAAGAATATTTCGTAGATGGTCCCAGTGTAGATTTCAAGCCCTCTGGCTAAAAAGGGATTGAATACGCACTGCTCTCTAACGTCCAGGAAGTCAAGGTAGGATGCAAGTTCCCTTACTTCCGCTAATCCTTCTCTTACATTTGAATTTTTATTGGAACACGATTCGAAATAATCAAAGCTGCCATAGTTTTTCTCTATTAAAAATTGTTCTATAGCGCTAATGGTTGAATCTGATATCTGCAGATACTCAAGTTCTGCCACGACCGCTTTGACACCGATTTTCTCAAGTTTATCCAAGATGAGGACCGTTTGATTGAGTTTATCCGGTTCCACACCAAACACTTGAAGCATCCCAATCAGAAGTTTCCGGTTATTGTACTGAATCGTTACATTCATGTCGAGCTTCCCGAACGCATCTAATGCCATCACCATCAACTCCGCTTCGGCAACCTGTGATTCGACACCTACAATATCCACATCACATTGAGTGAACTCCCGGAACCTCCCCGCCTTGATAGGTCCGTCCCTGAACACTTTTCCAATTTCATAGCGTTTGAATGGCATTGTGATGGTGGGGTTCATGGCCGCCACTTTAGCGAACGGGATGGTCAGGTCATATCGCAGGGCAAGGTGTCGTTCTCCCCTGTCCGTTAAAGTGTACATCTCTTCCAGGATTTCTGCTCCTCCCGCATATTTTGACGCGAGTAATTCTGTGTAGTTCAAGATAGGCGTTTCGAGAGGCTTGCATCCGTATTGAATGAACACATCCTCCAATGTCCTTCTGACTTTCCTTCTGATCACTTCCGCCTCCGGTAAATAATCCTGTGTCCCTTTGACATTTTGATAATCCATTTTCTTCATTTTCATCTTCCTACTCCTCCTTTTTAAATAAAAAAGAACCGCACTTGATATAAGCGAAAAACTTAATCAAATGCGGTTCTATGGGAAATAACCTTCCTATGTGCGATTGTTTAAAATCGGATAGCAAGGTTACTTGATATGATGATGGAATTGTGTGAATGAGCGTTGCTTGTTAATGAGTGTCATTTTTATCCACCTCTTATTTTCAATTATGTTATCACGATGGAAGATTGTTTTCAATAAATAATGACTTCTTTGAGGTCTGTTTGACTATTTATCATTAAGTTTCTCCTCACCAGTTTATCAAATCGACGTCGATGTATATTCTTCCTTTAAACATAGCTTAGCTATATACAAAATCTGTCCCATATGTTCGGAAAAGTGTGCAGCACATTGATACAGAACTTCTAGATTTGTACGTTCTCTACCTCTGACGAATTGAGTTTTGAGAAGAGACTCCTCCGACAGTTGACTAATTGTATCAATTACAAATTGAAATTGATTAAGCACAAGCTTCTCTAATTCTACCTTAGTAATATACACATGCTTAAATTCATCTTCACGATCTCTAATATATGTTCCGTTACATATTCCTTTGTAAATTCTCTCTTTGATATTTCCATCGATGTGACGAATAAGTGTAGAAACACAATGACCTGCGTTTCCAGGTCTCCAATTTAATTGTTCATCTGACATTTGAGCGATTGCTTTTAGAATCCTTTTTTTAAGTTCTTCGAATTTGTTGATTAGCCAAATTTTATTGAAGTCTTCATTCATAATTAGGTGATTCTCCCTAACTTAGGATGCTTGCTCTTTAAATCATCCAAAAATTCGTCGAATACGCAACAGCAAATAGCAACGTGTAAAATCCCGCTTCCATTAACGTATAAACAGATTCCCTTTTATCTCTCAGCCATTTCTTCTCCATATAAAATTTATACAATAGCCTTCCTACCACAAAGAACGCGATGATAAGATACGGTTGCAAAAACCGGTTATCTGGATCAACATCCGTACTTACATCCATGATAAAGCCGGCTACCATTGCCAACACGGTCAGATTCCCGATAAGCTTATCTCCTTTTTTATGCCGTTCATTTATGACCTCATGAGAAAAGGCCTTTCTTCTCTTCATCTTCAACCACTTGCTGACTACTCTGTGAAAGATCGCTATCAAAATGACATATAGTGCAGTTATAGCCAGCAGTTTCAGGAGGAAAATCAACAACCATCTCACCTCCTATTATTTCTATTTTATGAAAGATAGAACTTGCCTTTCATGGCCTCATACTCCCTATCCAACATGCTCATAAAAACATCCGTCTCAAACTTCCCCTCAATCAACGCTCCTTCCCGTTCAACCCCTTCTTTCACAAACCCACACTTTTCATAACAGGAAATAGCTCTGTGATTATATTCCAACACCCTTAAATCCACCCGATGTAATTGGAGTTCTTCAAAGGCGAATACCACTATCAGTTTAGTGACTTCCGTTCCCAGACCTTTCCCTAACATGGAAGGGTTGAATATTCCTATGGAGAAACGCGCTCGTTGATCTTCTTCATTGACGGTCAGTCGCGCCTGTCCAACACAATGACCGTTGTATTCTATACACCAGTTGTATTGGTTGGCTGAAATCTTTTCAACAAACGTTTTGGCCTCTTCCATCGTGAATGGTTTCAAGTTTCTCGTATCGCCACCGTACATCCGGACGATTTCTTGATTTCTGCCACATTTTAAGCGATCCATAATGTCGTTTTCTTTTGGCTGCCGGAGGAGAACCTTTTTCCCTTTAATAAGAGGAGATTGATTCATTGCTTCACCGCCGTTCAATATTTCGAATTTCTCAAAACAAACCCGTCCTTTATAGATGGCCACTCCTCATCAATGATCGAGTAAACAACGGCATTTCTGACATAGCCTCCCGACAAAATCCTTTCTTTCCTAAGGACTCCCTCTTTTACGGCACCTAGCCGTTCAATCGCTCTCTGAGAACGTAGATTTCGTTCATCGGTTTTAATCTGAACCCGCATCATCCCCAGTTCTTCAAAGCAATAGCGCAGGATCAAATACTTACAATGGGAATTCACGAAGGACCTTTGATGATCTTTGCTGTACCAGGTAGAACCGAGTTCACAAGATTTTTGAGTAAGATTGATTTCGAATAATCTGGTCGATCCGATGATTTTGTTCTGTTCTTTTAACACTACTGCAAAAGGTATGGCGGTCTCTTGCTCCCTT
The DNA here is from genome assembly GCF_044542955.1 of Rossellomorea sp. NPDC077527. Lineage (NCBI taxonomy): Bacteria > Bacillati > Bacillota > Bacilli > Caryophanales > Bacillaceae > Rossellomorea > Rossellomorea sp. NPDC077527. The sequence goes on along the minus strand of NZ_JBITVL010000001.1, from coordinate 725,835 downwards.
AAGCGGACAGCGGCTGATACCCATTGTTCCATTTGTTCATGGGTGGTGATTTCGGTAAGCATAAAGCGCCATATATCAGGGTCATTCGCTTCCAAAAGTTCTTTTGAATGCTTAACCTCTAATGGGATCAGTTTTATTTTCTCGGATTCTAATGTTGGTGGGGAGTGAAAAAGATTTTTGTTCATTTGGTCCTCCTATTTTTCAGTTTTATTCGATGAGGTCCGTCCCTCACTTTCTCTCGAACTGAAATTCATCAATTATCTTCTCCGCAACCTCTTCCGGACTCATGTCCGTATTATTGATCTTTATATAATTCTCTCTTTCTATTTCCCCTTCCTGGGAGTTCAGGCGGAGTTTCTCCAGTGACGCGAGCAATCGTTTCTCGGAGTCTTCGATATTACGCTTGGAAGGTTTATGCTGCAGACGGTTTGGAGTAGTGTTTCTTTGCAATCTCACTTCCAGGTCGGATTCAAGCTCAACGAAATATACTTCTGCACCGTTGGATTCGAAAATGTTCGTGACCTTCTCGACCCATTTCCAGTCATTTTCCTCGTTAAATGCCCACATGAACGTGAAGATCATTCCGTACTGTTCTGTTTGTGAGAAGGATTTGAAGATTTCTTCTCTCATCATGCCGCATATTCTCCACATTTCCTCTGTAAATCCGAAGAAAGGCTGCAGCAATTCGATGGTCATATGATTATGAAATAGTTTCAGTTCTGTTCTTTTTTCTAATTCTTGCCCCACCGTCATTTTTCCGACGGCCTGTGGTCCAAATAGTAAGATGAGTTTCATAGAATTGCCCCTTTTTTGTCGTTTTCCCGTATAGTTGAAGTGAAATGAGCATTAAATCCCCAGATGGCTTTTACATTCATCCTGGTTTAAACCCCTATTTGAGCCGGTTTGAACTCTTTATGATCCACTTCAGAAATATATGAGCCGGAATTAGGTACTTATGATCCGGAATATCAATTTATGAGCTGAATATTCATTTTATAAGCTGTTTGTCGAAAGGATACAGAAATCTACTCGTCTCTTTCAGCCTCTCTCTTCGCGATCTCTAAATTCTCAAAATGGATACTCTTCATTCCTTCAAAAAAAGAATACCTCTCGCGGCAAAAGGCTTCGACCTCTTCTTCATCCTGTAAAAGATGATTGATATAATACAAGGACTCCTCCAGTCTTCGCGTCATTTCAGCCCTGTCATCCGTCACGGTTCCATGACCTGGGACATGAATCAGGATCGAGTGATGTTCCAAGATCGATTCAGCCTTTTTCATCGTTTTCTTATAATCTATGTAGCTGCTGCAAATGAATGGGAACTCAACATTAGACAGATAATCCCCTGTTAAAAGAATGCCCAAGGGTTCTATGACAGTGAAAAGGCCATCATGTGTATGCCCCGGTGCTTTGTAAAACGTTAAAGTAAGCTTTCCGAGATTGAGCTTCTCCCCATCACTGGTTATGGCGTGATCGACGGACGGATAGTAGGGCTCGTAGTCCCGTTTTATATAATATCGTTGATCAAACTGTTGGATTTTCTGAACGATTTCCTTCTTTTGTTCATGATTTTCAAGTTCTTCTGTAGCGATCACCTTTGCCTCTGGAAAGGCACCTGAACCGATGATGTGGTCGAAATCACTATGCGTGTAGATGATGTACAGCTGTTTGTCGCCTAACTCTTGATCCACATATTCCCGGATGGCTTGTATTTCATGTGGCAGCCAATTGGGATCGGTCATGATTATAACATCGTCGGTTTGGATGATGGCCGATGTGGTTTGATATAGTGAGCTTTGAAAAACAGTTAGAAATTCGTTTTTGTAGTGAATCATGATTTCCTCCTTATACTACTTTACTATTCTATTTCACTCCCATACTTCTCCGGCAGAAGTTCCATCACATTACACTTCACTAATTTTCCACGATAAGATAGGATGACATCGGTCTGTGTACCGTAATCACTGATTAACTCTCGACACATGCCGCAGGGTGCGACGACCCAGCATTTCTCGATATCTTCGTGTGGATGAGGGTGAGCGACGGCTACAATGGTTTCGAATTCATGGTCTCCTTCGGAAATAGACTTTCCGATAGCCATCGCTTCCCCGCAGACGGTGATCCTGCCAACATTCGCTTCTACATGAACGGCTGCATAAACCTCCCCGGTTGTGGCTCTGACGGCTGAACCAATATGGTGACGACCGTATCGATAATTCTTTTCTATGACTTTTTCTGCTTCTTTGATCAGTTCATAGTCTCGTTCTTCTAATGGTTTTACGTGTAACATGATGCACTCCCTATTTTCATATTTGCTTTGAAATCAATTCCACTATTTCATCCTGCGTCATCTCATCCGTCAAAACCACTTCCCCATCCACACCCAGATAATCCCGAGGAGTCCACCACTCACGCAAAGAATCCTCCCCGAACTCGCTCCGTTTGGAACGGGAATCATGACGACGAACGGTTTCTTGAAACGATAAATCATAATAATATGTATGAGCTTTTCCGTTATAGAAGCGGATTAACTCCCTAATCATGTCCCCGTAGCGCTGTTCGGAAAAGATTCCTTCCAATATGACCACTTCACTCTTGCCTTTACCGTACTCTGTGATTTGCCGGATCAAATCTATGGACAGGTTGCCGTCCCGGTCCTGAACCTTCAACATGTCCCTCCGAACGACATCCTGGGAGACCAGGAGTGTCCCCCGGCCGAAATGATGTTGAAGGCGTTTAGCTGTCGTGGTTTTTCCACTTCCCGAGTTGCCTCGAATGATGATCAATGTAGATTCCATACTTCCTCCCTGGTGTTAAAGCTTTATATTGTATTCCTCCAATAAATCCTTTAAAGCCGGTCTTTCGTTTCCATCCCTGCCCACCACGTGAGTTGCGGTGATCAAGGAGTTCAAGACCGCTTCTTCCGTCGCTTCCCCGATTGCCCGGAAGGCAACGTCCATCTCTTCTTCATGGATCATGGGAACAGTCATGCATTGGGACGTTTGGTCATGTGGGATCTTTGTTGCCGTCGAGAAGCCTATGACCACCTCGCCGCTCCCGGTTGTGATGATTGAGCCGGTGCGTGAGAGTCCCGTGACCGTCCGCTTGATGATCCGGTTGAGCTGCCTTTCGGATACAGGGAGGTCCGTCCCTGCAATGATGATGACGGAACCTTTGTCCTTTTCTTCACGGGTCTTGAGGATAGCTTTTTTCAGTTCTTCTCCCACCGGGTTCCCGTTAACGGTCAAATCGCTTAGTATTCCGAAGTTTGTTAGGACAAGGATCCCCATTGTGTAGGTCCCGTGGTCCAATTTCATGATCCTTGATGCTGTCCCGATGCCCCCTTTCAAGGAATAACAGAGCATGCCGGTACCGGCGCCGACTGTCCCTTCCTCTACTTTTGAAGAGGTGTTTTCAAGTGCCCTATGGAAGTGATCCCTCGTGATGAACCTTGCTCTGACATCATTTAAAAACATGTCATTGCATTCACATACAACGGGATTGACGGTCCCCGTCGTCCTGCCGATCTCGGGATTCCGTTCGAGCATGTATTCAATCAAGGCATCGGCAGCTGTTCCGATGCTCAATGTGTTCGTTAATAGAATCGGAGTTTCCAATGTTCCCAGTTCATTGATCTGGATCGTTCCCATCGTTTTGCCGAATCCGTTGATGACATGTGTGGAAGCGATGAGCTTCTCTTTGAACAGACTCCCCTGATGAGGCAGGATCGCCGTGACCCCGGTCTGCATGTCTTCCTGGCTGAGTGTGACATGACCGACCGTGACCCCTGCCACATCCGTGATCGAGTTTTGCGTGCCCGTTTCCAGCTTGCCGATCTTCACTCCGTAGTCTCGTATCCTCTTTTGTCGCTGAGTATCCATGACGCTCCCCCTTTAGGTGAATATTCCGAAAAATTCAGTTGTAAAAAATAACAGCAATGTAGCTGTCAGGAACGTTAACTGTGCTAGGGTGAATTTATAATCATTGGGATTGTCTGAATGCTTTTTTTCAAAAACAGCCCTGACTGATTCCGACAGGAGGATAAATCCGAATACCAATATATGCGTTTCTAAGTACCACACTTTCCCGATGGAATCGGGGTTAGAAATATGAAAGAAAACACCTGCGATGATCAGGACCACAAATGCCATTCGAATCGTCCAGTCCACCTTTTTATGTGTTTCATTCAAATGATGATAAGAGAAGATCTGCTTCCTTTTGACGTTCAAAAGCCTTCTCATTCCTGCGTTGAACAGGAAGATGAGGAGAGCATAGATGGATAGGAATAAAAAAAAATTCAACCAAATCGAATCCATTACATCACGTCTCCTTTTCTCAGATGATACACTACCAATTATTCCAAAATATTCAATCAAACTCAATCTTTTCTTTGATTCGGTATGTACGTTTCATTCGATATAACATTACAAAAAACAATATAAATTTATTGTAATACAATAAATACTGATATAAAATAAATGAATAAGTGAGGTGCTTTTATGAAACAAGCTACGACGCTCTTATTAAAAATAGCTGTTTTTGTTATCGGTATCCCCGTTCTTGCTTTTTGTCTATTTTTAGTGCCCCCATTCGCGAATTTCGCAGCAAACTTGAATACAGGTATTGGTCTAATGAAATATCTCATTTTTATTGTGATGTATGGAGCAGCTTTGCCTTTTTTCTTTGCTCTATATCAGGCATTCAATCTTTTACGATACATTGATGAGAACACTGCGTTCTCGGAATTATCTGTGAAGGCGTTAAAGAACATTAAGGGTTGTGCGATTACAATCAGCGGTTTGTATGTAGTAGGTATGCCATTCCTTCATTTAATAGCCAGGAACATTGACCCTCCCATTGGATTTTTGGGAATCATCATCATTTTCGGTTCGTTGGTTATCGCCGTTTTTGCGGCTATTCTACAAAGGCTTCTACAAGACGCAATTCACATAAAATCAGAAAATGATTTGACGGTTTGAGGTAGAGAGTATGGCCATTAACGAAGATATTAAAGTGGGGGGAGGGATAGTTAGTAAGCTATCCCTTTTTGCGTAAAAAACAGAAATTTAGTCAGTGAATCGAAAACTTAGCGGAAAGAAAATAAAGGGCCACATCAGAAACAGATCACCCTTTTGGAACTTTAACAATATGATCCGCTCTTCCGATTGGGTCGTCATGGAGGAGGTAATGGTCTTCAGCCTTCCAATATCTCCGTTCATACTTGGCTACTCTTTCCTTTTCATCCCCTAAATAGAGGTCGCGTCCGATGACTCTTTCCGTTCTTTGCTCATGGGTACAGTCCAGAAAGATGACATAGTCAAAGAAATCACGCCATTCTTTCCGTTGAAGGAAGACGCCTTCTATCAGGACGATGGTGTTTTGATCGTAGATGAAATCTTTCTTTATAATCATGTCGCTGAATGAATCGTAGAAGGGTAACGTGACATCAAGGGTATGATGCAGCTTCTGAAACAGAGAGGATTGGAGTGTTCCAATGTCCCATTGAAGAGCATAGTATTCATACCATTCTTCTTCTCCAGTCCCGTAACGCCTCCTCTTTTCCACTATGTAATCGTCCAAATGAAGGATGGTGGTTTTCTGCTTGAGTTTATTTTTCAACGCTTTTGCAAACGTGGTCTTACCTGCGCCTCCCAGTCCGTCAATTCCTACAATGAAAGGGCGGTGGTGCGTAGATCTCTTCTGATAACGCGGGAGCAATGTTTCTGTCACTAGATCCATCGCATCAATCATGATTTCAACACTTGTCCGCTATACGTGTCATGCTTCTCTAAACTCGCATTCTGGTATTGCCATTTCATACCTTGAAGGTGCATCTCCAGAAAGAATCGATCTTTGTTCATCTTTTTCCTCCTTACGAATCCTCTATTTACCAATTATTTCAAATCAAGATAAAAAACTCAATCCTAAACTCAAAGGCTAGGATTCTTTCATAAAAAAAAGGCCTGCCCTCTCCACATTAAACTCTAATGTGTCGGGGACAGACCTTTTTATCGAAGTTTATTCTTCTGAATCATCTTCAGCTTTGTTTTCATCATGGTCCTTTTGGTGGTCATCTTTCATTTTCACACCAGGTATGCCGGAAATATAGCCGACTCCTCCTGTTTCCATGATGCCAAGCGTGTCTTTCATGGCTTTCTCTAATTCTGTTTTATCAACGGCTGTGATTTCTTTCTCATCAAGATCCGCTCCAGGATGTTGATAATTACTTAGGACATAATTCGAGTCCTTCATTGAATCCACCGCTCTTAATCCTGTTGCTTCTGCTCCGACGGGAACGGAAAGGATTCTGGAAAGCTTTTTCGTTTGTACATCATACGCCCACACGAAGTTGTTCGTATGCATATCGCTGTCTTCTCCGATGAAGAGGGTATTCAGATCTTCTGAGAAGCTCAGGTTGTCAGGGTTGGCCACAAGATCAGGGTTGGCCGTGTTTCCTAGTGCATCCGGAGAAGCAAGGTCCTCTCCCAATACAAATCCGTTCATGCTGGCAGGAACATAGCCGCTGTCAATCTTCTCATCGTCACGATCTGTTTGACCTTCTTGAAGATTTAATTCATATGTGACACCTGACTCAATCTTCGGAAGTTGAATGTCGTCCTGAACGGCTCCTTCTTGTTTTTCCATGCTTCCTTCTTGATAAGAGATGGCCATATACGCTTTATGATCTTCGGCGTTGACGGCAAGTCCCTCCATTTTGTTGAATTCAGAAGTCGCACCAAGGATGGCTCCGTAACGGCGTGGTTCTAAGAATGCTGCCGCTTTTTCCATGCCTGGCTTCACTTTTAGATATTCGACAGAATCATGGGAGTTCGTCTTAACAGCCGTAAACCCTTCTGCTGGTTCTTCCGTTGTTTCGAAAATATCGCTGAATGTCACTCCACCGTCTATCATGTCTTTGATTTCTTTGTCGGTACCGTGTCCAAGTTTGATCCAGTTTAAGTCACCAGATCCGCCTTTTTCTGTACCGGTTTGATTGAACTTAGCAGCATATAAAGTTCCTGCTGAGAAATCTTCTTCTTTATCGGCTACATACATGAACATCATCGTATTGCCGCCGTCGTCACCGAAAATGGCCGTCTTATTATCCGGAAGGACTTGCATCATTTCATGAGAGAAACGGCCAGTGCTGTAATGTTTAACAACAGATGGCTTTCCATCATTAGAAACCGAGATCTCAGGAATCCAGCCATAATTGTAAGGATTCGCTTTTGCCTCGTCATTGAAATAATACTTGGCAAAGTTGCTGACTTCTTTATAGGCATCAGAATCTTTGTTTTCAAAATCTCTTGCGTCCGGCTCATATTCCTCTGAACCGAGGTGCGTGCCCCAATCCGTTGTGGATCCGTTACATGGGTTCCATAGTCCGTCTACTCTCGAGAAATCAATCTTATGGGCTTCTTTCACAGAAAGCTTGCCCGTTTTTTTATCATGGTCAAGCTCTGACAATGTCATCGATGCAGGAAGACCAGAAATCTTCTCACCTGCGTTATTTTGTGAATCATATTCAAAGTGGGAAACCATAAATGACTTGTTCCCTTTCTTTAGAAAGCTGTTGGAATCCGGCGCGTCCGAAATGAAATAAGATGGACTGGATGGAACGCTTTTGTCCATGATCGGATCACCGTTCACGTCGATCGGTGTACCGGCTGGAATCATTTCTCCCTTATTGTCGACGATTTTATCTTTTGATAGGTAGAGTTGATCATAGTTAAGAGGCAGTTCTTTGACTGTCCCGTCTTTATAAGTCACTTTGACTGTTGCTGTTGTATAGGTTTTCACCATATTTTTGATATTATCAGGAGCTTTCATGGAAGAGAATTCAACACTCTCGATTTTCTTGTGTGAATCTTTCTTTTCACCGTGGCCTCCGTTCTCTTGAGCCATGGCTGTTAAGGATGAAGATGCTAGTAACGCCATCGATAATCCGATTGATAGTCTTTTTTTCATCTTTAAAACCTCCTACTGTATTTACTACGACTCTAGTAAAACATCGAAAGTTTAAGCCAGTATGAATACAAGTGGGATAAGTTTAAATCTATGTAAATATTCATTTACGTTACGATATCAATTTTATGAGGATATGTTAAGGACGCAATCTCTAATACATTCCCGTCCAGATCAATCACATGAAATACCGACCTGTTTATGTCTCTCCTCACTTTAAAGTGTCGTGTTTCAAGCATCCGATAATAGCGAAAGATACGCGATGGGTCACTCTGTTTGATTGCGGTTGAGAGATTCTGAATCATTTCGGGATTGGCGAATGCAGGAACCGGTGTGTCTTCATTAACAGCTGTCAGCTTTTTTCTGGAACGATGAAGGGCGGTTTTGATGAACTCATCGCTAACTCTCAACATGGCGGCGATTTCCTTTGTTGTATAGTTGAAGACATCTTTCAAGGTGATGAGCATCCCCTGCTGCAAAGGCAAAGCCGAAAGCAGGATTTCGATCAATCCCTCGAATTCAGATGGGTCATATACTCCATAGATTTCTTCATGTAGAGTAAAGGATTCCCTTTTCTTTCTTTTTCCATCGATAAAAAGGTTTTTGGCGACCGTGTAGAGAAATGAAAAAGTGAACGCCCGATCAGGATCCTGCTTTTTCAATGGGTAGACTTTCAGGAGCGTCTCCTGTACGAGGTCTTCTGCTTCCCATGTGGAACCCGTTAATTTCAGGCAATACCGATACAGTTTGGTGACCGTATGTTCCAACTCATCAAAAATCAGTTCAACCACCTCACATTTTTTGTAACTTTTTCTTCATTATATTCGTTATACATATGAATTTCATTTATAAGGAGAGGATACGATGTTTAAGATTGGAAGTGTATTTGTCCCTGTGACGAATCTTGAGAAATCAACCGCCTGGTATGAGGAGCATTTAGGGTTGAAGAAAATCGATTCGTGGGACGGGGGTGCCTGCTTTTACTTACCAAACGGTTCGACACAGTTTGGGTTGATTGAAGTGGAAACCCCTCAACCGACGGAGTTTATCATTAAGGGAAAGCAAAAAAATAGCTATTTCAATTTTGTTGTACAGGATGTTGATTCAATTCATGAGGAATTGAACGGCAAAGGTGTCGTCACGTCCGATATCGACGACTTCGGCGGGATGCGCTTTTTCGATTTCTTTGATCCGGACGGAAATCCCTTCAGCGTGGTGAGCGAAGTGGAAGGATCACCGTTTCATTCGGATAATATTAAAAAGCTCCAGGAAATGAATCGCTGAAGAAAAAAGGTGTCCGGGATCCCGGCCACCTTTTTATTCTGATTCAACCGCTGTTTTGAGTGCGTCGAATGGTTCTTTTTCTTGTGAAGTGATTGTATAAACAGTCTTTCCTTTTTGCCACATCACCACGGTTGCGGGGTGGTCCTTAAATCCGTTGATTGTAATCACTCCCCTGTCTTCCGGAGCGGGCAAGTAGTTCGTCTCCAGATATTCTACGACGTTCTTAGCCATTTCTTCGGCTCCATCATATCCATCAATACCATACTGTGGATCTAGCGGAAAGTTGACTTTGATCAGCCAGCGACCTTCATTCCAATAAAGATACTCATGACCGGCCGCCCCTTCCTGGAGTCCTTTGATACCGTGACCAAGATCGATGTTCGTCTGATCGACCTTCTCATATCCTTCGATTTGAGCCGCCGCTTCTTCAGGTGAAGGATACTCCTTTTTCTGAATATCCTCGTTTTCACTGCTGGCATCACTTTCTGTTTCACCATTGCTGTCTCCAGCGTCTTCATTGTTTTCATTCTCATCGGCGTTCATATCTTCACCGGCATTTTCCTCTGCACTGTTTTCATCATTCATATCCACGGAGGTATCCTTTTGGTTTTCGTCCATGGACTGAGTGTTTTCATCTTGATCTGATGCAGTCCCGTCCCCGCTGCAGGCCGTTAGGAGTAAAGCACTGCCAAGAAGGAGAGCTGCCGAAGTTGTTTTGAAAGTCATTTCTGCACCACCTTTTATCGTATATATACCACGTTAAGATGAATATATTCAATAAATGATGGAAAAAGAGTTACTACTTGGACGAAGAAGGGTATGGATACATGAGTATAAAGGGGAGTTGTTTTCATGAAGATGACAAAGCTAGATCTGATGACCTGTTTATTATCAAGGGATCAGCATTCATTCAAGAAGTTTTATCAGGATTATGAAACATTTATGTTCCGTACAGGCTATCGGGTGACGGGATGCAGTACCGCGACGGAACAGTTGATTTTGATGATCATGAGGAATATATGGGAGCAACCCTCGGTCATTTCACGATCTTCGGACCGCTATTTATCGGTTATTTTGCAGAAGTTGATGGTGAATCATAAGTGAGACCTTCTATTTAATGTAAGAACAAGAATCCTTGAATTGAAGAGTAGAGGCAAAGTAAGCCCACTGATATTAATAACACTCCCCTCCCCTTATGGTCCTTTTTAATTTCTTCTATCCCCATGATTCCAATTGATAGACTAAACATCAACATCACAAGTTCAATCCATCTATATTCTTTCATCACCAGTACATAGATGGCCAGAATGAAGCTTGTTAAGGAGAATATACTCCCAAAAAATTTCATGATTCCATCACTCCGCTTTCTTGCCGTTTTGAAAGGTCATTTGTTTCTTTTCGAAAAAGTCGTCTTCCTTGATATCTCCGATTAATAGAGATTTGAATTCATCGAATAACAAATGTACCTCCGACTCTTCGTTTAATCGCTCCATACTCCTTCGGTACTCATTTTCATCCTGATAACGAGATATTTCCATCCATTTTGTTTCATCATTCTTACTGTTTATGTAAATAGTTTGGTAGTCAATATACTGACCATACAATTCCCCTGCTCGTTCTTGGATGTCCAGAAACTGTTCTACCTTCTCTTTCGGAATATGATAATGATAGATTTTGACGTACATTGAATCCCTCCATATTGTAAGTGTTAGGACCCATTTGTAGAAGAAAGCTTCTTTGCCTTATTATATTCCTGCATTGACCGAAGCAACATTAGGGTCATCATAACGATCAAATACAGGGGCTGACGATCGAAATGATCCTCAATGAATACATCCTTGATCAGAACATAGCAGCCATACAAAATCCAAAATCCTGTAAAGTAGGTGAGAAAACGCCAGAATCTCGGATACGCTTTTTCTTTTGTCATTTTCCGCCTCCTAGCATTCTATTTTATGAATAAGAACATCCTCATCTTTCAAAGCACCCTGCTTCACATACCGGATCAAACTTCCCGATTCCTTTTTGACCCGTTTGATCCCCGTTTCACTTAGGAACCAGTTATCTTCTCTAGTATTGTCATCTTCTGCCGGGCATAAGGTGAATGATATCCATTCAGGCATATAGGTTTTCAGCGTCAGATGAAGTCTTCTCATATGGTAGGAAGATGTTACGACGAGCAGCCTCCTAATGTTGTGTAAATGAAATTCCCGATCAAGAACAAGGAGGGACGCCAGAACATTTTCAAGGGTGTGTAGGGAAAGCGTTTCTGTTAAGATATCTTTTTCCGGAACTCCTAATGAGATTGCTCCCCTTTTCAATTTTTCGGCTTCGGTATACTCACTCCCCCGCCATTTCACGCCACCGGAAAACAGGATTTTACCGGCTCTTCCCTGTTTATACAGCTCCACGGCTTTAGGTAAACGGTATGTCATGGCCTTACTGCTTCCCGCCACGAAGATACAATCTCCATGCTGTTGATCGTCTTCAATATCCGAGAATAATAGATTCCCCATCTGATCAGGTGTAAGCCTTTCAATCTCCAAAGTCGATATGTACATACTCAAATACTCACCATGACAGAATAAAAGAACAACAGTACCGAAATCATTCCAACCGCATAAAGGGACAGCTTCTTAAGGCGATCGCTTTCAAATGTCTTATTGAGCAAGTAAAAAAAGCCGACTACCCAAATCCCGTCTAAAAAGAACGTCGAAATGATATTCCTGAACACATTAAAGATTAAAAGCATCATGTTAAGCCCCTTCTTTCTCTTTTTTCATTTGATTAAGGGTCAAAATAAGCCCCGTAAATCCTGCCAAAAAAGAAGGTGGTAGACTCCACATTAGATATCTCCATTGACCCGTATACAGAGAGACAAAGAGAAAAAAGAGTGGAAATCCGACTAATACGACCCACGACACAAGTAAAGCCAATTGATTATTGTTTTTCATATAGAACCTCCGTTCAAGTATACTTGGTATGCCATTCCCATATTAACATAATTTTCCTACATAAGTTCTCAAAAAAAGAGGCACTCTTCCCATTTAAGAAAAGTACCCGTTCAATCACCTTTTGAATAAAAGGAATAAAATAAGAAAAATAATCATTCCCAAGAACAAAAGATACCCCATTCCCATGCTGTAGACGAAGTACACCCTCACATGAAGGATAATGCGGATGATATGAAAGATCAGGATGCACAAAAGCACCAGAATGACGATGTTCACCTGTCTGTCACGATTGCGATACATTGAAATCAGCCCCTATCAGAGAGCCAGATACAAGTTGGAACTTGTACCGTTCGTCTTTCTATATACCTATTTTCCATGCAGCTTCAATATTCATGAAACATATGATGATGCTTAGTCGATGGCATCCAGTTTCCTATGTAGCTGAGATAGCTCCTGCTCAAGTTCGTCCAACTTTCTTTGTTGAATATCCGTGTTTCTGCCGAAGGTTTCCAGCTTCTCAAGATCTCCCTGGATGCGAATATACTCTAATTTCACTTCGTTGATTTGATATTCTAATTCTGATTTAGTCATGGTGCTTCCTTCCTTTCAAAAGATGTTTTTGTTTTGGATTACAGCAATAAGTCAAATGAATATCCAATTGAGATAAAAATGATAAAGGCAATGAGCCCCATAAATGTAATGATGTATTCTCTTTTTGAGTTTTCGTGTTTCCACTGCATATAGGTTTCGAATGCCCAGATGACCACGATGAGAGCAACATTGATCACCCCTGAAGGATAGAATATGACACAAATGAAGAAGACAGTCCAAAGGAGTCGTTTTCCCCAAACATGAACGCTATTGATTCCCTGTGCACTTGAACGATCTGGTTTTTCAATGCTCCACTTTCTTCTAGCCTTTTTTTCAATAACAAAAAAGACCAATAGAAACGCGGTAAAATAAAGGATAAATTGAAAGATATCATTGAATATGATGTTCAAAAGCTCCGGAACCCCTTTCTTTCGAACTGATTACTATAGCTGAATGAAGGTCTGAATGTGGAACCAATAAAAGTAGCTTATTAATACAACACCGATGACCTTAATGAACATATTGTGACCACGAGCGGCCTTTTTGGTACCTCCGAAATAGAAATAGAGTGCTCCTATCAAGAAGACGATATATAGTATGACTTTTATTATGAGCTCCATATTTCACCTCTTTTATATGAATCTACAAATAAGAATTCCACGCCACAATCACTAACACCACTAAAAATCCTATACGATAAAACGCCTTTTCTTTTCTTGTGGCACCAATCTTATCATCTGCAAATTTAAAATACGAAACAAGTAATAAATAACCAAACATCGTCAGGCCGTATCCCACATGATCGTTCACAACGGATAAATTCCTTAAAATCGCCAGTCCTATGAGAAGGAGTCCTGAATATCCCAGTATGAGATACATATGTTTTCTGGCTTGTTCCTCCTTCATGCATCAGCCCCCTTTTCAAAACCTATCGGGTCTTTCCCTCACTTCCTCTGTTCGTTCGCCTTTTCATGATTCCCAACGATCCAGGCCATTGCTAACACGGACCCTGTTACAACGATTGGTGTGAGTAAACTCATAATGCCCCCTCCTTTCATTTCTTTATAGAGTAAGATTCCCAGGTAGCCTCCCCTTGAAAGATTACTTGCAGGATATCCACCAACTTCTCCGTCGTCTCCTCGACAAACTGCGTAACTTCATCAGGGGTTAAATAGGTAAACATATAATCCGGTTCCAGAGCGAAGGCATAAGAATCACCTAGATAAAAGGCCGTAATCCGTTTAATTTGTTTGGTAATCTGGTTCTCTGGAAAGATGTCCAGGTAATCTGGAAAACTCTTAATATGTTGAAAAACACGATGAAATACTGTATCCGTGTTTCCTTGTAAATAGACGAAATCCGTTCCATACCAGTCCCCTTTTATTTTTCTCGTGTATTCAGGTGTTCCGAGAATCGTTTGATAAATGGGTTCTTTCTTCTTTTCGTGATGCATCTTGCTCCATTCCACATCCGTCACCAGATGAAGGTAGTACCCTAAAAAAAAGGATGAGCGGGGATCGGTGAAACCCTGTCGACCTTCTATATATTGTTTCAGAAACAGGTCTGGATTTATTTTCCCATTTTCTCTAAAATGAGTGACGATTTTATCAGGATGAAAGATACCTGTCTCTGGATCAGGCAATCCACAATCCGGTCCGATGTTTCCGACCACAAACTCTTCTTCAGCAACCTGTAATCCTTTATTCAGCAGATTCTCTGCGATTCTGAAATGTACCAACCACGTTGCCAATGCGTTCAACTCCTTCTCTCAATATCCTAATAACTTACTCCTTATTCCCAAACATATATACATTCGTTGTAGCCGACACGTTATTGATGATGCTCAAGGCGAAGATCGTTCCGAGCACAGAGCTCCCTCCGTAACTGAGCATTGGGAGAGGAATTCCGGTGATTGGGACCAGGCCTATGACCATCCCCACATTCTCGAAAATATGAAAGGTTAACATCGAGATGACACCTGCCCCGACAAGGATTTCATACTGGCCTTTATTCCTAAGCACGATGGTAATGATTTTATAGATCAAAATGAAATACAGGCACAGAACGATGGACGATCCGACAAACCCAAATTCTTCTCCGATCACCGTGAAGATAAAATCGGAATGGGCTTCGGGAACGGCCACCTGCCCGTCGGTGAACCCTTTCCCCATCATCTTGCCTGATCCTGAAGCAAGGATGGATAATCTCAATTGATAGCCAATACCCTGGCCGTTCCCGAATGGGTCCAGCCACGAGTAAATTCGATCAAGCTGATATTGACCCATAAACGATAACAATACCTCTGGGCGATATATGAAGACCCAGACCAGTGAAGCAATGCTTGATACCCCTATGAGGGATAAGAAGAAAAGGATGTATTTATTGATTCCTGATATGAAAATCAACCCGATCATGATGCACATGATGACCATCCCTGTTCCCGCATCTGGCTGCTCCAATATGAATGCCAATGGAATGAAAGTGAAGGACACGACTTTAAACAGTAAAAATCCATCCGAAGACAGCGTCCTCTCCTCGTAGTTTTCATTATGGCGGGAAATGACGTGAGCTAAAAAGAGAATAAGAAATACTTTCATAAATTCTGAAGGCTGTAAAGATCCGAATCCGGGGATGGAGAACCAAGCTTTCGTTCCTTTAATGATCGGTGCGATGCTTGAAGGGGCCACCATCAAGAAGGCCAATAATAGGACACCAAATCCATATAAATAAGGGGACAGCCTTCTGAGTTGTTCAAAATCGAAGTAGTAGACGATAGAGGTCAAAATCGCACCGCCAATGAACCAGATACATTGCTTCATGGCGAAATTCTCTTCATAAGGTAAATATTTTTGCGCGCTGTAAATCGACACACAGCTGATGATCATAAACACAAACACAAGAAACATTAAATCTAAATCGAGCTTTTTCCATTTACTTCTTTCCATAACCCCACCTAACCTGACCTTCCAAGATTACGCTTCTCCCATTCCCAATCCCAGTACCAATACACACAAAATGGAAACGATTAATAATACGGCAAACGTTAACCCCACGAGAGCAAACCCGTTCTTTTCATTTCGTTTTCTCAAAGCGATGATGCTCAGGACAAGGGAAAGGGGAGCCCCGAGGAAAAGTGTATAAAAAATCGTATAGACGACTGATCGATCGTTGATATGTGAAACGTTAAACAATAGAACGAATAATACGAGCGGGATTCCTGCTGACACATAACTGAGCCATGAGTATTTTTTCACAGTGATAACCGCCTTTCTATACCATTCTCTTCTTAATAGACGATTGTAAGGCTAGAGAAGTTTCATAATCATCCACTCTTTTCCAATAAAAACAAATAACCCTCTACAAAAAAGAAGCTCATCCTGGTGGACAAGCTCCGTTCGTTTGATAGATCTATTCATCGTTCATGCCCTTACCGTCCAAAATATGCTGCACATATTTCTCAACTCTCGACTCCCTAGTCTTCGATTGTTTCGCCTTGGATATAAAAAGGATATATGCCCTCTGACGTCCCGGCGTCAGGTTTTCAAAAGCTGTCTTTAACTCCGGCATATCATCAAATTTCTGTTGAAGTTCATCTGGAACAGAGTACTCTTCTGTCTTTTTCAATTCCACTTGGAGACCGGCTTTTTCGATTTCGATGGCTTCCTGGATATACGCTGTCAGGATCGATTTCATTTCGATGATTTCTTTCGCACTGGTGAACCGGATCTGACGGGCAGACTGCACATTTTCGGTTTGTTGAATGAGAATCCCTTGCGGATCTTTCATCAGTGCCCCTTTGTGAAACAGCAGCGCACAGTATTCTTTAAATCCATGCATCAGCACGATGTTTTTCCGTTCTAGTGTGTAACAGGGATGCATCCACTTGATTTCTTCCTCCAGTTCTTCAAAGGAAAGCAGGATACTCCTCAGCCTCTCATATTCTTCGTTCCACTTCTTGGCTTTCTTAATAAAACCATCTACTTTACGATTCGGTTTTATCATCATGTACACCTCCTATCAACGAGCGATCTATTTTCGCCAAAAGCTCGTGAGTTCTGCTTTTTCCTGAATGTTATATGTAATGATATCTTCTAGCAATGCGTAGTTCACCGGATCTTTCCACGGCATGCGGAACAATCCTTTCGTGGCACTGTACCCGGCTACTTTAATGCGATCGGCAAAATGCACCATCGTGACTTCTTCAGGCGCGACACTCACATGTTGCTTCGCAGTCGAGACCCCAATGATAAAGGTGCCGTGATCTGTAAACATCGGCGTATTCCACTTGATCGCGGGTTCCAATTGTGGGAAAGTCGATGCCACCCATGTCAGGATTTCCTCCATTCTGTTGCGGTGATCTGGGTGATCGATTCCGTTTAAATAACTTGAGAAGACGTCCATGTTGTTTCCTCCTTCATTATGCTTTTCTTCGTAATACGGTTATAAAACCGTCCAATATGTCATGGGAAATGGTAAATCCTTTTCGCTGGTAAAAAGCCAATGCCTCCTCATTCCCATTCGAGGTGAAGACAAAATAATCCTCGACATCCTCAAACGTGTTCAACCACTCCATAGACATAGTGTATAATTTCGATCCGATGCCGAATTGCCGATAGCCTTCTTTTATGTAAAATTGCGAAAGACAACCTACGTTCTCTTTCTGGACAGATGACAGGTCGAAGAACGTGGCAAAATCATTCGAATAGGCTTCCTTCGGTGAGATATTGGTATACACATAGGCAATAATTTCGTTATTTCTTTCCGGATCTTTCACGACCACAAGATAATTATGTATGGCACTTTTAATCGACGGCAGCATCCTCGTATCGAAGTTCATGCTGTCAAATCGTTCAGGTGCAATGGATGCCTTCGATTTCTGAAAAGCCATCAGCTCATTGCAAAGATCCCGGCAAAGTTCTGCCTGTGCTTCCGGGATCACTTCGTATTGTAATTCCACTGTTTAATCGCTCCTTTTCACGACTCTATTATCTCACTATATAAGAATTCTTTGTAAGCAATGGAATTCCTTTATTCGATGGACGATTTCAATAGGACTATCATCATTTTAACCGTTCCACTACCGTATCAATCACTCTTTGATTCGTTTCCTCTGCCGGCGGCATCCAAAGTTGAGTGATCGGTCCGTAGACCACGGGATTTAGTTCGACTTCGTATCCCCCAAATGGATAGGCCTCCTTTGTAGGTAAATATCCCAGATAGCCATTGGTATAGCCTCCAAAGAAGGCTATAGGGTTATCCAGTTTCTCCTGGATGATCAGGGCTGATTCTGAAAAGGGCTCCATAGGGATACCGGAAAAGGATCCTTCGTTTATCTGGAATGATTGAATTTCTAACTCGATCGTGATTTGTCTGTCGTGCTGTTCATATTTTTCCAGCACCCGTTCAAGCCATCTGCTTGTGTTAACACCCCATTGCTCCTGAGCGTTGGAAGCCATTTTATAAATTCCGTCTGGTTTTGGTATCTCGATTAAACGCATCGGCAGCAAGGTTGAAGTCGTTTTCAACCTGGAAATTCCCTTATATGTGAGGGATGGGATCATGGTTAATACACTTCCGCTTAATGCATATGCCATTTGCTTTAATGCTGCTTGTGATCCCCGGTATGTTGCATTGATATTCCCTGCCGCTCCCTGGACGATGATGACGGGGCAAGCAAGGATTCCTTCAAGAATCCCCCTTGTCACTCCCGGGTAATCCCCTGATAGACAATCACTATCCGATTTTAGAACATTGGGGTGTGCTGTACAGAAAACGATGGCCCCTAATAGCGTATGGTCATTCTGATGCCGGATGGCCAGAATCCCGATTCGCTTGTCCACTGGCCCCTGTTCATTCGTCCCCATCATCACTTTTCCTTCTGATGTTTCTTCTCTTCGGTTCACTCCGATTTCTCCGAGCGTGACGTTCCATCCGACTTCTGCCAGGCGTCTATTTTCATGAGCCTTGACGGCAGACATCACGGTATTTTCCATGAGAAGCCGTTTATATGACTGTACGATTTCATCTGAGCTCGCAGTGGCTGGACCCGAATGGGTATGAGTAAAGACGACGGTTATGTTTTCAAAGGGGATATCCAGTTCAGCGGCAATCCGCTCGCGAATCTTTGTAGTATCTTCTATCAGCATACCGATGTTATCGATACTGATAAAGACCGTTTTGTCCGTATCGGTTTCAAACACAAAGGCGGTGGAATAGATGCGTTCTTCGATCGACTTTATGCCACCTGGTCTGTGATATCCGATAAAGTCGATTCCTAAAGGGGGCGTTATGTCTGTCTTGTAAACTCCTGCTTTGCTCAAATGGTCCATCTCCTGTAAACAAGTATTCTAATAATAACATCCTAAATTACTATCAATTATTTCAAAATATTTTATCTTCCTCAAACATTTTCCACATATCAAATAATATTTCCCATTTCAACATAAAAAAAGATAAGGGTACCTTTCCCTTATCCATATCTATTGTATACTAGCAGCATGGTGTTTCAGTGATTTCATCAGCACTACAACAGCTCTCATCTTCCACTTCTTTTATTTCAATCTGGCAACAATCTTGAGAATTGTTTTTCTTGTTCCCTACTAATATCTTTATGAAATTCATCTCATCCAACCCCTTTTAATTAATCAAATTATTTTGATTTATACCGTAAGTATATGTTCCATTTTCTAGAAATGCAACTATTAAATCAAAAAAAATTGATTTTATGAACACCGGCTTCCTCCACCGCATAGTATACATCAAAATTATTTGATTTAATGCTTGACACATAAAAATAATGGATATAAGATGACTACATCAAGAAAAATTGATTGAGAAACGAGGATCCAGTGATGACAAACGATATTCCATTACAAGACGTATCGGGCACAAAGATATTTGAAACCTACGAACAGAAATTCAAAGCCATTGCCGATCAAAAAAGGCTTCAGATCATGAACATTTTGACTATGAAAGGCGAAATGTGCGTATGCGACCTGGCTCCATTAATGGAAATGAAGCAGTCCAAATTATCCTACCACTTAAAGATCCTTCTAGACGCAAACATTGTAAAAAAAGAAACAAAAGGAACTTGGAGTTATTACAGCTTGAATCAGGATGAGATCAACCACCTGCTTTCAGCCGAATTATGCTGCCTGTTCAGGCCTTCCTGTTAAAATTTTCGATTATAAATCAATTTTTTTTGATTAATTAATCAAATTATATTGATTAAAAGGAGAGAAACATATGCTGAATTTTCACAAAGAAGAAATGACCTTAAAATTAAAAAGAACGGAGATGCAGGAATTCGTCGCCCTATACCAAACGAAACCACCAGCTCCGATCATCAACCAAAAAGAACCAATATGCTGCAGCCCTTGCTGCCCGGCCGTTTAATTCTGAAAGGGGACGATCAATGTGTGGGGAGAAACATTTAGAAGTTTTCTAGAAATTGCACTGGAATTAACGGTTTTGTTTGTGGTCATTTCATTTGCCATCAGTTTATTACAAGGATTCATCCCTTATGAAAAAATTGAGAAGATGATTTCAGGGAAGAACAAAGCATGGGGTGTTTCTGCTGCCATTGTGTTTGCGTTTATCACGCCCTTTTGTTCCTGTTCGACGATTCCTGTTGTCGTGAACATGCTGAAAAAGAAAATGCCATTCGGGATTGTCATGATTTTCTTATTCGCTTCTCCTGTCTTGGATCCGACGATCCTCACGATCATGGGAGTGGTTCTTGGGTGGAAAGTGGCGCTCATTTATACCGTGGTGACAACCATCTTCTCCATAAGCATCGGTTTCCTATTGGAAGCATTCGGTTTTGAGAAATACGTCAAGAACGTCATGATGACTGGATTCAAAGAGGAAGTGAAGAGTTTCTCTTTAAAAGGAGCCTGGATGGAAACTGCTGATCTAATGAGAAGTGTCTATCCTTATCTCATCATCGGTGCTGCAATTGGTGCTGTCATCCATGGACTCGTACCAACGGAGTGGATTTCTGGATTCTTCGGAAGGGAGCATTGGTGGCTCATCCCGATTGCCGCCATCATCGGGGTTCCTTTGTATATCCGACTTTCGAGCATGATACCCATTTCACAGATATTGATTATGAAAGGAATGGCACTTGGTCCTGTCATGGCGATGATGATCAGTTCAGCCGGGGCCAGTCTTCCTGAAGTGATCCTCCTTAAATCCATCTTTAGAAAACAACTGGTCATTACCTTTGTACTATCGGTTATCACCATGTCTACCGTGTCCGGTTTTATCTTCTATTGGGTTTAATGGGTTTAAAAAAGGCAGCTGCATAAAAGCAGCTGCCTTTCCATTCATTAGCAACACTGATTGGCCCCGATCAGGACTAAGCCTTCTCCTTGAGGAGTGGTTTCGACATCAATCGTTAACGCTTCGGTTCCCTGCATGGATGAATCGATGGCAACTCGGATCCCGTTAATGCTTTCGATATGATCAGTTGGTTCTGGATCGTCCATTGATACTGAAATTTGGGGACCGCAGCACCCTGCTACAGAAGATAAACGGATCCCTTCTGCTCCTTGTTCTCTTAACACTTCAGATAACACTTGTTTTGCTTGATCCGTAATGTTCATATACGTTCCCTCCTATTTTTGCGGGTAAAGCTTTCGTAAAGATTCCATCATTTCAGGTTTGACATTGATCTTTGGTCGTGCCTGTTTAGCTATGGTTTCCGCTTCCTCCAACGTCTTTGCTTGATCAAGTTCGAGGAGCGTACCGACAGCGACTGTACCCGTACGGTTGCTGCCTCCCTGACAGTGGAAGTAGATGTTCTTGCCTTCGTTATACGCAGCTACTACCTGGTCAATGGATGCTTTAATCGATTGATCTTGATCTCCTTCGTTGTCCACGATTGGGCTATGGATCCGTGTATATGCTGCATCAGGATTTGAAGCTTCTGCACGCAAATCGAAGACAAGATCAATCTGTTCCTTTTTCGTTGCTTCTTCTGCATCATCCGCTCCACCCATAAAGATGCGGTCCTTGATTAATTCATGATAGTTTTTCGTCATGTTGGTACCTCCACTAGTTTATGATAAAATCCTTCAACTTGTTATATCCTATCTTTTCTTCTTCCATCCATGGGATCGTAGCTGTTCTTTCTGCAAACTGTTCTTGTACTTTCACGATCCACTCTTTCTCAGCATGGGCTTTCCCCTTTAATATAGGATCATTCGATTGTGCGTATAACAGGCTCTGGTTAATGACCCACCATGTAGGAGTAATGCTTGCGCGCTTAAGATCATCCTGCAGGCGAGAGGCTTCCAGTACTGGCGTGGCTTCTGGCAGTGTCACAATAACGACAGCCGTTTCCTTTTCATTTCGTAAGGTTGGCAACAGCTCTTTCACGCTTGATGGGACATCGCCTGTCGATTTCTCAATTTCCTTACTGTATGATTCTGCCGCATCCAATAACAGGAGCGTGTGTCCAGTCGGGGCTGTGTCGATGACCACAATCTCATTCTCTGAACGTGACACCACTTCACTAAATGCACGGAAGACGGCAATTTCTTCGGTACAAGGAGAATTCAAATCTTCTTCCAGATAAGCAAGCCCATCCTCATCCAAACCCTCTTTCGCCTTATTTAAAACCTCACTCTTATACGTTTCCACTTCTGCTTTGGGATCAATGCTGCTGATCGTCAATCGTTCATTTACTTGCTCCTGTTGAAATTGATAGTGGATATGAGCAGCGGGATCCGTCGTCGTTAAGTGGACGCGATGCCCCTTTTCAACGAGACCTACAGCAATCGCAGAAGCTACGGTCGTTTTCCCGACTCCTCCCTTCCCCATTGTGAAAATCAAAGAAGTTTCATTACGGGAAAAGTCCTCAATCAGATCGTTCAGCTTTTCTGTTTCAATCGGAACATCTTGATCTTGAACGACACTTGCAGGCATGGTGTTTGACTGGAATAAATAGCGCAGACTTTCAATCCCTGTCAATGAATACGAAACAAACGGCAGTGAATAACTCGTCAGTTGCTTCAAGGTTTGAGGCATCTCTTTCAATGCTTGTTGCTGCTTGTGATAGAATGCAAGTGAGATCGAATCATCATCCACTTTACTGGTTAAAAGCCCGTTTACGAGAAGAATCTGATTGTCTAACCCGATTTCCCTTAATTCCACGGATGCCCTGCTCGCTTCCAAAAGAGAGGGTCCATCCGCTCTTGCAACAAGCAATAAAGTCGTTTGGTTCTCATCGGATAATACCGCCACTGTTTTGGCATAAAGGGCTTTTTTCTCAGCTAATCCGGCAAGTGGACCTAAGCAGGATGCTCCGTGAGTACTTTCTTCCAGAAACCCATTCCAAGCCGTCGGAAGCTGCAATAATCGGAGCGTATGCCCGGTCGGAGCTGTATCAAACAGAATGTGATCGTATTCTTCTATGATCTCCGGATTGGAAAGATGGCCAGAGAACTCATCAAACGCAGCAATCTCTACTGTGCAGGCTCCAGACAATTGTTCCTCCATGGTCGAAACAACAGACTCCGGGAAGACTCCCCTGTAAGGACCGACCACTTTTTCCCGGTACGCACGTGCAGATTCTTCAGGGTCAATGTTGCTAATAAATAAACGGTCGATTCCTGGAACAGGAGTGGGCGTGTTGGAACATTCTATTTGAAACACATCCTGAAGATTTGACGCTGGATCGGTGCTAATAAGCAAGACCTTTTTACCTAGATCGGCAAGGGCGATGGCCGTTGCACTCGCTGTGGACGTCTTTCCGACGCCGCCCTTTCCTGTGATAAAAAGAAAGGGAGTATGCACCACTTGCTGAGGGACATAAGTTCGAAACATATGGCTCATCCTTTCTTATTTCCCTGATTTTAAATCAAGGGAAAGTCGGACTTTCGGCTTCTTCGTTAACTCTTCCGGTGAGAGGTTGAACCATTCTGCTAATTCTTCGTTGGTAGGATAAATCCCTGTCTTCACGACTTCTCCATCCACAAATACAAGTGGTAAAGAATCCGGACCCTTCTCCTTTAGGATTTTGCTGATAACTGGATTCTCCGCAAACTTTTCAGGTTCGTTGGTCAACTGATAACGGGATACATCATATCCTTTTTGCTCAAGGGAATACACAGCAGATGCAATCCTTGTCAATTCGGGATCGACACTTGGTCCGCATACCCCTGTTGAACAACACATCGCTGGATCGAAAATCTCCATTTTACTCATCGTATCACTCCTCTTTTTATAAAAACTCCAGAAAAAGAAAGCCAAGAGAACAGGTCTCTTGGCTATATGTTTTTTATTCACCGGTCTCGGCAAAACGGTGGATTCTCTCGCCCACCTCATCACGAACGCGTTGGAAGAAGGCCCATTTCTCTTCTTCTGTTCCTTCCGCCTTCGCAGGGTCATCGAATCCCCAATGTACGCGTTTCACATGAGGAGGTGTCACCGGACATTTATCTGCTGCATCTCCGCAAAGTGTGACGACTAAATCAGCATTATTCAAAATGTCAGGATCGATGATATCGGACGTTTGATTCGTGATGTCGATATCGACTTCTTTCATTGCTTTTACCGCATTGGGATTTAATCCGTGTGCCTCGATTCCTGCACTGTATACGTTCCACTCGTCACCTAAATGTTGTTTCGCCCAGCCTTCTGCCATTTGGCTACGGCATGAATTACCTGTACATAGGAAGTAGATGGTTTTCTTTGACATGTTGAATCTCTCCTTTAATCGTTGTTAGATGATTAATAACCATATATATAGCCCGACCAGTGTGATAAAAAGCGTTGGAATGGTCAGGGTGATCCCTGTTTTAAAATACGTCCCCCAGGAGATTTTCACTCCTTTTAATGAAAGAACGTGTAGCCATAATAATGTGGCCAATGATCCAATCGGGGTGATCTTCGGTCCTAGATCGGAACCGATCACGTTGGCATAGATCAACGCTTCGCGCGTGACACCTGTCGTATCCGTACCGGCAATCGCCAAGGCATCGATCATCACCGTCGGCATATTGTTCATAATGGACGAAAGAATCGCCGCGATGAATCCCATTCCGACCGTTGCTGCGAATAATCCTTGATCCGCTGTCATCTGGATGACATCCGCCAGTACATTCGTCAGCCCTACGTTACGAAGGCCATACACGACCACGTACATGCCGATGGAGAAGAACACGATGGCCCATGGAGCCCCTTTGATAACGGTTTTCGTATTAACGGCTGGACTTCTTCTGGCCATGAACAAGAAGAAGATAGCAATGATCCCTGCAATGATCGATACCGGAATGCCAATGAATTCACTGGCAAAGTAGCCGACAAGCAGGACTCCGAGCACCAACCAGGAAAGGCGGAACATCTTGATATCCTGTATGGCATCCACCGGTTTCTTCAACTGGGAGACATCATAATTCTTCGGGATGCTCTTCCGGAAGAAGAGATAAAGAACCAAAATGCTGGCGATTAATGAAAACAGATTAGGAACGATCATCCGGGAAGCAAACTCCACAAAGCCGATTCCGAAGAAGTCAGCGGATACAATGTTCACCAGGTTACTGACCACTAAAGGAAGGGAAGTTGTATCGGCGATGAATCCGCTAGCGATGATGAATGGGAACACAAGCTTCTCACTGAAATTCAGGTTCCGGACCATCGCCAGGACGATCGGGGTCAGGATAAGTGCCGCCCCGTCGTTAGCGAAAAGAGCCGCCACCACTGCTCCTAAGAGTGACACGTACACGAACATCCTCACACCGTTTCCTTTTGCCGCTCTTGCCATATGCAAGGCAGCCCATTCAAAAAATCCGATCTCATCCAGGATGAGAGAAATAATAATAACGGCAATGAATGCTAATGTCGCATTCCAGACGATGCCCGTTACATCCACCACATCGCTGAAATCGACAACCCCTACGATCAGGGCAAGTACCGCCCCGCCGATGGCTGACCATCCGATGGAAAGTCCCTTTGGCTGCCAAATGACGAACACAAGGGTGATGAGAAAAATCACAGATGCTAAAATAGTCATAATTCCGTTTTTACCTCCTATTAATCACATGAAATGCGTAAGCCCTGCTCCTCCAATTCCTTCAACTTGAAGTCCTGATTCGGCAGGTGGTCCAGGAGGCTTTGGATCATTGGATAGTATTCACTCTCACGATTAAGGGAGTAAATGATCCATTGACCACGACGCTTCTCCCTCACGATCCCCACATCCTTTAATTTACGGACGTGTTGACTGATGGCAGGCTGACTTGCTTTGAAGATTTCCACAAATTCACACACACAACAGTCATTCGTATCTAATATTTTGATCATCGTTAAGCGGGTCTTATCCCCCAGTAGCTTTAAAATCGTTGCAGTTTTGTCTATATCAGCCATCCTCTCACCTCCATATATTAATGTATGCTTATATAATAGTTCACTTATATATAGATGACAAGACATTTTTGTATTATTCTAAGAAAAAGGGGGCTTACATGCAAATGGGATATGTAGATAAGATGAAAAAGGATGACTGGCATCAAGTAGCCGACATCTATCAAGAAGGAATCGCGACGGGAAATGCAACTTTTCAAAAGGACGTCCCTTCCTGGGAAGAGTGGGATGGCAGCCATATAAAAGTAAGTCGCATCGTTGCCCGTGAAAATAATTCCCTATTAGGCTGGGCTGCCCTGAGTCCTGTCTCTAGCAGATGTGTATACAGTGGGGTAGCTGAGGTGAGTGTGTACGTTTCAAATCAGTATAACGGTAAGGGAATCGGCAGTCTTCTTCTCGATGCATTAATTGAGATTAGTGAGCAAAACGGGTACTGGACCCTTCAATCGGGGATATTCCCTGAGAATGTTGCAAGCATCAAACTGCATGAGAAACACGGCTTTCGCATCGTCGGCCGCAGGGAAAAAATCGGGAAGATGGATGGGGTGTGGAGGGATACGGTTTTGATGGAGAGGAGGAGTAAAAGAGTTGGAATCGAATGAGAAAACGGGGCCTGAGCCCCGGTATCCTTTCGGAAGAATACACAAAAAAATTAAGAGGTCTACCGCTGGAACAATCAAGATCCAATCAAATCCGTATCTGGAGGGGTGTACCCCAGCTGCCTGCCTATTTTCACGATCTGCCCTTTATGATGAAATTCGTGCGTCACTGTATGTGTAAACAGCCACAAAGCGGATATCTCTGTACTGTCACCTTCCCCAAAGGATACTTGAATGGTCTTGTCCCAATTCCCTTGAAACTTATTTAGGAATTCATGTACAACATCATCTGTTTTTTGGAAAATTTCACGCATCTCCTTTACGTTGATGGCAGTTTCCGCCGTAATCTTTGGAAGTGTTTGACCAAGTCCTCTACTCCCAAGCCATACTCGGTAGCAATCCGCCACATGGACATGGAGGCTGCGAATGGAATCCCCGCCAAACGATTCCAGTTCTCTTACATAATCGGATTGTGACATTGATTCACAGTATCGGAATAACACCTCTCTAGTACTTCTGATCCACGCGTATTGATTTACGAAAACATCCATTTTCTTAATCTCCTAACATGGTTTTTTGCTGACTTCCCTATTCTTTTCAACTCAGTCCCCCACCTTCAAATAACGGGGAGCTTCCTGCTTAACAAAATGTTTTTCAATAAACGATAGAACTTCATCATTCCCCGGAAGCGACACAGTATCGACGGCTTCTTGAAATGACAACCATCTATACTCACTATGTTCTTCATTTAGTGTCACATCCTGATCAGATGCTACGAACCCAACGAACACTGGTGCTATGTATATGTAATTCCCTTCAATGGAATAGATCTTATCGAAGGTATTGGCAGAGTATAAAGAAATATCCGAGATTCCTGTCTCTTCCTTCACCTCTCTATACGCGGCTTCTGTGGCTGTTTCCCCTTCTTCTATAGCACCACCGATATAGCACCACACATCTTTCAAAACCGCCTTCGCTCTCTTCACTAGTAATACTCTGTATTGATTTTCAACTTCTTTTAATAAAACGACGGCTGTACCGGTACATCTGATTGGAACTTCCATCATTGATTCCCTCCATTTAAGACCATAACCGCTGAACCCCCACACATTCCAGACCATTGAATTCCATCCTGTAAATATCAGGCTTCGACGTACTATATAGAAAATCCAAATCAAATCGTGTGTCGTAAAAGCCCATCATCAACGTCATAACGGCTCCGTGTGTACCAATCACGACGTTCTTTCCTTCGTATGTATCCAAGAGCGTATTCAATACAGCGACTGCTCTATTTTGACATTCAGCATTGGATTCTGCGCCTTTTAGTGCGTAATTCGGATCCTGGAACGATTTCTCAAGAAGCGGACCAAGCTCCTGATCGGATATCCGGGTATTTCCTGCTGAAAACACCCGTTCCTTCAGGTCTTCCTCGATAACCACCGGTTTCCCGATATGACGACTTACGCCTTCAACCGTTTGAACGGAACGCAGGTATGGACTTGACACCACCGCGTCGATCTCTATTGTTTTCA
The DNA here is from genome assembly GCF_044542955.1 of Rossellomorea sp. NPDC077527. Taxonomy (NCBI): domain Bacteria; kingdom Bacillati; phylum Bacillota; class Bacilli; order Caryophanales; family Bacillaceae; genus Rossellomorea; species Rossellomorea sp. NPDC077527. The sequence goes on along the minus strand of NZ_JBITVL010000001.1, from coordinate 697,542 downwards.
ATAAGTCGGTTATTCTCCGGGCGTCTGCCATTCCTTTTTCCGTTAGAGCACGCGTTCGTTCATCGCCTGCTTTCGGTGAATCACCGTGTCTTACCATGTACATGTGTGTGCTCATTATGTGGTTCCCTCCAAATTCCAAAGCACCCTTCTTTTCAGTTCCTAGTATTAATTGTAGTCAAATCGTTTTGTTTTTCATGTTGATTCCTTTCTTTTTGACAAATCGTAATGATACGACATGTGTGTTATTGAAAGTATCTACACACATGATAATCGTACCGGTTTCCTCCACTTTCATGCCGGATAGAGACTAATCATGCCGATTCCAGATTAATCGTGCGCAAATAAAGAAATTCATGCCGGATCACACATTAGCATTCCGGTTTGTCGAATAAGAACCTCTCATTCTCCTAAACGTTCCCCTGTCAAAATCTCAAACAAACGGGCAGACTCTTTCTTAGGAAGCTGCGCATATTCATGATCTCCCTGCATGACTTCAAGCTCATCTTTCTTCGGGCTGACCCACACGCTGTGAAGCACTGCCTTCGCATCGATTTCAGGGTTTTTATATTCATAGATAAATCGATAATCCGCGGGACGGATGAAGTCCACTTGTGCTTCTTTCCAATGGGTATTCGAAAGAATCTCTCTTACCTCTTCGACTTGATTTGTGTCTGTGACCTTTTTAAACTCTTCATACATATTTTCATCGCCCACCTGCTTCTCGACGACAATATTCTGCTGTTCACTGTCCACTTGTTTTGAACATGCCGTTACGATAAAGACAGCGAGAATGCATAATACAGCTACGAATCGACGCCTCAACATATGGCGCTCCCCAAATTTTTAATTTCACCATTTTTATTCACACTATCTATCCCCCGCTCACATTTGTCTTCGGTTTCCCATGCCACAATGTATTTATTCCATTCCTTTGTGACGGAGACAATTTCAACAGTGCCTCCATGGTGCTCTATTATGATGTTACTCGCCTGTTCTTCTGTCAGGTGATTTTCACTGCTTTGACAGCCGGTCAATAAAAGGGAAGCGAATATGAAGCTACTTTTATTCATTCCCCTTTCTCCCCGGACAAAATGGCGTCGCATAATTCCACCTGGACATAGGAAGGCTTATAAGGCTGGTTTTCCTTTTGGTAGATTTCGAGATTCCAGCTTTGAGTGGAACGGGTATAGCCATGGTCGCTGATCCATTGATGCAGCCTCTCGTAGCTGTTTCTGATCTGATCATTCGGCCCCTGATGAAGGATGGTGGCATATCGGTGCGGAGGAATCGTCAAGTTCGTCATACCTGCAGGGATGTCACCGAATTCACTTACCTGAAGTCCAATCCAGTACCCGTCTTCTTCAGGTGAAGATTCTTCGACGACAAATACGCCAATCTGCTGAAGGGGATCTAGTAAGTTCTGGATTTCTTCTGCTCTTTCTTTTAACCTCAAAGCAGCTTTCGGAATTTCTGTCACATATTCTTCTCCAGAACAGAGAATCCTGAATCCGACGAGTTTCACTTCTCCTACGTCTTTCACGACATTACTCATGGTTTTCGCCTCCTATACCCAATCTTTAAGATGATCCTGAATAAATCCGATATCCTTCTGATAATGCTCTACATGCCCCTCTTTCACCATCTTTTGAAAAGCAGCGTCGCCTTCTCCCGCTTTACGATGGATGGTCGTACATATCGCCTTCAGTCGGAGCAGAACCATCTGGATATCATCCATTCCAACATCAATACCGTACGATTCAAAGAACAGCTTCACTCTCTGCTTGACTCGTTCGGCATCCCTTGCCGGGTCGTAATAAACGGCCTCCCCCGATTCAGAATAATGCACCCGGCTCAGGGGAACGCAGGTATAGAGGGTATAGGCGATGTCCCACCGCCTTGGACCTGGACCCGCTACGTCAAAGTCGATGATCCCGACCGGACGTTTTTCGTTAAAAATGATGTTGTATATAGCAAAGTCATTATGACAGAGTACCTCAAACGGCTGCGGTGTGAGATCAATCGGCTCCCAGTCTTCGCTCACTGGAAAATCACTCACGGCATCATGATACAGGCGGAGCATCTTCGCGATCCCAGAAAGCGATTCATCTGACCACATGTATTCCTTTAACGGATAATTCCCTGCTTCTCCTTCGATAAAGGAAAGAATCTCCCTGTTTTTATCATCGATTCCGAGAAACGCTGGTGCATGGGGAAATCCTTTCACTTCTAAATGCTTTAAGAGCATGTGGATTTTGGCGCTTTCGGGTTTTATCTCCCGACGGACCGTATCTCCAGAACGATAGACGGTTGAGACGTTCCCTCCGGTTAATTTTTCTTCGTGTGACATGTGGACTTCCACCTTTCATCTAAACAACTACCTGTTTTCATTTCCAATGACATTATTTCGTTACGAGCAAAAATAAACCTTAATAATTCCAATTATTTCAAACACCCAACCATTTAACAATCCCCGACTCAAAAAAATGACCCCTCTCATTTTCCTAGGGTCACATTTCATTGGCAAGATCAGCCACAATCATTATTTTTCCTATTAAAAAATTAAGTTCTAGAATCAGTCATTGTAGCCACTTGAGTTACAAATGAAGGTGATTTTTTTCAAAACCATTTCATCCATTCAGGCTTTTCTTCTTGATGAACGGACTTATTGCCGTACCAATTGAAAGGCCAAGAAACGCAGAAATAGAATAAAATCCAATTGCCATTCCATCCCAGCCGCCGACAATGAATATACTATAGAGGATCAGTCCGAGACTCATTACTCCTAACAGAGCGGCTAAACTAAATACGATGCGATTCCTAGTATACCTGGCCATTACTACAATCAGACATATTGACATAATAAAAAGCAATATGATGGGCAGCCAACCACCTAAATAGAGCACTTTGCCACCTCCAGTAACAATCGTGATTTCAATTTAATCAAGAACTACTGGTGGTTAAACCACCAAAGTAAAAAGATGATTACTGCAACGATAAAAACAAGTAGAGCACCTATATATTTTCTTTCCGTTTTTTTATGTCTGGAGTTAGCGGCGAATATCCCGCCAGCCAATGCGATAAAAATAGCGGTCCACATCCAGAAACTCATCTAACTCGCTTTCATGAATGAGAGAATCTTCTCTTTCATGCCGCCATTACTTGTATAGATTATATACGTCTCTGAGCGTGTCTTGATTACCACTCTGTCAGTGTGCCCATATGGAAATCCAATCCTCATGGCCGTCTTTTCCTCACCACTATATGTATCATCTTTTGTCACGTCTTTGATTTCAGAAAAAGGGATATCGATTTGACTGAACTGCCATTTGATCCGTAAGTTCTCGCCAATCCTTGATACTTTCACTTCCATCTTCATCACTCCCGTCTGTATATCCATATGTACGTTTGTTGGGATGGAAAGTTTCAATTATTTCCAATTATGTTTATCTATAGTGTTCTGAAGATTTTTTGACAAACGGCTTATAAACCCTGGTTTAGGGATCATAAATCAACATTCAGGCTCATAAATGTTCGGGAGGGATCATATATTTCAGACCCGGCTCATAAGTTGCGAAAACCGGATCATATCCGCGCTTGAATGAAAGCAGGAACGCTCAAAATTTCCGGTATTGCTCGTCTCCCTGTCAATACGGAACGGTTTTGAAAGAAAACCTTCAAAAACAGACTCTTCTTTCACCGTTTGTCTCTTCTATTTTCGGGTTGCTTCAGCCAATACCTCACCCCTTTTCCTGCCAGCGGTTCGTCATTGTACCTCGGGATGACGTGCAGGTGGCTGTGGAAAATAAACTGATTGGACACCTCACCGACATTCCATCCAAGCGTATAGCCATCTGGAGAATATTCCTTATCCAGGTAAGCCTTTGCTTTCTGCAGCAGATCATATGTATCGTTCCATTCTTCCTCCGTCAACTCGAATGCGTTTGCGTGATGATTCTTCGGGACGATCACGCCGGATCCTTCCAGTACTCCCTGGTGCTTGTTATGCTGCAGGAAATAGCAGGATTCGTTTTCAAATACAATGTTTTGATCCTGGTCCTGTTCTGGATGGCAGAATGGACAGGTCTTCATATAGTTCATGTGTATTCTCCTTTCACCTCAGCGCCTTACCAGAAACAATATGCCAGTGCAGATGCTTCGAGTCCTGATACTCCCCCATATTCGTGATGACTTTACAGGCCCCATGCTCTTTCGTGACATCACGCGCCACCTTTTTGATGACTCCCATCAGCTCAAGCAATAATTCATCATCCTCTTCATCCAACGTAAGGAGTGAAGGAATATGCTCCTTCGGAATCGCCACGATATGGACGGGATAAAACGGCCGGGTATGATGGTAGGCGAGGACATTGTCTGTCTCCATCACTTCTTCTACTTCCGTCCTTCCACTTAACACCTCATCACAATAAAAATCACTCGTCATAAGAGTACCTCCCTTATTTTCCTCTTCCAATTATTTCAAACCTCTGTTTCTATGACAATCCCAACTTCCCTATCTGATGCTCTTTTATCCATGTGTTCATTTTTGCAAAAATACCCCTTACAAACTCTACACACTGAAACCCCTTTCATTACTAGTTAAATGCCCATATACTAGACTCATAAGATGATCATCTACGAAACAAGAATATAAATATGCAAAATTAACTAGAGGAGGATCCTCATGGTATTGGATAAAAGACGTGCACACTTATTATCCATCATTCAACATTCGCCTGACCCGATCCCGACAAAGAATCTGGTTGCGAAAATGAATTTGTCTCAACGGACTATTTACTACGACCTTGATCAGATCAACAACTGGCTGAGGACGGAAGGACTGGAACCGATCGAGAGTCAGCATGGGAAAGGGTTGTTTTTGCCCCCTGACTCGAAGTCGAAGCTGATGGTTTCGAAGGATCAGAGTTTTGAAGATTGGCAGTATCAACTGTCCAAGGAGGAACGAGAAGTCCTGATCAAAGCGTCCATTCTATTGGAAGAACAAGAGGCTTCGATGGAGCGGTTCATGGATTTGACCAGTATGAGCCGGGGGACGATCGCGAAGGTGATTAAAGATATCAAGAAGGAATTTCGCGAAGCTGGTCTGGACCTCTTTTACAAGAAGGGATCGGGTTACCGGCTGAGTGGTCCTGAGGAAGCAAAGCGAACGATGCTTTCTACTATCCTTGCGACCATCTTCTCACATCAGGAATGGCAGAATGTCCGGAATGAGGTTCATCGGATGATTCAGCCGGAAGCTGATACATGGTCACACGAAACGGAGCAAAGGCGTCTGGTGAGGGAAATTCTTTATGAAGCGGAACAGGAATTGGGATTGACGCTGACGGATGAGATGGTGGAGATCCTGTCTCTTCAGATCCTGATGATCATGAAGCGGATTGAACTGCGCAAGTATATCTCGGTTCCGAAAGCGGAAAAAGAGGTTTTGAAGCAGACAGAAGCTTACAGGGCCGCCCTCCATATCACCAATAAGCTTGACGTCGCTTTTCCAGATGACGAGGTTTGCTTCATCACGATGAACCTGCTCGGGTCCAAGGTCCAGCAGGATAATTTCAACCGCTATACGGAGCAGGAAATGTCCGGGCTGAAAGAAGTCGTTCAACGGATGATCCATGATTTCCAGCTTTACTCCTGTGTCGTTTTCGATGACAAAAAAGGGCTTGAGGAAAACCTGATCTCCCATATTAAACCGACGTTTTACAGGCTCAAGTACGGGCTCACAATTGCGAATGATTTGTCTGACAGCATTCAAACAACGTACCCGGACATCTTTCATCTCACGAAACGTGTAATGAGGCATCTGGAACTGTATGTGGGAAAATCCGTACCGGATGAAGAAGCTGCTTATATTACCCTCCACTTCGGGGGATGGTTGACGAAAGAGAAGAAAAAGGTCGAGACGAAGTTCAAAGCCCTCATCGTGTGTGAAAACGGGATCGGGACTTCGAATATGCTCCGGACCCAGCTCGAGAACCTGATCGCGGGGCTGAATGTGATCACGACCCTCTCCATGAGGGAATATCGAACGAACGAGTACGAAGCGGATATTATTTTTTCCACCAATTATATAAAAGAAAAAGACATCCCCGTCATCCACGTTCCTGCCATCCTGACGAATCTTGAAAAGGAACGGGTCATGCAGCGGATGAACGAGCTTTTCGACTCGAAGCCGACCGAAAAGAACCGGACTGATCTTCTGATGGACGTGATCAAACGTCACGCGACCATTCATGAAGAAAACGCACTGAAGAAAGAACTGGTCCAGCTTTTAGAACAAACTACTCCCACGATAAAGGAGCTTAGAAAGCCTATGCTTAATGAATTACTGACTGAACAGACGATACAGCTGAAAGATCGTGTCACAAGCTGGGAGGAAGCCATCAGGGTGGCGAGCGAGCCCCTTGTCGATCAGCAATCGATCCGACCGGACTATGTGGAGGCCATGATTACGAACGTGAAGGAATTGGGTCCTTACATCGTCATCGCACCAAATATCGCCATCCCCCATGCCCGTCCGGAGACTGGTGTCGAACAGCTGGGAATGAGCTTCCTGAGACTAGAGGAACCTGTTTATTTTTCCGAAAAAGAAAAGCATCGCGCCCAACTCATCATTGTGCTGGCAGCGATTGATAATCAAACGCACTTGAAGGCACTTGCACAGCTTACGGAATTATTATCAACTGAAAGCAACGTGGAACGGTTGATCGCAGCAAAGGATCAAGAAACCGTCATCGAATTAATCAATCAAACAGTAGAAGTATAAATCTGAGGAGGAAATTAAAATGAAAAAAGTATTAGTCGTATGTGGAAATGGATTAGGAAGCAGCATGATCGTAGAGATGAACGTAAAAGCAGCACTGAAGGATATGGGGAAAGAAGCGGAAGTATCCCACACGGATCTGACTACAGCGAAGACAGAACAAGCGGATCTATTCCTAGGTTCAGAAGATATCGTCGAAAGCCTGGAAGACGGTAAGAAGAATGTCGTGAAATTAAAGAATCTGATGGATAAGAACGAGCTTCGTACAGCACTGGAACAAAATATCTAGACCACTATGAGTTAGAAAGGAGCGATACACATGATTGATATCATTATGAAGGATATACTCGGTACGCCTGCGATCCTTGTCGGTCTATTCGCCTTAATCGGGCTCCTCATCCAGCGTAAGAACTCGGGGGATGTCGTGTCCGGAACCCTGAAAACGGTCATGGGCTTCGTCATCCTCGGGGCGGGTGCGAATGTACTCGTGCAATCCTTAGGACAATTCAGCAGCATGTTCAATCACGCATTCGAAGTCGACGGCGTCATCCCGAATAACGAAGCCATTGTAGCTCTGGCTCAGGAAAGCTTCGGTACGGAAACGGCGATGATCATGCTATTCGGTATGGTAGTCAATATCGTCATTGCACGATTCAGTCCTTTTAAATACATCTTTTTAACCGGACACCATACCATGTTCATGGCCTGCATGATCGCGGTTATCTTGACGACCGGAGGATTTACGGGAGTTCCGTTGATCGTTCTAGGTTCTATTATACTTGGAGCTCTCATGGTCCTGTCACCTGCGATGCTTCAGCCTTTCACTCGCAAAGTTACCGGTTCAGACGACTTTGCCGTTGGTCACTTTGGATCGATTGGGTATTTGGTTTCCGCGATGGTCGGGAAAGCCGTTGGGAAAGGAAGCAAATCGACGGAAGAAATCAAAGTGCCAAAGTCACTCGGATTCCTGCGTGACACATCTGTCTCCGTTTCTCTGACGATGGTCATCCTGTTCTTCGTCGTAGCAGGCGCAGCAGGTCCTGCCTTCGTGGAAGGAGAACTAAGCGGAGGACAAAACTTCCTGGTATTCGCCTTTATGCAAGGGATCACATTTGCCGTTGGTGTGTACATCATCTTAGCAGGGGTACGCATGCTCCTTGGTGAAATCGTACCGGCATTCAAAGGAATCGCGGACAAAGTCGTCCCGAATGCCAAACCGGCCCTTGATTGCCCAGCCATCTTCCCTTTTGCAGGGAATGCCGTTATCATCGGATTTCTATTCAGCTTCATCGCTGGACTCGTCAGCATGTTATTTTTACCTTTACTAGGATTGAAAGTCATCGTTCCGGGACTTGTCCCCCACTTCTTCACAGGAGCAGCAGCGGGAGTATTCGGTAATGCCACAGGCGGACGTCGCGGTGCAGTCATCGGTTCCATGGCGAACGGAGTCATGATCAGCTTCCTGCCTGCCCTCTTGTTACCGGTACTAAGTTCACTCGGATTCCAGGGAACCACGTTTGGAGATGCAGACTTCGGTTTAGTCGGCATCGTGCTTGGCAACCTTGTGAACCTGATCGAATCCAATATGATGGTATTCGTATCGATCATCGTTCTTCTCGCCGTACTGTTCTTTATCAGCTTTAAGTCTAAAGGGACTGGGGAGAAGGATGAGACGGAAGTAGCATAAGATGGATTCAGCCACCCATTCTGTTGTGGGTGGCTGTTTTTTTGTCGTTTACGAGCCATGTGGACAGGTAGCTTGGCTTTTTATCAAATCTGATGCACAATCTCCAATAGCCGCTTTGGATTTTTAGACGAAACCCTCTCCGACAATCTGGCCGCAGCGATTATGGGTGCCCATTGGAAAATTTCATCTTTAGACAAACCGCTTTTCTCACAATAGAGACGCATATACATATCAGCCAGTTCCACTGAAACCTGGGAATACAGGAGATATGTGCGATATACGTCAGCCCGTCTATCCCCTGCACTGGAATCAACCCAGTCGATGATGGTGACGTTATCCTCTGACAGAATTAAGTTGTATAAATGGAAATCCCCGTGACAAAGATTTGCTTCAAAGGTCATGGAATCTAGTTTATTCATTAAAATGGACTTTAGGTCATTACTCAATTCAGGTGTAGATTGAATTTGGCGACGCAGTTTTTCGGACATCGGTTCATTCGAATGAGCCTTGATCTGATGAATTCCCATCTGAATATCCACTGACATGCCCATATAGTACTCCGCTTTTCCCATGTTGGCTGTGAGTAAATTCCCTATCGTCCTTCCTTCTATGTGCTCCATGATAATGACCTGTTTCCCATCTATGTTTGTGACATCATAGATTTCCGGCACAGGCAGTCCGCATGAATGGGCATACTGTTGCTTTTTCGCTTCTTTCATGGATTCATCGTCTGGTAATGAGTCATTAAAGACCTTGTGAATTTTATTGTTATAGAGATAGACGTTGGCTGTGTTTCCGGTTGCGGTTGGGGTGCCTAGGTTCATTGTGATGCCTGCTTCATTATGTCTTCGATTACTTCTGCAAGCACCTCTATCGTACGATATTCTTCTTCGATGCTGTTTTCTACTCCTCCGACATTCATCAGTACCGATTGGTTCAGTAAATCTTGGTTGTAGGTACTCTGTTCATTCTGTTTATCTTTGAATTTCACCAAGACTCCGGTCGATAAACCAGGAAGTTTTTTTTCTACTTTTTCATTAAGCTGCTTGGCGAATCTCAAATTCTCTTCGAAATTACTGCTGGATTTAGAAACAATGAACATCATTCTTGCATACCCTTTATTGTTAACGTCAAGGGTTGTTTCAGGTTTCTTTCTTGAATCCCTATGGATGTCCAATGCCATTTCAATATTCTTATGATCTTTCAGAGCCTCTTTGAATTGCTCTCTGGATACCAAATAGGACTTATCAAATGACCATTTCCTTTTGTCTAATACGTCACTGACACTCTTTTGTTCATGTATGACATTGACGCCTTTTTCATTTAATAATTGCTGAAGCCGCTCCCCTACGAGTGTAATATTCGTGGAATCATCGAATGCTTGAGATGATTGATTTGCAGAAATTTCAGGTATGAACGATTCTTTATCATGTGAATGGTAGATGTAAATAGAAGGTTCTTCTTGCTCCGCAGTCAGTGAAAATGGCTCTGTCATAAACGATGCAAGATTATGTTTCACCGTAACAGTACCGTCAAAAAAGAATAACCATGATGCAAGAATGGCACATAAAGTTATTCCCAGTGATGTGAGGATCCTGCTTTTATATTGTAACCTGCTGCGCTTTTGTCTTGCTGCTTTCTTCAACACTTGCCCAGTGGCAGAGACAAACTCCTTCCCGGGTTCTAAAGGATACGATTCTTTGATAAGTCGGATGATTTCCTTTTCATCTTGCATGACGTAATACCTCCTCCGCCTCAACGTTCAGCTTCTTTTTCAGCTCTTTTAAAGCCCTGTGGTAACTTACCTTTACCTTAGATTGACTGCACTGAAGAATGTCGGAGGTTTCTTTTACTGATAATTCATTGATCCCCCTAAGAATGACGATGGATCTGTATTCAGGTTTCAATCTTGCAATGGCATCATGTACCTTTGCCTGCAATTCTTTTTCTTCGAGTTCCTCGATTGGCTGTCTTCCAGGTGCAACCAACCTTTTAAAGAAACCCTCCTTAAAGATAGATACAAATTTCTTTTTACGATAATGATCAATGGCAACGTGTTTAGCAATAGAGAGAATCCACGTTTTAATGGACGATTGATGATTATAGCGGGAAAAATGGTGGAGAACTCGGATAAAAACCTCCTGCGTTAAATCTTCGGCATCGTTCCGGTTTCCCGAGAAACAAATCAGGAATTTGTATACGTCCAAATAATGTTCCTGATAGAGCTTTGATATGGTGACCTCAAGTTCCTCTGCATCAACCAATCTTCTCCCCCCTTTTTGTGTTCATTGATTAATCGAATGAATGCATGAAAAGGTTACACTTTTTATATAAAAATAAAAGAACTTCTCTGCGCAAGAAGTTCCTCCCTTTTGGTGTATATGCTCACGGCTTATTCCAAAAAAACGTCGTCACCACAAACGGAAGAAGCAGCCCGACCACTAATAGGAGACCATTTCCAAACATGCCGATCTTTCTATGGATTGTTTTTTCTCCGAACAAGCCTGCCAGAAAACCTACGAGTGCCGTGATGACTGAAGGCAGTAAGAAAGTGTCCTTGCCTAATAGGGCTAATACGTAGAATACAAGACCGATTATAAAGATGAAGAATGAAGCTATGCTGAATACTTTTTTCATTAAAACCCTCCCCCTCTAATCTACATATGTTGTATTTTTCCTAAACATTCTTTATCCGGACAGCAATACGATATTCAATAGAAAAGAGCAAATCAATCCCGAGACCGCTGCCACCAATCCGTCCAATGCAATTGCGGTCAAGCTCATGCCACCCCATCCGCCTATTGCCAGACTTATGATCCAACATGCGGAGGTTAAAAGAACCAGCATAAAGAAAAGTTTTACATTGAAATAAGAAGGAACTCTGCCGTACAATTGTAAAGCCTGTAAAACACATGCAACAACCGCCCCGATGAGTATCAACGCCAATGTGTCAAACATGATGGTGCATGCCTCCCCTTCATTTCCTATGTGTGCTTCCTCCGACCGACTCTCATGTATCCCCACTCATCAATTCCAATTATTTCAAATTAATCGTTGTTTCACAATCTTTTTTTCTTCTCCTATGAGAACTCTTTTACGAAGATTTTTCGACAACTGGATTATATTTTTTATACGCGGACTATAAAATTGATGTCCCGTCCATAAGTGTTCGAAGGTGGACTATAAATTTCAAATCCGGATTATAATCAGGGAGAACCGGATCATATATCGGGTAGCGAGGAGATTCATGACGTTCAGCTAGTGGACTCTTCTCAAAAATAAGTCTGTCCCAGCTCAATATGACCTTTTCATGTTACAAATCGGTCAATAATCGGTTACATTTCTACTCTTCTCAGACTTTTAATATCTCCGTATCAATCCCTGCCTCCTTCAGCTTCATGTCCGCCTCTTCCTCGATCATGTCTTTGAACATCTGCAATGTTCGATCAAACTCCACATGCTTATCCATCATAAAACTCATTCGATGTTCAATATCAAGCCACGTAGAAATGTCCGCTTCATTATGCTGAATTTGGGCTTCCAATTTATCCAGCGCATTGGCGACTTTAGCTTCATACGTTTCTTTCTCTTCAAATTCATACCACAGTTCGTAAAGCTCTTCTCCTAAACCATTCCCCAGCATATCTCGTATTCTCTCAATGGACTTCCTCTCATTGAGCACCTTTTGTTCCTTCACTTCTGAGTCATTCATCGTATCAAATGCCGGAATGTCCCCAGCTTCTGCTTCTACGAGATCGTGGATGATGATCATTTTCAATAATTTCGCCGAATCCACTTTCTCAGTTAAAAATGGCTCTATCAGCATGGCCATCAGGGACACCCTCCACGTATGCTCTGCGACGCTTTCCTGCCTACCGTTTGAGAGCCAGCTGTGCCTCATTTCGTATTTCAGCTTTTCTCCCAGTTTAATGAGTTCTAATATGTTTAAAAGGTCTCTCTTCATGTGTGCTCCTCCGTCTTTAACAATCTGCGTTTAAGCGATCTGATCTGCCCCCGGTGGTTGATTTCATCATGCATATCCCTCCCTGACAGGTTTATCATACCATTATTTCCCTTTTAATTAACATCATAAAAAAGCTCCCCATCCAAAAAGATGAGAAGCTTATCTCTTATGTCCGCCCCTTCATTTTCACCCTCTGACCAACCAAATACCCACCTGCCAGCACAAAGAAAATGACCAACAGCCAGGCAAATCCATCCGTAAATCCTGTCCGTTCAACAGCATAGCCGAAGAGCGGAAAGCTGATCATGATGACAAAACTCTCCATCAGACCGATTAGAGAAAGAAAAGTAGACCGGATATTGCTTTTCAAAAAGCTTTGCACGAACGAACTGAAGATCGGTTCGAACAGGCTCAGAAGCTGTGCAAGGATCAGAAACGACAGGAGAATCGCCCAGTCTGTTGCAAAAATAAAGAGGACGAAAAACACTAGAAAAAGTCCTAATCCGTAATACAGGATGTTGAAGAATTTGAATCGCTCCTCCACCTTGTACGCAATCTTTGCCATGACGACGCCGAGGAGTCCTTCAATCGTGAAGACGGCTCCGACGACGATGGATGAATAGCCAAGTGTCACGAAGTATTCCTGTCCGTAAAATACCATAATGACCATGACGGCACTTGCCAGGATAAAGAGGACGACCGGTGCGTGAATGACCCCGTTATTTCTCCACACACTGACCCCGAGCCGGAATTGATGGACCCACTTGCTGTACCAACGTCCGCTGATTTCCTCGGTCTTCTCCCGCTCAGGTTCTTTCATGAAGAGAAGGGGGATGACCGCCAGGACGTGGGTGAAGATCGTGGACCCGTACACCCATTCCCAGCTGACTTCAGCCATGAAACCTCCGAGGAATTTCGCCAGGCTCAGGGATAACAGGGAAATCGCCGTCATGCTGCCGATGACCCGCGTATAATCCTTCTCCCGTTTATCATTTTTCAATGTGTCATAAGCAAATGCCTGCTCGGCTCCTGAATGAAGGGTTACCATGAGTCCCATTGACAAAAACGCCAGAGTGAACATGGAAAACGTGCCGCTTAACAGCATGAACAATCCGTAAAGCATGCTGAACACATTCCCAATCAAGAGACTGACCTTCCTTCCATACAAATCAGCGATCATCCCAGTTGGAACCTCGAATAACACAATGGCCAAATGGAGCAGGGACTCAAGAATCCCAATCTCACCCAATGTCATCCCCTTGTCGCCAAGATAGATGACCCATAGCGCTCTGTCGAAAAACAGCTGGGCAAAAAAGAGATAAAAGTATAGTAAATAGATATTGTTCTTTGTTTTCAATATGTTCATCATTTCATTTCGTCCTCTCGTTTAGAAAGCAAAGACGGCTGTACCCGCCTGAGCTGAATAAAAGTAAAAAAAGCCATAGGGAATCATCTCCCATGGCTCTCGCTATTAATAGGAAATCATACACTTGTTCACATTATGAAAAATCAGCTAAAAAAGGACAGACGTGTCCCGAGGACGGCTGAAATTCCAATAATAGACATCATTAATACACGATATTTTTTGATGTCTACAGTGAACGTATGCATGATATTCCCTCCTTTATTAGTTAAGAATCATTTTCATTATATCTCTCTTCCTTTTTCTGGACAAGATAAACTTTTATCGCTTCAACATATCTCCCGCATGCCTGTTCATACTAAGAACAAACTGGGAGGTGATTTTCTTTATGAAACAGACGAATAAATCTGAAATGAAAGCCTTGCCGTCTGGGACCGACCCTCAACAAGTGAAAAAACAAATACAAAAAGATGTAGCAAATGGCCAGGGAGCCATGACTTCCCGTGAAGCAGGAGCCATGCGTGACTAATGACAGAGGAGGCGGTTCATACCGCCTTCTGCTTGTTCAATGAGGTATGGGTTGAAGGTAGAATGTCCGATTCACATGTTTTATAATGGAATGAAGGAGGTGAGAAAATTGGAAAAGCAGATCCTTGAAATACTTCTAGATTTACAAGGTGAGATGAAAGAAGTCCGTAGCGATATGAAAGAGTTTCGAAGTGAGTTGCAAAAGACTCAAGCTGATGTAGGTACCATTCGCTCAGATCTAAAAGAAACCCAAGATGACGTTCGTATTATTCGTTCAGACCTGAAAGAAACCCAAGATGATGTCCGTATTATTCGTTCTGATCTAAAAGAAACTCAAGATGATGTCCGTATTATTCGTTCGGATCTGAAAGAAACCCAAGATGATGTCCGTATTATTCGTTCGGATCTGAAAGAATCCCAAGATGACGTTCGTACTATTCGTTCCGATTTAAAAACGACCCAAGACGATGTAAAGGAAATCAAGGGAACGGTCAATCGTATTGAAGGATCACAAACCGAAGGTGTCATTGCTTTATTAAAAATGACGAAACAGAATACAGAATCTGAATTTCACTATTTGAATACAAGACTGACAGATATCGATAAACGTGTCTTCAATCTTGAGAACCGGGTGGAACGATAAGTTTCGAAATGAAATAAGAGACATCACCATTCAATATGTCCACCCTCATTTCCTTCATGACTCCAGATTCCATAAAAAAACTCCACTTTTTAAAATAGCTCTACTCTTACGTTCAAACCTTTATCTTACTCCACTTCCCAACCATCTTTGAAAGCCACTGACACAGCACCCTGATAAATCATCCAAAACAGGAACTTTACCATATCTTCAAAAATCGCTACCCCTACGGCATAACCACAATCTTCTCTTTGCAAGTAGAACAGTATTTAGCATACGAAATACATGTTTCTACAGAGTCAACAGGTTCCATCGGCCACCACTTAATGGATCCCATCGGTGCCAGGGACGCATAGGTTTCCACTTCAGTCGGGATGCGCCCCACCACGACAACTTCTTGATTCCGGAACCGGGTTTCGCTGCCCTTTTTGAGGGTCTTGATCAACTGGGTGGAATCGTAGTCCTTACAAGAGTATGGAATGGGAAAAAGGATTGACACCCTCGACTCGTCTTCATGGATGATATGGGCCGTCTCTTTTCCTTTATCATCTTCTTTCCTTTCCCAAACGCGCTTGTAGGGAATTTCCTCTATAAGATTCTTTTCCCGCAATCGTTGAACGATTCGCTCATGATAATAACGATGGAGCTGTTTGACCAGAATCTGAATTTGCTGATTCCGGGTAAAGGTCGAATTGCTGCCGTGTTCATTTCGATATTGGATGTACAATAACTCGGGAATGGCTACAAAAGTCGTGGTCAGGAATGTACGGACGAGGAGATCATAATCGTCTGCTACCATCAGTTCTTCCCGATGTCCCCCCACCAAGTGATAGCACTCTCTCGTCCACGCACGCGGATGATTCGGCAAGCCGACCAGATGCCTGATGGTGCTCCCATTGATGGCTGAGTGCTTATTAACATTCTGCCACCGGTTCATAGCATGGACCCACACTCGATAATAGATACTGTATCCGTACCCTGAATCCCAACCGTACCAATGAGCCCGCTTGCTTGTATCATAGACTTCCGTACAGTCACCATAGGCAAATCCACAATCTGGATTGTCAATGAATGCAGTCACGATTTTCTGCAGACAGTCTGGTGTCAATTCATCATCGTGATCGATTTCCACAAGAATCTCTCCGGTGCATAGACCCGCTGCATACCTTTTCACTGCTCCAATGTAACCGCTCCGTGAATCCTGGCGGTAACATCTCACACGAGGATCCTCGAGCGACTTTAGATCTTTATGATATGTGGCATCATCGTCGCCGGAATCATCCACGATCACCCATTCCCAATTAGTATAAGTTTGATTAAGGAGCGAGCGATAGGGACGCTTGATTTTCCCCCCTGATCGATAGGCTGCAGTGAATACGGACACCAAGGGCAGGTCTGTCGTAAAGCGGCTGGGTGGGACCCCTTTCGTGACTGGCATGGGATCGGTCCGTTTCAACCAGCAGTAGAACAACTGGTCAGGCTCGATTTCATCTGTGGTGGAATAATGAAGCCAGCGCCTCCTCTCAATGACGGAAAGTGCATTCACCCCTTTGAACTCTTTCCAGTCTGGTCCGAGTGTGACATATACACGGGGATGTTTGGGCTGAATCTCCGGAAATGGATCGACCGGTCCCAATACCTTCACCGAGATTCCTCTTTCCTTTAGCCTCTGAATCATTCCCCCTACCTTCTCATCTTTATTTTGTTTCGAAATCACTAGATAGGCAGTCAATATTGGCATATCACTTAACAGCATAATCACTCTCCTTTCATTGAAATAAAACGGCTATGGTTGGAAGATATGATGAACCTTTTTCTTCACCGCTTCCATACAGTCAGGTAGCTTTCTGATGGGCGGGGATTCGACGGCAATACTTCTTTCTCCATCACAGGCGAACGTGATCTTTATTCAAAGTCTATTCTCCCTTCCCTCAAAATATATTGAATAGGGAAAGGAGTTGAACGTTCCTATCCTATGATGAATATTCCCTTTTTACGACCTCATTTAGTGACCCAGGAAGATCTTTTTCCATACTTGAGAGAGATTGACGCTTCCAGACAATATAGCAATTTCGGACCGCTCAATGCACGTCTTGAAAAAGAGATCCTGGACGATTACTTTGACGGAGATGGAGCGGTCACCACTGTCAGCAACGCGACCATCGGATTGATATTGGCCCTTTCAAGATGCAGACGTCCTCATGGAAAGTATGTACTGATGCCAAGCTTCACCTTTTCAGCCACCCCTTTATCGGCGTTATGGTGTGGACTGGAACCGTACTTTGTCGATGTAAATAAGGACGATTGGTGCATGGATACAGAAATGGTCGGTGAATTACTTTCCACCTTGGGAGATCAAGTGGCGGCCGTGATGCCGTATGCCACATTCGGAACTAATCTGGATCTTACGTATTATGCCTCTTTACATGATTCAGGGATACCGGTCATTGTAGATGCGGCAGCGAGCTTCGGTGTGAATGGACAATACGGACATTTCGGAAAAGGGTTTCCTGGAACTGTGGTATTTAGCTTCCATGCAACAAAATCATTTGGTGTGGGAGAAGGCGGTCTCATCTATTCAAGGGATGAAGGATCCATTTCAGACATCAGACAAACGGAAAATTTCGGATTCACCACAGGAAGAGAAACTGCTTTTAAAGGACTGAACGGCAAAATGTCTGAATATCATGCGGCTATCGGGCTTGCCACGTTACAGGCCTATCCGCGTAAGATAGGTGAACGTCAAAAAGTCTACCAATGGTATGTTGAAGCCTTGAAGGATAAGCGGCTTTTATCACAGGGGTGGGAACTTCAAGCGGCAAAGGGCCGGATTCCCTATCAATTCATGCCCGTCTTATGCCCACCTGAAAAGAAAAACCATGAAATCATCGAGGTCCTGAATCAAGATCAAATCGAAGCCCGCACCTATTTCTCACCTCCCTGCCATCAGCATCCCCTGTTTTCAAACCATAAGCGAACGACCATGCGCTACACGGACCATATTTCAAGAAGAATTGTCAGCCTTCCCTTGTGGGAGGAAATGACGGAGCCGTTTGTGGAACGAATTGTAACAAGGATGGCTTGCTCATAGGACCGCTTGTCATATGGGGATGCGGCGGTCATGCACGGGAGGTTCTTCATCTATGCGAGCAAATAGGAGTACGTGTCATCGGATTTCTTGATGAGCGACCAGAGTATAAGGGAAAAGTCGTGGACGGCCTCCCTGTTCTCGGTGATCTCCAAGATATTCTGCATCTCAAGGATCAGGTGAGGATAGTATGCGCCGGAGTAGGTGATCCTTTTTTAAAGAAACATTTCGTTGAAAAAACGACACTCCTCGGCTTTCAGCCAGCGGATTCTTTGATTCACCCTTCCATATATTTGTCCAATCGGAATACAATCGGTAAAGGAACGATCATTTGTGAAGGAACGATCCTGACGACGAACGTTCAGGTCGGTAACTTCGTGATTCTGAATAGGGGTGTCATCCTGAGTCATGATGATATCATTCACGATTATGCAACGGTTGCCCCAGGTGCAAGCATAGCAGGAAATGTAACGGTGGGAGAAGGAGCAACAATCGGGATCGGGAGTTCAATCCGGGAAAAGGTATCCATAGGAGCCTGGTCGATGATCGGAGGCGGTTCATTTGTGAAAGGAAACGTCCCTCCCTATACGCTGTATGGCGGGGTCCCCGCCATATTTAAGAAAAACTGGCCATAACGAAGAATGAGGTGATAAGATGGATCGACCGTTGGTGAGCGTCGTCATTCCCGCATACAATCGGCCTGGCACATTGAAAATTGCTTTAGAGAGTGTCCTCTCCCAATCGTATCCGGCGATCGAGGTGATCATTTGTGATGACAGTTCGAACGATGATGTAAAGGAAATGGTTCAGCCCTATTTAAAGAAGCACCCCTTCATCACCTATGTAAAGAACGAGCAGAATCTGTTCTTGAAAAACTGGCATAAATGCTTTGATCTGGCTAAGGGGGAATACATCAATTATCTGATGGACGATGATGTATTTCACCGTGACAAAATAAAGAAAATGATCTATTTCTTTGAATCATTTGAAGGGATTTCCCTTGTGACCTCTTTCAGGCAAACCATTAATGAAGCAGGGGATCCCATCGCCCCCTTAACCGCTACGAAACGCTTATTCAAAGAATCAAGGATCATGGATGGCAGGGTATTTGGGGACATGGCTCTGACACAATGCTTGAATATTGTCGGAGAGCCTACGACGGTTCTATTCAGAAAAAGCGATCTTGATGAGCCTTTTGGCGTTTATAAGGGGAAACAATATTCCCTGCTGAACGATCTCGCTTCCTGGCTTGGGCTTCTTTCCAAAGGGAAGGCAGCTTACTTGAAGGATGCCTTGAGCTACTTCAGGATCCATCCGTCCCAAAACAATCAGACTCTTGGTGAAAAGACGTTCAGCCAGTGGCTGGACCTGATCATCGCGTCAAGGGAAGGTGGCTTTTTAAAAGCAGATGAAGATTTTCAAAAAGCCCTTCTCCGCTATCGGGAAAGGGTGCAACATCGTCCCGCTTTCAAGGACGATCTCAAACGGATCGCTGATACATTGAACCAACTGAGGTCATGATGGATTCTGAGCTAAATATCTCCTCAAACCGTCTTTCCAATGAGGCATCGGTCCAAAATGATTGATCCTGAGCCCCATGTGATCCAGCACTGAGAAGGCTGGCCTCTTAGCAGTCCTTTTAAATTGTTCTGACGTACACGGTTTGAGGTCGACTTCCATACCGCGCTGGATGAACAGTTCTTCCGCGAATTCATACCAGCTGCAGTAGCCTGAGTTGCTTATATGGTATGTTCCATATTTGGAGGTGCCGATGAGCCCGACAATGGACGATGAAAGATCCACGGTATACGTCGGGCTCCCCCTTTGATCATCCACAACGGAAAGGGTTTCTCTCTCTCTTGCAAGCTTCAGCATTGTCTCGACAAAATTCGGACCTTTTTGACCGAACAACCAGGATGTTCGCACGATAAAATACCGTGAATGCACTTCCTTCACGATCCTTTCACCTGCTAACTTTGATTCCCCGTATACATTGATTGGTGATGGACGGGAAAATTCATGATAGGGTACCCCTGATTCCCCATCAAATACATAATCGGTGCTAATGTACACAAAAGGTACTCCCAAACGTTCTGCAGCCGTTGCCACATAGCGGGTGCCCCAAGCATTGACCAGAAAGGCCCGGTCGGCATTCTTTTCCGCTGCATCCACCTTTGTGTATGCAGCACAGTGGATGATGACATCCGGATGTGCGTTCAAGATGACTTCTTCCACTTTGACTTGATTCGTCACATCCATCTCAGCTTTATTTTTCCCCATCACTTTATACCCGCGGCTCTTCAAAAGCCGACAAAGGTCCGTCCCTAACTGCCCTTCGGCTCCTGTGACAAGCACCTTCTTCACAGAGAATCTCCTCCTTTCATTCCGTTCTCTTTCCCCACCATTCTTCGTTCGATTGATACCAGGTAATCGTCTCCAGAAGACCTATTTCAAACGAATGGGACGGACTCCACCCCAGTTCCCTTTGAATTTTTCCAGAATCAATGCTATAGCGAAAATCATGACCCGGCCGGTCGGCAGTAAACGTGATAAGATCCCGTGACTTCCCGAGAGCATCCACAATACTATGCACAATCTCGAGATTGGTTCGCTCATTGTGTCCTCCGATATTATAAACTTCACCGGGCTTTCCTTTTTGAATAACGGCATCGATGGCGGAACAATGATCCCTGACATGCAGCCAATCACGGATATTCTCTCCATTTCCGTAAACCGGCAGCTCCTTCTCTTGAAGGGCCTGTAGGATCATACGGGGAATAAGTTTCTCCGGAAATTGAAACGGACCATAATTATTGGAACAACGGGTGATATTCACATTCAGACCGAATGTTTCGTAATAAGCACGGACAAGACAGTCTGCACCTGCCTTACTGGCTGAATATGGACTGTTCGGCTTCAGAGGACTCTCTTCTGTGAATGCCCCAGAGCGTCCCAACGATCCATACACTTCGTCCGTGGAAATTTGGATAAACCGAATCCCATGTTCCTTGGCGATATCCAACAAACATTGGGTTCCCATCACATTCGTCCGGACGAATTCCGCAGAGCTTCGGATACTCCGGTCCACGTGGGATTCTGCGGCAAAATGGACAATCAGCTCCACATGATGCTTTCTTATCACATCGTCCATCAATTCATGATGCGTCACATCCCCCTTCACAAAGGAATAATGCTCACTCCCTTGGATATCCTTCACATTCTTCAAATTACCGGCATACGACAAAACATCCACATTCACTATGGGCTGCTTCGGGTACTTCTCGATCATGTAGCGGATAAAGTGGCTTCCAATGAATCCCGCCCCGCCTGTCACCAGTATCGTCATATACGTTACTCCTTTATTGAAAAATCAAATTCCGCCTGTTCCAACGAAGGCAGTGCAAAATCCTTATCGGATAATACCGGAGACGCTACCGGCCAATCGATGGACAGTTTCTCGTCATCCCATTTGATCCCTCTGTCCAAAGAAGGATCATAATACTCATCGACTTTGTACAAAACCGTTGTGTTTGGAGAAAGTGTACAAAATCCATGAGCCATCCCTTTCGGCACAAGTAGCTGGCGATTACTCTCTGAATCCAATACGAAACCAAGCCAGTGGCCATATGTGGTTGAATCTCGGCGCAGATCTACTACCACATCATAGATGGAACCGGTGACCACTCTCACAAGCTTGCTCTGAGCCTTCGGATTCAATTGATAATGCAACCCCCTTAAGACACCTTTCTCCTTGGAAAAGGAGTGATTATCCTGTTTGAACTCTTGAGGGAGCCCCAGGCTTTTCAGCCATTGTTTATGAAAGGTTTCCATGAAAAATCCCCGATGATCTGTATGAATTCTTGGCTCAAGAATCCACACCCCCTCTATTTCCGTTTCACGTATCTTCATGTTCCACCTCGAATCGCCTTTTCTTGACCAACTCTTTTAAATACTTACCATAATCGCTTTTCACAAGAGTATCTGCAAGAGTGTTCATTTGTGCTTCAGAGATATACCTCTTCCGGTAAGCAATCTCTTCAATGCACCCCAATTTTATCTGCTGTGTTTCTTCTATTGTCTTGACAAACTGTGATGCCCTGAACAGAGACTGCGGGGTACCAGCATCAATCCAGGCATCGGTCGATCCAAGCAATTGCACGGATAGTTCACCTTCCGAGAGATAGGCTTGATTGATATCCGTAATCTCAAGCTCCCCCCGTTTGGAAGGCTTCAGACTTTTAGCTATGTCCACCACCCGGTGATTGTAGAAATAAAGCCCCGGCACCGCGTAATGAGATGAGGGATTCACTGGTTTCTCTTGAATCGAGAGCACCTTCCCTTTCTTAGAGAAGGTCACCACCCCAAACCGCTCAGGGTCGTTCACATAACAGCCGAATATTGTAGCCCCACTCTCTTGTTTTACAGCTTTCATCATTTTCTTTTCGAAAGTATACCCGTAAAAAAGATTATCCCCGAGAATCAGTGCAACCCGATCTCCTTCTATGAAATCCTCGCCGATTAGAAACGCCTGAGCAATCCCTTCCGGCGCAGACTGAACCCTATATTCGATGCTGATCCCGAGATGGGAGCCGTTCCCCAGCAAATCTTTATAACGCGAGACATCCTCCTTGGTTGAGATGACCAGGACTTCCCTGATTCCCGCAATCATCAAAGTCGACAAGGGATAATAGATCATTGGCTTATCATAAATCGGCAATAAATGCTTAGAAACCGATCTCGTCAAGGGAAATAACCGGGTTCCGCTGCCTCCTGCTAAGATGATGCCTTTCAATTCCATCCCTCCCTGAACAAATACATCTTTCATTTTTAGTCTATGAGTCAAAAAATGAATTGGTACTACTCTGAAGAGGAAGTGCTCCGTCTGATCACAAAAAAAATAGCCGTACCGCAGTACGACTATTTCTTTCATTCCACTTCTAGGATAGTAAAATCGTGATGGCCACACCGGTGGTCAGGTTTGAAGCAGTATAATCGATCCTAACAGACAATAGGTCACATTCATTGACTGCGACACTTGCAGGTGCAAAATCGCAGCAATCCGGATCATTAACGGTTACAGTCGCTGCGGTATCGGAAGGAGTAAGATCACATGTAGTACTTCTCACAACCGTAGCTGTGACAGACCCTATTGCGTTATCGCGCGTGTGTAAAGCGATTCCTGTAATCGTAGCGTTCTGAGGTACCACTACTGTACTTCGGGAATATACACCTGAAGTGGTACTCAACCCGACATAGTTTCCGTTTGAAACGTTCTGCGAAGTGGCAAGGAAAATGGCTGACATTCCACCTGAAGGACCTGACGGCCCCTGTGGACCTTGCTCGCCTTGCGGGCCCCCTTCAGGACCTTGTTCTCCTTGTGTACCTTGAGGACCTTGTTCTCCTTGAGGGCCTTGTTCTCCTTGAGGACCCTGTTCACCTTGTGGGCCTTGCTCGCCTTGTGGGCCTTGTTCACCCTGAGGTCCTTGTTCGCCTTGTGGACCTTGCTCTCCTTGAGGGCCTTGTTCTCCTTGAGGTCCTTGTTCGCCTTGTGGACCCTGCTCTCCTTGAGGGCCTTGTTCTCCTTGTGGACCTTGATCTCCTTGAGGACCTTGATCTCCTTGTGGGCCTTGCTCTCCTTGAGGACCTTGCTCGCCTTGTGGGCCTTGTTCACCCTGAGGTCCTTGTTCGCCTTGTGGACCTTGATCTCCTTGAGGGCCTTGTTCTCCTTGAGGTCCTTGTTCTCCTTGAGGTCCTTGTTCGCCTTGTGGACCTTGTTCTCCTTGTGGACCTTGTTCTCCTTGAGGACCTTGCTCTCCTTGAGGACCTTGATCTCCTTGTGGGCCTTGCTCTCCTTGTGGGCCTTGTTCACCCTGTGGACCTTGTTCACCTTGTGGACCTTGTTCACCTTGTGGACCTTGCTCTCCTTGAGGACCTTGATCTCCTTGTGGGCCTTGTTCACCCTGTGGACCTTGTTCACCTTGTGGACCTTGTTCACCTTGTGGACCTTGTTCACCTTGTGGACCTTGTTCTCCTTGGGGGCCTTGTTCTCCTTGGGTGCCTTGTTCTCCTTGGGTGCCTTGTTCTCCTTGTGGACCCTGTTCTCCTTGAGGACCTTGATCTCCTTGTGGGCCTTGTTCACCCTGTGGACCTTGTTCGCCTTGAGGACCTTGTTCGCCTTGAGGACCTTGCTCGCCTTGAGGCCCTTGCTCGCCTTGTGGCCCTTGCTCGCCTTGAGGACCTTGGTCTCCTTGAGGTCCTTGTTCGCCTTGTGGACCTTGTTCTCCTTGTGGACCTTGCTCTCCTTGAGGACCTTGCTCGCCTTGTGGGCCTTGCTCTCCTTGCTCTCCTTGTGAACCTTGCTCGCCTTGTGGCCCTTGCTCGCCTTGTGGACCTTGGTCTCCTTGAGGACCTTGCTCGCCTTGAGGCCCTTGCTCTCCTTGTGGACCTTGTTCGCCTTGAGGCCCTTGTTCGCCTTGTGGACCCTGTTCACCTTGTGGACCTTGTTCGCCTTGGGGACCTTGTTCTCCTTGGGGACCCTGCTCGCCTTGTGGGCCTTGTTCTCCCTGAGGTCCTTGTTCGCCTTGTGGACCTTGCTCTCCTTGTGGACCTTGCTCTCCTTGTGAACCTTGTTCACCCTGTGGACCTTGTTCACCCTGTGGACCTTGTTCACCTTGTGGACCTTGCTCTCCTTGAGGACCTTGCTCTCCTTGAGGACCTTGCTCGCCTTGTGGGCCTTGTTCACCCTGAGGTCCTTGTTCGCCTTGTGGACCTTGCTCTCCTTGAGGGCCTTGTTCTCCTTGAGGTCCTTGTTCTCCTTGAGGTCCTTGTTCGCCTTGTGGACCTTGTTCACCTTGAGGACCTTGCTCGCCTTGAGGACCTTGCTCGCCTTGAGGACCTTGCTCGCCTTGAGGACCTTGTTCACCTTGAGGACCCTGTTCACCTTGAGGACCTTGTTCTCCTTGGGGACCTTGGTCTCCTTGTGGGCCTTGCTCTCCTTGAGGACCTTGTTCGCCTTGAGGACCTTGTTCGCCTTGAGGACCTTGCTCGCCTTGAGGACCTTGTTCGCCTTGAGGACCCTGTTCACCTTGTGGACCTTGTTCTCCTTGAGGACCTTGTTCTCCTTGAGGACCCTGTTCACCTTGGGGACCTTGCTCGCCTTGTGGACCCTGCTCGCCTTGAGGACCTTGTTCCCCTTGAGGACCTTGTTCTCCCTGTGGACCTTGTTCTCCTTGAGGACCCTGTTCACCTTGGGGACCTTGCTCGCCTTGGGGACCCTGTTCTCCTTGGGGACCTTGTTCGCCTTGTGGCCCTTGCTCGCCCTGTGGCCCTTGCTCGCCTTGTGGGCCTTGCTCGCCTTGTGGGCCTTGTTCTCCTTGAGGACCCTGTTCACCTTGTGGACCTTGTTCTCCTTGAGGACCCTGTACACCTTGTGGGCCTTGCGGACCTTGAGAACCCTGTTCTCCCCCAGCTGGCCCTTGAGGACCCTGTTCTCCGTTTATCCCCTGAGGTCCTTGTGGTCCCTGAGGACCTGGAGGACATTTATATGGATAGAAAGAGCAGCTTTCAGGCGGTTCATATAAATCTTTAAAATAGTCATCTAGTGAATAATTCTGTCTTCCTAACTTCAATTTCTTCTGATTGTTCTTCTTGTTCAATTTCCTCTCCTCCGGGAAAAAAATCTTAAACAGATGCTGGTCTCGAAAAAAAACACTAATAAAATGTACGATCTAGAGCGATTGAATAGTTTATTAACCTGTATTCGGCATCTAATTCTTTCAATCTACAACTGACAGTCATAGGTTGAAAACAAACTGCACTATTTAACAATATCTATATATGTATATATTTTTTGGAGGAGGTTGGACACAACGTATATCATGGGTTTGCAAAAAAAGGGGTACAGTGGGACAACGAAAAAGGGTACAAATCCCTTTGAAAATGGATTAGTACCCTACTTTTTTCTATGAAATAAACTGAAGAAAGCACCCACTATTTCATGGACTTTCATCAACACTTATTAGTCAAATCCCTTTATCCTACATGGCCCTCGATCAATCCGTTTTCCTTCTCTTATATGGTACCTTTGCCCATTCCCATAACAGGATGAATAAGAACATTACTAAACAGATTGCCATATTTTCAATCCATCTGATATCCCCGTTTTTAACCCATTGATAGAGTGTCTTTACAACGAAATAGATAAGGGGGAATCGAATACTTTCTTTAAACATTTTAAAGGACTCCTTTTTTTCAATAGTTCTCTATAATCTGGCATTGACTTCCATTTTACTACTCTTTAAAATGAGTGAAACCCCATTTTATAAAGGAGAATTCAAATGCACATTCACAAAAGACCAGAACAGCCTGAAGACTATCTTCAAATAGAGGAAGTGGTAAAAAGCGCTTTTTCACAAGAAAAACTCAGCGACCAAACAGAGCACCTTCTCATACACCGTATAAGGAAGTCAGACGCCTACATACCTGATTTGTCCCTCGTCGCCACCGATCAAAATAACCAGCCAATCGGCCATCTCCTCCTATCCAAAGTGACCATTGTCCATCAGGGTCAAGAGGTAGATTCACTTGCCCTCGCCCCTGTTTCGGTTGCACCGGAGCATCAGAAAAAAGGAATCGGGAGCCAACTGATCACTGAAGCCTTGACTCGAGCGAAGGAGATGGGGTATCAATCCGTGATTGTCTTGGGGCATGAACACTACTATCCTAAGTTCGGTTTCAAACCGGCTAGCTCATGGAATATCCGTGCTCCATTCGACGTGCCCGATCATGTATTCATGGCAACGGAATTGACGGAGAACGCTCTTCATGATGTACAAGGAGTCGTTCACTATTCTGAGGCATTCTCTTCATAAAGGCTGTTCCGGAGCTACAACCTTCCTTCTCTCATCCATTTAAAAATGGTATAACTGCCGTGGACGGAGACCGCCAATAACAGAATCACAGCCACCAACCAGATGCCCAGTCGGTTGATTTCTTGCAAACCTTCAAAGTAGAAGGTGATAAAAAGAGCAACCCCTACAAACATGAGGTAACAAAATACATTCGGAATGAGCCAAATCAGCCTTCGTTTTGTGAGTTTCAATATGTTCACTCCTTTGCAGATTTCTTTCTGCTCAAAACAAGCCAAATGATGAAAAGTAAAAACACACTCAAAATGAATTTCCCTTTCCAATTCCACACCAGCACCTGCTGAATCGAATACGCTTCAATGACAAGTGCCGGTATTTTTCCTATTGTGCTGGCAACGGAATAATTGATCATCCCTGCTTTACTGATGGCAGCCGCTAAGGTCACGATCCCAGATGGAATGAAAGGAAAGATCCTGAGGAAGAGGATGAGGCAGAAGGCTTCTACTCCCCTCGAGTTTTGTAAGCGCGCCAGTAACTTACTGTTTATTTCCTTCTTTTTAAGGAAAGTCTTAATTCCTTTACGATATAAAATAAAGCTGACGATCGCACCCACCGCTTCTCCCGCAATGGAAACGGCCAGACCTTTTTCAAATCCGAAAAACGTGATGTTGACAGCGGTAATCGCGACGCTAGGCAGGACACCGAGGACACTGATGATGATATTGAGTAAAATACTAAGTGCGATGGCATAAACGCCTAAAGAGTTGAACCATTCTAAGAGGTGTGTTTCCAAGTTGTTTCGCCCCTGACATATTTCATAGTAGTCGCCATTTTATTTTTGTTTTCCCAAAAGGAAACCAGGACCATACATCATTCCTTGCTTCCATTCGTCATGATCCACCCTGTATACTTTCGGCATAATTCAATTGTTTCTTCCAAAAATGTTTTAAAGGTATCCGGCAACCACTAAACTCCTTAAGTAATGAAGGAAACATTCATTTTCCACTGTACACTCACCGGGATCGATTCCTACAAAAACATTCAACTCATGAAAGAGTTTTTCACTCATGCCTTGAAGGGTAAAGCCAGTAATGTATGTATGATCCATGCTTTCTAAGATAACATTAATTCTTTGGCCATATTGTATATCCGTCCACATTTTTTCTACGGTGGTTTGTTTCTCATCTTGATCGGACGAATTCATCAATTCAAAGAAGTCGATTTTTTCAATAGCTGTAAATACCCTTTGTAAGACATTCTCATCTGTGATGACATAATATTTAATTGCATGAATGCGAGATTCTTGATCTATATCTGCATCAGACACACTCTCTTCCACTGCAAGGTATTTCTCTTTTAATATCCCATCCACTTGGTTCAGTGAAAATTGGTGAGGGATGTTTTTCTTTTTATAGTTTTCAACCATTTGTTCTACAAATGGAGTTATAAATGACTTCATACACCTTCTCCTCCGGGTATAAAACTACGGTGGAAGGATTGTGAAGTACCTCCACCTGTTCTTTCAATTCGGATAACCTTCAGTCTCACCTTACAAGATACCTTTCTTACACCTACTACATAACCCGTTCCTCATCCCCATCCATAATTTTAAAATGAACCTCCATCGAGCCTCCCCCAGTTATATGATTGGGAATACCTGATAAGTCTAGTAGTTCCTTCAGTCTGACCGATTTTTTACGATTGGGTTCGATCGTGATTTTATAAGGACCGCCCTCATTCATGAGTGATGTCAATCGAAAATCCTCTTCTGGAAAAAATGTATCCAGGAATTCAACCTCGAAGGTCACCGGGTCTCCGCTATGATTGGTGATCAGGAGGTTGCATTCTCCATTCACTAAATCGTTACTTTCCTCTTCGAAGTCGCACGTTCCCTTTCCATCATAGGAAATGGCGGCAATTCCATTTGCTAATGTTTCCTGGTACAACGTAACTAGCCCCAAGGGTAGCAATGAATAAGCAAATAACACGATGATCACTGTCCGTACATGATATTTTGAAATCCCCTTCACCAGTAAAACGATGGCGAAGATAAATAAGAATGAGCCGATGATGGCGAGCACATTGTATCCATCTTGATCGCTGATGGGAAAAGACATGAACGTCATGCGATTAAAAATCATTTGATGATTGGGATACGGGAAATATAGAGACATGCATATAATCAATATCACGGCTGAGGCAATGAGCGCTTTTTTATTTTGGACCATTTTTCCATCTTCCTTTTCTATTAACTTATGTTAAATCGTAGTTGGCGGGAGAAGCGAATTTCCGATTTAATTAGAGAGTACTTAATCATTTATATTTTTCTTTATGTCAAAGATACTGATCGTTCCACAAGTCAATACGCCTAATCCTAAAACAATTGTGAGAATCCAATTCTCTCCCCAACTTGTAATCGTAGTGAATAAACAACTGATTGCAATAACCAAACTGCCATATTTCGCACTCCATTTGGCAGGTTTGGAAGATTCATTATTAGCCAAGAACATCCACTTCCTTTTCACAAAGAATATAGCCCCGCTTCTTCCCATTAGAATTAGGAAAACCATTTCCTCAGAACCTTTAACACTACCAATTATTTCAAAAAAACACATTTTAGACAATGCTTACATTAATCATGCCGGATTCATATTTTTCGTGCCGAAATCCTGCTTTTCGTGCGGGATTTCCCATTATCATGCCAGCTTGTCGAATATGATTGTTTCCTCCTTCCTCGATCCGCCCTTTTATTAAAATATTAATATCTCAACAGGTTTGCTTAAGATATCCCGATCTTTACCGGTGATTTTTCTATTACAAACCTATATGTGAAGAAACAGAATTCAGAAGATTTATAGTATGATAGGCATAGATTAATGGTATTCTCTAACAAAAGGAGTTGTAGACATTGGCTGAAATGGATGTTGGAACGAAAGTCATTGAAGGCGGTGGCCAAGGTGGCGTCACCTGGAAGGAAGCCTCAAGAAGTACTTCAGGCAGTTATACGATCGTCTTATATAAAAGCGCAAATGGCGGGAGTCAGTGGAAAAAGGTCACCTATGATCAAAGTGGAAAGATCGTGAAAGTGGTCTACGGACCCTAACCGTAAAAGGATGATGGTGCAGGAAACCATCATCCTTTTTCATTAACGGAAGGACTCCGCCATCTGTATCATGTCGTCTTTCGTTAGTGTGATACCGGACCGTGCCGGCATGTATTGCATATCATACATGACCTCGCCCTCTATCCATGTCAGCATACTCACCTTTAAGGGATCCTCTGATTCAGTATAGCTTCCTTTAGAAGAACCAACGTTCACCGGCTCCTGTGATAAGGTCAAATCAGTCCCAGGTTCAAGGAGTTGAAAGGACATCGTGACCGTCTGTTTTTCTGGCCCCATGAGGGTGACGGTTTGTATGTTTCCATATGGACCTTCTGACGTTTTCGTGCTGACATTTTTCACTTCGAAAGGAACCTTGGTGATGAACTTAAACTCTTTCCCGAGAAACTCCGGGCGATCGCTTGCTTCATATAACGGTGCGCTCGCATTGTTCCCGAAGATGCCCAGCTGTGTTCCACCAAAGTAGACAAAGATGGATAGACAAGCAGCGAAAAAGAGCATAGACATGATAGGGGCAAAAATCGGTTTTTTAGGTCCAGAAAACGATTTGGCTTGTTTAGAATGGATTTCATGTAAGATATTCTCTCTCATCTTATCGGTAAACCCCCGGCCTTTGAAGGTTTCTTCTTTCATCAGTCTATGTAAAGATTTCAGTTCATCCATTCTTATACACCTCGCTTCGTTTAATCGTGGAACCGAGCAGGGACTTGCCTCTTGCCAGTCGGGTCTTCACCGTATTCGTGTTGATGTCAAGGCTCGCACCGATCTCAGATAACTTCATCTCTTCGAAATAATATAAGAAGATAACCTCCCGATATTTAACGGGCAGGGACAAGACGCTTTGGATCAGCTCAGAATTTTGCTCATTTTTGATCACGGTCTGCTCCGGTGCCCCCATTTTTCCCTTCACCATATCGTTGATCTTATTAGAGATACTGATCATCCTTGTGTCCCACCGTCTTAAATGGTCCTTACAGTGGTTGATGGCGACGGAGATGATCCATGTCTTCAGGGAAGAATCCTCCCTGAAGGTATCCATCTTTTGATAAAACTTGATGAAGATCTCCTGTGTCAGATCCT
This sequence comes from Rossellomorea sp. NPDC077527, assembly GCF_044542955.1. Classification (NCBI taxonomy): domain Bacteria; kingdom Bacillati; phylum Bacillota; class Bacilli; order Caryophanales; family Bacillaceae; genus Rossellomorea; species Rossellomorea sp. NPDC077527. Next base: position 666,426 of record NZ_JBITVL010000001.1, on the reverse strand, counting down.
CGGCGAGGCTATGTTCCTTTACATAGGAAAAGACAACATAATAGACATCATTTCCATAGTTCGTCATGGCTTCTTCAAGTAGTTGGTCTTTCTCGAATTTTGTCCGCTTTTCCATTTTCGAAAGTTCACCTGCTTTATATTAGACGTAGCTCAAATGAATAAAGTTTGATTTTTACAATTTTATCCAAAACAAAAACCTGTCGAGAATCCTCGGGCAGGCTTTCATCAGGCAGTGCCGCTATCATTATCACAAAAAATTCCAGTTTAGACAATCCTTTCTTTTATTTGCTGAAAAGATGAAAGACTGCCCGCAATCAAGAACTGTGCGGAGTAGTAGGTTGTCATGATCAGAACATCCGAAATCGGAATGTTTGATACGAACATATTCCATGACAGGATGGTGTCTGATAAAACAAACAAAAGACTGCCTGCAATGGCCCACTTGTTTCCGGTCATGATCGCCGATAGAGCCATCAGGGAAATGACGAGCATGTAGGCAATGACCGGGATGACGAGTGGATCGTTCCCACCCGCCAGTAGAGATGAAATCAATTGCCAGCCTATGATGAAAGAGTACAGGGCGATCGGAACTGCCGCTCTAATACTCCACTTCTTCATACGGGATTGCTTCATAAAGCCTGTTACGTAGAAAACATGCCCGACTAGAAAAGCTCCAAGTCCGGCAATAAATGAAACGGCAATGAACGCATCCCCCAGCATGCAAAAGCACAGACCAATGAGAATAAGACGCATGGACAGAGGCGGTTTGGCCGGTAGTTGCCGGAATGCGTAGACAATGATGAGAATCATCGGGATTAGCTTAAAGATGATTTTTACAGCAACGGGCTCTTGAGGAATGATGAATATATAGATGGCTGACATTATCGCGATGAGAATGGGTAATAACCCTTTTTTCATGAATCGTCACATCCTGTGGAGAGATTTTTTCTTCTTTTAATATATATACTCGTTTGGTGTGAGGAATTCCTTCTGGGGGCATGGGGAACCGCGGGGACAGGTCTCTTGGCTTTATGGAAAAGGCTTTTCTCCAATGAATCATGCTGGGATTTTGAATAATCATGCGGGATTTCAGGTAATCGTGCGTGTTTCATACTATTCGTGCCGGCATGTCGGATTTTCTTTTTTCGCAACAACCAAAAGGACGATGCCATCAAGCATCGCCCTATCAACCTTCATTACATCACCGGCCTTGACTGCTTCTCCTTTTTCTTCTCCCTCATGAAAAGAAAAACAAAATATCCACCCACAAACAAAGGAATAGCAATTCCGGTCAAGATGAGTTTTGTTTTTTCAGAAAAGGAACTATGCTGAATAACCATTTCTGGTACATTAAGAAGGATTGCCAGAATGAACAGAATCCAGGTTTTCGACCAAATGGACACCCCTAGGATGACAGAGATCGCAAGAATCAGAGCAAAGATTCTCCAACTTCCTCCAAATGCTAATGTTGGAACCTCCATGACTTGGCTAAGTAATAGCAATCCAATAAAAATCAGAGTGGGGACTCCACCAAGAATATAATAGAACGTCCACTCTCTTCTCTTTGAAATCTGGTGACTGGATACGTATTTTAAGAGTGCTGCCGTGCAGAATAAAAATCCAATCATGACCAGGGGATAACCGATCAATACAAATAGTGAATATTCCAGGTCACCTTTTAAAGCATCACCAAGCAGGATAAAGGACAGAGCACCGAGCAATACCATTACGATATATTTAAAGATACTTTTATGATCAATAGGCATCTCGTCAGAAATTTGTCCCATATATTGATTGGGTGTCAAACCGGTCACATCTTCGACACTCTTGCCCCTCTTTTCTGCCTGAACTAAGTGGTCTTCTAATTCTCCAACAATCTCGTCGACTTCTTTTTCATTTTTGCCGCTTGAGATCAGGTAGATTCTCAGATTCCCGAGAAAGTCTTCACTTTTTTTAGATAACTGCATCCTTATTCCTCCCCCAATAGTTGATTTACGCTCATCGAGACTTCTTTCCACCTATGTTTGAAATCCTCCAACTCCTCTTCCCCTTTTTGAGTGATGTAATAATATTTCCGTTTCGGTCCCCCGGAAGGCATTTCTTTCTGCTGAGTGGTCACAAGACCCTCTTTTTTCATGCGAAGCAGTAAAGGGTATATGCTTCCTTCTTTCACCATCTTGAATCCGTTGGCCGCGAGCTTCTCCATCATTTCATACCCATACACTTCGCCTTTTGAAATGATGGAAAGCAGGCATCCTTCCAGAATCCCTTTTAATAATTGACTGGACGACACAATCGTTCCCCCTTCGCAGTAGGCTATTCCACTATATTGCAATACAATATAGTTACCCAAAAAAATATCTATACGCAAACTAGGTTGCAATACAATATAGATACACTTTAGCAGATACTGGAATTTTACGCAAGAACGAAATCAAATAAGGTCCGTCCCTCACTGAGGGACGGACCTTTTCCTATTCGGTGTTCCTTTTTTTCCTGATAGAATACACATAGATTGCGGGAATCACCCCGCATATCAGCGTAACCCCTCCGACGATAATGCCATCTGTCATATTCTCCCCTTCTGGTATAGTGGTAATAACACCTAACAAAACAGATAGAATCGTAACGACCATGATGGCAATCAACAAGCTCTTTTTAGGAGGGTGTCTTTCTTCTTCATGATTAACACTGATGTTCATGGACAAATAAGCTGAAACAATGGTTGTCATAATAAAAAGAAACCAAAGAGGATTATCTGTCATCCCGCTAAGCCCTGATGTGATAAAGTCATAAGCAAGAATACCGATGATTCCTACGTTCTGAAACAAGAATAGCACTCTTATATTTTTTAAGTTTTGTAGTATGAGTCGTTCGTCTGTGATTTTCTTCAAACTACTTATCCCCCTTTTCAATCCAAAACACGTCATCCAGCGTCTTCCCAACGGCATAACATATTTCCAGACACAACAAGTTCAATGAAGGAATGTAAGTTCCCTTCTCAATCAAACTGATCGTTTGCCAGCTGCAGCTGAGTTGAATTTTTTTCAACATGGGAAACCTTCACTTTGTTTTCCATATTCATCCAACAATTCTAAAGATAATGGTACCATATATATGTCATTATGCAATATATATATTTCAATTCTCTTAGACCAAGGTCATTTGTCCCACTCTCAACTGTTAAAATATGTTAAACTAAACTCTACCAATCCTGAAAAGAGGTGCGACATATTTGAACACAGTCCAGATTAAAAAAATCCCCTCAAACGTGACCTTATCGGTTGCGGATGACCCTTTCTTTCTTCCGGAATCTCTTCAACAATCCATCGATTCGTATTGGGCAGCTCTTCATTCAGAAGGAAAAGAATTCCTCAGGGGTGAAGTCTATTCCATAAAAAGGATGAGCGAAACAGAAAATGAGCTGCAGGTTACTCTACATAAAACGGACTATGCCCATTTTTTATATTCAAAGAATCGTAACATACCAGACTCCTATAAATGCCGTGTCATTGTGGCGAACGGTGTACTCGTGACGAAGGATAATGTTTTTATGCTGGGGGAGATGAATGATTGGACCTCTACCCCGGGACGCATCCAATTTGTTGCTGGAGGAATCGATGAGCAGGATATCCACAGTAGTCGAATAGATATTTCCGCGACGCTTAAGCGTGAAGTAGGGGAAGAAGTCGGCATTGACTTGGATGACCCTGATGTAGTTTCAAACATAGAACCCCGCTATATCGTGAATTGGGGGAACATTGCCCTCGTCTATATCATCCGGTTACAGATTGCTTCAGTGGAATTCATGAGTCGGTATGAGAATTTCGAACAGTCTTTAAAAGAGAAGGGTATGAATCCGGAGTTTGCGTCGATTGTCCAGTTGCCTGCAGACCGGGAATCGGTTGCTGAGTTTCTGAGGAGAGACCGGAGACCAAGGTCGGACTTTCTGAAAGCGGTTTTGGAGAAAGAAACGGGTCTATCATGAGGAGAGCCAAGGATTCCTTGGCTCTTTACCTTCATCGACAATCGTCCGTCCCAGCTTTTTCAAACCAACCGAACGCGACTTCCGATTGGATGATTTCATCAGCTGGGGATACTAGATTCAGCAGAAAGGATCCGCCAGGTGGAAAGATGAATTTCCCATCCTCATCACTGGCTAACGTACTTTGAGGCGGGACGATCCGCCTGAAGGCGTTGACCCCTTTCCGCGGTGTCCCTTGGATATCGTCAGCATAGGCGATTTTGACTTCGGGCTTTGGAAGCGGGGAAAGGGCCGTATTGGCGGGTGTCACATTCTTTGAGATCCTCGGCTTTCCGGGAGGAATAGGATTGAACCAGATCTCCGCTTCAAACGGTTGATCAGAATGATTGGTGATGGTAAAGGCATTGACGAATAAATGCACATTCGAGTGTTCCGGATTCAGCAAACCACCCCACGCATTTTTTCCTCTTCCGAAGCACAAATGCTCTGTTTGGCCGACAAAATATCTTCCCTCCATAGATTGATACAATGTATTGGGAATACTGACGGTCTTACTCAGTCGATCGTTCATGAACCATTGCATGTGACAAATCACTCCTTTCTAGAGTTTATGAGGGAAGAAAGGAAGTTGCGAATAGATAAAAAAGACTCCACAGAGTCTTTTTTTCACATGAGTTTGATAATCCCTTCAAGATTTGCTACAAATCACGTCGATTCCTTCAGGGTACAAACTTCATAAGCAATAAATCCAACTAACAAGCCGATTCCCGCACCTACGCTAACTGTAAAAAGGAGAGATGTAGAAAATAGAATGCTAATGATCACACCGAAAGCACTGCCAAAAATCATCCCTACCGGTATTAAACTATCTAACAAATCCTGTGCAGCTTTCGAGGTTGTTTGAGCTGAAGTATCCTGGCTATGCTTGCGATGAAGTCTTTGAATCACCCATACTGCAACGGCTCCAATAAGGACCAAAGGCACAATCGCCATAGTGAGCATATCAATCCCCCTCTCCCATTTCATTCAGCTCAAAGCGTTACATCCGCTGCTTCAACCTTGATCAATACCTCATCTCCCAACGTGCATTCCAGCAGTTTCATCTTTCCTTTTGAAGAAAAATCCGACGGCATCAGTCCATTTAACGGCATAGTAAAAGAAGCAATTCCTAATTGCTGATACGTTTCGCCGATCAACTTACTGCATGTGTAGTCCTTCTTCTTTGAAGGAATGGAGAAGATTCTTCCTTCGACTACCTCTTCAATCATGTTCCACTCCGATGGGTTCGGAATTCCATGGACTTCTTTCATGTAGCTGATCAATTTTTGTTCATCAAGGGGTCTACCGAGAGTCAGGCTTCTCAGGGCATATGCTGGTGGATGGTATGGTACGACATCCTGCCCGTAGGTTTTCAGTCGGTCGAGCAGTTTCACAATCTTCGGGCCGGTCAGGTGGTCATGCATGACCTCGTCTTCTAAATTCGTTAAGGCAGTGGATTCCCAGAAGAAGACCTCTCCTTTAGGATCTGGCCGGAAAACCATTCCGACGTGTGACCACATACTGTGCTCCAATGTTTCAACCATTTTACTGATTTGATATTGTCCGCTGAATAGGACAAGGTCCCCTGTCTTTAGGGCAGGATAAAGTTCATCAAAGGTTTGAGAATTCATTCTTTTTTCTCCTTTTTTAAATTTTCTCATAAAGAGTATGTGCTATAATCATACAGTATTAACTAAATTTAGGAGCCTATTTTATGAAAAAATTCGCCATCCTGCTTTTCATAACCTTTGCGTTCACAGTGTTATTCGGACCAAATACACTTGCTCTAACAGCAGATAAAGTCGTCATTCCGGATTCCCTTCAAGAATTGGATCTCTCCGATCAACTAGATGTCTATTTCGATCAGAATCATCTGAACGCCAAACAAATTTTGAGCAAAACCGATGAATTTATTCCCTTATCAACATCGAATCCTTCGGGGGATATTTCGGATACCGTTTACTGGCTGCGAGTAAATCTAGAAAATGATTCCGAACGGCAGCGAAATCTTCTCCTTGAAATAAAGAAACCTCACCTTAGCTCGGTTACGTTGTACACCCTAAAGAACGAAAGGCTTCAGAAAGAAGAGACGATCGGCTATCGTTATCCCTTTGACCAGAGAGACTATAAACATCGTAATCTTGTATTCTCACTGGATCTTCAGCCGAACGCGTCCACAGCCTATTTTATGAAAATCGAGACGGATAGTTTCTTTCAGGCTCCCGTGTCCCTGTGGGATCCGATTGCGTTTTCTGAAGCCAATTATATGAATCAATCGATTCACGGGATTTTCTACGGGATCATGCTGGCCATGATTCTGTATAATACATTCTTGTTCCTTTCCCTTAAAGAAAAAAGTTATCTTTATTACATATTGTTCGTTTCGGGATTTACGATGATGCAGGCTGTCTGGGATGGGTTTGCCTTTCAGTTTATCTGGGGGGACTTTCCGTGGTGGGCGCTGAGATCCAATTCTTTTTTCATCATTTGGACGTCTCTGTTTGCCCTTCTTTTCGCCAAGCATTTTTTGCAGCTGAGAGAGCATGCGCCGCGCCTTCATCGGGTGGTCACCATCTTCAATCAGGTTTGCGCTATAAGTTTAGTTCTTCCTTTCTTCGTCAACATCGGGACCATGACCATGATCAGCACGGGCATGGCGACGATTTTTGTCCTATTCCTGATTGCCATTGCCTGGACGGTCAGATTGAAGACAAGGGAAGCAAGGTTCTATCTCACCGCCTGGTCCCTTCTTTTTATAGGCGTGCTTCTGAACATACTGGCAGCGTATCAGCTCGTTCCGTTGACGGACTTGACGCTTTTTGCCCCTAAGTTCGGGGCCGTCGTTGAAGTATTGGTCCTTTCCCTCGGTCTCGCGGACAGAATCAAGAGGATGAGGAAAGAGAAAGAGTATGAGACGAAGAAGTATTATGTCCATACACTGCTTCAAAACGCCGTAAAACAGATGGCAGATATGGACGATCTGGCCTCCCTCTCAAAGCAGGGACTACACTGCTTGATGGATGTCACCCATTTTGAAAAGGGCTTTTATTTATCAAAGGATGAGGAGAGGTGGAATGTGCTATCGAAAGTGGATGTGCCTGAAGAAATGGAAGACTTCCTCCTGGAGCAATACGATTCGTGGAAAAATGGGAAGAACGGGATCCTTGATGGCTCTACGTTCACCGTCCCTATCTCTTCTAGCACGCATTCTGGACAATTTGTCATCTGGAGCACCCAGGAAGAAGTTGACTTATCGATCATGGAAAGTTTCCTTCCGGCGTTCATTGATCAGTTCACTACTCTCGTCGTTCAAAAAGAGGACGTGGAGATGCTTCGGAAATCGGCCATGCATGATCACTTAACCAAGCTGTTAAACCGGAAGTACTTTTTGAAGAAAGCCAATGAGATCTATGAAGAATCTGATTCCGCTTCCTTATTACTCATTGACATCGATCACTTCAAGAGGATCAATGATACGTATGGGCACCTCATCGGCGATCGGGCCATTGTGTTTGCCGCAGACCTCATCAAAAGAGTCTTTAAAAAGTTCGGGGTGGTTGGACGATTCGGCGGAGAAGAATTTATCGTGTTCCTGGATAAAACCGGAGAAAGCCAGGCACTCGACTGGGCAAATCACTTACTCGAAGCATTTCGAGAAGAAGGGTTGCTCCTTGAGGATGGCAGATCCATCTACCTAACCGTCAGTATCGGATTCTGCAGCAGTCAGGCTTTCAGTTATCTCACCGTTGATGAAATGATTCAACTGGCAGATGAACAACTTTATCATGCGAAACGAAACGGCCGGGACCAAGTAGCGGCCGGTTCTTGAGAAGTGCCCTGTGGACAACACTTTGTCCACAGGGCACCATTTCATTTATTCCGCTTTTTCTTCAAACAACCGGACAATCTCAATGATCACCTTTGTCGCTTTTTCCATATTATCAACGGAAGCAAACTCGTAACGGCTATGGTAGTTTTCGCCGCCAGTGAAGATATTTGGTGTCGGCAGCCCCATAAAGGATAGGGTGGATCCATCCGTGCCTCCGCGAATCGGTTTAATATCCGGTGTGATGTCGAGGTTTTCCATTGCCTGCTTGGCTAACTCAACGATTTCGAACACGGGCTCTATTTTCTCCCGCATATTGTAATATTGATCGTTGATGTCGAGCTGAATGCACCCCTGTCCGTAGATGGACTGCAGGTCTTTGACGATCTCCTCTAACTTCATTTTTCTTTCATTGAAGTTTTCCCCATCGAAATCACGGATCAAATAATGCATGGTTGTCTGTTCAACGTCTCCTTGAATCGAAGTAAGATGAAAGAATCCGTCGTACCCATCTGTCGATTCAGGCGCCTCTCCGACCGGGAGTCGGCTGTTCAGTTCCATGGCGATCTTGGCGGCGTTCACCATTTTGTCTTTCGCTGTCCCGGGGTGAACGTTTCGGCCGAAGATCTTGATGTTCGCTTCTGCGGCATTAAAGCTTTCATATTCCAATTCACCCAGTGGTCCACCGTCCACCGTGTAGGCGAACTCGGCATTGAACCGCTCTACATTGAACTTATGGGCACCCTTCCCTGTTTCTTCATCCGGCGTGAAGCCCACTCGAATCGGCCCGTGCTTCACTTCAGGATGTTCGTTTAAATAAGCCATCGCTGTCATGATTTCTGCGATTCCGGCTTTATTATCCGCTCCGAGCAGGGTCGTTCCATCGGTTGTCATGAGGGTATGTCCCTTATATCCGGTCAGCTGAGGAAAATCCTTCACAGACAGCACAATCCCCTGCCCCTTATGTAACACGATGTCGTTCCCATCGTAATTCTCTACGAGCTGGGGCTTCACATTTTCCCCCGTGAAGTCTTCTGATGTATCCACATGGGCAAGAAATCCAATGGCTGGGACCTGTTTTTCAGTATTGGCCGGTGAAGTCGCCATCACATAGCCGTACTCATCAATCAAAACATCCGTCATTCCGATTTCCTTTAGTTCCTCCACCAGCATATTGGCAAGTACAAGCTGACCAGGCGTTGAAGGCGTTTCCTCCACGCCGTCTTTTGACTCTGTATACACTTTCACATATCTTGTTAATCGATCGATTAGTTCCTGTTTCATCGTGATTCCCCCTTTCTTTTTATATTATCAGATTCGTGCCACGGGGACAGGTTCCTTGGCTCTTTTTTGTTCACGAAGGGCGAGAAGGAATCATGCCGGTTTGGAGGACAATCATGTGGGATATGAAAGAATCGTGCGAGTTTCAGAATAATCATACCGGAATACCCGTTATCATGCGACTTTTGACCATAATCGTGCCGACTTTTCGAATAAAAATAAACTCGTCTCACCGTAAGTAGTTCGGTTGTGGAATAGAAACCGAAGTTCACAAGGTTAATGGAATTCACACAGAAAAACGCAGAGGTTTTAGCATCCTCTGCGTTTTTATCATATAATGTATTTAAATAAATCTTTCTAAATATTTGCCAAAAATTTTGTTCATTACTTTGGGTGTGTTTTCTAAATAAACATTGATTTGTTCATTGTTTGATTCGAATTTATCAGAGTTTCTTTCATCTGTTGGAAAATCAGATATTCCTTTAATAATTATACATTCAACATCATTCTTCTTACAGATATAAGCGATGGCACCCGCTTCTGTATCGGCTATGGTTATGTCGTTTTCTTTCAGTTCTAAATAGTCCTTCCACATCACGACTGCTTTATCAGCGGTGCCAATTGTTCCGGTATGAAAATCATTCCCATATTTTGATAGATCAATATCAACTATGAAAGATTGTTTAATAAGAGGCTCAACTTCTTTAACTGTGCAATCATATTGAACGGCTTTTTCGGGTACCAAAATATCCAAATTACTGAACGTATCATTGATTCCTGCACAGGTTCCAGCAACGATTACTTTCGTTAAATGAAATGTAGAAATCATATACTGAGTCCCACCAACACCATTTACTTTTCTTACACCTGTACTATAAAAAACAAGTTCGGTATCATTCAATGTTCTCATGAAATACTCGCCATAAGGATAACCGAAACGTTCATGATCTTTTACGTCGAAATAGTCCAATGCCGCTTCATATTCCCACTTCGTTGCTATGCTTATTCCTATCATCGATTTATCATCCTACACTCTTGAATTTTTTCACGAACCTGCCTCGTTCACCGACGGGTTCTTATGTCACACGAAAAAAATAATTCTCCATTTCCTTTTCAGAAAGGATCATCCTTCTGGAGAAGTCCTGTGTTCTCACAACATACTCCTTAATGCCGATATATTCAGATTCCACGACCAAATAGAATCGGGTCCCTTTTTTCACGCCTCTGAAATCACGTTTGAGCTGATACTTCTTCATCTTGATGAAAGCCAGTGACCCCGAGCGATCACTGGCTCTCCTCCACTTGATACGGCTCCGGCTGGATCGTCTTGATTTTCTTGATAAAATAATAATGTTTATACAAAGCGAGTCCAATGAGAATGATCCGGACAGCGAGAATGTCTACGTAAAGGACGGAAAGCAGGATAAAGAAATCCGCTGTGATGTTGATTCTGATTTTTTCTTTTAAGGTCATTCCCTTTTTCTCAAGGAATGCGACGACGTATTTTTTATAAATGGTGGTGTTTTGGAACCATGCTTCCATACGTTTCGAGCTCTTCGCAAAGCAGTAGGCCGACAACAGGTAAAACGGTCCACCCGGCAGAACGGGTAGTACCGTGCCGGCAATCCCGAACACTAACGCTATGAACCCAAGCACCATAAACAGGATGCTCTTCATCTTTTTCCATGTCATGATTCATCTCTCCTACCCTCGCCGTTTTTCTACCTTTCATTGTACTATAAATATAGCATGAAGGTCCTTCTGCTTGTTTAGGAGATTAATGTTAATGATGAATCCTGCCTTAATCCCCGCCGTCATCTCCCCCATCATCATCTCCGTGATCACCTGAATCCCCGTGTCCGTCATCAAAATAATCATTGATGGAATCGACGATGCTTTTCTTCTGTCCCGTGTCTTCATCCAGCGTCGAATGATGAAGAAAGCTCTCTAAAGAAATAACTTTAACCGCCTGTTGTTTGTATTTATTCATGAGATAGATACAAATCAATCCGATGGTAATGATAAACATGATAAGAGCCAGTATGACTTCTTTACTCATATGGGAACATCCCCTTTCTTTCTCTAAGGATATGAAAGAATGGGAGACGGCATGACATCCTTCACTCTTTGTCTAATGACAAAGGTATAAACGTGTGAAAGACGCCAATAAACTTTAGCTCTTTTCCTCTAAATTCCGTCTTAAATGTTTTAAAAAGAAGATAGTCGTTTACTTCTGTATGGTTTTCAACCATTTGCTCACCGAATAATGAGATCCCCATTGTCATCAACGGCGACTCTCCCTCCATGCGGTCGCTTACGTTCTCCAACAGCCAGTCCGTATATTGGTCTTGAGACGGTTTGGTCACAAACATGACGGCTGATAGGATGACGAAACCGCATATTAAGATGATCCATTTTTTCACTTCATCCACCCCCCAATTAAAGCTTTCTCCATCTGCCTAGTAAGCGATAAAGCACCGGAATAAATACCAATGTCAGCAGTGTACTGGTCGTTAATCCGCCGATCACCGTGATGGCCAAGCCTTTTGAAATGACCCCGGAAGAGGAGTGGGATAAAGCTAGCGGCATCAGCGCCAGGATCGTGGCGAGTGCGGTCATTAAAATCGGGCGGAAGCGGGCGTTACAGGCTTCTATTAAGGACGCTTCCAGTTTCATTCCTTCTCTTCTGTTGCTTTCCACACGGTCAAGCATGACGACAGCATTCGTCACCACGATGCCAATCAGCATCAGCATCCCGATCATGCTGCTCATGGATAAGGTTTCACCCGTCAGCATGAGCGCTCCGAGGGAACCGATCGGGACAAAGATGATGGAGGATAGGATGACCAGTGGTGTGATGATTCCACCGTATGTGATCGTTAAGGTTAAGAACACAAGTCCTACGGCGATCATCATCGCCTGCCCCAAGTCCCGGAAGCCGTCCGTCATCATGTCTTGACCGCCACCGACCTTCCATTCAATATCGCTCGGTAAGGATAGGGCTTCTAAGTCTTTCTTGACATCTTCTGTTACTTTTCCGACATCTTCCCCTTCGCTTTCTGCAGACAAAGTGTAGGCAGACTTGGTGTCCTTATGTTCGATCGTTGCCGGTATTTCCTGTTCTTTGATGACAGCAATGTCCGACAATCGTTGAATGCCACTAGGAGTGATAATTTCTACATTTTCCAACTCCTGCTTCGTTGACACCAAGGAATCATAAGACACCCATACTTCCTCTTCCAATTCAAGACTTCCGACAGGACGTGCGTTCATCTGTTCCTGGACCTGCTGATAAACTGCCTGTTGGGTCATGCCCTGCTTCTTGGCTTCCTCTTTCAGCTCCAGAATGATCTTTTTTTGCTGTTGAGCTGCGGTATTCGAGATATTGGTCAATTGATCGTTTTGCTCCATGAGATTCTCTACTTTATCCGCTGCTTCTGTTAAGTGAGCTGGATTCTCGCCATAAAGGGTGATATCGATGGTTTTACCCGATGGAGGTCCTTCCTGGCGTATTTCCTTCAATCTGATGGTGCTTTCAAGATCATGCTCTTTTACTAGATCCGAAACGGTCTCTTCGAGTTGGTCTTTCTGTTCTTCCACCGTTTCTCCCTCTGACAGTTGAACGGAGAAGGTAGCTGTTGAATCACTGCCACTCTTCATCTGTAACGGAGAGCTGTTGTTCGCCATGCCGACGGCTCCCTGAACGTACTCAACCTCTTCGTTTTTCATGAGCGCTGCTTCGATGTCCTTCGCGATTTTATCCGTTTCAGACAATGACGTCGTCACGGGAAGCTCGACCTCGAGTTCAAGAGCATTGGCCGAACCGCTCGGCAGGAATGACTTATTGATCCCAGGTACCATCGCTAAGGCACCGGCAAGCATGAAGATGGAAACCGTAATGACGACCCATTTATGGGAAAGGGACTTACGTAAAATTCGGTCGTACCCTTTTGCCAACCACCCTGTTTTCTCCTCCTGCTTTCCTTTCTTTAAAAACGTGAAGCTCAATACAGGGATGACCATGAATGCCACGAGCAGTGACAGAATGATCGATGTGACCACTGCAATTGAGAACGGTCTGAAGAACTCTCCTACAATTCCACCCACAAAGGCAAGGGGCAGAAACACGACGACAGTCGCAATGGTTGAAGAGGTGACAGCACCGATCACTTCTCTTGTCGCATTCAGAATGATCTCCCGTTTCGTATACGATTCTTCCTTGTGTAGCCATTTAAAAATGTTTTCAATGACGACGATGCTGTCATCCACGATTCGCCCGATCGCCACGGCCATTCCGCCAAGGGTCATGATGTTGAGGGAGTACCCCAGATAATCAAGTACCGCGATCGTCCCCAATATGGATAGAGGGAGCGATAAAATGGCGATCAGGGTGGCTCGGGTATTCCGTAAGAACAACAGAATGATCACAACGGTGAAAAACGCACCGAATCCACCTTCCTTAAGAAGGGAATCCACTGATTTCTCGACTTCTTTTCCCTGGTCGATGATGGTATAGGAATCATAGTCGAACGTCTTGTTAAAATGATTCCATTCTGTTTTTAATGCTTCTACCACTTCGGCTGTGTTGGCGTCCTGGGATTTCAACACTTCCACTATAATGGCGGGATCCCCATTATAGCGGGTAATGGCATTCGCTTCGTTCACCTTTTTTACTTCTGCGATGTCAGATAGGGCAATCGACTGGGCGGGTTGTGCCCCTTTAGAGGCAACAGGAATGGGGGTTTCTTTTAATTGTTCGATGGAACCCACATGCCCTTCGAGACTGACTGGAATCTCATCGCCTCCATTCTCCAGGCTCCCAACTGGAAGAACCACATTTTCCTTTTCCAAGGCAGCCGCAACGTCTGATGCAGTCAACCCAACCTGACGGCTTTTTTCTTTATCGACTTCCACAAACAGCTTGGTGTCCGTTGTTCCTGAAAGATTGACCTCACTGACGCCTGGTACATTCGTTAATGAGGGAAGTAATTCTTCGTTCACATCGTTCTGTAACTCCTCCAGATTCTCACCAGACAACGCCATTTTATAGATTGGCTTTGCACTGGCAGAGATCCGCTTATACGATAGGTCGACCTCATCCGGCAGATTCATCTTCCCAATCGAAGACTGGATGCTGCTTTCGATTTCATCCATATTCTCTCCGAACTCATAGGTCACCTGAATCATAAAGCTATTTTCTCTCGTGGTGCTGGTTAAGGAATCATACGGTTTGATCCCTTCAATTGCTTCTTCTACCGGTGTCGTCACCGCTTTCTCAATTTCTTCCGATGAGTGATTGTGATAGACTCCCTGTATCATGAGGGTCGGTGAATCAACATCCGGATAGGTTTCTACTTTAATGGATTGGGTTGAAACCAATCCTGCTGCTACCACCAATAGGGCCAATACAATAATGGCCACGTTTTTCTTTAGGCAATAATCCACTATTTTCTTCATCATGATCTCTCCTTTTCGATAGGAATCATCGTATAGGAGAATTGTGACCCCAATATGACCAATGGATTAAATCTGTTTCCATAGAAAAAAGCATGGACGTTAATCCATGCTTTTCGGAAGAGTGAATGTGAAGGTGGTGCCTTGGTTCGCTTTACTGGTAACGTCCACGCTGCCATGATGAACGTCGATGATTTTTTTCACAATCGATAATCCGAGTCCACTCCCCTGTTTCGAGCTTTCCCTTGCCCGGTCCACCATGAAGAAGCGATCAAAGATGTGAGGAACATCTTCCTCAGATATCCCTACACCTGTATCAGAGAAAACGACGACGATCCGTTCTCCTTCTTCTTTCAAAGAAACCGTTATTTCTCCACCATGATCCGTGAATTTGATACTGTTTGTCAGGAGGTTATGCCATACTTGCTCAAGTTGATCTTTGTCCGCTGACAGTTCTGCCGGATGTACATCTTCGAGATCGATGACGATCCCTTTGTCGAGCCACTGTGGTTGATGGCTGAGGAACACCTGTCGGATCTGCTGGTCGAGGCGGTACCATTCTTTGTTCGTTGGATTTTCTTTACTCTCGAGGACAGATAACTGCAGCAGGTTTGCACTTAGTTTACCCAGCCGTTCACTCTCCTTTTCAATGATGGTCAAGTATTGATCCTGCTGTTCTTTAGGAAAGGAATGTTCCTTTAAGGCTCTGGCAAATCCCTTAATGGACATCAACGGGGACTGAAGATCGTGAGAGACATTTGAAATGAACTCTCTCCGCATCTTCTCTACGCTATGTAATTCCTTATTCATCCTGTTAAAGCTCTCCGCAAGCTCACCGATTTCGTCTTTTCTCTTCACAGAAACCTGTTCATGAAAGTTCCCTTTCGCCACCTTCGACGTGAAGGCCGTCAATTTCTTGATGGGACTCACGAAATAAAGGGCTACGAATAGATAAAGGAGACTTCCAATCATCAACACGTTGAATAACACCGTCTTCAAGATTCTCCTCACAAAATCAAGCTTTCCGGCGAGACCAGGCTTTAAGAAGAGGGCATACTTCTTCCCGTTCAATTCAAAGGGTAGCCCCACTGATGCATAATGAAATAACTTTCTATCCTTATTGGTGATACGGTGAACCCCTCCCGCAAGCACCTCTTCTACCTCATCCGGTGTGGCATAGTTGTCGGGCTTTGCTTCTCCGTAAAACTTCGACTTTCCATCTTCTGAATAGAGTGCAATGTTATAGCGTATGGTTGATACTTTCTCTATGTAATTCTCGACGCTTTCCGGTTCCATCACTTTCGATAATTCAATGATCCCTTTACCCGCCACCATCAATTCTTCCTCGATTTCGGCAACGACCCGTTCTTCGTACATATTATAGGTGATAAAAAAAGACGCTGTAACGCTGATGAACACTACTCCGATAAACGTCAATACCATTTTGGAATACAGCGTATTAATCATCTTGTTCCATTCCTAACCGATAACCGAGCCCCCGGATGGTCGTAATCGACACGTTCGAGCTCTTCGCCTCAAGTTTTTTTCTGATCTTTTTAATATGAGAGTCGACGGTCCGTTCATTTCCTTCAAAATCGATTCCCCAAATTTCTTCAATCAGCTGCTCCCTGGAGAAAACGAGACCCGGGTTGGAAGCAAGCTTGTATAGAATCTGAAACTCTTTTAAAGGAAAGTCGATACGCTCATCTCCCAAAGCGACTTCAAGGCTTTTGCTGTCAATCGTCAGATTCCCGATCGACACCCGCTTCTCTGTGTGCACCTTATTGCGGCGAAGAAGGGCTTTCACCCGCATGATAAACTCTTTCGCCTCGAAGGGCTTCACAATATAATCATCCGTCCCGAGCTCGAATCCCTTCACTTTATCCTCGCTTTCACCCTTCGCCGTCACCATGATGATGGGCAGGTCATAGTCCTCCCGGATCTCCCTGCAAAGATCCCAGCCATCCTTCTTCGGCATCATAATATCAACGACCACTAAGTGAATCTCTTTCTGCTTCACAAGTTCCATTGCTTCTTCGCCGTCATTGGCTTGTAATACATTGTATCCTTCCATGGTTAAATAAAGATTGATCAGTTCTCTGATATGGGGATCGTCATCGACGATCAGGATGGTGATGAGTGACATGGTATCTACCTCTTTTGATTGGGGATTTCTATTTATTCTTTAACATTGTTTATCTGAATTTCCATTTACTGATATGTATTATAGCAATATTATTGATTGGGTTAAACTTGGTGTCAATTCAATACGATTTGAAAATGCTCTGTCATTGAGTGTGTGCTTGAGGGTGAGGGGAACTGCTTCGCTTTCCACGGACGTTCGGCCGAGCCTCCTCAGCAAAATTCGCTTCCGGGGTCTCGGCACGCCCGTTTTCCGTAGGAGTCTACGCAGTTCCCCTCACCCTCTTAATACATTTTTTGTGACAGAGCTAAATGGTTTTACTAATAAATCCTCAGTTAAAGTAAAAAACTTTGCATGGTAATCAACCACTTCACCATAGTTTAGAAAAACAGCCTATTAAAAAGATGCCTCCTTCACCGAAAGCGTCCTTATCCACCTTCTATAAGGTTCTCTTCACCCGATCAAAACGCTCCTCTTTTCCAACAGGGGTGATGTCTACCTTTTCAGGCTTCTGTAGACTTTTTGATGAAGACGCCTCTACATTCTGGTACCCTTCAAGCATCAGTTTAAATGCAAGGATTGTCAGGGTTAGTAAAAAAACGGGGCAGATGGCGATCCACCAGTACGTTGTAAATAGAAAGCGAAAGTTGTTGCCGATGATCCCTGACCACTCATTGGAAAAGGACACGAAGATCATATTTTGAAAGAGGTCTTCTTTCATTGTTCCTCCTCCGAAAAAGATGCCCAGGATTCCGAGGTGTGCGAGAAGGATCAGGACCTGGATCATCTCCCTGAGAAAGATGACGACAAGCTGAGGCTTCAAAAACGGCAGGATATGTTTCATGAGAATATGCCGGCGATTCCCACCAAGTACCTGAACACTCTCCATAAACTCTTTCTTTAGAATCAGATTGACTTCTTTTGAAATCGTCAGCGAAGTGATGGGAACGGCAGCGAGAGTCAGGACGAGGATCTCGATTGCAACCCTGGCTCCAAAGCCATAGGTGAATTCGCTATCAGTACCGTTAAACTCTCCGTCTGAAAGCAGCACCCAATACAGCATCAGGTAAGCAATGAGCGTGACCGGATAGTAGTAAAATGCCTCAAGGAACGGACGGGTCCGTTCATTCAGCTTTGGCAGATAAAGCTCCGATAACGTTCCCCATACAGATGAGATCACAAAGCGTAAAGCCGCAATCAGGAACGCGACACCGAGCGTATACTTCGCCCCAATCAGGAGGATATGGAAGATGCTTTCAGCGAGATTATTTGTCCCGAATGGCGGATACTCCCACGGGGAATAAGGCGGGCTCTTCACACCATCTTCCGTAAAGCGGAGTTCTGCCACCGGGATATGATTATCGAAGAACCAACCGTATATCAAGCTCCCGATAAGCGTGAGGAAGATAAATAAAAAGCCGGTCATAAAGAGTTTATTTCTCCACAATGCGATCATCCTCCCACCACCTTCGTTTTCATCTTTTTGACCCATTCCTCCAGTAGAAAAAGCGGGATGAACATGAGGATGACACTCATGGTGGCAATTTCATACGAGGGATGATTGATGACAAACCAGGTGAGACCGTATGTATTAAAGAGAATTTCCAGCATGATCAGATTGGAGAGCATAAACGAAATGATCATCTTCGAATGGTTGATCAAACTCACCACGCTGTTGCGGAACACATGCCTCATCAATACTTGAATGCCGGTCAGTCCTTTCCCCGTTGCAAGCTCCACATAAGGCTTCATCAATTCCTCTTCGAATATGAGGATCAGCGTCCGGTACAGAAAAATCGTCGGCAGGATGCTGTACGTTAGGAGCGGAAGGGCATAAGGCCGTTCCGCTCCCCCCACCACCTCGAAGACCAATATTCCGGTCTTTTTAAATAAAAACACAAAGAACATCTGGGCCAAGACGATGACGAACACATCCGGGACCGACTCAAGGATCGTCGAACTCCGGATCAACAGCTTCCTTTTATTCAAGGAAAGCTGAAACGTAATCAGAATCAATAAAATGGCGAGGCCCAATGACAATAGAAAGCCGAGGAATAAAATCGTCAGTGTGTAAAAGTAAAAGCCAAAAAAATCAGGAAAGACATCATACTTCGCCTCATGCATGAACGACTCGGTCTGGAAGGTCATCGATGCCGGATGGGTGAGCGTGTAGATGAGGTGGGTGAAGTTCTTCCAAAAGGATGCGAGACTGAGATGGATGCCGTTTTGGAAGAGGCTGATGAAGGCTCCGAGGATGAGGATCGTCAGCATGATGGATAGAATGCGGATGGTGGTTTTCATTGTGGTCACTCCTTTTTATCTAAAAAAGGAGTCTGCTTATCACAAACCCCTATTACTGAAACTGCTCATGAAACCATGTGGTAATGGTGGCATTCAACTCCTGCTGCTTATTCATGAGACCATGATCCCCATCAGGAATGAGTTTATATGTCGTATGTTCATTTTCTTTTTTCAGACGATCATAGAAAATCTCGACGGTATGCGAATCAATATGCGTATCGGCATCTCCTTGTACCATCAGGACCGGTACATCTATTTTTTCAACCTGGATGGACTCTTCTTTTGTTTCCTCCGAGTGTTGATCATAGTCACCATATGCTTCCTGAAACATATCCAGAAAACCGATGTCTTTATCGCGATTGTCCAACAGCCACGGATAGACCACATCCAGTCCGACATAGGGACTTACGGCCACAACATCTGCAATATCGTCCCGCATGGTGGCAAGCTTCAGTCCGACTCCACCTCCAAGCGATGTTCCGGATACAAACACTTTTCCGGTGCTCTTTCTTGTCTCATTTTTTTCAAGATAGGCGGTTAAAGCATCGATGGCATGACTTGTGTCAAGAGTGGCTCCCTTCAATCCGGGAACAGTCCCATCGCTTTCTCCGTATCCTCTGTATAGGGGCACGAGATTGATCATGCCGGGGGTTGAGGTATAGAGAAGCATATTTTCATCAAAAGTCAACCCCATCATATCCTGTACATGGGACAGATCTTTTGACGCTGGAAAACCGCCGTGTAATGAAAGATTCACATGATAGGCACCTGCTTTTTTCGGTAACGTCACGTAAGCAACGGCTTGTTCCCCTTCGCTGAAATAGGTCATTTTATATGAAAGCAAAGAGGAATCCAGACCGTCCACTTGTATCGGATCAAATGATAATACATCATGTTTGGCCGCTTTCTCCTTCTCACCAGAACAAGAGGCCAAAAGCAGACACAAGATGAATAGAAATAGAGATTTTGTGAATTTCATATTATCCCCCTTTAGATACATATATCAGCTCAATCAAACTCCCCTATCCACACTCTGCTCCACCAAAACAAAATCACTCTCAGCCAACGCCCCTTCACCTATCATCGAAGAAGATTCAGCCCTACCTGCTCCCGCTTTCACCTCATCCTCCTCCAACAATCCTTCAAGTCCCCTCGCGATTCCCGTCAGGGCAAGGATCGTCAAGGCAAAGAAGCTCATCGGAATGATAAAGATCCACCAGGCGTTGGTCAATTCCACAAAGCTCATGGACATGATGCTTGCCCACTCCTGGACGAAAGGTTGTGGAGGATCACATGCCGGGCCGTAGCAAACATCAGTGCCTCCGAAGAACAAGTCGAAGAATCCGAGGTGTGCGATGATGAGGAGTACCTGGATCGTAATCTTCGGAAAAATGATGAAAAGTCGCAGCTTCAAATGAGGCAGGACATGCTTCCGGAACAGGAAGAACCGGCTCCCGCCAAGGACCCGTGCGCTGGTCACGAACTCTTTATTCAGAATCTCCCGGGTTTCATTGGATAATAGAATCGCTGTGGTCGGTGCCGTGATCAAAGCCAGGGTGATCGACTGCCAAACGACGCGTTCTGTAAAACTCGTTTCAAATCCCTGTGGAGTTTCCCACAGCAAGGGATAAAGAATATTGTAGGCAATGATCGATTGCGGGATGAAATAGAAGGACGTAAAGATCGACTGCGTCCACTTTTTCACACGAGATGTTGTAAATCCTCCCGCTACTCCGATGACAAAGGAAAGCATGAAGCTCAAGAGGGAGATGAGGATGGCAGCGCCAATCGTATACTGCGCCCCTTCCAACACTTTGTAAAACAGGTCGTCCCCTTCCCGGTCCGTCCCAAATGGAAAATCCGCTGAAGGCGGGAACGGCGCATCCCCGATGATCCTGCCCTCATCGTCATACTGAACGAACGTATTCGGGATTTCCCCGTCCGTCACATTAAAGATCAGGCTCCACCCGACCAGCACGACAATGAATAGGAAGCAGAAGGCAATGGTGATATGATGTCGATTCCAGGTTTTCATAGACTCATCTCCCTGCCTATTTTTTTGGAAATCACAAGCTGCATGATTTTTAATAGGAAGTACAACGGCACAAATAGCATGATCGAGGTGATGGCAAAGATGGCCGGTGTGTTATAGGAAAACAAGAACGATGTGACCCCGAATACATTGAATAAATACTCCAGGATCAATAGATTCGACAGCATCATCCAGACGATCTGTTTTCCGTGATACGTTAAACTGACCAGCACGTTCCGCATCATATGGATGAACATGATCCTGAATTTGCCGAGACCCTTCCCCTTCGCCAATTCCACATAAGGGAGTCCCTCTTCTTCCTGCAAAAAAGACACCATCGATCCGAGGAAAAAGAATGTCGGGAGGATCGAGAGCGTGATTGCCGGGAACAGGATGACCTGATTTTCCCCGAGTGAGGCGATATCGATGACGAGAATGCCGGTTTGTTTAAAGAACCAGATGACGAGCATCTGCAGGATCCCAATGATAAAAATATCAGGCAGCGATGCGAGATAAAACGAGACTCCTTCGATTCCTTTCCGGATCCTTTTCCCCACTGAAAAATAGAGGATCATCAGGAGGATCGAACTCACGAGGGCCATACCCAGCGCCAGGAAAAAGATTCGCGCACTGCTCATGAACGCTTTTAATAGGATCGGAAATAGTGGACGTTCGACACCCGAGACAGGGTTTGAATAGACAAGCTTATGAGGTTCTACCAACTCTTTGCATAACGTGAGGAACTCCTGACCATAGCTCACGAGGGAAAACGCCTGATGCTTGAAGAGGCCGGATGTTGCACTGACGAGGATGATTCCTAGTATGATAAGAACAGCTTCCAGACTGGATTTTTTCATTATGTACCCCTTTTATCTTTCTAATAATTACCAGTATACTAGAATTGAAAATTCTGTCAATTGATCATATCTGTGTCAGAATGGCTTATATAGCAGGGTTCCAGCTTTTATTTTCGAATTCAGAATCATCTTCTCATATATCCGAAAAGGGATTCATACAGTATTCAAATCAGGTCATAAATGGAAAACCATGAACCAGTGACTCTTTCAATGAAATGTTTACAAAATGACGAGATTCATCAATCATTTCGCTTCCTTATTGGGAAATTTCGATAAGTAAGTGATTACTCACTTTTTTATTGACTTTCTTTCAAAACGGAGTAATATTAGTTGTGAGTGATTACTCACTTTTATCAATAGGAGGTTCATACATTGAGCATTTTTAAAAACAAACTGGTACTTGCATCCCCTCTCATTGCACTGGCCATCATCTTTATTTTTTCCCTGACGCTGTTCCCCTCGGTTCAGCCTCAGCCGAAAAATCTACCGATTGCAATTGTGAATGAAGATGAAGGTGTTCAAGTACCGGATCAACCGAAGATGAATATGGGGGAAACCCTCGTTGAAAAGATTCAAACGATGTCCAATACGACAACGGATGAAGACCCTGCCGTTAAGTGGGTGAACGTGAAAAGTACTGAAGCCGTGCAAAAAGGATTAGACAATCAGGAATACTATGCTGCCCTTGTCATTCCGAAGGATTTCAGCGCGAAGCAGGCTTCCCTGCGCACACCGGATCCGACTTCTGCTGAAGTGAAGATCTTCATCAATCAAGGGATGAACACGATGGCCTCCACTGCTGCAGGTCAGATCTTGAATGGCGTCGTGGACAATATGAACAACGTGGTCCGCGAACAGATCCTGGATGGATTCGAGAAGCAAGGTGCGACTCTGACTCCGACACAAGTTTCAAGTATGATCACCCCCATTACTAAATCGGTGACGAACGTCAATGAAATCGGAACGAACAGTGCAAACGGGAATGCACCTGTTTCCTTATTCCAGCCACTTTGGATGGCAAGCATGGCAAGTGCCGCGATCATCTATCTCGCTGTCAGCAAATTACCGGTCGCCGGCCGTAAAGAAAAGCTTACCGCTAAATTCGTCCAAATCCTGATCGGAGCGGTTGTGGCCCTGATTGTAGGATTCGGCCTGACCTGGCTAGCGGACGGATTGATTGGATTCCATATCCCGGATGTGAGTGATACCGCCTTATTCCTAAGTCTGACATCGTTCAGTTTCTATCTTATGATTTCTGCGATCCTATCACTGATCGGGATTAAGGGCATGCCGCTCTTTGTACTCATGCTATTCTTCGGGGCTCCGCTTCTCGCCATGGCTCCTGAAATGATGTCTTCGTTTTACCGGGACTGGTTCTATTCCTGGCTGCCAATGAAATTCATGGTGCAAGGATTACGTGAACTCTTCTACTTCGGAGAGGACTTATCATGGAGCTCTTCAGTATCGACGCTTGTTTGGATCGGGGTTGGGGGAATGCTGGTCATTCTTGCGACTGCGTTCAAACCTCAAACGTCCGGCAATACAACATCAGTAATAGAAAATGGTCAGGGCGTATAGCCTCTGACCATTTTTTATGAACCACTGGAGTATTTATTGATATCGCTAATCTTATACGCTTCACCGATTTTCGTAGCGTGCTCAGTTAAATCTGGAGGCGTCATGCCTGATTTTCTTTCTAAATAAATGGCGATGCCTGAGACGAGGATGACGGGCACTAATATGAATAGGAAAACCATGTGTGACCTCTCCTTTCTTCTATCTCCCGGTTCGTTCTTTCTCTAGAAACTCGACTCTCTGTTTTAAAGAATCGATTTCTCTTCTCCATGATAGTTGCTTATTTCTTTTTGACGTTTTTAATAAAGAGGTTAGACCCCAGTATGCGATGAATAAACTTAGTCCTAAAATAAAGAGAACGATTACGATTCCAAATACGGTTTCTACAATAATGGCCATCCCTTTCTTTTTAACGAATCTACTCAAGTGTAGATGAATGGAGATGATTAGTGTTTTTCATTCCGTTTCAATTCATTTTCCAAATCCTCGCTGTACTTCGACCAAAACCCGATAGCGACCAAGGAGATGATGGTAAGTACAGGGACAGCGAGCGCAATCATTATTTTCAATGCTACCTCCCCCTATCAAGCTTCAGAATCTAAAACGCCACATAACACTTCCGACAATGCTGACCATTCATCTGCCTTTTATTCTTCGCACCGCAATGGGGACAAGTGATCGTGACCGACTGCTGGTCCATCCCCTTCCGATTGTGCATGTATTGAAACAGAGCTTTATTGGCTAAAAAGATTGTCCCGACGATGGCACATCCGATTGCCATTAGGATGATGATCAGGAATATTCCATCCATTACAATCCATTCCTTTCATAGTGTTCCTTACTTATTCATACGTAAAAGATGGTAAAAAGTTTCAATAAACAAACCGGCAGACGCCGCTGCCGGTTTCAAACGTTATGAAAAATCGTTCTGGTCTACATTCAGTTCAATCAGATTCCCATCCGGATCGGCACAGAAAATCTGGGCGAATCCGCTTTTCGAATAGGGTTTCTCCAAGGTTTCCACATCATTCTCCTTTAGCCACCGAAGCGTATCATGGTAGCTCTCTACTCTAAGGGCAAAGTGACCTTCACGGCTTGATAAATGCTTGTCCTGTCGGATCGTCTGAGAGGTTGGGTCCAAGATCAGATGAAGCTGCTGCCCTTCTATTTCGTACCATGCTCCGGGGAAACCGAAATCCGGCCTTTCGATTTCCTTCAGGCAAAGGGTCTTTCCGTAGAATTCTTTCGCTTTCTCAAGATCGGTCACGTTCAGGCTTACATGGTGGAGACTTTTGTATGTAATCAATTGGGGTCACCTCTTTCTTTTGTATTGTTTTATTGTACAGAAGAAAAAGCTATTGAGCTAACAATCTCGTTGAACCTTAAAGGAAATAATGCCCATACCGCCGAATAACATAGAGTACTTTAGAATCATTTAATCAGAGGAGAGAGCTCATGAACAACCATCACAATAAAAGAAGAGACGACCTGGATTGGATCAAGGTAATCGCCACAGTCTGTGTGTTCCTGTATCATTGCTCTATGTTTTTCAATCCATTTGACTGGCATGTCAAAAACAATGACATCGACTCGCCCGTAATCCTGGCTTTTTCCCTTTTGATAGGAAGCTGGATCATGCCGGTCTTCTTTGTCATCTCAGGGATCAGCTCACATTATTCGCTACAAAAGAGGAGCCTGGATACCTATCTGAAAGAACGGTTCATCCGTCTCGGGATTCCCCTTTTATTCGGTGTGTTTATCCTGTCCCCACCTCAGGTTTACATTGAGAGGATATACAATCATCAATTCACAGGCTCATTTCTCGATTTCATCCCCCACGCGTTTGAGGGTCTATATTTGGAAATCGGCGGAAAGGGGAACTTTGCATTCTTCGGATTGCATCTATGGTATTTGCTTGCACTCATTGTTTTCTCTCTTTTGACTGCGCACGCCTTTGTCAAAACGGATTCATTAAAAAGAGTTACTGTTTTACACCTCCTGTCCCTACAGGTAGTCATCATTCTCGTGTCGACATTCATTGAGACGATTCATCTCGGTGGTTGGGATTTGCTTGTATATCTATTATTCTTTCTCGCAGGGTTTTATGTGTTCAGCAACCATTCACTCCTCCCCCTATTGCATAAGACCTTTCGATATCATCTTTCGCTAGGGGTCGTCTCTGTCGTCATCTATACAATATGGTTCATGACAGGACTTCCATCAGAGAAGTCGCTCAGTGCATTACTATTTACCTGCTTCATGGTGATCGGCAGCTTCCATTTGATCCTGACGTTTTACACTTTGGCAAACCGCTATTTATCCTTTACCAATATGGTGCTTAGGTATTGCAGTGAAGCTTCCCTGCCGTTTTACATCCTGCACCAGCCCGTCATCGTGACCATAGGATTCCTTATCAGGGACCTCAGCTGGCCGATTCCGGTAAAAGTGGTCATCCTTGTAAGCGGATCATTCTTCATCATTGCCTTCACTTACCACGTACTCATCCGCCGGGTCTCCTTCCTGCGGATCCTATTCGGAATCAGAGGGAAGAAAAGGTCCATCCCTCAAACTCCGCCTGTTCATCCGGATATGCTTACTTAGGTAGGGACGGACCTCCCAAAGCACAACCTAAAGCCCCAAACCAAGGGGTTTCCCCCTTGGTTTGGGCTGCAAAAGAAGGTCCGTCCCTCACTTAATGCAGTGAGGAGCGGACCTCTGTTGTTTGTTTGGGTGTATGTTCTTTTTGTTCTTTTTGGTAGGTGGGAAAGGACATGATGACGGAAGTGCCTTTGCCGGGTTTGCTTAGGACTTTGATGGTGCCTTTCATGCCTTCGACGAGCTGGAAGACGGTCATCATGCCGAGGCCTGTTCCGTTCTTGCCTTTCATGGAGAAGTACGGTTCCCCGAGGCGCATGAGCTGCTCTTTCGTCATGCCGATTCCTGTGTCGTTGATGACGATGATCACTTTTCGTTCTTCAAGATAGCTGAAGATTCGTAGAGTCCCGCCTGATTCCATCGCCTCTAAGCCATTTTTCATGACATTGATGAGAATCTGCTGCAGCTTATTAGGGTCTCCCATGATGGAATGGTGATGCAGGATGTTCGCTTTCAAAATGATGCCCTTTTTGACGGCAAGGGGCATGATGATCTCCTTCGACCGATTAATCTCATCCCGAATCGCGATTTCCTCCTCAAGCTCTGGATGCGGTCTGGCGAAATTCAAGTATTGGTTGATGACTTCAGTCGCCCGGTCGATTTCACTGACGGCGACCTCAGAAAGTACTTTATTATTGGTAATATTGGATGGATCTTCATTGATCAGCTGCAGGAAACCCTTCACCGTAGTCAGCGGATTCCGCACTTCATGACTCATGCTGGCCGCAAGGTGACTGACCACTTGCATTTTCTCATATTTGATCGATTTCAATTGAAGGATGTGAATGGTCCGGATGATTTCACATAAGTAATACACAAAGAACGTGGACCCTGTCAGAACGGCTGAATAGATCGCGAATGAACTCGGCTTACCGAAATCAAAGATCATTGCAGGTATCCATAAGGAAAGAATGGAATAAACGAACGACACTGCCGTATACGAATACACCCTCACCCTCAATGCTTTTGTCATCAACTTCGGGCGCAAATATAGAATGACCATGGTGAATACAATCGCAATGATCGCCGTAATCGCCAATCCCTCGCCTAACATCGGAACACGGATGGCAATCATTGTGGCGGCAAGCCAAGGTAAGACCCGTGTACCTCCATAAATTCCTCCTAAGAGAAAAGGGATGAACCGCAAATCATACAGGAATCCATCCTCCAACTGAACGGACAGCCCTAGACTAAGAATCATAAGAAACGAACTGATCAAGTAAAGCGAAAGAGGTTTCATATGAACTTTATGTACTTTATTCCTGGATAGAAAATGAAAATTCAACAGCAAAATAACAATCAAAATGACAAGGAGATTAATCAGTAAACCGGTCAGTAACTCATAATGATTCATCGGCTTGGCATCCCCACTTTCCATTTTCAAAATTTAAACATCATTCCACACTCCTTATTATAACCGAATTTGCAAAATTGTGAATCATCATTAAAAAGTCCCATCTTTCAATTTTAAAAATGTCGATTATTGTGGATAAAGCAGGAAAAACCACCCTGAAATACCTACATGATAAAGTTCTTGTAGCAAAGTTACCACCTCAAAGTGTAAGGAGGGGAGATTGTCAATACGTATAACTTGGGAAAATTTCGAACCAGGGGGACAGGCACCCCGGCTCCAAATACAAAAGTCTGTGCCAAGGTACCTGTCCCCATGGCTTCCCACAAAAAAAAAGAACAACCCCACACGCTCAAAGGGCTGTTCCCTTGATTTTTAGTTTCATAGGGTTGGTCTGGTTATAGATATCCATGATCTTTCCGTTTTCGCTTCTGAAACACACGATGGCCAGTGGCTCTTCGTTGCGTTTTAGTAACACCCCATAACCGGTATTGATTTTTACGCTTACCATTTTGAGGTCCTTGTAACTACTATGTTGAACTTGTTTAGAAAGATAGGAGAATAATTGGGCAAAAGCTTTATAAGGAAGTGGTTTGCGTGCGATGGGTAGTTCCCCTCCGCCTTCAGCATAGTACGTGACGTCTTCTGACAGTAACTTTAGGAAGAGAGACGTCTCACCTGTTTCCAATGCTTTGATAAAAGCTTCGCTCAGGTCATTTTCCACTTCTGTTTCTTCTTCCCGCATTGATCCTTCCTGTACTTTCTGCCTCGCCCTGCTATAGATCTTCCTTACAGCCGGATTGGATTTATGAAGGATTTCCGCAATCTGTTCATAGGGATATTCGAATGCCGAACGTAAGATGTAGACCGCCCTTTCGACTGGTGAAAGGCGTTCCAAGAGGAACATGAACGAATAGGACAACGTACGTTTCGTGATCAACACATCCAAAGGATCATCGTTTACAGAAAGAGGTTCCGGCAGCCATGTCCCTACACATACTTCCCGTTTTCGGGTGCCTGACTTTAAGACATCAAGGCATCGATTGGTCACGCTTTTGCAAAGAAAAGCCTGGATGTTTTCCACCCTGTCAAAAGTGTCCAGACCTAGATTTCGGGTAAATACATCGTGAACCGCATCACGCGCATCGTTGATGTCACCGAGCATGTGATAGGCAATATGGGTTAGCAGATGCTTGTTCTCTTCATAGATGGCTTCTATCTCACTCATGTTAATCTCCCTATCTATTTTTTTACCAAACTGGCTGAATCCCACGTGGATTTTCGAATAAAGAGAGCCAGCCTGTTTCGGAGCACCATGCTGTACTTCCCTTTTTTCATCCACACTAACGCTTTGTTTTGCCCGAGGCTTACACAGTAAAATTCAACCGGAATACTCTTGTGGGTGAGTCTCTTCCCACTTCCAGTCATATCCTTCACCATGATCCTGCTTAATTTGCCCGATTGATAAACAGCTTCTTTGCACGTCATATGGTCTATTCTGCCTGTCTTCACATCTGTAACGAGTGCACAGTCCCCAATCGAGTAAACATTTTTCATTCCCTTCACATGGTAAGACTCATCCACCATGATCCTGCCCTTTTCTCGGCTCGCAGATAATACATTGGATTTCAAACCGGTCGTCCAGATACACACATCAACCGTTTCTGTTGTTCCATCTGAATAATAGAGCGTTTTTGCCTGATCATCATACTGATTAACCTTGACTCCATGGATCACATTCACACCCACCTTTGTGAGTTCTTCTTCCATGTGCGCCGATACCTTCTTAGGAGCTGAGCTCAACAATCGACGATCTGCGTTCACCAACGTAACCTTAGCATCCTTAAGCCAGCCTCCGATTTCCGCAGCTGTTTCAATCCCAGAAATACCGGCCCCCACAATGGCTATGTGAATCGATTTTCCGGACTTGATCCCCTCTTCAATTCTGAGCCTGATCAAATCGGCAGCCTTGCTCGTTTCAAGGGCAATCCCGCCTTGATCCTCCTGATGGCGAGATGAACTCCCCATCGCTAATACAAGTTGATCATATGAGATATTTTCCCTTTTCATTCCATCGCGTGTTACGACAATCGCCTGTTCCCTCTCTTTGATTTCTTCTACTTCTCCCTGCACAAACGAAATACCTTCTCCTATATAAGAAGTAAGGGGTATATGCAGATTGAAATCCTTATCTGAAATGCGTCTGAATAAAAGGACTTTCCTTAAATGGTATGGCTGCTTATCAATGAGCGTCATCCGTATGTCCTGACCCAGTCTATTTCCAAACCGCTTCTTTAAATGCTCCAGCGTATTAATACCCGCATATCCTCCGCCTACAATCACAATATGTTTCATCTTACATCCCTCCATATCTACTAATAGAACGATTCAGGGATACAAAATGTGACCAAACGGAAAAAAAAGATAAAAAAGACCAGGGGAACAGGTACCCTGGCCCGGTTTCTTCTCAACAAGTTTGGCCAAGGGACCTGTCCCCATGGCCTCACATCGGCAGCCGAATCACAAACTTCGTGCCTTCTCCCTTCTGACTAAACACGTCAATCGTTCCTTCATGCATGAGCACCAATTGCTTCACGATGGAGAGGCCGATGCCGAATTCGCCGTACGGGTTGTTTGTCCGGGACAGGTCGGCTTTATAGAATCTGCGCCAGATCGACTTGATTTCATCCGGGTCCATGCCGATTCCAGTGTCTTCAATTTCAATTACCGTTTCGTTTCCATCAGAGGAACCGCTGAGGGTGATCATACCTTCGGTGGTGAACTGGATGCTGTTCTTCGTGATGTTGATCAGGATTTGGATAAGACGGTCGTAGTCGGCGTGGATCATCGCATCCGGATCTGCAAGGATTCTGATTTCATTTCCTTTTTCTTCAGCCTGGAAATCAAGTTGTTCCTTGATGACTTCGAAGACATCGAGGAGCGGCAGGGTCACTTTCGAGAGGACCACCTGATTGGAACGGATTTTTTCATAATCCAGGTTTTCGTTCACGAGACGGATAAGACGCTTCGTTTCCTCGCTGACGAGACCGAAGCTTTTCTCTTTCTGTTCTTCAGGGATCATGTCGTTCCGAATGCCCTCGATGACACCGCGGATCGTGGTCAGCGGTGTTCTCAGTTCGTGGGACACATCCGCCATGAACTGTCGCCTCCTGCTTTCAAGATTGTCGATTTCCTCCTTGGATGCCTGCAGCTTTGTCACCATTTCATTAAAGTCTTCGGCGAGGTCACCGATTTCATCGAAGTTGGAGCTTGGGACGTGTACATCGTAATCCCCTGATGATACCCGTGACGTCGCCTCTCTTATCCGCTGAATCCTTTTTACGTGAAGCTTCGATAAGAAAAGGCTCAGCAGAACGGAAATCGCCAATGCCAACAGAACGATATACAGCAGATAGTGATTGATCTCACTCAGCATTTCCCTCGTCCCGCTTATCGGGGAAATCAGTATCAGTCCGCCTGTCAGCTGATCATTGACGATCCGGGGCATGATCACAAGGGATACAGCTTGGTTAAAGCGCCCGAAATCTTTTTTCAACGGGACGGTTTCCCCGCTTTCAATCTTCTCCCATTCTTCCTTGGAGAGCTGAATCCGCGGATACACCCCTCCTCTTGAGAAGGATACTTCCCCCTGACGATTGAAGGTGATCACATCGATATTCCGGGCGTGCAGAAGGTTACTGTACTCTTCCAGGTACAGGGGCCTTCTCGGGCTTGGCCGTTCAAGGTCTGATAAAATCTTCTCTCCATACGTCCTCAGTTCCGTCACCTTATTTTCATACACAAGGTTTTCAACATATTGCGAAAACAGAAGACCGAGGATCATGAAGGCGATGATCAGGACGCTCGTATGACTAAGAAGCAGCTGATACAGATATCTAAACTTCATCTCCGGCCGCCGTCTCATCGAACTTATAGCCTACGCCCCACACCGTATGAAGATACGGCTGGTCCTTGCTGCCGATCTTATTCCGAAGCCGCTTGATATGGACATCCACCGTCCGTTCGTCCCCGTAGAAATCATATCCCCATACCCTCTCGAGAAGCTGCTCCCTTGAGAACACTTGACGCGGATGCTGGGATAGAAAATAAAGCAGTTCAAACTCTTTCGGCGTCAAATTCGTAAGGGGTGCGCCTTTCAGGAAGACTTCACGGGTTTCCTTGCTGATGCGGAAATCAGAAGATCCTTGTTCTGGAGTTCCCGAATTCGTTTTCTCCCCTTGATAACGGCGGGTGACGGCCCGGATCCTTGCCATCAGGGCAAGGGGCGAGAAAGGCTTGGTTACATAATCGTCGGCACCGAGTTCAAGTCCAAGCACCTGATCGGACTCACTGTCCTTCGCCGTCAGCATGATCACAGGAACTTGTGAGCCCTCTTCCCTAATCTTTCTGCAAATCGTCACGCCGTCCATCCCAGGGAGCATCCAGTCCAGGATGACAAGATCCCAATCCCCTTCCTGATAACGACGGTACCCTTCTGCCCCGTCGTGGACAAACTCACCCTTTATATCTTCTTTCGTAAAAAACATCTCCAGCATGCTGGTGACACTTTGATTATCTTCCACTACCAATACATTCATGAACATCGCTCCCTTCCGTGGCAAACCATGGGGACAGGTACCTTGGTTCCTGCGCCATGGTACCTGTCCCCATGGCTCCCTTTCTCTTTAAAGTATAGACGTTTTTCCCCTTACGTTCTATGTATTTACACACAATGGAAAAACCCCCGCTCACCCGGCGGGGATTCCCTGACTTATAACGTTGTGTTTGCAGATTCTTCTGAAGTCTGGTCACTTTGTTCCGCTTCATCTTCATGTGGTCCTTTTCCGTGTCCCGGACCATGATGGCCTTTGCCACCTTTGTGGAAAAAGAAGCCCTCTTCCTTATCCTTATTAAATGGGAAGAAGTCTAGATTCTTCGCTTCATCGGCATGTTCGGTCATAATTTCTTCCATCAGTTCTCTAGACGTCTTGCCATCGGTTTCGACGCCCAGTTCTTTCGCTGCTTTCAGGATGGACGCATCCATCACTTCATGGCGCAAATCGTGTTCATCTTTGCCTTCCGTTTCAATTCCAAGATCCTTTGCCTGTTTCATGAGAGCTGCTTCCCTCACCTCATCCGCAAGGGCTTCAAGATCCTTGCCGTCGGTTTCAACCCCAAGCTCTTTCGCCTTTTGCTTCAGTACGGTTTCCCTCACTTCTTGAGCCAGCTCTTCCTGGTCTTTTCCGTCAGTGGAAATCCCCAGTTCCTTCGCCTTATTGTTCAGTTCCGCCTGACGGATCTCATCCATTACGGCACGATGATCTTTTCCCTCGGTGTCGATCCCTAATTCTTTTGCTTTTTTCTCAAGTTCAGCATCCATGATCGCTTTGGCCAGTTCCCGAGTATCCATATCAGCGCTGTCGATCCCAAGCTCTTCCGCTTTCGTCTTCAACTGCTCTTCATTCAGATGAAACTTTCCTGGTCCACCGCCATGTCTTCCAAACTCATGGTTGCCTACAACCGCCGAGTCATTCGTCTTCCCTGCAGTATCCTCATCAGCGGCGAATGCTGGAAGGGACCCCAGAATTCCGACTGCCAAAGCACCAGTTAAAACATACGTTAGTTTTCTTTTCTTATTCATGTATTTTCCTCCTTTATTATGTTGCAGCTGCATGTACAGTATTTCCAACAATTATGACCAAATCATGAACAAACCATGACCGGTTTATGAATCTTTCAATAGATTCTCGATTTGATAATCCTCTTTCTTTTCCTGAAGCCATGTTCCATACTCTGTCTGTAGAGCCTGATCAAATAGGGTGTCTTTGATTTCGTCTTTATGATCGGCAAGAACGGCCTCTTTCGCTTCCTTCTTATCCGTCACTTTGATGATATGGTAGCCGAATTCCGTCTTGACCGGCTCACTGATTTCCCCTTTTTTCATGGAAAATGCCTTATCATCGAACTCCGTCACCATTTCACCTTTGCCAAAATAACCTAGCTCCCCGCCTGACTCGGCATTCGATGTATCCGTGGAGTACTCTTTCGCTAGTTCCGCGAATTCCCCACCGTCATCGAGCTTCGCCTTCACTTCCTTGGCGGTCTCTTCATCATCCACTAAAATATGACTGGCCTCTACCTGTTCCGCCTGAGCAAATGAGTCTTTATTCGCTTCGAAGTATTCCTTAATCTGATCATCCGTAATCGAGACTCTGTCTTTCAGTAGCTTCTCCGTCAGCAGGTACGTCTTGATATTCTCTTTGACGCTATCCAGATCTGCCCCGCTTGATGTGAGAGCCTCATTGAATGCCTCTTCACTGTCATATTGACCTTTTATGTTCTCCAGTTCCTTATCAATTTCACTTTCCTTCACCGCGATGTCCTTCTTCTCGCTCTCAAGCTTCACAATCTTCTCGGCAATCAACGTATCCAAAGCGCCTTCCCCGTATTGATCCACCAGTGTCGCATACAAGTCCTCTTTACTGATCGACTCGCTTCCGACCTTCGCCACCACCTCCTCCTTGGAAAAGCCAAACACCGCCAGCAGTGATCCGATGAGGACAACTCCTCCAATAATGCTCCAAATTGTGATCGATCGTTTCTTTTTCGTCACTTACCCGTACTCCTTTGTGATCTTTTCGTCGTTTTTTTGTAGATTCTTGGTGTTTTGGTATGATTGGTTTTTTGGGGTTTGGTGTCTGGTACATTTCATTTGATTTGTACCTGGTACATTCCATTCACTTTGTACCTGGTACATTCCAGCCCATCTGTACCAGGCACAACTCATCCCATTTTTAATTCATCATTTCATTACTAGTAAGCGTCAATCCCACACTCATCTCTTTTCCATCCCGGAAAATCTTCAGGGTGATTTTATCCCCAACCTTCAAGTCTCCATACAGCTGTCTTCTCAAATCGGCGACACTTCCAACAGATTCTCCGTTCAGCTCTGTAATGACATCGCCCTCTTTAATTCCTGCGTCGGCTGCTGCGGATGTTGGGTCGATATTCGCGACAATCACACCGGCTTCTACTGATTGTGGCAGGTTCGGCAGATAGTGACGTGGAACATCTGAAAGGTTTGTCATACCGATTCCGATATACGGACGTTCCACCTTACCTGTTTTGATGATTTCGCTGACGATCGGCATGAAATCCTTGCTTGGAATCGCAAACCCGAGTCCTTCGACACCGGAGTTCGAGATCTTCGCACTGTTGATCCCGATCAGTTCACCCTTGGAATTCAAGAGCGCGCCTCCGCTGTTACCAGGGTTGATGGCAGCGTCGGTTTGGATGACGTTAAGTTCCGATTCACCTTCAGAAGTTTGTACAGGAATCGTACGGTCGACGGCACTGACAATTCCTTGTGTCACCGTCCGTGATAGATCCAGTCCGAGGGGGTTCCCGATCGCGATGACCTGTTCACCGGCGCGCAGGGCACTGGAATCACCGACTTCCAACAGGTTGTCTGCATACTTCCCATCGATCTTCACAACAGCAAGATCCGTCAGTGGGTCGGCTCCAATCAGCTCACCATCCGTCTTTTCTCCATCATAGAGAGACACTTCAATTTTAGAGGCTCCTTCGATCACATGGTTGTTCGTGATGATATACGCGTTATCCCCGTCTTTTTTAAAGAGAACACCTGAGCCTGTCCCGGCCGCAGCCTCCTGTGATCCACCCATGCTGTTCTGCTGTTGATAGTTGACGATTCCGACGATGGATTCAGAGGCATCCTCCACGATATTGGCGATATCGCCGCTGTTCCCGGTAGAAACCGTTGTCGGCGTGATTCCTGAATCCGCTGCCGTATCCGCCTGTCCGGTGTCTGCCGATTGTTCAACACCAGACTGAGTCAGATTGTCGAAATAATTCGTTTGAGGGAGTACCGTCAGTGTCAGGACAGATCCGATGATCCCGGCGCCAACCGTGTTCAGGAAGCCACGTCCTTTAAACGTCTTCTTCGGCTTCGGGCTTCTCTGCATGTCTTCTTTCTTCACAGGTTCTTCTGATTCTATATGCGTCATTTCTTCGTTTTGATTGTGATTGTCTAGCATGTCGCTACCTCCTATTGTGGATTTGCTTAGTGTTCTTTGCTGTTAAATCCATCTTAGAAGGTAAATATTACGAAACTATTAACAATGTGTGTACATGCTGGGAAGATTGTGGGAAAGAAAAAAGAACCTTGTACGTTTGGTCTCACGTACAAGGTTCTGGTTACTTCTTATCTATATTACTCTGAGAATACCTGCTCCGGATTGTCAGCAATGAAATACCATAACCCATCATCCTCGAGCTTCCCTTCACCCGGAAGTTCCGACGATTCCATCTGTTTCATCGCGTGTGAATAGTCTGTGTATAATTCCTTCAGGTCTTTCTCCTGGATATTCCATTGAAGGTATGGAGAGACGGTATCGAGCAGTTCAAGGATTTTTCCGTAATCGTTCTGTTCCAGAAGCTTATCGACGGATGCCTTGATGACTTTCCGCTGACGTTCGTTCCGGCCTTCGTCACCCATCGGATCCTGCTTTCTCATTCGGACATAGGCGAGTGCTTCATCCGGGGACAGCGTCAATTCTCCTTCTGGGAAGTGGTATCCATCAAAGGTGAAGTCCAAATCATTCTCAAAGGTCAGTTCACCGACTTCTTTGATGACTTCTTCAAATCCGTTCATATTTACTTTTGCGTAGTAGTCGATGTTGATGTCCAATAGTTGTTGAACCGTCTGGACGGTGAGGGTGGTCCCTCCATATGTGTACGTATGATTCAGCTTGGTGCATTCATCTCGTCCCGGGATGGATACTTTGGTATCCCTGGGCAGACTGACTACCTTGGTTTTGTCGGATACGGGATCGATTTCGACTACCATCATGACGTCCGGCCTTCCTTTATCATGTGGTCGTTCATCGACTCCCATCAATAGGATATGGATTTTATCTTCGGGTGCCGTTTCACTTTTTTCTTCTTTAGCTTTGGGAACGTCAATCGGTTCATATGTTTCATCGAAGAATGCCCCCACCTTTGCAAAAACAAAGAACAGAAGCCCTCCCGATATGACGGTCAATCCAATCAGGATTGTGATGCCTATTTTCCATTTCTTATTCATGTGTTACAACTCCTCTTTCGTTAAAATGTCACGGGATCCATTTGCTGTGTGATTGCCTTCATGTCGTATCCCTTTTCTGTCAAGTCGATGAGAAGCTCCTCCAAATACTCAAGGGTCACATCTTTTTCATGAAGCAGGATGATTTTCGGTGAATCTCCATAAGGGAACGCATTGATTTGTTCCATCACATTCGGAACAAATTCTTTGCTTAACAGCCTCCAATCTTCGCTGTCGATGTTCCAGTCCCACATGTGAAATCCTGCTTGATCAACGGCTGCCCGGTAAGCAGGCGTCATATTCGGCACCGATCCGTAAGGGACCCTGATCAGGTTGCTGTGGATACCGGTGATCGATTCCAGGGTCGCTTGCCCTTTTTTCATTTCGCCGACTACTGATTGACTAGATTGATAGAATTTCGCCGCATCATGGGTCACACCGTGCATGCCGACTGAATGGCCTTCTTCAGCCATCTCTTTCACCGAATCTTGGAATCTCCTCATATTCGGCTCAAGCATAAAGAATGTCGCTTTCGCATCGTATTGTTCCAGGACGTTCAGGATGGCTTCTGTGTTTTCATTTGGACCGTCATCAAATGTAAGATAAACCGTCGGCTGTTCGTCTTGTGGAGTTTGTTCTTCCTGTGCTTGATCACCCTCCGTTGTTTCCTCCACTTCAGGCTGATCGACGGTGGATTGTGACTGCCCATCAACCGGAACGGACTCTTCTGCCTTCCCTTCTTGTTCAGGGGTATCCTTGCTCCCCTCTTCCACCTTCTTTTTCACATCATCATTCTGATCCTTGGCAGGCTTCTGCTCTGCTGTTTCTTTTGCCATTACTTTTTCCATATTCTCATTTGTTTTGGCTTCGCCTATATCCATCACCCAAATGGTCGATACTAGGATGAGAAGGGCCGATAGTAACCCGAATGTCATTCGTACACTTTTCTTTAATCTTCTTTTTCTTCGCATGTGATTCACCTTTCCTCCGGCTGTTTTGTTCTATATTCATCGTAAGAGAAAACCGGCGGGAAAGGGTTACTAGGCGGTTACAATCACTCTGCAAAATTTGTTACTTTCTTGTTACTTTTGTCGAATAAATTTACACTATACTATTGAAAGCAATTGGTAGGATGTGAAAAACAGATGAAAAAAATGATCTTTCTCTTGACCGGGATCCTGCTTGTCACAAGCGGCTGTTCCTTATTTCAATCCAACTCCTCCTTGATGAAGCCTCCGGAGCTTCCTGTCGAACAGCAGGAATTGAAGCAGGCCATTCAGGCATTCGTTCCTGCACAGGCGGAGTGGCTCTCTCCAAACGAAGATAAAACGGCAGACACGATCATGAAAACCGATCTGGATGGGGACGGACAAGAAGAGTTGATTGTCTTCTACCGCCTTCCCGACGAAACCTCTCAAATGGAGGGGATCATCCTTGAAAATAAAGAAGGCAAATGGACGAAGATGTCCGGCGTTAAAGATATTGGAAGGGAATTGATGAAGGTCGAAGCAGCTGATTTGAACGGGGACGGCACGAAGGAACTGCTGATTGGCTTTTCCTATGCAGCAGAAGCGTCTGACTCGGCCCTCGTCATCTATAATATAGAAGGCAAAAAGCCAGCCAAGCTGTTCGAGTCCCAATATAGTGCATTCTTTTCGGATGACTATGATGAAGACGGGCGTGAGGAGCTCCTGCTTTCATCGTTGATCCCGAATCAGGAGCATACCGTCTCCCTTTATACCTTTTCAAAAGAGAAACCGGAGAAGGTGGATGAACTGAAGCTCGATCCTTATGTCTATCCATACTATAACTCGGCATCCGGCTACGTCACTCCGTCCGTTAAAGGGGCGATATTCGATTCCACTGTCGGGGCCCATTCCTCGACTTCGTTCATCGTCGGTGTAAAAAACAAGAAGCTAGTGGAACTCGTTCCAAAGGAAATGAAAGATAAATTATTCCGTGCCACTTCCGCAAACAGTGAAGACAAAAATGGAGACGGCATTCTGGAATTTCCGATCCTGATCGAGGCGAATCCCGACAAACCGTATGTGGATATGCCTTTCATACACGAATACTATCAATTGTCTGATGGCGGCAAGCCGGAATTCGTCTCCCGTTCCTATCAGAACTATCCGTATCAGTATGAACTGACGATCCCGGAAGAATGGCCGGAAATCAAAATTGAAGCATCCGATGGAAGGAGATATGTCAAATTCCTCTCGGAGGAAGACGGCTCCCTCCTATTTGATCTATATGTCGTGGACAAAGATAAGAAAGATTCCCTTGAAGGCTGGAATGTCCTGATGGAAAGCAACCAATTCGTTTACGTGACGAAATCGTCCGCATCCGAATTCAAGGAATATGTACATGTATTATCTTCTGAATAACAGAAGCAGTCACTTTCAAATGAAATGCAGGTGGTAAGATTGAAGCGAATCATGATCATTGAAGATGAAGAAAGCATCAGGGGCTTCATTGAAATCAACTTGAAACGATATGGATACGACGTGCTGCAGGCAGACAATGCAGAGGCTGGCATCGAGCTGTTGAAACAACAGGTGGATCCGGTGGATATCGTCCTTCTTGATGTCATGCTGCCCGGGATGAACGGGTTTGAAGCATGCAAAGAGATCCGGGAGTGGAACCGGTCAATCGGCATCATCATGTTGACTGCGAAAGTCCAGGAAATGGATAAAGTTCATGGCTTAATGAACGGGGCCGATGATTATATTTCGAAGCCCTTCAGCCCGAATGA
Source organism: Rossellomorea sp. NPDC077527 (assembly GCF_044542955.1). Lineage (NCBI taxonomy): Bacteria > Bacillati > Bacillota > Bacilli > Caryophanales > Bacillaceae > Rossellomorea > Rossellomorea sp. NPDC077527. The sequence goes on along the minus strand of NZ_JBITVL010000001.1, from coordinate 627,069 downwards.
ATTGATCGCCCGGATCGAAGCGCTTTTAAGAAGGATCCGCCCTGTTGAACCGGAAAAGCCGGCTACATCCATTTATCTCGATGAAAGCAAGCGGCTCCTAAAGTTAAAGGGGAAGGACGTCGATTTGTCCCCGGTGGAATATGATCTGATCAGCACCATCCTGAAAGCAAATGGAAAAGCCATCAGCCGTCACGACCTGCTCGACAAGGTATGGGGGATCAATTATATGGGGGACCCAAAAATCGTCGATGTCAACATCAGGCGGATCCGGCGAAAAATTGAAGAAGACCCCTCCAATCCGAACTATTTATTGACGGTATGGGGCTACGGATATCGCTGGGATGAATCCGGAGAAGGTAAGCATAATGGGAATTAGACGTCGTTTACTCATACAAAATCTAACGCTGATCACGATGACGATCTTACTGTTCCTAGGCATCGTCGCTTCCGGCATTTATCATTATTATTACAACGGCACGGCTGAAATCCTGCAAAACCATGCAGAGAATTCAGCAACATTCGCCAAGCGCTATGGTCATTTATCAACGTACAATCTAAGGGAGAATCTGCAGGACCTTCAGAGTAACTTCTCCATCGACCAGGCCGAGACCCAAATATTAAGCGGAACTGGAATCGTCTTATCGTCCTCGAGTGGATTCATCCCCGATGAAAAACAGGACTATCCCGACGTAAAGGATGCCTTTTCAAAAGGAGAAGGCACCTGGTTCGGCACCAATCCGGCAACAGGAGAGAGAATCCTTGCCGTCTCGGTCCCACTGGAATCCAGTGATAAGACGATCGGCATCCTCCGTTTTATCACATCCGTCGAAGGACTGGATGAAAATTTTCAAAGAATCTTGATCACCCTGTCCGCAATCGGGATTGGGATTCTTGGGATTGTCTTTATCGTCAGTACCTTTTTTTCCCGGATCATCACGGAGCCCGTCATCGAATTGACGAACGTCTCGAACCGCATGGCGGAAGGCGATCTGGAAGCAAGGGTGAACGGACAGTACAAAGATGAATTCCACACCCTGAGCCAAACATTTAACAATATGGGAAAAGAGCTTCTCAGGACGGAAAAAATGAAAAACGAATTCATTTCGTCCGTATCCCATGAACTCAGGACCCCCCTCACCTCCATCAAGGGCTGGAGCGAAACATTGCAAACAGGGGATCCCGAGAATGTGGAAGAAACCAAAACGGGTCTTTCCATCATCACGAAAGAAACCGACAGACTGATTGACATGGTGGAAGAACTCCTGGACTTCTCCCGCTATCAGAACGGGACATTTGAAATCAACCCGTCACCGTTTTATTTTGATCAGCTGGTGAAGGAAGTCATATTACAGCTCGATAAGAAGCGCCAGCAAAAAGAACAGGAAATCATCCTGATTGAGGACGGACCTCTTAAACTAATGGCTGATCAGAACAGGATCCGGCAAGTGCTCCTCAACCTGATCGAGAACGCCATCAAATATTCAGGTAAAAACAGCACCATCACGGTTCGATACTCAAAAGAAGAACATGACCTGAAATTTGAAGTGGAAGACCAGGGCGAAGGAATCGAAGAAGAACACTTACGGCATGTCTCCACCCTGTTCTATAAAGCCAACGAGAATACAGACGGCGTCGGACTTGGGCTGGCGATTTGCAAACAAATTATTGAACATCATGACGGTGAGCTATTCATCAGAAGTAAAAAGCATGAAGGAACAACGGTTGGATTCTCGTTGCCGCTTTTGAATAGTGGGCGGGGTTGATGGTGTTGGAGAGAGGCAGATCCGGTTGGGTCTGTCTTTTTTTGTGGGGTGGTGAGGTTGCTGTGCCGGGGGGACAGGTACCTTGGCTCATGATTGTCTAGCAGACAGTGTACCTGTCCCCTGATCTATGCCGCAACTTATCGAGAAAATGGACTTCATCGCTTCCGTAATAGAGTAAGCCTCTGTATATCATAGCGATGATGGCCACTCACCTCTGATAATAAGAGAATTTTAATCCATCAAACGACTTTCATGGAGGAATTAATCCGGTTTTAAAATGATTCACCCTTTTTCCAAAACGATTAATCCCTAATCCAGCGTATTCTACCCTCAATCCGTTTTATTAATCCGTTTTTCCATTTATTCAACCAACTTGTCGAATAATCTTTACGGAAAACCATGGGGGGGGACAGGTACCTTGACTCATGACCAATTGAAGAAGGGGACAACGCACCTCCCTGATTTGTTAATTTATGTTAACATTTAAATATAGAAAGATAGATAGACGAATAAGGGAGGACTTTCATTGAACACGTTGGAGTATCGATTGGAAAATCAATCAATCAAAACCTTTGAGGACCTATCCAGTTTGGAAACAAGTATCCGATTCTTTGTAAACTATTGGGTCCATGATGGAATCGTTTATGAAAATAAGGGTAATCATTTCAGAGATGGTCACTATGTGATGGAACTGCATGAATGCAAGGGCGAAGAGCCATATGCGGACGCTAGTGAAAAAGCACCCAACACGATTGAATACCGTTTGTTTCATTCAGGCAGAGAGATCATCAAGGAATCTACTGAAACGAACAAAGAGGATATCATGCTGGCGTTATCTTTAGACAGCGTCACGCTTGAGGATCGTACATATAATCGTTTATCTCTCGAGTATGATGAAGACCGAAACGTGTATGTCTATTATTTAAATGGATAATGAAAGCCAGGGGGTCAGACCCCCTGGCTCATCAAGACTGGGACAAGGAACCTGTCCCCCTGTCCCACTCTTCCTTAAACTCCTTCAGCGACTGCTGACGCTTCTCCCGATCATCACTCACTGCTTTCATCGCCACTTCATATAAGTCACTGCTCAATCTCCATTTTTCAATCGACCGGTCCCGCTCTCCGCCAAACAACGCGAAGGCGGTGGCTCCCATCAGATACACATTCGTGATGTTATCGATGACGGCACCTTGTTCGAATTCCTCGGGAGACATGAATCGGGAGGACCCCCACATTCTGCCCATTGGATTGATATAGGAGCGTTTCGAATAAAGGTCAATGTCGCAGATCACTGTCTTTTTTTTCACAAAATCATAGAGGATACTGCCGTCATAGAAATCGATGGCGACATACCCCTGCTCCGCTACATGGATATGAAAGTCGAGGATATCACGGAAGACATCCATTTTTGTGCTGTCCGGCATTTCCATAAATTTTTCCCGAGAGCGTGGATACATTTTCCCCATGCACTCCCCGTCCGTCCATTCAAAGATCGCGGCATATCCCCCACCGACTTCTTCCCCACGAATCAATGTGATCAAATGAGGATGTCGCAGATCTTCATACACCTTGACGGCAGCCTTCAACTCGGCGACTGCCTCTTCCGGTTTGCCCGCATAACGCGCTGTCGGGGCGCCGGCGAACTTGATAAACATTTTGTGTTCACCGTTTTGTACCCCGAAACAAATATTGCCCGAATCCTGATCGTCATACACCTTGAAGACCTCTCCATACTCCCCGATAAAAGAAAGGTCGTACGGGGACTTTAATTTAAACGGAATTTGATCGATATATTGAATATCAAAATCCTCCACATACCACGTCGGTACCGGATTCTTCATCCCGTCGAACCACTCCAGCACTTCCTTCGCCTGCTTCTTCATCGTATCCACTTCCTCTTCCCCGAACATCATCGCCCAGGGTATGGAAGACAGCATATTGCTGCTGATGTAAAAGGTCATGAGCTTGAAGAACTCCTCCGGCGGCCTTCCGTTAAAATAGCCGTTGAGCTGTCCCGTGGCAAAATGGGGACTTGCCGACGCACTGAAGGCGATGCGGTTAAACTCCTCCCATGGATCACCGAAGTCATGGCGATTGAAGTCGATGACGGAGAGCTCCCCTTCATTTGAAATGACCATATTTCCTACATGATAATCGCCGTGATGAAAGGTTTGCGGACGGCCGACGAGAAGATGCCGGTTTGCCTCTATGTATTCAAGAATGAGATCACCGGCTTCGATTTTCACCGGACAATCATGATATTGCTGAATCTTTTTGTCTACCTTGCGATTGAATTTCGTTTCCCACTTTTCATGATCGGGGGGTGCCTGCGTGGAGTGAATTTTCCGGAGATAGCGACCCGCCTTCAGACCGAGCTCGTACTGCTCCGTATCCGTCAGCTTAGGCAGCACCTCAGCCGCGTCGTCTCCTTCACACCATGTAAAAAGGGTATACACTTGATCATCGTCACACACACCAAACTCGAGGGGCTTTGACATTGGGATCCCCGTCTCGACCAGACGCTTCATCGCCTCGAACTCGCTCTTCTTACTCTCATATTCGGAAGCATCCGCCGTCCGGAGCAGCAGTCTTTCACCTGTATCTGCTTCTACATAATATTTCTTGTCACTTGACCAGCCTTTGGTGATGGGGTCTATTTTTTTAAAATGGTATTCGGTTTTGATATTGAGCATGTGGCACCTCCAGTTAGCCATGGGGACAGGTACCTTGGCTTTTTTAGTTTACTAGATTCATAAACCTAATTTTACCAGAAGGTGAGCTGTAATGGGTAAGGTAAACGAAAAGGTCTCGCTAGCATTTTTCGAAATTTAGTTGCCTGCCCTACGTTTTACTTGGAATGATAGATACACTCTTCTAGAACTCCCCCCTCACACTCCTCTTCATGATCCGGCTGTATACCCCAGGCACGATCCTGCTTGTGATCAATGACAGTTTGGCAATTGGACTTATATAGATCCTTTTCCGCTTGGCCATTACCCCTTTAACAATCTGTCCAGCTACAAACTCTGGTGTTAGAACGTTCCCGACGGTTTGTTTCTTCTGAACGACGTGGTTCCCATCACCTCCATAGGCTGTGTGTTCCATTGCTGTTTTCATAAAAGAAGGACATACCATCAAGACGTTCACCCCGTCTTCCTCCACTTCTACCCGAAGTGTTTCAAAGAAGCCATGCAGCGCATGCTTACTGGCTGCATATCCTGTTCTCCCCATTAACGGAGCAAAGCCTGCGACACTTGAAACGACGACATAGGTCCCTTTACTCTGGATAAGATGATCCAGGGTAAAGTGAGTAAGATTGATCGTTCCGCTTATATTGACGGCGATGATTCTTTCAAGCACATCCAGCTGTGTCTGAGCGAATGTACTGCGATGGGAAATGCCCGCATTGTGGATGACCATATCAAGGGTGATACCACTAGCCTCCACCTCTCTAACAACGCGCTGGCATTGATCCTTGTCAGCTATATCGCATACAAAGGTGCTGCATGAGATGTGTTTCTCCTCCAGAAAATCCTTTAATGATTGAAGGGGTTCAGGTTTTATATCCAAAGCGATGATCCTCGCTCCCCTGCTGCCGAATGCCAAGCTAAGTTCTTTTCCCAATCCACCTGCCGCTCCCGTAATCAAGACATTCTTACTCTTAACATCCATCTAATCCCTCCTAAAAAAGACCGGTATCAAACCGGTCCATTCCCATCTATGAAGCAACTGTTGATTCCCTTTTTGCATTGATTGATCTCTTTTCTAGAAAATAGCGGAATACTTCCTCAGAAGTAAGGGCAGGTGTATAGCCGAATTCCGTCTTTAACTTTTCATTCGCAAGAACAGGGCGATACCTTAAAAAATTCACCTGCTCTTCCCCGTATTGAGTCATAGACAATCGTTTCAGAACAAATAGCACAGACTTCAACAACCATGCGGGGATTCGAAGCACCCGCTTCCCAAGAATATCCGCAATTTCTTCAACAGAGAGTGCACCATCTCCTGCTACATTGAAGATTCCTGTATTCGTTCCAGTGATTCCTCTTAGAAGACACTCTATCACATCCTGATCCCAGATGAAGACGAAGGGGCTGTCTGAACCTGCCACCCCGATCATCATCTTCTTCTCAAATAGAGCCGTAATCTGATTGTTGGTTGAATCGCCGAGGATCGTGCCAATTCGAAAGATAACCTGTTCAAGTTCCGGGTGATTTTGGCGGTACTCAGAAAGCATTTCCTCCACCAGCCTCTTATGATAGGAGTAAGCAAACTCCTCGTTCCCGCGGATGGCATCCTCTTCTATCAACCATGCCGGCTGATCGGCATGATATCCATAAGCCGCACCGCTCGAAGTCAACACGATGCGCTTCACTCCATTATTCACACAGGCTTTTAATACATTTTCGGTTCCCAGTACATCAACGGAATACTCGAATTCCCGATTGCTCTTCCTTCCCGGCGTGACAATTGAAGCCAGGTGGACGACCGTATCAATACGGTGTTGTTTTAGCACCTCATTCAGTTTCTCTGAACGGACATCCAGTTCCACAAACTCCACACTCGGGTGGTGAACGGAAATGTCTTTAATATCGGCTGCGACAATCTTCCTTATCAGCCCACCATTCTCTGTCAAACGTTTCAGAAGAGTGCTGCCAAGATACCCGGCAGCACCGGTGATTAGTACATTCATGCCTCAACCCCTCCTTTGACTGGTGGAATGACTGCCGGTTCCCTTCTAGACCAAAATGCGGCAAGGGAAAGACCGGATATGAGATGCCACACGCCCCACCAGGCGGCAACGATAGCCATGCCGCCAAGACCGTCAAAGAAATTGAAGATCAAGACAAGCCCAAGTCCGGAGTTTTGGATCCCCACTTCGATTGCGATTGCGCGTCGGTCAGCTTCCGGAAGCTTGAAGGCCCGAGCGGAAAAATATCCGGACAGCATAGCAATCAAATTTTGAAGGAAAACGACCAGCACCACCATGCCGACAAACTGGACAAAATACGTAAAGTTTGAAATCAGTGCCGATAGGAGGAACAAGATGAAGAACGCTATGGATATATTCTTCATCCGTTTATTCACCTTCATGGCGAGTACCGGGTATTTATACCGGATGAACATCCCTATGACGAGAGGAAGCCCGAGCATCAAGAAAATCATGAACAGCATATCGACAGGATTAATGGTGAAGGACCGAAGCAGAGATTCCGTCCCCGGGTACAATGAGCCCCAGAACATCACATTCACCGGGGTCAAAAAGATTGCCGCAACAGTGGACACGGCTGACATCGAGATGGACAAAGGCGTATTCCCTTTGGATAAGTACGTGATGAAATTAGACAGGTTGCCTCCGGGGCATGCTGCCACCATGAACAAGCCCAACGCAATGCTCGGAACCGGATCGATCAATGAGACTAACACGAAAGTGAAAGCCGGGAGAAGCAAAAATTGTGCCGTCAGCCCGATCAACATCGGTTTAGGGGTAGAGAAAGTCCGTTTGAAATCCTCCAGCTTCAAATCCAGTGCCACTCCAAACATAATGAACCCGATCACCATGTTCAAAATGGTCAGCGTAGTCGGATTGAAATTCAACTGAACCTGATCAATACTCATTATTTGCCCTTAGGTTCCTGATGCATATCTTTGAAATACTTCAGCCCTGGCGCCCACATATGCTTGACGGGATCAACGTCTACGTGGATCACGGAGCATTTGCCCGTTTCAAAACAACGCTCAATTGCGCCCTTTAATTCCCTCGGGTCATTGACATGCTCCCCATGGGCTCCCATGCTTTCCGCCAGTTGATCAAATTGGATTACCCCTAAATCCGCATTGATGGTCTCTTCAGGGCTTAATGACTTTTTAATCAAAGTCTTCACTGGTTTTAAAGCGAATTGCTGGTTCATCTTGACCATTCCCCACTGCTTATCACACATCACAAGGAAAATGATGGGCAACTCATTTCTGACAGCGGTTTCAATTTCCTGTGGATGAAAGCCCATGGCACCATCCCCGATGATACAGCAGACGGGACGATTCCGATTGGCAGCCGCCGCTCCAAGTGCCTGCCCCGGTCCCGCTCCAAGCATACCGAATTTATAGGTCGAGAGAACCGTTCCCGGTCTCTTGACCTGATAAAAGAAGTTCGACCAAATCACCGTATTCCCCCCATCGAGTACAAACGTCGTATCCTCTGGGAACACATCCTGGCAGATGGACGGAATATGCGCGGGGTTCATCGGGACAGCCATATCTTCCAGATGCTGATCTAGTTTCTTTCGGTTTTTTTCCTTTTCTCCGATGATCTTTTGATTCTTCACTTTTCGTTCTCCTGCAGAAATTTCATTCCTCCGTGTCAGCAGGCGGTCATAGAGTTGGGTTAGAAACGTCTTAATATCCGCTTGGACCGCTAAGTCCACCGGCTTATTGGCTCCAAGAATCCCTGGATCCAGATCAACTTGTATCACCTTTTGTTCTGGGTTCCAATACGGCGCTTTCCCCCACCAGTCTGTTTCTCCAAGCCTGGACCCGAGAACGAGAACGACATCCGCTTCATTTCTTAATTTATTGTTGGTCGCGATGTGTATCATCGGAAGCATCAAATCATTCGTCTCTGGGATTGCCCCCCTCGCCGCCCAGCTTGTCGTAACCATGGACTGCAGGAGCTCCGCTGTCATTTCAAGCTCCTCATAGGCCCGGGAGTGAACCACTCCACTGCCGGCGTGAATCATCGGGTATTCGGCATGAATGAGCAATTCAACAGCCTTATCCAACTGCTGTTCTGATGCACCAGGCATTTCTGTAACCCTGTACTGATGAGGTTCCCAAAAGGCTATGTCACATTTATTCTTGGAGTTCAGGATATTTTCAGGGATATCAATATGAACGACACCCGGACGTCCTTCATAGCATTTCCTAAGGGCCGTGCGCATCATTTCAGGAATGCGCTCAAAGGAAGGAACGGCCTCACTCCATTTGGCAATGTTTGAGATGACCCCCGTCTGATTAAAGCATTGATACGTACCGCCGCGATCTGGATACATGATGCCCGTCCTTCGTGAGCTCGTAATCACAAGTACCCGATTTCCCTCACCTTCCTCGACAACCAGCCCTGGAAGGATATTCGCCACTCCCGGACCATTGCTCGCCATGCAAACACCAAGCTTCCCCGTCACCCTCGCATATGCACCTGCCATGTGAGCGGCGCTCGTCTCATGCCTCGGCGTAATGAGCTCAATCCCGTTATTCCCAAGATTCGAATAGAACCCGAAATACGTTCCATCAATGATTCCAAATACCTTTTCTACATTTTCTTTCCGCAGCATATTCGCAATAACTTCTCCACCCGTCATTTCTCCCATACTTGCCCTCCTATTATGGTTCGATTTAATTTCGTCTTTATGTTTCATATGAACCTATGTAAAACGTCACCTATATCGATAACGCTTCAGCCAGTCCGTTCATTACTTCTGAATCCCACTCATCCTCCACTCCTCTTTCAAACTGGTCAAAAGTTGCAAATAGATTCTCTCTATATCCCGTTCATCAGGTACCGTCTTATTCGTTAAAATACCGTTACCGGACATAGCATTCTGAATCAGAGTCGGCATGACATTTATAAAGGCTTCTCCATCAGGTATATACGCTGAACCCTCTTGAAGGATGTTAAATCTGTCATTAAACTCTCTCACTCTTTCAAGTACATACTCTGCCTTTTTCAGAGATTGTTCTTGGTTGCCCCCTAGCATATGGCCGATATCAGCATAACGCTCGGCTGCTGCCTCCAGTCCGAACTCAATGACATACGGCATCAATAATGCAACACTCAGACCATGAGGAATATGAAACCTTGCTCCGAGCGGTCTGGCAGCGGCATGTGCGAGATTCGTAGAAGCATTAGAAAACGCCACCCCTGCATAATAGCTTCCGAGAAGCATCATTTCCCTCGCCTCCAGGTCTTCACCGTTTTCATATGCCTCTGGCAGCCATTTCCCTATCAATCGGACCGCTTCAAGAGCGAAGTGATCACTTAATGGCGTCGCTTTTCTAGAAACATAGGCTTCCATTGCATGAGCGAGAGCATCAAGACCTGTATAAGCTGTCACGTGTTTCGGCAGACTGACCGTCAACACGGGATCCAGAATCGCTGCATCAGGGACCATTCCTTCATGACCGGGATTTTTCTTCACCTGACTTTCACGCTCCGTGATGACTGTCACCCGGGATGCTTCGGATCCAGTTCCCGCAGTCGTCGGCACCGCTATCAACGGGAGCCGCTCCAACACCCTCATCCCGGGGATTGAATCAAGGGTCGCCTCTTCAACAAGTCCCATGACTGAAAGAGCCTTTGCAAGATCTATGACACTTCCTCCACCAACCGCCACGATACAGTCGGCTCCACTCTGTTTGAGCTGTTTCAATGCTTCATTTAACTCCTCTGTAGTCGGCTCTCCCTTTATACCGGAGAAGAAGTCAGCCGTCAGTCCTTGGCGACTGAGCATCCCTTTGAATTGGGAGAGAAACGGTTCCCTCATCAACAATGAACCGCAGACTATAAATAGATGAGAAGCGTGCAACTCCTTCGCTACTTCCCCTACTTTATAAAACGAGCCTGCCCCTACTTTCAATCTTCTTGGTAAACATAGCTCCTTCATTCATACTCCCCCCTCTCCTAAAACAGTTTCTTCCGTCTCGTTTTGATCCTGAACACATACATATCCGGCCGGAACACACTCGTATAATATTCAATCGTTTCCCCATTCACATCCGTCATCATGCGTTCCACACACAGCACATTCGAGCCTGCCCGGACATCCAGTTCCAGCGCATCCTCATCTGTGACCACTTTACTTGAAATAAACTGTTCTGCCTCTTCCATTTCAATTCCCAAGTCATTCTCAAGCAAATCGTAAATCGCTGCAGCCTCCAAATCATATTCCGCTACCTTCATTCCGAGCTCCTTCGCATAATGATGCCGTTCAATCGCTATCGGGATGCCATCTGCCGTTCTCAAACGTTCAATCGTGAAGAACCTGTTTACGTTTAACATCTCAGAAACCAATTGATCCTCTTTCTCCATCCCACAATGAAGCAGTCTGGAACCTGGCACCATCCCCATCTTCTTCACCGTATCTGTCAGACTGTTCAATGAATCCAGCCACTCATGTACAGGGGGTTTCTGAGAAATGAACGTTCCTTTTCCATGGATTTTCTGAAGGACCCCTTCAGTGACCAAATGCGAAACAGCTTCCCTAATTGTCGTCCGACTCACGGAAAACCGATCCATCAAATCTCTTTCACTCGGAATCCGCTCCTTATGAACCCCTTCCCCAATCTCCCTCGTAAGGATATCTTTAATCTGAAGATGATAAGGAACAGGATTATTTGTATCAATCAAATGGACTTCACTCCTTTACGTGTCAAATACACATCGCGACGTCCGGACCAGTTGGAACATAAAGAATGCTTCAATTTCATGCCTTTGACCGGCGCTGCACTTCAAGTATATGAATCTAATCTGTAGGGTATGATCGTACAATGGTGTTGTTGGAAATTGTTCGAAAGAAGATTGGTAGTGGTAGATGGAACATAAGTAGTTGCATTCTATTCTTTAAAAAGAACAGTGGTGTAATTAAATAGTATTATAATTCAGAATTTTCAGCAAGTAGTTTTTTACTTCTTTACTTGTTGAATCTGGTGCATATTCGTTATTACTTTAAAATAATTCTTCAATCCAAACATCCTCCTTCCAAATCTCATCTCTTCTTTTCTACTTGATGAAAAATGAAAGCAGATACTATATTCCTAACTGCAATAAGAGCCATATTTACACAAAAACACAATACCTATTTATGTTAAAATAACCCAGTAATCTATTTTCAAAAGGAGCTGTAAGAATGAAGAAACATCGTGCATTTATTTTGGCCACATCATTCACCATTCTATTGTCAGCCTGTAGCCAGTCATCCGGGGATGCAGAGAATCACTCTGAGTCAGAATCTGTATCCGTAAGTAAGGAGGATCCGTCAACCGACACATCCTTGAAATCCGATGAGGACAGCAGCCAAACGGATTTCAACCAGGAGGAAGCTTCCGCTGAAAAGACCAAAGAAGAAGAACCTATCAATACCGTCACAAAAATAGAAGGAAAACAAACCTACATAGAAAGACTGGACAACATCCAAAAGGAACTGGATGCCATGCCGGATAAAAAGGATTCCGATAAAGGTGTCACTAACGCGATGAAAAACTATTATGGCGTGTCTTATGAGAAGTATGACGATGCCTTGAATGAGATCTATGCCCTGCTGAAGAAAGAACTGTCCCCTGAAGTCATGGCAGAGTTAAAAACGGAACAATTGAAATGGATCGAGGAGAAAAAAGAAAAAGCGGAAAAAGAAAGACTGAAGTATGAAGGTGGAACGTTTGAATATGTAGCGTGGTATATTTCGTTGTATGAGTCGACGAAGGATCGATGTTATGAGTTGGTGGAGGAGTATATGACAAACTAAAGCACGGGTGTTATAGAGGGGAGTTTCAGGACTTCCCTCTTTTTGTTTCACCTGAATAGGCTGTTGCACATACACTTTAAATGATCGAACTCACTGCACGGCAGTCTATTGAATAGGAGTTGACTAAAATGTTGGTTCACAGAGGAAACAATCAACCAGTGTATGCCAATGCCCCGGGATACTATCACCATGTACGTCAGTATCCAGGAGGCTATGAATCGGAGATAGATATTCTCAGGAAACAATATGCCATGCTGGATCGAAAGATTTATTCCTTAACTCAAAGAGTCGAGAGGATCGAGAGGCACCTTAGGATTCTGAGATAATTCTCATTTTTATAATAAGAATGCTTATCAGCAAACGGCAATCCGGGAATTGATCCGGATTCTCCCCTTTTTAATCCGGAATCAAAATGATTAATCCCTTTTAGCTATTATTAATCCAAATCAGAAAAAATTAATCCGTTATCCCATTTATTCTACGTTCGTGTCGAATTTTCTTTACGAAACGGACGTACTAGAACCAGCCTCATGTTCAACAGACCTCTCCTTCTTGATCACAATCACAAACAAGCTCGCTACGATACAAAAAAGACCCGCTAAGAAAAATGCCCACGTGTAAGAATCAAAGGCTTGAAAGATCACTCCGCCGCCAAAGGCCGCCACGGCTGCACCGGCCTGGTGGGAGGCAAAGACCCATCCGTATACGACCCCACTCTTCTTCACTCCGAATACTTGCCGGGATATCCCAATGGTCGGCGGGACAGTGGCGATCCAGTCCAGTCCGTAGAGAACGGCGAAAATGATGAGCAATGGATAGGATCCTTGCGATAAGGCGATCGGAAGTAACAGTAGCGACGCGCCTCTTAAAGCGTAATACCAGAATAATAGCCATCTGTTATCAAATCGGTCTGATAACCATCCGGAAAGGGTGGTCCCGACAAGATCAAAGATCCCCATGAACGAAAGTAGCGATGCAGCAGTGACAATAGGGATACCGTAACTGATGCAGTAGGACACAAAGTGCGTGCCGATCAAGCCGCTGGTGGAAAGCCCGCACACAAAGAAGCTGCCTGCCAGTAACCAGAATTCTTTTACTTTTACCGCTTCAAATAAACCTTTGAATGCAATCACAATCGGATTTTGCTTGGTATCTTCCTCTGTAGTTTCTGCTTCTTTTTCAAGACCATAAGGAAGGATTCCAACTTCCTTTGGGGAGTTTTTCATGAACAAAAGAATTATGACCAGCATGATGGCGCTGAGGAGCATAATCAAGGCGATCGCCCATCGCCAGGAATAGTGATCAATTAGCATAGCGAGGATGGGCAGCAGGATGAGCTGACCGGTTGCGGTACTGGCCGTCAGGATCCCTAACGCTAGCCCCCTTCTTTTTTCAAACCAAGTGTTGGCTACATACGGACTGAGGACGGTTAAAAATAGACCGGAACCTAACCCGATAATGATTCCCCAAATGAGGAGAAGCTGCCACGACTGCTGCATTAGGAACGTAAGCAGTGTGCCCGCCAGCAGGGTGGCCATGGATAACAGCATGATTTTCTTCAGTCCAAGCACCTCAATAAGGGCCGCCATGAATGGACCGGATATTCCGTATAAAAACAATCCGACGGCAAAGGCCAACGAAATGACGGAACGATCCCAATGAAACTCCTGTTCAAACGGCTCGATGAACACCCCGGAAGAGGACCTGACAATTCCGGCTGCAATGATCGAGAAAAAGACGATCATCAAGATGATCCAGCTATAATGCACTCGACTCCGACCCATACTTCCTCCCACATCCTTCAAAAAAATGTTATAATTAATATATTGAACAAATTGAACACTATACTGAATTTATTATATTGTACAATATGGTTATTATAATGTATATAGGAGGAATGCCCTTTTGGAAAAAATTCATGGAATCATTTCAAATAATCTAAAGAATATACGAAACAAGAGAAAGTTAAGCCTGGATGATTTATCCTCGATGACCGGTGTCAGCAAAAGCCTTTTACGCCAAATTGAAAAAGAAGAATCCAATCCGACGATCTCGACGATATGGAAAATCGCCGACGGATTGAAAATACCGTTCACTTCCTTGATGGAGCGAGAAATTCCAGAAACAGAAATCGTCCGGAAGTCAGAGATCGATCCTCTTATCGAGGGGAATGGGCTATATCGGTTATTTCCATCCTTCCGCTTTGAGGATGACAAGCCATTTGAAATGTACTCTGTCGAATTGGAACCAACGGCCAGCCTGAATGCAGGTCCTCATCACTCAGGAGCGATTGAATGCATCACGGTGTTCAGCGGTACTCTTTCTCTGACCGTCAATGAAAAGGACTATGTGCTGCAAACGGGGGACTCCATTAAATTCAAGGCAGACACCCCTCATACCTATTCCAATCCAGGCAGCGAAATGACAAAACTGAGCATGGTGATTTACTACTCCGAATCCAATTAAAAACAGAATGCCGGGTGTGGCATTCTGTTTTTTTCAACCATGGGGACAGGTACCGTGGCTCTTTATCATGATGATGCCAGGGTACCTGTCCCCCGGCTCAGAGGTCCGTCCCTCATCTATATACTACTCGGCAAAAACACCTTAAACGTCGTCCCCACACCAGGTTCACTTTCGACCTTTACTTCTCCCTTCATCCGTTTGACTATTTGATAACTGACTGTGAGTCCAAGTCCTGTCCCTTTTTCCTTGGTGGAATAATAGGGTCTGCCCAGTACCTTCAGCTGTTCAGGAGACATGCCGACTCCGTTATCCTGAATCATGATCAGCATCCGCCCGTCACGATGACGACTAGCCGTGGCCTTAATTTCCCCGTTCTCCTTTACCGCCTCGATGGCATTTTTCAGAAGATTAAGGAGGACTTGCTTCACCTCTAGCTTCATCCCCTGGATCATCAGATCATTCTCTACCTGTTTAGTGATCTTGATGCTGTTCATCACCGCATACGTAGACATGACGTCGACCGATTCATTCATGGTATCCGTCAAACTGAACACCTGGTATTCCTCTGTCTGAGGCTTGGCCAGGGAAAGATACTGATTAATGACCTCCTGGGCGTGATCCAGTTCCTGTATGGAGATGTCGATGAAGCTCTTTTGTTCTGCCGTTAACGATCCTTTCTGCAGAAGCTGCATGAATCCTCTGACCGTCGTCATGGGATTTCGAATTTCGTGTGCGACGGAGGCCGCGAGCTCGCTGACGACGTTAAACTTTTCCGCCTTGATGAGTTCTTTTTTGATTCTGAGTTGCTCCAGTCGATTCTCAATCAGATAGATGGAGAGGAGCAGCGTAATCCATATGATTATGGTGGAGCTTACCATAAATAGGAGTTGCTCCTTTTCATGGGTCTGAAGTAAATAAACGGATCTTGTCACCGGGATGAACAAATAAAAACCAGAAAGCAAAATGATTTTTTTCATCCAGGTAAACCGCCTATACCACTTAGATATGGGGATCAGCAACACGGTATAGATCGCATAATTCATTAGCAAAAACATCCATACATGTTCAGTAAATACCCCAATCACAAGCATGGCGATAAACGTACTAAACCCTACTCTTTTTCCTCCATAGAGAAAAGCGAGGATGATGGGTATCACTTTAAAATCGTATACGTATCCGCTGGAGTAGACCACTGGAAACGTCATGGTAAACACTAATACAGCACTATTCATCAAGATAAACGTAAGGACGAACCCTCTTGTGCCCCTGTCCGATTCGCTCATGAACATCTGAAAGACAAGAATCGCAAATAGAATAAATACCACATGCAAAATTAAATGATGAATCGTCTCTAACATAGGGGTATCTCCTTTAGGGAAAATAGCATTTATTCCTAACCCTTCGACATTTTCCCGGGAAATACCTCCTGTTTTTTGTGATTATTCGACAAAAATGGATGGACTGCTGCTTATTGGGTCAAAGGTCCGTCCCTCACCTTTTTGATACCATCGCATAATTCGTATGCTTTTTTCTTATACTAATCCAAAATATTTCCATTATGAATGAGGTGACACCACTGCATGGAAGCAACCAGTTTAACAACGAATGAACTGATTACAATCACCAGCGCCATCGTGATTGGTACATTGGCAAGAATCACGATCATGAAAGAAGATTTCAGGCAGTATCCAAGCTATCCGAATGGCTATCTGATTCAGATCATTACAGGATTTGTTGCAGCATCACTTGGTGCAGTCGCAATTCCCGCATTACTTAGCAAAAACTTCGTGGCCGTGACCTTCCTGACATTGGCTCTCCAGCAATTCAGGGACGTCCGCAAAATGGAAAAGGAAAGTCTGAGTGACTTGGAGGAAACAGAATTCACCTATCGAGGGAAGGCATACATAGACGGCATCGCGAAAACGTTCGAAGCAAGGAATTATATTGCCTTTATCGTCGCACTCGTCACATCCCTCACGATTTCCATTCTGCACAACGCACTGAACGTTAATAATCTGGTGATCTGCATAGCAGGTGGCGCCGTTACAGGCTTCGCTCTCCTCTATTACCTGCAGCGATTCACGAAAGGCAAGACGATTGGGGACATTGCAGAAGTAAAGGAAGGAAAAGTAGAAGTCAAAGAATCATCCCTCTATGTGGACGATATGTATGTCAGCAATCTGCTCGGAACGGACAACGCTGAGAAGCTTTTTTCAGAAGAAGGGATGGCCGTCGTCATCTACCCGAAAGAAAATCATTTCAGAATCAACCTGGATAATTTTGGTCAGAGACAGGCGGCACTCTTTGAAGCCTGCCGGGCACTCGGGGTCAAACGATATCAATTTACACGTAAGGACTATGTGGACGGAAAAGTCATGATCACCCTCGTCCCCATCAAGCGAGACATCGATGCCTTCATCGAAGCCGTAAAAAAATGTCCACTGCTCGAAAGCACAAAAAAATCTCATGCTGTAATGAAAACCAACTTGAAAGGGTGAGGAGATATGAGCAGGGAAAGTTCCATGAAACCAGCCTATCAAATATTGGCGTATCTAACCTCTGACCGTGACAGAGTGATCAGCGGAGGGCCCTTGCTTTTATACAGCGACAACCTTGAAGAATTAAAACAAATGACCGTCGACATCGCCAAAGGAATGAAAGCCGATGTTGTCCAAATGACAAATGGGGACTACCTGGTGATCAGAGTGTGAGGGACGGACCTCTATTTTCATAATTTGGGATAGATTATTTAGGGGTTTAAAGGTCCGTCCCTCTACTTCTTAGGAATTGATCCTGTTTGGAGTATTTTTAATCCTTAATTCCAATAATTAATCCAGTTCGAAATTTATTGCCCTTCTAACTCGATTTATTCATCCTATTTTTTGTTAATTGATCCGTCGTGTCGAATTTTCTTCATATCAGAATGAAAAAGGTGCCTGTTCCCTGATATTCTCGGAAGCCAGGCACCTATATTTATTATTATTGAATCTTGGAAGCAGCAGAACCGTCCCCAAGCTTCCCTCATCCAGCCACTTCACCAAATTGACTATTATACAGATCCGCATAAAAACCGTTCTTCCTTAGTAGTTCTGCATGCGATCCCTGTTCAATGACAGAACCCTGATCCATGACGAGAATCAGATCGGCATCCTTGATCGTCGACAAGCGATGAGCGATGACAAAGCTTGTTCGTCCTTCCATCAACCGGTTCATCGCCTGCTGAATCAAAAGCTCGGTCCGGGTGTCAACGCTCGAAGTCGCCTCATCCAAAATCATGATCGGAGGGTCAGCTAAGATCGCCCTTGCGATCGTGATAAGCTGCTTCTGACCTTGCGAAATATTGGATGCTTCCTCATTCAGGACTGTATCGTACCCTTCAGGCAAAGTACGGATGAAATGATCGGCATGGGCCATCTTGGACGCCCGCATAATCTCTTCTTCCGTAGCCCCCGTCTTACCATAAGCGATATTTTCCCTGATCGTCCCCTTAAAGAGCCACGTATCCTGCAGCACCATCCCAAAGCTTCTTCTCAGTTCACTTCGAGGGACAAGCCTCGTATCGATGCCATCAATCTTGATTTCTCCGCCGTTCAGTTCGTAGAACCGCATCAACAGATTGATCAGAGTCGTTTTTCCCGCTCCGGTCGGTCCGACGATGGCGACGGTCTGACCAGGCTTCACGTCGATGTTCATGTCGTTGATCAACAGATTCTCACCGTAACCGAAGTCCACATGTTCAAAGGCAACCGCGCCTTTAGGACGGGATAAGTGCGCCACTGTTTCTTCCTTCACTTCTTCTTCCTCATCCAACAGTTCAAATACCCGTTCAGCTGCCGCCACCGTTGATTGGATGATGTTCGCGATGTTTGCCGTCTGAGTGATCGGTTGGGTGAACTGGCGTGTGTACGTGATAAAGGCTTGAATATCCCCGATGGAAATCGCACGATTCGTGACGAGGATCCCACCGACGACACTGATCAGCACATAGCTAATGTTTCCGATGAACATCATGATTGGCATGATGATACCGGAGATGAACTGCCCTTTGCTACCCGCTTCATACAGTTCGTCATTCACCGAATCGAATTCTACACCGGCCTTCTTTTCATGACCATATGCCTTTACCACTTGATGCCCGGTGAACATTTCTTCAATATGACCATTCAGCTGACCAAGCGTCCGCTGCTGATCGGCGAAATGTTTCTGGGACCGTTTCAAGATTGGTCGGATCGCAAACATGGAAACCGGTAAGCTGACAACGGAAATCAATGTCAGCAGAGGACTGATGGAGAGCATCATAATGATGATTCCGACAATCGTCACAATCGACGTGATGAACTGCGTCAAACTTTGCTGAAGCGTACTGCTGATCGTATCGATGTCATTCGTCATCCGGCTTAGGGTCTCCCCGTTCGGACGACCGTCGTAATACTTCAATGGAAGCTTTTCAATCTTTTGATTCACATCTTCCCTCAAGTCATACGCTGTCAGCTGGGCAACGCTCGACATGATGTATTGCTGGATAAAATTAAACACACTACTGAACACATAAAGTCCGGCAAGCATCAAGAGAATCTCACCGATTTTGCCAAAATCGATTCCGGCACCGGGCACCCCTTTGAACTTCGCATAGGCTCCCTCGAATAATTCCGTAATGGCGTTCCCCATGATCTTAGGACCTACGATAGCAAAGACAGTACTTAAGATGGCTGCGAAGAGAACCGCCGTTAACTGTCCACGGCGCGGTTTTAAATACCTGAGGAGCCGTTTCAAGGTCGCCTTGAAATTCTTCGGCTTCTGCCCCATCATCATCATGTTGCCGCCACCCGGGCCGAATCCCATCTGACCGCCGCCTCTTTGAGGTTTTCGTTGATTACTCATGCCGTTTCCTCCTCTGAAAGCTGTGATGCGACAATTTCCTGATACACCTCATTGGTGTCAAGCAGCTCCTGGTGGGTACCGATACCGGCTACTTTTCCCTTCTCGAGCACGATGATCCGGTCGGCATCAACGACGGTGCTGACCCGTTGAGCGACGATGAGAACCGTTGCGTCTCCGTTTTCTTTTTTCAAAGTAGCACGAAGTCTGGCATCCGTTTTGTAATCGAGAGCAGAGAAGCTGTCATCAAATAAGTAAATATCCGGCTTCCTAACCAGGGCCCTTGCGATCGACAACCGCTGTTTTTGACCCCCGGAGAGATTGGAACCGCCTTGCTCGATTTCTGCCTGGAATCCGCCTTCCATCCGGCTGACGAATTCTTCCGCCTGGGCGATACGGGCAGCCTCTGCTACCTCATCATCACTCGCCTCTTCTTTTCCAAAACGGATATTCTCCGAAATGGTTCCCGTAAAGAGGGTGGCTTTCTGAGGCACGAGACCAAGCTTCGACCTAATTTCCTCTTGGGAAGCTTCTCGAATATCCACCCCGTTGACACGGATGGTTCCACTCGCCACCTCATAAAATCGCGGAATCAAGTTAATAAGCGTCGTTTTCCCAGAGCCGGTTCCCCCAATTATGGCCGTCGTTTCTCCCGGATTTGCGGTAAAACTAATATCCGACAGAGCAGGCTCTTCAGCACCCGGATAATGAAAGGTGACCGAATCGAATTCCAGTGTCCCCTTCAGAACGTCTGCTTTGTTCGTCCCTTTATCTTCAAAAGAAGGCTTCATTTCGAGTACCTTGTTAATCCGTTTCGCCGATACATCGGCACGGGGCACCATGACGAACTTCATCGACGCCATCACTAGAGCAAACATGATCTGCATGACATATTGAATGAAGGCCATCAAGTCCCCGATCTGCATGCCGCCGTTATCGATCCTAATGCCACCGAACCAGATCACGGCGACGACGGTCATATTCATGACGAGCATCATGACCGGCATCATGAATGCCATGATTTTATTCACCTTGATCGACACGTCGGTCAGTTCCTTGTTCGTATGCTTCAATCGTTCCTTCTCTTCCGGTTCACGGTTGAAGGCGCGGATGACACGAATACCGGTCAGGTTCTCACGAAGCACGAGATTCAACTGATCCAACTTTTTCTGAACGGTTTGGAACAACGGAATCCCTTTATACAAAATCAACAGGATCGAGCCGACCAATACCGGCATCGTCAGGATAATGACCAGGGATAACTTCGCATCCATCAACACTGCCATGATGATTCCGCCAACTAACATGATAGGAGCGCTGATGATCATCCTGAGCATCATGATGACGACCTGCTGTACCTGTGTAATATCATTCGTCGTTCTCGTAATCAGAGAAGCCGTTCCCACTTCATCAAATTCCTGCAGTGAGAATTTCTCAATTTGATAAAAGAGCTTTTGGCGGACATCGCGTCCTAAACCAATGGCAGCTTTAGAAGAATAGAAGCTTGCAATGATGGAAGCCACCGCACCGAAAGCGGACACGACAAGCATGAATCCACCAATCTTCCATATATAAGGGATATCCCCGACAACGACACCCTTGTCTATGATGTCAGACATAAGCGTAGGTAAATAAAGGGTCGACATGGATTGAATGAAGATCAGCAGAAAGATCCCGACGACCATCCATTTATACGCCGATAAGTGTTTTAAGAGCTTAATCATGTGGCATCCTCCTCTTTCGCTTTCTCATCAAAGAAGTCAGCAATCCGCTCATGAGCCAGCAAGAGTCCTGCAAACTCCTCTTCCGACAGATTGTCAACAGCGCCTGCTGTCAGCTGATGGATGCTTCCTTCCTGTTTGTGAATGCCTTTTAACATCGTCTCCCCTTCACGACTCAGAGAGAGAAGCATTTCCCTTCGGTTGTCCTCCACTTGCTTCCTTTGGAGGTAGCCTGCCTGAACAAGCCCATCGACGGCTTGACTTAGCGTGCTTTTTGGCAGGAACGTCCTTTCACCCACTGCCTTTTGAGTCATCTCTTTCTCAGGGGCAATGGTGACTAAAATCGTATATTGTGGAACGGATAGTCCATTTTGTGAAGCTGTTTTCTGGACGAATCGCATCATGGTTTTATTCACTCTCGAAAAGGAACGCAATAATTGAAGTGCAGGAGTGATCCCCTTATTTCCATTTTCCATCCATTTACCCTCACTTCTAATAGTTAATGTATTGAACTGTTCATAATGGAACTATTTTAGTGTATTCCTTTCAAGTTCGTTAGTCAACGAAATGCTTTCGACATGGGAAAATGGTGAAGGTCCGTCCCTCATGTTTCACCATGGTGGAGTCATATACTTTTCTTTAGAAGGGGGAGAAGCGAATGAATCCTGGTAATGAGCCAATAAGAAAAGGATTGAATGGAAAAGCGGTGGCGTCTTTTATATTGGGTATCGTATCCATTGTGATTGTGATTATTCCTATGATAGGAGCGATATTTGGGGTGGTGGGTGTCATATTGGGTATGATTGCCCGAAATGAAGTGAAGCGGAGTGGCCAGGAGGGGAGGGGGCTTGCCATTGCAGGGGTAATTTTTAGTTGGATCGGCATTTTGTTTTCAATCTGTTGGGTGGCTATGGCGTACATGACGTTTTCGAGTGGGATCTCATTTTAGCGTTAAAAAGGGAATTTTCGTATGGGAAGTTCCCTTTCTCCATCTCTATAATGGATGAGGGGAATGAGAAGCTCATCTCTATTTATGGTCATAATTCCGTATGGGTTTCAACATGATATGAAGGGAACTTCTTCTCCGTATAATATGGTATTCTTTATCTAAAATAGAAAGGAGTTTTATATGATCCAAGACTCCAACACAGTTACCCACACATTCACAGGAGAAACCATCTCTTTTTTAAAGAAAACCAAAGAAGCATTATTAATCGAAGTAAGTCTTCCTCCCAATACAGTGGGTCCGCCTCTTCATTTCCATGACCGTTTTACAGAACAATTCACCGTCATAGAAGGAAAACTCACTGTCACTCACAAGAAAGAACAACACGTCCTAACACCTGGTAAAACAATATTTGTTCCATTAAAAGAAGCCCACACATTTCATAATCAATCTACTAAACCTGTTCGATTCACCGTATCATTGGCGCCTGGTGAAGGTTTTGAAGAATCAGTACGCATTCATTATGGTTTAATGGAAGACGGCTTAACCAATGATAAAGGTATACCGAATAACCTGTTTAACACAGTGTATATTCTTTACCTTCAAAACACCTTAGTATCCGGTATCCCCATTTGGATTCAACGATTCTTGTTTCGGTTTTTCATTCAAATTGGAAAACGAACAGGTAGGTATAAGCTTTTGAATAAGTATCTCTCACATTAATAGGGATTGGCCGTGACAAGGGGCAGGCCCTTGTCACGGTCAAGAAACTCCGCCTGTTGTTATTGAGGTCTTCCTTATGTTCAAGGTGAATTACATACAAAAAAAGCACTGCCATCAGCAATGCTCACCTTTATTCAAATACGTGTCTTCTCCCTCAAGTAAAGACTTTCCACACCATCTCATTAAGAAAAACGAACGCAACCTTTACCAACCGTTAACACTCCCTCAACAATTGATTAATATCCAAATGCTACAGTAATACTTTCATCTCAATTTATAATGGAGGTTTTCTATTGCTATTCCCGGTGATAAAAGGACCTTTTTCCTCTAAAAAACATGCTATAAAGAATACCAAGGTGACGGAGTGCGGGATTCCTTATCCCGATTTTTTTGAAAATATCCGATCGGCGAAAAAGGCGATCTTTTTTAAAGAAATTAAAGAAATCTCTTGTCCCTTCTGTAGAGAAAAAATCAGCACCCTTTTCTAGAATAATGCAACTGTCTGTCTCGATTGGAGGCAGATTTTTTTATGGTGTGGTCCTACATCCAAAAAAAGGACCGTCCCCCCTGCGCGCCGAATACAGCACATAGAGGGACGGTCTAGGATGTAGGTTACTTCTGCTCCATCATCTGAATCAGGTTTCCACATGTATCATCAAACACAGCAATTGTGACGTTCCCCATTGCTGTCGGCTCCATTGTAAAGTTTACCCCTTTGTCCACTAATCGCTTATGCTCTTCATGAATATCCGAAACCCCAAACATCGTGACTGGGATGCCATCTGCGAATAGTTTCTCCTGAAATTCTTTCGCAGCCGGGTGTTCATTCGGTTCAAGCAACAGCTCGGTCCCTTCCTCGTGATCCGGTGAAACAAGTGTGATCCATCTGTGTGCCCCGGTTGGAACGTCATGCTTCTTAACAAAGTCCAGCGTTTCTGTATAAAACGCCAATGCTTTGTCCTGGTCCTGAACGAATATACTGGTAATGAAAATCTTCATCTGTAATGGCCTCCTCTGGAAGGGTGATTGAGTAATTCCTTATTCTACCCATCCTTTTAATAAATTCGTAAGCGGTTCTTTGTTAAACGTAAGCACTCGATATTTCCCCTTGCGCTGTGACAAGACGAGCCCGGCTTCTTCCAATAGGTTAAGATGTTTCGTAATGCCCTGCCTGGTGATGGAAAGATCATGCTTCATCACGAGACGAGCCGTTAGTTCATATAACGTCAACTCGTTCCGATCGGAAAGCTCATCCAGGATCAATCGCCGCGTCGAGTCGCTAAGGGCTTTGAATATAACGTCTTTATCCATACGTCCATTATAAGCAACCAAATAGTTGCTCGTCAATCAGGCAAAGTAGAGTCTTCCTCGAACCCAAGGTAAAAAAATAGACCTTCTTTCAATAAGAAAGCCTACCTCAGGTTCAGTCTAACTAGTAAAAAAAATCCCCTAAATGTCGTATTGTTTAATTCCCCACACTACGAATGAATCAGAATCACTTCATAAGAACCTTGAATGAATAAGATCAGATCACCAAATACACCTATACAAAAGAAAACAAAATAATAGCTCGCGTTACTGATATCCAGCTTGAAGAGTTCTTTGAATGCTTGAATAAATAAATGTTGAAACTTAAACCAAGTGAGCACCCATCCAATGAGTAGAAACGTGATAATAGCCAATGACGTATTCGTTCCTTTATCGGCAATTATTTTTACTAAACCGCCTAATTATTATGTTGATTCTATCATATCAATGGATGAGCCGTTGTATAACTTAAATATCTCTCTGACTTCCACACAGGAAAAATATGTTAAACTTAATGCGAGGGGGCGAGAAAAATGAGTGAACACGTTCAAACGTTGAAAGAACCTATCCATTTAGAAGGCGGATTCAAACTAGTTTATCAAGAACCAAAGGATTACATACGATATTATTCCATCTTTTATGGACAAAAATATGCAGACTACTATTTTAGAAGATCAGCTGCGACATTAATCGAACAAGCTTCGATTTTTGACTGCGGGCATTTCATTATGAAGGATGAAACCATCATTGGCGGTGTATTCCTGAAACCTAATTTCATGTCAGATTTATTTATTGTTCCACCTTATGAGGATTATAATGGGTTAGTCCAAATGCTATTACCCTATTTAAAAACGATATCAAAGACCGAAGATAAGATCCTCATTAGAGAAGTGGTAGAAGAACATGTGCCAACGTATGAACAACAAGGATGCCAGATTCATGAAGTGAATTATTGGATGACCCGTCCAACACAATCCATGTCGGCCATACTTCCTGAAGGATATGCATCAAGAGCGATTGTCGGTGAAGATACGGATGAGATAGCCACTTTGATTATGAAAGCCTATAGAGCGAATTCTGTTTATAAACACATCGCAGCCAAAGAGGATTATATGCTGCATGTGAAGGAATTTCTGGACTTACACCAAAACAATCCCATCATGGATGAGAGCTCACGAGTGATCATCGATACGGGAACGAACACCATCGTGGGTGTCTGCCTCCACATGGAATTTGAGGAGTATCCTCTCATTATGAGTTTAGCCGTAGACCCCGATCATCAGCATAAAGGTCTCGGTCGATTTCTATTAACCCATTCCATCAACAGTTCAAGTAAAGAATACCCGGCTACCCGCCTCGCTGTACTCAAAGATAATCCAGCGATTAAGCTTTACGATAGCCTTGGATTCATTCGAAATAAATCGATCACGGATATGTATGCAGAGTGACGAACGGGAAGAAAAAGGAGAAGTGCCATGAAAGGACTCATCATAAAATCCCCTTGGATCGAACACATATTGGACGGAAAAAAGACGTGGGAAATCAGGGGCTCCAACACAAAGATACGTGGAACGATTGCTCTCATCAAGAGTGGATCAGGTATGGTGTATGGGGAAGTCAATCTCATTGATAGTAAAGAGTTAACCTTAAAGGACTATCAGGAAAGCCAAGAGTTTCACTGCGTTCAAAGTGAGAATGCTCAAGACTTACCTTATCAAAAAACCTATGCCTGGGTTCTTAAAAACCCCAAGATCTATCCGGAGCCCCTACCGTACAAGCATCCGATGGGGGCGGTCATTTGGGTCAATCTTCCGGCGCAAACAATAGAGTCTTAGAGGTAAATCCTCTAAGACTCTATTGTTTCTGAGCTTTCATATACGCTCTATAACGCCATTGAAAAATAAGATGAGTCATCAAAAACAGAATGACCCCCACTATATTAAACAGAAAATATACATTTACGACATCTCTCATGGAATCCAGTGGATACATACCGCTCAGAAGCAACGTCGGAAAAACCGTTACCAGCATAAGCACATAATGAACGAAAATTTGTTTTATGAAACGCCAACCTTGACGCTTGTCACTCCAAAGAAAAAAGCGATGAGACCCATGAAAAAGGCGTGATTTGAAGCTACCGATAATCCTTGATAGGTAAGCCAAAGGGACACGAGTGTCAGGAGAATAAATGGGATCGTGCCTCTGAGTAATCCTTTTTTTAATAGATTCATTTGGGTTCCTTTCTTATGATCGATATTTCCCATCATCTAGAGCCACTCTTCAACGCAATGTACTAATTTGGTTTTGGTATCGAACCTTACTTTTTTTCCTATGGCTAAAGGATGCATGGGATGAGTATGACAGGTATCAAATTCTCCTAAAATAGGAATCTCTTTATCATCTAATTGCTCCATAAGGATCTCTATAGGTTTCTTTCCGGTCCCTAAATCATCATATCCCTCGTGCTTTCCTAAAATGATTCCTGATACCTTCTCAAAGATTCCATGCATTTTGAGCATCGCAAAGTTTTTTTCCACGATAGACGCGTCCTTCGCGCAATCCTCTATCAGTAAGATGTCCCCATTTTGAATAGGTGGGAAATACTCTGTTCCAATAAAACCATACATGGCATTTACATTTCCACCTACTAATCTCCCTTCTGCCGCACCGGTGTTTCTTGTTATCCACTCATTTGGATAGAGAGCTTTATCCCTGGTCTTTTCTAACCAATTAACAGGTTCATCAGACCAAAACTTCGGCATCGGGATTTCATAAGGAAGGTGACATTCACTCATAAAGTAATTTTCAAAATACTGATACGTATCGTTCACTAACGGTTCAAATTCACCAAACGAAGGAATAAGAGCAGGGCCATAATAGGTCGTTACATTTGTTTTATGATAAAGTGCAAGTAAAATGGCTGTTACATCTGAATACCCTACCACGATTTTAGGATTTCGTTTGAACTCCTCATAATCGATATACGGTAATAAGCTGTTAGAGTTAGTACCTCCGATCGTTGACATGACCATCTTAATTTCAGGGTCTCTCAATAACTCATTCAATTCATTTGCACGCGCTTTAGGTGAACCTGAGCGATAGACTTCAGACTTATCCGTTAAATTTCCTTCTACTATGCTGAACCCTTTACTTTCAAGGAATGCCTTAGCCCGTTCGTATCGTTTCCTTGCTGTAACCGTCGCAGGTGCTGATGGAGTGAAAATCCCTATCTTATCACCTTTTTTTAATGGAAGCATCGATGTCACCTTACTTTCTTAATAGCGTTATACATTGTTTTTCTTATTTTTGAACAAATCCTATTATTGGGCACTACCCAGCCAAGTATGTGCCAATCTGCCAAACCAGAACTCCGGCCGCAGCAAAGACAAAAATGGCATTCCCAATCATTGACTTCTTATGCCCATTCCTCTTATCTTCTATCAGATCAAACAAACCCTTATATAACCAAAATAGGATCATCATAATCCAACCTAAGCCGTCATTATAAGGATCTTCATCAAATAAATAACGGACAGAAATCAAAAGGATGATCGCAAGAGGAACCGTTCTAAAGAACGTCCACTTCTTTGATGTTGCTTCACTTTTCAATTTTATCCTCCTATTCTTGAACCACAGGGACAGGTACCGTGGCCCTGTGGTTCACATACCCAATTCGCGCTGCACAAAATTACGCCCCTCTATTGTTCATTCTCCTGATCTGATAGTTCACCTCGATTTTCCGAGTCAGAACATACACAAAATACCCAAGCATGGCACCGATTCCATTACAAATAACATCATCAATATCCGTCACTCGTCCCCATCCACCTTTCAAAGATTCCAGCAGTTGTAAGCACTCAATCGTGACAGAAACAACAAATCCCCATAGAACAATGCCCTTTAGACTTTTCGTTTTATCCCATAAGAATGGTGCCAAAAAGCCAAACGGCATGAATAATAGAATATTCCCTCCTACATTTCGAGCAATGAGGGAAACCATAAAGAGTACGTCTCCATCATAAGCAGTCCCGATCTGACTGATATCACCCATGATAGATACCAAAGGAACCAAATTTATACTACGGAACAGGAGATGGGATTCGTGCGGAAATCCAATAGGGAATGGAAATAACGTCACCGAAATAACGCAACCTATATATACAACAAAAAGCAAGTGAATCATTTCCCTTTGCCACTGGACTTGAGCGAGTTTCTGATATTTCATTCCAACCAAAATACCTCGTATTGTCATATAACATACGATCATTGGCACAATGATGACATTTCCATTTAGTAGAATCATTCTTTGACCTCTTCTTTTTCAATTAATATGAGCCATATGGACAGATACCTCGGCTTACTTTCATGGTAAGGCCACGGTGCCTGTCCCCCTGGCTTCCTACCCATCGATCTTCTCAATCAACCCAATAACCTCTTCATCCTCCCCCGCATCAACCGAAACTTTCTCCGCATCTTCCACGATTCCTTGCGTATACTCCTCCATCGACTCCTCTAGCTGTTCACTAGTTGGCCAGTGCGATGGAACATCATACACATTTATCGTGCCGTCCCCATTACCGCTGTATGTGACGACGCCATCGGCCATGGCTTTGCCGCTTAATACGATGACGTCTTCAGGATAAGAAACACTCTCTTCATCATAAGGATTCAACTTCTCCCCGGCTGAAATATGTCGGACATTCAGCTCTTCTACTACGTCTTGATTCCCGATCACCTGCAGCCAGACGCGGGCGTATTCGATTTTGTCTGAAGGGTATGTAGACAGAGGATCTTCTTCGCTGTCTGATTGGTTTTGAGATGTTGCCTCTTGCAAATCAACGGAATCAACCGGTTCATCTGCTTCAGCCTCTTCTGCACGTTGACTTTCTTCCTTTTCGGGCTCCGCTTGTTCCGTACTTCCACTTTGCTCCGCTGCCCCACTACATGCCATCAGGAGGAACCCCATGGCGAGTATCATGATAAGCAATAATCGTTTGTTCATTTTTCCTCCCCCAACACTCTTTGAATAAATGATGCTTTCCCTTCGGAATACGCCTCCCGATCATTGGAAAATTGCTCCGCCAGATGCTTTTTAAGCTCGGCGTACTCTTCTTTTAAGGAAGGGTTTTCATTTAATCGGTCTCGAAATAACCGCTGTTCCTCCCATCTCGGTTCCCCTTCCAGCATGAGGTGCAGATGGGCGACGCGCTTCTCATTCTCCACCTTGATAAAGAATCTTCTCCATGGCCGGTTATCGAGCTCCGTCGGTACATAATGCCATTGATCCTTCGCAAGCTTCTCGGATATCTCCTCAAGATCAGCAAAGGATGGAATCATGGCCATCACGTCAAGAACCGGTTTCGCCGGCAGGTCGCGTATCGAAGTGCTTCCGACATGCTCCACGTCCTTTACACCAAAGGGACTCAAATGGTGCAAAAGCTCCTTCACTTCCGTTCTCCCGGCTTCAATCCATTCCGGGTTTGGACGCTTTATCTCAATTGTTTCCACAGCCCATTTTGGCCAATTGTGATGTTCCATCCGTCACCCCACCCCCTTCTCGAGTTCAATCTCATCTCTGATCGGAATCCCTTCATTCCCAATCAAAGGGATCTCAGGCTAAATCTCTCTCGCTTTCTCCACGGCATTCCGGTGGATATTCGATAGGACAAAGCCCCTTTTTTGATAAAATTTCAACGCCAGCAGATTGTCATTGGTCGTAATCAGTGTCATGCGTGTGCATCGGTTCTCAGCAGCGACTCTTTCTACTTCTTTCATCAGGGCAGTGCCGATTCCCTTTCGTTCTTCCAAACTATCAAGTGAAATAATCTCACATTCTCCATCCCTAAACATATATGTAATCAAGCCCGTGATAACACTCTCTTCATTCAAAACGGCAAAGCCGTCTAAACGAGTGCAATCATAGACTCCGCTTGAAATCACTATCTTCGAGCTACCCCACTTCTGATTAAAAAATTCAATAAGGTCTTCTTTCGGTATCTCATTCAGCGATACAATGTTCATTCGTCCTCTCCCCCTTTTTTCCTTCTCACGAGGCACTCTACTGGAAGATACCATAGATTTAATTGTAAAAAAAGGAAAATATAAGAAGCTCCATGTTAAAATAGAATGAAAGACACACCAAAAATGGGGGATGTATAGATGTTTGATACATTTAATTTTGACACCATTTATCGTGAAAGAAATGATGTAACCCCTCTAGTGGTCATGATGTGTGGGATTGCCGGATCTGGGAAAACCACATTTTCAAAAATATTGGAACAGGAAGGGTTTATACGTCTTTCAGTTGATGAAGAAATATGGGCTACACACGGCCGCTGGGGGATTGATTTCCCCATGGAAAAGTTTGATGAATATAGAAAATCTGCAGAAAACAGATTACGTAACCGTTTAGTAAAGTTAATCCACGACAAGCAACAGGTGGTGATTGACTTTAGCTTTTGGGACCGCGTCAGAAGGAACCAGTACAAGAAACTGATTGAGGATTCAGGCGGTAAATGGAAACTGATTTATTTAAAAGTACATCCAAAGGATTTACGTGAACGACTAAAGCTACGTAACCAACGTTTTGATGCAAACTCCTTCCCTATTTCAGAGGAACGTTTAGCATCTTACCTTAATGGATTTGAGGTACCAAGTGGGGAAGGAGAAATGGTTATTGAAAATTAGACGTTCCCAACGACTAGACCACTTCAATACAAATCAAAAAGCTTGGGAAGCATCCCAAGCTTTTGTATGGCTATTTAAGATTTCTCCCAACGTGATCGTCTTTCAAAGGGACTTTCTCCCTCACTTCCCAACACTCTCTTCCAACACCTTCGCCCTCACCCAGCTCCGGCCAAACAACCCCGTATAAACGAGAACCGTTCCAACCATCACGATGAAACCGATATACACGCTCATCATCGTCGGCATCAGAAAAGCACCGATAATGATGGTGGATCGTGCGACCAGGTCCGCTCCGCTGAACGACAGATTAGAGAAGGCAGAGTAGGAGCCCCGCTTGTCGCTTGGGATCATATTCGCTTGCTCTGCGTTTCGGATTGGGGAGTAGATCAGTTCCCCCATCGTTGCAACCAAATTAAACGCGATCAGGATGTACCATGTGTTGGCCGATGTAACCGTCGCATAGCCGATGCCATACAGGATAAGCCCGATCAAGAGGGCGTTCTTTTTATTCAGGCGATCGGTGTAGCGATTGATGATGAATGTGAGGCATACGACGAGCAGCATGTTCTCGATGTTCAGGATACTGAGCATCCTGACCCCAACAATTTCAAAATTCCCGATACTCACGGCCTTGAATGTTTCCGCAAGGCGGATCCCGATATAACTGTTCAAAGAGAATTCCGCTGCGAAAATGAAGGTGGACCCTGCCACCACTTTGACAAACGCTGAATCTTTGAAGGCAATCCGGTAATTATTCACGAGATCGATGAACACATTTTCATGCTTTTTCTGCAGTTGGTCCTTGAAGTTGTCCTGAAGCCAAATCCCATAGGCAATGGGAATCGTCGTCGATGTGAAGGTCAGCATCATAAAGAGCTCAGTCTGATGGTTCAAGTACAGCAGTCCCCCGAGGGCGGCACCGATGGCCATGGACAGGTTTATTAACCAGTAATCCAGAGCGTAGACAGCTTTCCGGTTCTCCGGTGTCGTCGAGTCGATGATGATTGCATGCATCGCCGGTCGTCCCAGACTGCTCGTGATGATGAACCCGATATAAGCACCCGCAAACAGCATGATCAGATTATCTTTTGGAAATAAGCTTACCGTCATCATGAAGAAAAACAAGGCATTCAGCCAGGACGTGGTCAGCAGGACTTTTTTCCGCGGAAAGCGGTCTGAAATGTACCCCCCGACCAGATTAACGAAGAATCCGATCATCACGGTGGAGATCAGGAAGATCCCTGCCCAGATCTTATTCAGTTCTTGTGCAAAGAACAGCGCCATGAACGGCATGACGGCGGATGAAACGGCACGGTTAAAGAATGACGTAATCATCCGAACTTTAATATTTTGAGGTAATTCCTTCCACTTCATGTTGTTCCCCCTCCTCTATTTACAGTATAGTAAACTAGACGGAACATTATAAAAATAGACACTTTTCAAATCGATGTCCCCTTTTAGGAGGAGAAGCAACATGGAGAACAAATTACTCACCCTTTGGAGGTACTACCCTTCAGGCAGCATCCGTGTGGAAGAAATCTCTGAAACCCTTCAACTGAGCCACAAACAAACCACCCGCTATTTGAAAAAATGGAATGAAGAAGGCTGGATTGCCTTTACACCCGGTCGAGGACGGGGAAATGTATCGACCCTTTTATGGAAGAAGGATGTGGAAGAAGAATTTGAAGAAGAAGTCGTGAAGCTGATGGATGAGGAACCGATTGACGAGAGCAGCAAATATCTCATGTACAACTGGTCGACGGACAGCAAGCTGAGGCTGATGTCGCATTTCCACAGTAAACTCGGCTTTGTGAAGGAGTCCAAGGATAAGCTGATCGTACCGAAGAGGTATCCCTTTTTCTCCATCCATCCCTTGGAGGCAGCGGACGTCATGAGCGCCCACCTCGTGGCGAACATCTTCAACCGCTTGGTCTCCTTCACGGAAGAAGGAGACATCCTCCCGGAACTTGCCCACAGCTGGGACGTATCCCCTACCAAACTACGACTTTATATAAAAAAGGATGTCCGGTTTCACGACGGATCCATCCTGACAGCAAAGGATGTCGTCCATTGTCTCGAGCAGCTCCGGACCTGCACTCACTATCAGGAGCTATGGGAACCGGTTGTTCGGATAGAAGTGAAGGCTCCCCTCATCATTGATATCCATCATCCCAAAGGCTGTAGCTACATCCTCCCCATGCTCAGCATGATTTGTGCGAGCATCTATAAAGAAAACAAGGGACGGACCTTCGGGACAGGATGCTTTTCCCTTGAGGAGAATACCGATTCGAAGACGACCCTCGCTGCTTTTAAAGAGCACTTTCAGGAAAGGCCACTCCTCGATGCCGTAGAATTCGTCCAAGTGCCGAAAGACTTTAAGGGAATCTATCATTCTCACATCGAGGAGAATCAAGTCTCCTCCGTTGAAGTCGAAAGTGACTCTGGTTTCGGGATTGTCGTCATGAATGCCTTGCCGGGGCGAGATTCTCAGATTCAAAGAAAAGAAGTCCGGGATTATTTACACTGGGTGATTGCGAAGAACCGCCACAGCCTCTCTGACCTGGACCCCCGTCTGACACCGAACGGAAAGAGTATTCTGATCGGGCAGGATCAATCCATGACTATTTCGGAGGCGGACCGTCCACAGTTTACAGAACCGATCGTGATCCGCTGTGCCAATCATACAGCGAAAACCACCGAGTGGCTTGTCGAGATTTTTGAAAAAGAAGGCATCCCGGTCGACGTTCAATGGTTCTCCTTTGCTGACACCTTGACGAGACAGCCTGAAACTTTCCATGTGGACCTCTTCGTGCATGGTGAAATCTTTGAATCGAACCAGGATTTTTCGTTTTATTATTTTTTGAAAAACGGCTATTCCCCTTTGGCTGGACTTTTTGAAAAAGACTCTAAATGGGAGGCTTACTTAGAGGAGTATCGTCATACTCCATTTGCAGAATGGACTTCGTTGAATATGAATCTCGAGCGCAGGCTTATGACAGAATCGATCATGATCCCACTATATTATGAGAAACGCTACATTCCTTTTTCGACTGATATTATGAATATTGAGATCAAGCACTTTGGGTATGTAGACTTTTCGAAGTTGTGGGTGCGTCCGGAGGTATAGATTGAACGAGAAGCCGGACATATGTCCTTTTATTTTTTACCTGAAAACGGGTATCTTAAGGAAGAAGAAAAGATCGCTGAATGGAAGAGGAGATAACAATGACACCACCATCTATTTGTATGATAGGAGCAGGATTTCACGCCACAACCAATATTTATCCATCTTTGATCGAGGCAGGCGCGACGATCAAGGCTGTGGCAACCAGAAACATCGAGAATTCCAAGAAGACCTTGCTTCGTTTCGGCAGTACAGGGAATGCTTATGACCATCACATCACGATGCTTGAAGAGGAAGAGTGCGATGGAGTGATTGTTGTTGCCCAGCCTCAAGATCAAGCACGACTCGTAATGGATTGTATCAAATCAGGAAAGCATGTTTTTGTTGAAAAACCACTCGGAATGACAAAGGATGAAGCTCAGGCCATAGCCGATGCGGCAGAGGAAGCAGGAGTTCAGGTCATGGTCGGCTTTATGAAGCGATACGCACCGGTCTACAAAACCCTTCATACTCTTATCCAGGAAGAAGAACTGGGTGCTGTCCGATCGTTCGAAGCCCGCTTCGCTGTTGACAGTACTCCGTTTTGTGAAAACGACGAGCAGTATTTGAAATTCGCCGCAATCCACATAGTCGATCTTCTCCGGTACTTGTTTGGGGAAGTAAGGAACGTGAAAGGATTCAAGAACAGTGTGGGACCACATATTTCACAATGTTTAACCCTTAAGTTTCAAAATGGAATTGTCGGAACGGTTTTCCTAAGCGGAATGACCGCCTGGTCCAGAGAAAGCGAAAGGCTCCAGGTCACATTCGATCACGGTTTTGCGGAAGCAGTGGAAATCGAAACCCTTCGCATTCACGCATCCCAAACCTTTGAAGACCTTCCATGGAAAGGATTAAAGGAACAGGATACGGTCTTCACTCCATCTGCCTCCCCTATGTCTGGTACCATGAGGGACTTGTATCTTAGAGGATTTACAGGAGAAATGACACACTTCCTCGCGTGCTGTGAAGGAAAGGTAACTCCTATTTCCAACGCGAGAGACAATGTCGGGACCATGTCATTATGTGAAGATATCCTTAAGGCATTAGAATCGTAAGAGCCAAGAGACCTGTCCCCTTGGCTTTCCCTCTCTTAGAATTGGGACCCATCTGTCCTCATTTATCTGCTTTTTGAAGGGCAAAAGTGTTAGATTGTCTATTTTTAGCTGGAATCAGTTCCCGGAATAGTATGTTGGAGTGGATCTAGAGCCCAATGTCTCATGGGGATTCTCGATTTGATCCAATTTCGGCGAGATTTAATCCCTATTGATGATTATTAATCCCGTTCAGATTTTTTTAATCCTCTTTCCGAATTATTCATCCCCTTTTTAAAATAATTAATCCTCCGTGTCGAATTTTCTTTGAATCTTCACGCACACCATGAGTCAAAAGCATCTCTTCTCAACGGATCATTCCATCTGGTATGCTATCAGATATAGAGAAATCACCACCTAAGAAGGAGTCCCTTACAACCATGATTTCATTTTTTCTTACTGTGAAACGACTAGTCAAAGCGTTATGGCAAGCTTTTAAACTTAAAAACTTTCAAGTTCTTTTTACATTGGTTCTCATTCTTTTATTTTCAGGCACCACCTTCTATGTGAAACAGGAAGGACTATCCATCATCGACGCTCTTTATTTTTGTGTGGTGACCCTAAGCACCATCGGGCATCCCAGCTTTGAACCTCAAACCACCTTTGGGAAAGTGTTCACTATCCTCTATATCTTTTGCGGGAATGGAGCATTCATTGGTTTGATTGGGTATGTCGCGTATGCCATGATTCAGAAACCGGAAAAGAAGAAAAGGAATGCCAGGGAGTGAATGGCATTCCTTATTTGTTTCTCTTCAGCAGATATTCAGTTCGTCCTATGACAAAA
Source organism: Rossellomorea sp. NPDC077527 (assembly GCF_044542955.1). Lineage (NCBI taxonomy): Bacteria > Bacillati > Bacillota > Bacilli > Caryophanales > Bacillaceae > Rossellomorea > Rossellomorea sp. NPDC077527. The sequence continues at coordinate 591,019 of NZ_JBITVL010000001.1, read as the reverse complement.
ATAAGGACCACAATACCCTGTTTCATGTGTTTGAACGTAAGTCCAGTTAAATTTTTTATCAACTACATAAACATCCTGTTCATCCATTAAGTCATCCACGCTAAGCCGCGAGGCATTTTCGAGAAGTAGAGCATAATCCGAATGCTGATAAAACACGTAACAACCCTTCTTTGGCTGCTGACGAAACGCATCTTGAGCCTTTTCTCTTTCCAAACACTCTTTCTTTTCATAACTAAACACATGCCAAAGATAGCCACAGAAGCTTCCATCATCATGAAGAAAAATCGATTCCTTATCTTCATCGCTAAGATGAGACACAAACGCTGCTTCCCATTTCTTACGTAAGTAAGGCCCCCACTTGGGAATTTCAATGCTCTTCATGTTTCGATCTTTCAATCTTTCGTACAGATCTTTCATGTTGTTCCTCCAATTTTCAAACCAATCCGAAAGCATTACACCAGAACCGGCCCATGCTCAAAACTTCAAAATCGAGTATACCTTTAAGTCCTTATGTTCTCCTTTCACATACATTGCCTTTCTGCTTATCCCTTCGAAAGACATCCCTACCTTTTTCATCACGCCCTCGGAACCTTTGTTTTCTAAAAAGCACCTCGCCTGAATACGAACCAAGTTCATACGGTCAAAACCAAAAGAGATGATGGCCTCAGCTGCTTCGGTCATTAACCCCTTGCCCCAGTATTCATGAGATAGGACATATCCCATTTCGGCACTATTGTGTTCTGACTGCCACCAAACAAAGTGAACGGTCCCAATAAACGTTCCATTTTCTTTAAGCTCAATTCCCCATAATGCATCATATCGAGGTAAAAACGTTTGGATAAACCGAACGGTATCTGATAGTGAAGAATGAGTATCCCACGTGACAAGTCTCGTTACTTCTCCATTCGAAGCATATACATACATATCTTCTGCATCATCCTCTGTGATTTTTCTAAGGATGATGCGTTCCGTCTCGATTTTAGGTACATCCGGAAACTTTTCTAAAATTTTCATAGATTCACCGCTTTATTGATAATTTACTCTTATACATTATGTATACCACAAACCTCTGCTCAATTGTTCTGTCTTTCCATCATGCTGTATCTTCAGGAAGCACTAGAACCGTCCCCCTGCTCCTTTCTCTTTTGGCATTAGATTGATTGGATATGTCGCGTATGCCATGATTCAAAAACCAGAAAAGCAAAAAAGGAATACCAGGGAGTGAATGGCATTCCTTTTTTGACTCAATCTGATTTTAGCTCGACTTATGGGTGAAATAAGGACCGAACTCCCCACTATCATGCGTTTGTACGTACGTCCAGGTGAACTCTTTATCGACAATATACACATCCTCTTCATCCAGTAAGTCTTCCATTCGAATCCCCGACGCGTTTTTCAGGAGAAGAACATCGTCTTTTAGTTGATAAAACACAAAGCATTCTTTTTTTGACTGTTTTTGAAAATACTGTTTGGCCTTCTCGCCAACAAAACGATCGGTTCTCTCATAACTAAACACATGCCAAAGAAATCCGCAGGAGTATCGGTCACTATGAAGAAAGATCGATTCCTTTTCTTCGTCGTTCAGGTGGGACACAAACGTCTCTTCCCACTTCTTCAATAGGTAGTTGCTCCATTCGGGCATTTCAGTGACCTTCATATGACGAGCGGTCAGTCTATCGTACAGGTCTATCATCTTCGTTCCTCCGTTAACTATGCGCTTACTCAAACTCCAACGTCACGCCGTCCCCATTCTCTTCATCGGCTTTCATGATGTTGACGGTTTGGATATATCCCTTCACTGCTTCATCCCCATGGGTCATCGATTTCTCTGAATCTGCTTCCTTTAATACTTGAAGTCCGGCCAGTTCATCCAGATTGCCGGCTTGTTCGATTAATTGCTGCTTGATTTCTTCCTCCTGCCCGGCAGGTTCAAAGAGTAATTCAAGTTTATAGCGGGTCGATGTATCCGGTCTTTGAAGGGTTTTCGTTGCAAGGGCTCCACCCTCTTCAACCGAGGTCCCAATCCCCACAATATTTGCAGGTACTTCATTCAGTGTACCGGCAGTATGACCTTCAATGTCTTTAACCGTTGCATTTCCTTTATAAGGCTTCAGACTAATCGTCAGTAAGGTATCAGCCGGTAAGTCCGTATTACCTGACAACACCATATTCTCTCCATTCAGTGTAAGAGACGCATCAATGTTAAACGCTGGTTCTTCTGGCTCTTCCTGAACGACTTCCTCCTGCTCCTGAACGTCCGCTTTTTGCCGATGTTCTTTTTGAATTTCCTTTTGCTCCGCGTTTTGGGCGAATGGATCAAAGACAACCCTGCAGGCCGTTAGGAAGAAACAGGATGAAACGAGTAAAACAAAAACCAATCTATTTCGACACATTCCATTATCACCTTCGACACTATTTTCTGAATCGTGTTTACTATTGAATGTCTTTATTGTAGCATGAAACTAGTAAAAAATGTAATTTTACCAGAGTTAGGAAGGTGGACTTCCATGATTAAAGCATTACGTGCGCCTCTTCATTTTGCAATTGTGTTCATCGGTTTGTTTCTACTCAGCGGAATCAGCGCTTTATTGGATTATGATACAGAGCTTGTCATCAACGTGGGAGCCTATGGCCTTCGTTTATGGCAGACGATACTTGAACTCGCTTCCCCCTCTTCTATCATCGTGCTGTGGGGCGCAGAGGATAAACAATACGGGATGTTCGACATTTTTCTCAAGACCTATCCGTATTCGTTTAGCCTATTGTTCATCTCATTTGCTGTCGCCATCCTAATTTCGGTTGTCGTGAGTTACCTAATGATGCTTATGCCGAGAAGGCTTTACAGGGTCTCAGAAAAAGTGGTCAACATCCTCGACGGAATACCGGATGTATTCCTCGTCGTGTTGTTCCAGCTGTTCATCATTTGGCTGTTCAAAAAAACAGACTTCCTCTTATTCGACATCTATACGACCGGTGAAGAACAGATTTATATGCTGCCCATCATTTGCCTCTCGTTTCTGCCCGTCGTGTTTTTAGTGAAACAATTCTTATTCCAGCTAAAGGAAGAAGAAAGTAAACCTTATGTAGAGTTCTCCTTTTCTAAAGGGTTCAAAAAGAGCTATACGATCTGGTTCCATGTGTTCCGGAATGTGTGGATCCACTTCTTCCTGCATTTGAAGCCGATCTTTCTTCTCATGCTTTCGAACCTGCTTGTCATTGAGGTTTTATTTAATATTAAAGGCTTCATGACGGTTCTGCTCAGAACGGCAACGTCGTCATCGCCGGCGTTTTTCATCGGGATGCTTCTGATTTTCGTCCCGTTTTACATCGTATTTACAATCGGGTCACTGCTGTTGAAGAAATGGCTGAAAGGAGGAGAATACCATGTCTAGGACACTCGTCAAACGGTTGGCTTTTCCTGTGTTGATCATCTTCGGTCTCCTTGTGGCAAGCTTTTTGATTCCATTCCTGAACCCTGACTATGATAAAATCACCCAATATTTAATGGATGACAACAATAAGGTGACGGCTGCACCGCCCTTTACGCCTGAAGAAATGCCGCTACTCGGAAGTGACCGTCTGGGCCGGAATTTCCTGCTCCTCCTGATTGCCGGTGCAAAATTCACGATTTTCGCTGCCCTTTTCATAGCAGCTCTCAGGATGATTTTTGGATTTGGATTCGCCCTTCTTTATACGTTTTTACCCGGTTCATTCACCCGCACATTGAAAGGACTGGGAGAAGCGTTTCAATACCTTCCTCTTGCCATTGTCGTGTTTGGGCTTTTAGCACCGTTAGAGGGGGCTTTCCAGGGAGACGCCCTCCCATCCGGCCGCTACTTTTTTATCCAACTAGCCGGGATCGCGGCCATCACGATTCCCTCTTTAGGGATCTATCTGGGAGAAGAAATGAAACTCTTTATGAAGCAGGAATTTGTTGATGTCTCGAAGACCATGGGCGCGGGCAGGTTTCACCTTATCCGGAAACATCTCCTGCCACAATTTCTGCGTCACTCCATCGTGTTATTTTCCGAACAGGTATCACAGGCCCTTTCCCTGCTCATTCAACTCGGTATTATCTTAATGGCTCTTGGTGGAATGAAGGTGGCGGAATTTGCTATCGGTCCTTTTGAACCAAGCAACCCGGTTTATTTTTCAGAAACGAATGAATGGGCTGCCACCATCAGCATGAACATCCAGCAAGTGTTCACCACTCCCTTGCTCGTGGTCGTCCCGTTGATTCTATTCTCCATCCTGATCCTGAGCATCAATTCCATCAGCACCACGTTAAAGAAGGTGTTGATTGATAGTGATCTTCCTTTTCAAAAAGAAGTGAGTGGAGAAAAGAAGGCCAACGAAAAAGTGGTACGTTCAGAGGAATTGTTTACGTTTAAGGGGTGAAGCCAAGAAGCACGGGGACGGTTCCTGTGCTTCCCTTTTTGATTCAAATGAAGCATTAGAACCGTCCCCCTGCTTCTTAAATATCTCGCGAAGAGAGCCATGGGGACAGGTCCCGTGGCTCTTTTTCAGGTTAGATGGACTTCGGGACCGGAAACAAAGCGATGAAATGTTCGAATTGGGATCTACCTGTCCTTTTTTAACTGCTTTTTGAGGGGGAAAGATGGTAGATTGTCTATTTCTAGCTGGAGTCGGCTCCTGGAAGGGGATGTGGTAATGGTTTGAGTGTGCAATACCCTACAAGGATTTTCGATTTGATCCAATTTCGTCGAGATTTGATCCGGATTGAAGATTATTAATCCAATTCAGAATTTTTTAATCCTCTTTCCGATTTATTAATCCCTTTTTTAAATAATTAATCCCTTGTGTCGAATTTTCTTTAAACCTTCTCACAGATTATGAACCAATAGGAAAGTATGATGACCACAGCCTTACACATCACGCGAATACCGCAACGATCGATACTCCCCCTCCTCATTCCCATAAACAGGCTGCTCCCTCTCATACCCAAACCCCTTCGCTTCGTAAAAAGGAATCCCTTTCTCGTTCCCTTTTTGCACAGACACCCATTGCTTGTTGGCATGGAATTCTTCTTTCTGCTGTTGAGTGATGGCCTCTAACAAGAGCGTCCCGATCCCTTCATTCCGCCTGGTTGGATCCAAGTATAGGACAAACAGTTCTCCATCGGTCTCACCGATCATACCACCTCCACCAGCGCCGATGACTTCATCGTTTTCAACGGCTACAAAATATCCTCCCCAATACCGGTCCGATGTTGTGACTTCGTTCAGTATTCGTTCATCGTTATAAAAATCTTCTATCACTCTTTCAATATATTCTTTCGTGTAGATATCGCGGTACGTTGCCCAATAACCATCAGAGCAGACTTTTTTTATACCTTGTATGTGGCTAGGGTTTGCTTTATGAATATGTATCATGATCCATCCTCCATTTCTACTTCAATAAAAGCTGAACAATTTTATCTATTTGTTTCTGATTGATCTTGAAAAAATGATCCCTACTATCACTGGAAATCAACGTTTCATTTGTATCGAATCCTTCGTGAAGAAATAAAACTTCCTTAGTCTCCTTATATTCCAGTTGAAGTTTGTAGGTTAGCTGCACAACAAGTTTATAATGTATATTGGTCATTTTATTCGACCGATTCAAAATGCCCGTGACGGTTGCGATGATTTCTTGATCGGTAATCTCTTCAGCCCCCTCAAATGTTTCATCGTACTCTTGTATGCTTATGCTTTTTACTCCGGAAAAACCGTTGTATAACATGGAATAGCTGATAAAACCAAAAAGAATGATAAAAACGAAAGTCAGTATTGTCCTTTTCATTGATCTCCCCCAAGCACACTCCATTTATCCAATTATTTCAAATTACCTTTGCCATATCCACTTATTTCTTCACAACTTCATCTAGTGATAACGTCACATAAAATGATTCTGAAGGTACAGGCATAAAGATTCATCTTTCTAAAAATACCATCGTTTACAAAATATTAACTTGTTAGAAGGTTATTCCATCCCCTATCATTCAAGTAGAAGCGAACACACTATATGCCATTCCTCATAAAAAAAATCATTTCTCACTGCCTGACTACATGGTTGTACTATGAACCTTCCATTCTCTAAAGGAATGAAAGGTTGATATAAAAAAATACATACAGGAGGCTTTCCCATGCTAAAGAAATCGATGTTGATTGTTGTTGCCCTACTTCTCTCGTTCGCTTTATCCCTGCCATCGGCGCTGGCATTCCCGCCTGGCACACCGTCGAAGTCCACAGCCCAGTCTCAATTAAATGCTCTTACTGTAAAATCAGAAGGTTCCATGACCGGCTATTCCAGGGACAAATTCCCTCACTGGATTGGCCAGGGTAACGGTTGTGACACCCGCCAGCTAGTCCTGCAACGCGACGCCGATAGTTACAGCGGCAGTTGCCCTGTCACATCAGGATCATGGTACAGTTATTATGACGGCGTGACGTTTACCGATCCGTCCGATCTTGATATCGACCACGTCGTTCCGCTTGCCGAAGCATGGCGTTCCGGTGCCAGCAGCTGGACGACACAAAAGCGCGAAGACTTCGCCAATGACCTAAGCGGCCCGCAGCTGATCGCCGTTAGTGCCAGCTCCAACCGCTCCAAAGGCGACCAGGATCCATCCACATGGCAGCCTCCTCGTTCCGGCGCAGCCTGCGGATACTCAAAATGGTGGATCAGCACGAAATACAAATGGGGCTTAAGCCTGCAGTCTTCAGAAAAAACGGCCCTTCAAGGCATGCTAAACAGCTGCATCTACTAATGTGAATAACGGAAATGCCCGTACGATCAGCTCGTACGGGCATTGTTCATATCCAGAATGGAGGGATACATATGGAAAAGAAATCAACTGTTTTTACGGCAACTCACGGGGTCATGACGTCTGAGGTCGGTGTGATCAGCGGGGAGCTTGAACTGGTGACGACCTGTGATGAGGATGGTGTGCTTACACTCGAAATCACCTATGTTGGAGCAGAAGAATGGTATTCGTTGCCCGGTGATGAATATAAGTTGCACGATGTGCGGGATCATGAGGTTGTGCATAAGATGCTGGCTGCTGTGTTGGAACGTCCATAACAAAGAGCCGCGGGGAACCGCGGCTCTTTTTCAACATTGTGCCAAGGTACCTGTCCCCTTGGCCCTTTATTTACTTCTTCTCCATCACCGCAAAATAATTATCTTCATCATCAGCAAAGTTAAATACTCTGCCAGCAGGCATATTGACAATTTCCCCTACTTTGATTTTCTTATTGGAAAGATCAGTATACAGATCATCGAAACGATCGGTGAAAAACATTAAGGAAGGCGTACCAAGATTGACCCCAGCTGACATCTTTGCCACGAATTCCTTGTTGTGCAGAATGATGCTTGTTTCGGCGTCCTTCGGGGCCACTTCAATCCATCTCATTCCTTGACCGTTATCTTCCTCAGCTTTTACTACAAATCCTACTTTTTCCGTCCAAAAGGTTACTGCCTCATCCTGGTTATTGACGTATAACATAATTTGACCGACTTTATTAATCATAGATTTTCGACCCCTTTAAAATAAGTTCATTTATTTATTTTACGATTTGAAGAGCTTCTTCCAAACGATCCCACGTTTCAGTGATTCCCTGTATCATTCCCATGTCCATAACGGTCTTAAGAGCGTCTGCCGATGAGTACACAGAACGGCTGACCAGCTTCGTCTTGCTGCCCATATCAATGAATTCAAGCGTCACTTCTGTTGATGGCATGTCTTCATTCGTATGGCCTTCTGCATCCGAGAAAGCATCGATGTAGACGATCTTTTCCGGCTCGATGATTTCTTGATAAACACCTTTTCCCCAAGATTCCATCCCGTAGAATTGACCCTGGCTTTGATCCACGCACTTCATGCAGTAGTGCCAGACACCGCCAGGACGGAAATCCACTCGGCATACCGGCAGCTCCCAGCCTCTTGGTCCCCACCAGTTCTTGAGATGCTCCGGTTCTTTGAACATCGAGAACACCAGGTCACGCGGTGCGTCGAAAACCCTCTCCAGCACTAGTACCCGGCTATCTTCTACTCTCGATACTTGATTGTTGACGGACATGTCGTTTCCTCCTCAGATTGAAATGTACATATGTGAAAACGTGATGGCTTTACCTTCAATAGCCCTGTAAAAAAAAGCAACCGATTGTAGTATTCTTCAGAGAATCCGTAACTCCTTCTTTCTTTCTAACTATGTTTCATTTTTCATACATACGGCTGCTTCATGAACAACTTCCGGCTATTCTTCCTCCACTTCCTTTCGCTGTACTTTGTGCAGGTAGTCCTCCAATCGGTCAAATCGTTCATTCCAAAGGTGTCTATACGATTCCACCCACGTATCCAACTCTTTAAACGGCTCGGGTCTTAGCTTGTAGTATCGTCGATTGGCGATTGGTTGAACTTCGACTAGCCCTGACTGATTCAATACTCTGAGATGCTTCGAAACTTGCGGCTGGTTCATTCGTAGTTTGTCGGTGATTTCCCCCACTGTAAGAGGGCCATCACGCAGAAGTTCGACTATTTGCAGGCGATTTGGCTCGGCGAGAGCAGTTAATATGGTTTTCATATATATAATATACTCCGAAAGGAATATTCCCGTCAAGGAATATTTAGAAAATTTTCAAAAAAGGGCAAAAGAACCATGGGGACAGGTACGGTGGCTCGTGGGACAAGGTACCTGTCCCCACGTCCCAGTTCATGTTCCAAATGAAAATGGAGCATATTATGCATAGGAGGTGATTCCATGGACAATAAGAAAAAGGAGAAAGACATAGAGAAGCACCGTATATTAGAGAACGAAAATCAAAACGATCGACATAATGAAAATGCGCGAGCAGCAGCTGAGCTTGAACCAGAGGCGCAGAGGATGAGTACCGATCATATATAGAGAAAAAAACCAGATCCACATGGTTCTGGTTTTTTTCTGTTACGTCTATGCCAGATAAGGTGAAAGTGCATCATGACTATATTGACCAGCCGCCTCTTGTTTCACTTCCTCCATGATGCCATCCATTTCAGTGATCAATGCATGTAAGGATTCTTTCACTGTACCATTTTCAAAAAGCTCAATGGAAGTGGGCAGCTCATCTTCATCTAAAATGGCATACCTTCCATCTGGATACACTAATACGTCCAAAATTAAATCTTCAAACGAAACCATCTCAGACGTAATTTTTGTATTTTTCACCAAGTTAAAGTACGCGCCCAGGAATCCTCCATCGCGGCTTCTCCAAAAATACACATTGTACGGTCGATCTTCCCAATAATAAGCTACGGTATAACTTCCTTTAGGAATCGTTATTTCACCCTTTTTACTAACTATGGAAAAAGGCGTTTCGATGAGATGAAAAAGCTTCGCCCTTCGATCCTGTGACTCTAATACCTTACATCTATAATCCACAACGTCTAAAGTATATTTAATCTTTCTTTCCAGAATATCTTTCATTTTCAACAACCTTTACTTAGTTTTGGGAAGCAGTAGAACCGTCCCCGTGCTTACCAGGTCGATGATATTTCAACTTGGAGAAACATATTAGAGAAGCATAACATTCAAATCCTGAAAGGGATACCGATACCCGGGTTCGAACCGTTTGAGTTCAGAGCCCCTTTTGGAAATTGGGTGGAAATGATACAAGCGGTTTGAGAAGCGGGGGAGAACCACTCCCCCGCTTTCTTTTGCAAAAGTTAAATCGAATCCGTCCCTGATCTTCCAAAAATCCCATTATTTCCCGACTGTCTTTTGTTTATTTTTCATTCCAAGTGGATATTGAATAGTAAGAAATCAAACCATAGAAATGAGGTAGTGAAAACATGCGGGAAAATCATGATCAAGTAAATGGAAAAACAAAGCAGGCAAAGGGAGATTTGAAGAAAGGGCTAGGCAAACTGACAAACGACGATTCTATGATTGCAGAAGGAGAACGCGACAAGGATAAAGGGAAGATTCAAGAAAAGGCTGGAGATGTGAAGGAATCCTTAAAAAAGAGTTGGTAACAGCCAGAAAGCGCGGGGGCTCTTCTCGCGCTTTCTTTTACGTCAAAATGAAGCAGCAGAACCGTCCCCCATGCTTTCCCTACAAATACTTCCTCAACCCTGCCTTCGCCTCATCGCTCGCAAAAGCAGCCTCCACACTGTTCAAATAAATCTCCCGATAATCCTCCTCACTCATCGCAAACTCACCCCAGACCAACTCACATTCCTTGGTCATCGTGGTATCGGACACCGTTCTGTTGTCTGTATTGATGGTGATCTTGATTCCGTCTCTGTGAAAATCATACAAAGGGTGATCGCAGAACTCTTCGACGGCTTTCGTCTGAACATTGCTCGTTGGACAGATTTCAAGCACAATCCCCTTATCCTTTACAACCTGATACGCTTCCGGACAGTCCGTAATATAGACACCGTGCCCGATTCGTTCTGCACCCAGCCATTCAACGGCCTCTAGCACATTTTTTCCGATTCCCGTTTCGCCGGCGTGGATGGTGACTCTGTAGCCGTACTCTCTCGCAAGGGCAATGGGTTCAATGAATTTACCACAGAATCCTGCTTCTTCGGATGCACATAAATCAATGGCGACGACTCCTTTTCCAAGGAAGCCCTTCCCCTTTTCCACAACCTCAAACGCACTTTCAGGCGACATCGTTCTCATACAACACAAAATGATATTTCCTTTAATATCAAATTTCTCTTCCGCTTCTTTCATCCCTTCAATGACACTTCCAATGATCTCTTCTACCGATAATCCTTTTTGTGTATGAAGCAACGGAGCGAACCGGACCTCCATATATTTCACCTGTTCCCTGGCTGCATCTTCATAAAGCTCATAGGTGATTCTTTTTAAATTTTCCTTTGACTGCATTACAGCATTCGGGATCGAGAATTTCTCCAAGTATTCATCCAATGATTCACAGTCTAATGGGGCAATCAGTTCTTCTTTGATCTCTTCTTTATCAAACGAAGGAATGTGGATACCGTCCTTCTTTGCTAGTTCAATGATCGTCTCGGGTCTGACACTCCCATCCAGATGGCAGTGCAGTTCAATTTTTGGCATTGTAGAATAATTCATCGTTGGACCTCCTCAATTTTTCTATAAAAAAAATCCTGATTACGAAGAAAATACAAATAACAGTACCTTCTTCGTAATCAGGATTTTTTGGTTCCTGGTAGAGACCCCCAACCCATATTGTTGGAGTTATACGAATGTGAGAAACATATGATGTTTTTTATTACGATAATAAAAATCGGTTGGAATGTCAAGGGAAGCGCGAGGACGGTTCTCGTGCTTCCCTTCAGATTAAAATCGAAGCAGCAGAACCGTCCCCATGCTTCCCCCTTGCTTCCTCAATTAATCTGCGACATATAGTCAAATGCAGTGATTCCATAGATGCTTTTAAAATGTTTGTTTAAGTGAGTGAGATCAACAAATCCACATTCAGCGACGGCTGTATAAATGTCACGATCCTTTTCGATGATCTGCTTCGCACGTTCTACCTTGCAGGTCAGATAGTATTGATAGGGTGAAATTCCGGTGTGGGCTTTAAAGGCTCGGATAAACTGATAGTTTGATAGCCCCAACTCTTTACATACTTCGTTAAGTGAGAGCACCCCTTCTACGTTAGTGTGAAGCATACCTTTCGCTTTTCGAATAAATGCGTTATCTTTCTTATACTCTGTAGTGAAACTGGTTGGAACGAGGCTGTCTGTCAGGGACAATAGTAATTCACTGCAGTATGCTTCGTCCTTTTCTCTTAATATGGCATGAGCAAGGTTTACGACTCTCTGTTCAAGCCTTTGGTTATACACAATCGGAGTTGTAAAAAGGACAGGCTCCTTTTTCTCACTCACTTCCAGAAGCAGCTCAGGATCGATGTAGAGCATGATGTAATCAAGTCCCCTGGCATCATGCGCCCTTCCATCATGTGTCTGTTCCGGATTGAAGAGCATCACCCCGCTTTGATGGGACAATTGAACACTTCCATTCAGTTTATACTGCTGTATCCCCCGCAGCGTAACCCCAATCGCATACTCTTGATGAGCATGGTTTTTATATGAGAAATCCGTAAAACTGGCCGATAGTGCCGTCACACCGGCCGATTTTTTATAAATGAATGACTCCATTCCATTCGCCCCTCCGTTCACCTTACAACCAGATCATGACGCCAGAATAAGCTAAAAACAAGGCCATCAGGACATTCACAACCTTACTATGATGCTGTAAAAACCGCTTGAAGATGGTACCGAATAAGACCCATGTGATAAATGCGGCAAACCCAATACACGTGATGGCAAATACCCCCATGCTCACAGCAGGCATAGCTGTATAGTGAGGCAAAATAAAACTGGGGATGACCGTCATGGTGAATAAAACGACCTTTGGGTTTAAAAACTGCATGAGGAATCCTGATATAAAAGTTCCCGTTTGCGCTACCGTTTTTGAACTGTCGGCGTTGTATAGTTGATACGCAAGATAGAACATATATATACTTCCGATCATCTGCATGACGATTAATAGTTTGGGTATGACCTCTATTAGTAAAGAGTTTACCACAGCAGAAATGACGAGCAATAGACCGAAAGCGATGGTGGCTCCATACGTATAGTCCATGGCCTTTTTAGCTCCAAATCGATGCACGGTGGACAATATGACGATATTGGTGGGCCCGGGTGTAAATGTCACAATCATACAATAGAGTAGGAAAGATGCCATATTCATGAGGACAACCCCTTTCAGAAATGTTTCTGATGTCATAGTACAACAATCCTTTTGATGGCTTATAGTATATTATTGCAGGATGCGTTTGCTTCCTTTAACCTCAAGGCATAGAATAGCACCGCCCATTCCCCCAAAAATATGGGTAGTCTCGTCGACCCTATGTCGTTATATAATAAGTTTTGAAGAAATCATTTGATTACTCAAATAGCAGGAGTAGATATCATGAACATTCGAAAGGCAACACCAGAAGATGAACCTGTCCTTAAAGAATGGTTAAACAATCCGGAGGACTGCATGCTTGTCACCGGAAGGCAACCCTATTCATCCGATATGTTCCATAGCTGGTATGAAGAACCTGATCAATTCGGATTTATGTTAATGGAAGACTCAAAAAGCGTTGCTTATGGTGAGATATGGGTGGATGAGGAAGAAGAAGATCTGGAGCTTGCCCACTTGGTGGTTGAACCTTCTTTACGAAATAAAGGCTTAGGCAAACAATTAATAAAAGCACTTCTTGAAAAGTGTAAGGACTATCCATATGAATGGGTGTATATGAGAATAGAGCCCTTAAATAAACAGGCGATTCAATGCTATAAAGGCGTGGGATTTGTAGAAGATCCCAGTCTACGATCGTCTTTTAATGGTAGATGGATATGGATGAAAAAGAAGAACATCGTGTCATCTTGATGATACGATGGGCAATGGTTTTTGACTGCTATTGCCCCATTGTTCCCCCTATTTTACTAGAGTCCCGTCGAGCTCGATCAGCACCTGGGTACCTTTTCCATATCGACATAAAAGCCATTGTACCTGTCCCCCTGGCTCAGCCCAACCTTTCCCTCTCTACCCCTCGCTCTTCATTATGTTAAAATATAATTGGAAACCACAGTAAAAGGAGAGATCTTGAGTACATGATCGATCAAGTGAAACTAGAATACAAGAAAGTAATCTGTGATAAAGTAATGAGTCAAAAGCAAGAGCTTATCGTTCAAAAAGACAATCTGAGAGTAAGCGAATATAGTAATATAGAGTCGAGGCTTCATAGTTGGCGTGAGGATATCATTGAGATTTATGCAAAATCAATTGAAAGTGGCTTAGACCCGGCCTTCGAACATTTACAAGAGTGGGGATCGGAAGCCGTCGATACACTTGTTAATTTCAATCTTCCATTGGAGATTGCTCTGGACGAGGTGAGAGATTACCGGAATTTAATCGGGCACATTATCAAAGAGGAAGCGTCGAATATTAACTTATCAATCGACCAATTCTATGACATGATTTCAGATTTTGACGCCGTGGTGGACAGGGCCGTCCATTGGCTGAGCATGTCGTATACAAGAAGATTTTATACACGGATCAATGCTGCCGAAGCGACAGCATTAGAACTATCGATCCCGGTGATTAAAATAACCGATGTAGTCGGTATCCTCCCCTTGATCGGGGACATTGACACCGAAAGAGCCCAAGAACTAATGGATAAGGCTCTCTCTAAAGGGAGCGCCTTATCCTTAGAGTACATGGTGATTGACCTATCCGGTGTTCCGATTATTGATACGATGGTAGCAGACCGCATCTTCAAGGTTGTGGATGCCCTATCCCTGATCGGAATCAAAACCATCCTATCCGGAATCAGACCCGAGATTGCCCAGACCATGACCCATCTCGGAATCAATAGCTCAAGAATCCCCGTCACCTCCAGCCTCCATATCGCCCTGGAGAAATTTCTAAGCCAAGGGGACAGGTCCCTCGGCTCCATATAAAAAGAAGCACAGGAACGTTTCCTGTGCTTCCTTTATTCTCAACTATTCTCAACGCGAAGCAGAAGAACCGTCCCCATGCTTCCCAAACGTCACCACAAACCGGCAACCGGCATCATACCTCTCATCCAACTCAATCGATCCGCCATTTTGCTCGATGATTTTCTTGGCAATCGCGAGCCCGAGTCCCGTTCCTCCGGTCTCACCATTTCGGGAATCATCCATCCGCACGAATGGTTCGAATATCTTTTCCTGGTAGTCGACGGGGATTCCACTTCCCCTATCTTCAATGATCAATACGGCCTGATTCTGTACCTCTTGTAGTGAAATGAACAGGTAACCATCACTGTACGTCATCCCGTTTTGAAGAATGTTCGTAATCGCCCTCTCAAGCTTCAAAGGATCAAACGTCACCATCAAAGGAGATTCGGTGATATCCAATTGGTACTCCAACCCTTTTTCCTCGAACTCTTCCACAAACGAAGACAGCAGGGTCCGGAGCCATTCGGCCATATCATGCACTTCAGGAGAAACGGCGTCATGCTCCATATCCAGATGGGACAGGTCGAACAGGTCATGAATGAGCCGGTTGGCTCTCTTGCTGTTTGATACGATAATGTCTGTATATTTCTGCTGATCCGCTCGACTCAGATGCTTGAAGCTATTTAACGTTTCAGCGTAGCCTTGTATATTGGTCAATGGCGTTTTCAGATCGTGGGAAATGTCCAGGATGAGCTGCTTCCTCAACTGCTCGGACCTTTCCTTCAATGCGATTTCCGTGCCGATCGTCTGTGCCATTTGGTTTACCTTGCTTCTGAGCTCATTCAATTCCTGATTCGCCTCGAACACGATCTTCTCTCCATAATTCCCTGATGAAATCGAGTCGATCCCCTTCAGGAGCTTTTGAATCGGCTGAATGAGCTGGACAGAGGTTCTCTTCACATACCAATACAGGATGGCCATCAGGCACACCATGAAGAAGAGGATCGTGAAGAAGAACACATCGTCTAATTGGATAAAATCATCTGCGGGAAAATAGAGCAATAGATACTCTTCCCCTTTTTCAGGTATAAATAAATCGGTATCGTACGTGTCAGTATGCTTAAGAAATGCATTCAACCCATAGCTAAACCCTACCTTGTGGGGACTGTTGAATTGGTCGATTACTTTATAATCGGTACTGACGATTTCAAGATACGCATAATCCGGCAGCTCATTCTCCTTGAAGGCTGCTTTTAACCCAGATTTCTTCGCATCTTTATACATCTCTTCTAGGAAATCTTGATCCAGGTCCTCATAGACGGTCTCCACGTACACGTAGTTCGCCAAGAGGGTGATCGTCCCTACTCCGAGCAGGATGATGAACAATAAGGCATAGTTGATAAAGAACTGTCTGCTAATGGATACGGACTTCTTAAGGAGAATCGGATTAGTCTTCATGGTCCTCCATCCGGTACCCTAGACCTTTTACCGTCGTGATGTATACAGGTGATTTAGGATCGGATTCGACCTGCTCCCTGATCCGGCTGATATGGACCATGATCGTATTGCTGTCACCGATGTAGTCGGTGTTCCACACAAGCTCATACAGCTGTGCTTTTGTATACAATCGGTTTACATTTTTCATAAAAATCGATAGCAGCTTGGTCTCCTTCGGGGTGAGTAAGAGCCGCTCCCCGTCCTTGGTCACCGTTTGATTGGTGGGATCATATTCGAGGGCTCCGTTTCGTATGATTCCTTCTTGTTCCGACACACTGTAATCCGTATAGCGCCGAATCTGGGCATTCACTCTTGATACCAGTTCCACCATACTGAATGGTTTCACCACATAGTCATCGGCCCCCAGTCCAAACCCAAGCACCTTATCCGCATCATCGGCCCTCGCCGTCAGAAGCATGATCGGAACCTTACATCTTTTCCGTACTTCCTTTATTACCTGAAACCCGTCCATCTTCGGCATCATCAAGTCCAGAATGAGAAGGCTCGGCCGCTCATCCCTGCACTTCAACATCACTTCTTCTCCATTATAAAACTGCTCGACCCGATACCCTTCATTCCGCAAATGAAGGGTGATCAATTCGTTTATTTCTACATCATCTTCTGCAATATATATTAACTCTGACATACGCTTACTCCCAGTCTTCTAAATTCTAATTCTATTTTACCATGAAAGCTGCGGCGATTTTTGAGATTTATCGTTAATTTAAGGTTGCCTTAAGGTTGGCGTTACATAAATTGTGTACAATGAATGAGTTAAAGGTCAGACTGACCAATTCCAATAAAATCGTTATAACGGGTGGGGAAAGAATCATGACCAAAGAACTGAATGACTACATATTAAAAGGACATTTTGAACAAGCCAAAATAAAAACAAAAGAACTTTCTTATTCAGAGCTTGATGAAGAACTAATGGATATTGCCTTCCAGGATTCAAGCATAGCGAACTATTCCTTCATCATGAGTTTACTAGTTGAAAATGAGACCGTACAGTTACATGAAATGGCGTTTCGATTGATGGTAAATCCACTAAGCTACCTGGATGGTGCCTATTATGCCGCCCTCTATCATGCAAGGCGGTGTATTGAATTGACCAATCGACAGGAGGTTGGCTACCTTTCCAATCTCTTATTTCTGCATATGATACCGGATCAAGTGGTGGACGAAGAGGAAGCGTATGAAACGGCAAAAGAGATCCTGATGTTGGATCCTGATGATAAGCTAGCGAAAGACTTTTTAGATAGACGATAGATGCAGTGAGATTTATTATGGGAGTGTCAGTATGAGGATTAAAATCATTTGTTCCATTCTAGTAACGGTTGGCCTACTCTTTGCTTATATTGCAACGAAAAGCAATGATTGGGAGAATACACTTGGTTACTCTTTTGTTGCAATCATTGGATTTGTGGATGCATATTTATTTTGGAAGCACAGGGACGGTTCTCGTGCTTCTTAGATGAAATGGAAGAATCGAAAGGACCTCTCAACATAGTAAGTAGTTCAGATAATGTGGAGAAAACTTATAATCGCGACTCAAATGACATACGTTTTCGCAACGTAAATAACAATGCAATTAACACACCAAAAAGCTTGGGACGGACATCCCAAGCTTTTTGGTATTCAATATGTTGTTCTTATTTAATTAAAGCCACAGTTAATCGAAGGACAATCAATCATTTCCCCAACCTTCTACCAAATTCCTTACCTAGTATTGTTCCAATAAATGATGAAACGGATACAAAAACTAATAAGAAAAAATACCCCATAATACTCCAACCATCTGTAGTAAACAAAGATGTTATAGCTAAAATGAAGGACACAACAGTTAAAATGGCACCAGGCAAAACGTGATGCTTTTTAGTTGGGTTTTTCTTTATTAAATATGCCGCTAATACTGAAACAAAGATTGTTATACTGATGAATATGACAAGAAAATACTTCATCAAACAAATCCCCTTTCACTGTTTAAAGGAATTTGAGTTTCTGTTTCCAAAAACAGCACTTTATTATTAGACGGATATTCGATTGTTTAAGTTTCATATCTTTTTTTATAACAAAACGAAAAATCATGCTAGTAAGGATATCATACATTTCAATTATTCCTTGTACCACAAATCTCCATTTTCAATCCCTTTAACCTAAATACCTACTACAATATAATTCATCTTCCGGAACTGGAATATTGTTTGAACGTGGGAAACAGAATTTAGCGAGAACCTCCAGTTTGACGGGGTACTCTACTTGTACATCTTTACAAAGCACTACTTTGAGAGGAATCATCGGTCCAAATGGATCAGGTCCCATCAGTACACCAGTAGTACTGCAGAGAACTTGGTAGGCTTTGACTTTCAGGTTATCATTTGAGATTCCATTTGGTACACACAGCATGATTTCATCAGAGAATTGGGTGCGGACCGTAAACGAACATTCTTCTACTCCATCAATGAGAATGGACACGGATACCGGTACTGTCCAGACGATCAGTACCTTTCCCGGGTTTCCGTTTTCCAGGATGGTTGCCGTGCTCTGCACTTCACTCGGATCTGAAGGAGTACACTGAACCTCTACTCTTTGACCAGCTGCCAATGCTGCACTAACAGCTGCACCGCAATCTGCGTCTGGGATGAAGTTCTTATTCTCATACTTGTTTGCAAAGAACACCCAGTCATATACTTTATTCACGAGAATACATTCTGGAGTTAAATCATTGGGGTCTAATGGAAGTGAAGAAGGGGTAGGCGTAGGGGTCTGGGAACCCCTGATAGGTTTACTCTTGTTCAAAAAAATCCTTCCTTTCAATTAAATGAATATAATTATACTCTATATCCTATGAACCATATCAACTGTTGTATAGCATAAACATCATGCTCGGGGTAATTTTTTGACTATTCCCCGTTGATTGAAAGATGAATGAAAATAGGCATAGTTTTATAGGCTATGAGGTAGTTCTTCCTATACATTTTACATAAAATGGTATAAATAACAGAGATTGATTCAGATTCAAGAACTCTATGACTGAATTTCAATAGGAAATAGAAGGAGATGCAGTGATAGGGTCTTTCTTGAGTGTTATTTAAATCTTATCAATATAGGAGTGAACGACATGAAAGAACCATCTAGAAATGGTTTACCCAAGTTAAGAAGAGCAACATCTTATCAAGTGAATCAAAGCCTTTATCCAGAAGGTTGTGATTTCTTCCCTTATAATTGTGATTGTCCTCCTGGGCCTGCAGGACCTCAAGGACCGACAGGAACTTCTGGAGCACCAGGCCCTCAAGGAGAGACAGGGTCACAAGGGGAGCCAGGACGTCCGGGAGAGCCAGGAGAACCAGGAGAGGCGGGACCTCAGGGTGAGACAGGGCCTCAGGGAGAACCTGGCCTACCAGGTACAGGTGCTATTATTCCCTACGCATCCGGACTTCCAGTTGAATTAACCACTGTTTTAAATGGACAAGTCGGTACAACCAGCCTGGTTGGATTTGGGAACAGTGTGACAGGCGTTACTCTTCTTTCAACTGGTCAAATAGATCTTACCGGAGCCGGAGGAACCCTACTAAACTTTGCGTTTTCAGTTCCCCGGGATGGGATCATTACTTCGATAACTGCATACTTTAGTGCCACTGCTTCCGTAACCCTTACGGGGGATGCGACGATCAGAGCACAGCTATATCGATCATCCAACCCTTCTACTAACATCTTCGACCCAATTCCCGGAACTCTTGTAATCTTAACCCCAACGATTCCGGTACCTATTATTCCACCTATTACGATTGCTGATATTAGTAGGGGAGAACTCTCATTAGCCGAAACAGTCGCTCAGGGCGATAGGCTATTAATGGTGTTTTCTGCGACCGTGACGGGAGGAACCAATTTGGTTGGTTCTGTTCTAGGATATGCTAGCGCTGGGGTTGCTATTAGCTAGTCTTGAAGCAGGGGGACGAAGCAGCGGGACGGTTCTTATGCTTCCTAGTTGAAATTGAAAACAAGAAAGGACCTCTCAACATCGGGAGGTCCTTTCTTACACTATACATTATCTTTCTATTCTCACTCGTTTCCATATAAGAACACTAAACATCACACTTGTGAGGATATAGTAGATTCCTATAATCGACAAGGCGTCGGTTAACACGGGCCATAGACCATTTCCTTGTATGACAAATCCCCATAATAAAAAGCTCGTAATTAGAAGGAGTGGGAATATGAGAAAGTATCCGAGGAAGTATAGGTTTTCTTTTTGTTTTTCCATCGTGATCATCCTTACAGTCGGGAATGAATTTCTAACACTACAAGTCTGTCAAATAGCAAAAATAACAGTAAAACATATTGTTTAATAATGGTAAATCTGAAATAATTAATCAACGATTCGTTCATTTTGAACAGGTTAGTATATCAATCGAAACAATAAAATGCCGTCTAAATATTTTATGTATGACATTGTGTGAAGGAAGGCGAAACGAATTGAAAAACCAGTTAAGAAAATCGCGAACAGATAAGTCTATAAGTGGGGTTTGCGGAGGTATAGCGGAATTTTTCGATATTTCTTCTTTGGGCGTAAGGTTAATATTTCTCATTTTACCTGCTAATGTACTTATATACATCATTCTTGCCAATACAATGCGAGACAGCCCCCCGTCATTGTAATAACTTATTCCATGATAATAGGGATTGCTGAATAGGTAATCCTACTATCTTCCAGACTCACCTCATCACCATATAAACAAAATTCAACCTTCATCTCCGTTTTCACTGGATGGGTCAATGTGTTTCTTTTTCATAATCAAAAAGCCCCAAACAAAATATATAACACCAACTCCCATTGTAAGGTACATCAATACATTAAAAATATCTGGTGTGAAAGATACATAAAAGGAAAAATCTTCTTCACTCCATGTACCACTATCTGCGCCGGCTATAGCAGCCGCAATGTATTTGGTACTATAAAGAATCGTAGTCATAAGGAAAAACATAGAACCAATCAGTTGTTTATTCATAATATTGATTTCTCCTCCATTTTCCTTCCCACTCTCAGGGTCCACTGCAAGAACTAAAAATCTATTAAATAGCAAAAATAAAAGACGTAATACTCAACGAAAAAAAGAGACTAATGAAAAACGAAAGTGCCCAATGTTCTTTATCTGTCAGCTTCAAAAGGATATTTAAGGATGAACTAATGGTAAAACAAACTATGAATAGAAATAGGACGATTAAAAGTATCGGCATCTCTTTCCTCTTTTCTGTAGATCAAATGATTCTAGTTCAAATAATAAATTACCATACAAAATCAGAGGATTCCGCTGAATATCAGAACATTAATTTTATTTAAGTTTCAAGAAGCACAGGGACGGTTCTCGTGCTTCTTTTCCGTCAAGACAGAACAGCAGTAATTTTAAGGTTGCTTTAAGGGTGGAATGAGGAATGTGCTGTACAATTATTAAGTAAATGGTCATGGAAATATATGAACTTGGAGGAAGACGTGTTGTTTTTTAAAAAAGACGAAAATATGAATATGAATAGTGTTAATACGGCATTTCAGAGTACATTTATATTTTGGGGAGTTTCCCTTTTTATTAATTCTCTCTTCGAAATGGTTCATAATAAACCGTTAATAAGCAGTTCATTTCTTATTTTATCTGCAGGATTAATCATTTTTTATTGTACTGAACAAATTGCTAACTACATTCATAAAAGAAAGAGTGATTCAAAACTTAGCCAATAATCCGTTTTCTTTTGTTCCATAGATTCATTTTTTTTACGAAGCAAGTGACGAATTCTATTTTCTGAGGGAAGCAGTAGAACCGTCCCCATGCTCCCACAAATAACAAAAGCGAGCTCACCCCTCATCAGGACAAGCTCGCTTCATCATTTAAAGAGCATCATACCACT
This sequence comes from Rossellomorea sp. NPDC077527, assembly GCF_044542955.1. NCBI lineage: Bacteria > Bacillati > Bacillota > Bacilli > Caryophanales > Bacillaceae > Rossellomorea > Rossellomorea sp. NPDC077527. The sequence continues at coordinate 569,151 of NZ_JBITVL010000001.1, read as the reverse complement.
CATCAGAAACCGGCTCCAGCCACTCAGGCGTTCCGGCCGTGATGGCCACATGCGAGAACCAACTGTCCTTCGTCGCCCCGTGCCAGTGCTTGACCCCATCATGGGTGACAATGACATCGCCGGCTTTCAAGAACTGAGCTTCTTTCCCTTCTTCCTGGTACCAGCCTTCTCCCCCAGTGACCAGCAGCACCTGATAGCCATCGCGATGAACGTGCCAATTGTTTCGGCACCCAGGTTCGAACGTGACGTTGCCGATCCCGACACTCACCTTGGGATCAAACACCAAGCCATTCAAATAACTCTGCCCAATAAAATACTGCGCAAAGGCTTCATTCTTCTCTCCAACAGGGAACAAGCCCCCTTCTTGCAACTCTTCATGTTTTGCCATAAGAAAATCCCCCTCCTATTATTTTTTGCTAAAGACCGGGAAGAAATTATGCTCCCCGTAGCTTTCAAGACTTTCCACCTGCTTCAATGCTTCCATGTCGCGATCGCTGATGACGAAATCAAGCTCGGCGTTATTCTTCATATGAACCGGATTCGCCGTCTTCGGAATGACCACAAGTCCAAGCTGGATGTCATAACGCAGGCAAAGCTGGGCCACACTCACTCCGTATTGATCTGCGATTGCCTTTACTTCTTCGTGATCGAGTACGGCTCCATGGCCAATCGGAGAATAAGCTTCCACGAGGATGTCATTCTGCTGACAGAATTCGATGAGCTCCGTCGGTGTATGGCTTACATGGGCCAGAATCTGATTGACCATCGGCTTGATCTTCGAATGCTCGAGTATGTTCTCAACATCATCCTGAAGGAAGTTGGACAAACCAATCGCCTTCACCTTCCCGGCTTCATACGCATCCTCCAGTGCCTTCCATACGTTTCTGTTTTCTTCAAAATAACGATTCTCTTCACGGAATTCCACCCACGGCTGCGGGCTATGAACGATCATCAGATCGATATAGTCCATCCCAAGCTTGTCTAATGACGCATCAATCGATGCTGCGACTGCTTCATACGTCTTCACCTCTCCGGCTACCTTTGATGTGACGAAGATCTCTTCTCTCGCCACTCCACTCAAGCGGATTCCTTCTCCGACGCCTGCTTCGTTTTCATACGCCTGGGCCGTATCGATGTGGCGATACCCAATGGAGATCGCCTCCTGAACCGCCTTGGATACTTGCTCGTCATCCAGAAGCCAAGTCCCAAGACCAAGCATCGGAATTTCGACTCCGTTTGATAATCTGCTTTTTTCGTTAAACATGTAATCGTCTCCCTTCTTTAAAATGCGAAATCGTATATTGATACGATACCGCAAATCTGTGTATAATATAAAACGACATAGAGAGATCTTCAATGATCAAAACCCCTTGATCTGTGCGTTTCCGCACAAAGAAGACCATATTGTACGAAATCTTTAAAGGAGTCACAGATCCATGACTAAGATTGACCGCAGGGTACAAAAAACACAAGAAGCCATCAAGCAGGCATTCATACAATTGATGTCGGAGAAAGGATTTGACCATATCACCATCCAGGACATCTCCGACCGGGCCAACGTCGGCCGCAGAACCATCTACGACCACTACCTCGACAAATTCGATATCCTGGATCGCCTTATCGAAGAGCATATCCATGAGCTCAGGAAACTATGCCGGGAAGCGGCCGATCTGAGCTTCGAGGAAGGCAACTTGATCTGGTTCGATTATTTTCAGCAAAACGAAGCCTTTTTCACGACCATCCTATCGAGCAAAGGCGCACCCACATTCCGTACGAGCTTCCTCGCTTTCGTCATTGAAGAATTGGAGGCGGACGTCGATACCACCGAAGGAATCAATCAAGGTTTGAGCCAAGAGCTTGTGCTCAAATTTTTTGGAGCCGCTATCGTTGAAATTGTTGAAGCATGGATTACGGGGGGACTCTCTGAACCTGCAGTGGTTGTGGCGAGGCAGATGGGGAGTTTGTTGGATCGAAATTTATGAGGAGCCGAGGGGACAGATTCCTCGGATTTTTTATTCAGAATCAAGAAAAAAGCCACGGTACCTGTCCCCGTGGCTTTCTTAATCTAAAGGATTATGCAAAATCATATCAATATGAGGAATTCCATCATCCAGATAGGTTTCCGTTACCGCCTTGAATCCAAATGACCCATAGAACTCCCTTAAATATTCCTGAGCCTGGATCTTCACGGTTTGTCCCCCCCACTCATCATGAATGAAAGCCAATCCTCTTTTCACTAACTCGCTTGCGAACCCTCTCCCACGATAGGCTTCCTTCACGAGGACTCTTCCAATGGACGGTTCTTTGTATGAAACGCCTGCAGGCAAGAGTCTGGCATAGGCAACCACCTCACCATTTTCTTTTTTATAAAGATGATGGGCGTGCAGATCTTTCCCGTCGACTTCCAGGTAGGGACATTCCTGTTCCACTACAAAGACCCCGGTCCTTACTTGTAACATTTCGTATAGCTCGTGGGTTGATAGTTCATTAAAGCTTTTCACCTTCCAGCTCATGACATAGGACACCTCTTCTGTATAGTTTCGAAAGTCACTGGGCTTATTATAGCAGTTTGCGGGGGTTAACCGAGAACGATCTACATCCTGGGACGAAACAATAAAAAGGTGCCTGATCATTAATTGATCGGGCACCTTTCCCTTTAAAATTTATGGTTCTTTTAAGGTAGGTATAAGTCCTACACTGCTATAATTACTATGTGGACCATCGAAGGAAATCATGAAGTTTTTTAAAAAGTCCGTTAACGCTCCAGAAAATATTTAAGATCTTCATTCCAAAAAAGCCTCCTCCTCCTTTTCTCATGTTAAAGAGGACATGTTACCTATAAAAGAAACAGGACTTTCTCATCAATTATTTAATAATTAAAAATATTTAGTTATTTTCGACACAATTCGTGCTATTATGACATTATTAAATAATGGAAAGGGGGTAAAATAATGGATATTTTCTTAGCTGTTCTGAATTTTGCTGCTAAAGCACTTCCACTCGTTATTGATTTGATCAAAGCATTATCTTAACATTCATGAACTCATACTTATCTGACAAACACCGCTCCTCTAGCCAGGAACGGTGTTTTCTGTTCTTCCCTATCACTCCACTTCAACAACCACACACCCATAAGAATCTCCATCCTCTATCTTCTGATTGGCCTCCGCAACCCGATCCAACGTATACGTTCCGGCAATACGATGCTGCAGACGATTATTCTCGAGAGCAGTTGTAATATCCTTGATAGCCGCCTGCTTCGCACTTTCCGGCATGGCATACACAATAATCAAGCGCAGTGTTAAATCCATAAACATCATTTCTTTAAAAGGCAATGTAGGTTCGGGTATAACCGTAGAGGAGTACGTCGCAATCACTCCCCCAATCCGGATCAACTGCAATACTCTCGGTAAATTGGCTCCAAATTCAACATCGATCACTCGATCCACCTTGACTCCGCCGGTAATTTTGAGCACCTCATCGACCATTCCGTCACTTCGATGATTGACTACATAATCCGCTCCTGCCTCCAAACAATGCTCACGAGCTATCTCGTTACTCGCTGTCGCAATCACCTTTGCACCTGCCTCTTTAGCCCATTGAATCGCATAGTGACCAACCCGACCGGCACCACCTGTGATCAACAACCATAGCCCTTCAACCGGCCCATCAGAGAAGACACTGCGATGCGCAGTCATGACTGGAATCCCTAAACAAGCCCCTTCCGCAAAGCTTGTGTTTTCCGGAAGAGAAACGGCACGATTACTTTCAATAGCTACGTACTCTGCGGCAGTGCCATGAAGTCGTCCATATTGAGCCTGGTACACCCAAACCCGTTCACCTATACGGGAATGAGGGACACCCGCCCCTACCGCTTCTATGATTCCTGCGCCATCACTATTGGGGATGACAGCACCATGATCAAGTAAATCCGGGAATGATGCAAGGCGCTTCTTCGTATCGGAAGGATTGACACCCGATGTGTGTATACGAATCAGAACTTCTCCATGTGATGGGACAGGAGTTTCTACCTCCCCTACTTGAAGAACTTCTGATGCTGGACCAAATTGAGTAAACCACGCTGCTTTCATAGATAACTTCCTCCTTCTTAACTATTCTTTTATCTTCACCACTACTAAGGTTGTTATATACGTTTTCAGAAGTATAGGGACGGACCTTGATCTTCCTTTTACTTCTCAATTCCCTTTGCCGAAACGAAGAAACCTCTCCATTTTTCACCATTTACCCCTGAGCCAATGGACCTGTCCCTATGGCTCACTCTACCACCTTAAGATAATAAAAAAAGCCTAGGGGCAATCCCCAAGACTGAGTTAAGCGTTAAGCTAATGACTTTCTTCTCTTATGACATATTGACAAATATCCATTTCCGCCTCTAAATCGTTCACGATAAATGATAGCATAGACGAAGAAAAATGCATGCCAGGAACATCGTCTTCATAAACCTTAATGACAATGGTCCATCTACATCCAAGCTTACCAGCTCGTTTAATCTCAATGATTTTTTCTTTCTTATCATGAAGGATGTCCTTCATTTTAACCAAAGCATCATTGATGTCTAGTGATGGAGCATATCCTGTTTCGATCTCCCAGCATCCCTCTACTCTTGTCATCGTTCCCTTTTCTTTAATGAGATCACCTTTTTTATAATGTAAAGAAGGTACCAACTCAAGAGACTCTGTAATATCATCTGGATTTAATTCATCACCATATAGGCAAAATTCCACATTAATTTCCGTATTCATTTATCTTACCCCTTTCTACATTACTTAATGAAGTCATCCCCAGCTTGATGCTAGAACCTTTCCCTTCAAAAAGAATTACATGCAGATACTAACCATGCAATCACGCAGTAAAATAGGAACCCTATTGTCCTCACCCACTTAACCTTCGATCAATTGTTGTACAGAACCTTATTATTATAATGTCCGTAAGTTAAACCAACCTTAAATAATCCTTAAATGAACCATAAATATGTTCATCCACCTTTATACGGCTGGCAGACACTCTTATCAATTCCCACCCTGCAATGAAACAACAAAACGGTGCCTGACCTTCTACTGATCAGGCACCGTTCCTATTTCTTAACTCTTTTCATTCACTCCCTAAAATTTATGGTTCATTTAAGTTATGCGTAACGGAAGATGCTAATTACCTTTTTAATAGTTTTCAAAATTAGAACCATCCTCAACCAGTGGACCTGTCCCTCTGGCTCAATCACTCTCCTTCGTAATCCCCCCGACACCCCAATACTTATGAGGGATTGGCTGCACAATCACCCGAACCTGTTCAGGTTTAACTCCGAGTGTTTCAACAGCAGTTTGAGTGATTCCAGCGACTAAATCCTTTATCTTCTCATCACTCCGCCCTTCAAGCACCTGTACTTGAATAATTGGCATCGAACCATCACCTCTTTGGTAAACATTCAGGTGGTGACACAGGCACCACCCTCAGCTATTAGAATCCTAATAATCTTGGAATGAACAATGTGGTCTGTTCCCAGTAAGTAACGATCAATAGCATTCCAATACCTAATAGGAGCATTGGCGTAACCGCTTTGATTAAGCTTTCAAACCTTACTTCGGCTATTGAGGATACGATGAATAATCCTGTTCCAACCGGTGGTGTCAGGAGACCAATCGTCAGGTTAATACAAATGATCACACCGAAATGAATCGGGTCGATTTGAAACCCGCTCACCAGCGGCATAAATACCGGCACCAGGATAATCAGCGCAGCAATGCCATCCAACAATGTGCCGATGATTAACAAGAAGAGATTGACCAACAGCAGAAATACAAACGGATTATCAGAGATGGACAACATTGAATTGGCAATCATTTGCGGAATCTGTTCAAACGCTATCAGCCAGCCAAACAAGTTCGCCATTGCGATCAAGAATGTCACCGTAGCTGTTCCAATTACAGTGTTAATCAATATCTTCGGCAAGCTTTTCCACTTCAATTCTCTGTAAAAAAACATCCCCACCACAAAAGCAATAACACTCGCTACCGCAGCAGACTCGGTTGCAGTAAAGGCCCCGCTCAGGATCCCGGCAATGATGACAAAGGGAACCAAAATAGCCGGCAATACTTTTACAAAGGAATTCCAAATAAGCCCAAAACTTGCTCTTTCACTACGAGGAAAATTATGTTTATAACCTAAATAGGCGATCAATCCAATAAAACCTATTCCGAAAATCGTTCCTGGAATGATCCCTGCCATAAATAGCCCGCCAATGGACGTCCCCGACAAGGTTCCATAAATGATAAAAATCATGCTTGGTGGAATAATGGGCGCAACAATGGAGGATGCAAGCGTCAATGCAGAAGAGAATTCACGGGTGTACCCTTCTTTCTCCATTTCGGGGACCATGACCTTACTCATCATCGCTGCCTGGGCATTGGCAGAACCCAGGATCGAAGCTAGGAACATATTCGCAATGACTGTAACATAGGCGAGTCCCCCACGAACATGTCCGACAAGCACCCTTGCAAAGACAACAAGCTTGTTCGTGATTCCCCCGCTATTCATCAACTCCCCGGTAAGCATGAACAATGGAATCGCAAGCAATCCGAAATTCTCCATGCCTGAATATAGCCTTTGTGGTGTTGATTCTAGCAACATGGTATTACCTGTTACTAAAAAATATACAACGGTCGTCATCCCCAGCACCAAGGCGATAGGAATCCCCATCAATAAAAATACGACAAAAGCCAATATGACAAGCAGCATCATTATTCTTCACTCTCCTTTGCGGCAGCTTGGAGATTATGGACCATTTCACTTTCAATACGTTGATTCTTTATAATCTCAAGCATATTGCTTAGTAAATGAATGGAAGCAAATAGCAGACCGACCGGCAGAATCGCATATGGAATCACCATAGGTAGCAATATTGCGCTCGATTTTTGGATTGCGACGGTAGGTGAAGTAATCCATGAAAAACAATAGAATAATAGAATGGCCATGAACAAGAGCATAAAAATATGTGCTGAAATCGCCACCCATTTATTTACCTTAGCAGGAAGATAATCCGTGATGAGCGTCATGGATGCCTGTGTCTTATACTTAAGACCAAGGCTCCCTCCTATGAACGTTATGTAGATTAGAATAAAAACCGATACTTCCCCTGCCCAGAATAGGGGTTCATTGAACACATATCTAAAAACCACTGCAGCCGCGACAATGACAGCCATTGCAAACATTAGGATAATAGCCAGTTTCTTTTCGAAACTGGCTACCATATTGCTGATGTATTTCACGCATTTCCCTCCATTAGGTTATTTGCGGAATGTATCGATGAATTCCTGAATCAGTGGATCAGTTGGTCCATACTTTTCATCGAATTGCTTGATATAAGGATCGAATAACGTTTGGTCAATTTCATAGATTTTCATCCCTGCATCACTAAGAGTCTTTTTGAATTCCTCTTCTTGTCCGGAACGGGTTTTTACTGCATACTCTGCAGCAGCCTTAATGGATTCATCAATAATCTTTTTATCACTATCAGACATTTTTTCATATTCTTCTTTGTTCATCATGGCAACTGCCGGCCATACCATGTGATTCGTCACCGCCCCATACTTGGCAACTTCATAGTATTTATTGGTGATGGAAGCGTCCAGGTCCATATCCATCCCATCGATGACACCAGTCTGGGTGGCAGCGTATACTTCGGGCAAAGGTAATGATTCAGGTGAAGCTCCCATTGATTTGTAAAAATCCTGAAGCGGCGGGCTAGGTGTTACACGGAAGGAAAGACCCTTCAAGTCTTCAGGCTTCTTGACTTCCTTATCCTTGAACAGCATGACCCGGTTCCCTGCAAAAAGGTAATCCAAACCTTGTAGTCCCTGGTCATCCAGTGTTGCAAGAATCTTCTTCGCGACTTCTGAATCACGTGCAGCATTCGCAGCTTCCAAATCTTTAAAAGCATATGGAGCGAACCATGCCGTAAATGCAGGAGCACGAGAGCTCATATAGGCAGCCGTTATGAATCCGAAGTCTACAGAACCTGAAGAAATTTGCTGTACCATATCTGCTTCTGTACCAAGCTGGCTCGCTGGATAAATCTCAAGTTGCATTCTTCCATCGGAACGCTTATCCAATTCTTCTTTGAATTTCTCTGCAGCCTTATGCCACATATGATCTGTTGGGGTAATGTGTGCCAGCTTGAATGTATACTTCTCACCAGATTCAGATCCAGATGCAGGCTTTGCATCGGTGTCATTGCCGCAGGCAGCAGCCGTCAGCACCAGCAAAAAAGTTACGAATGTCAGCCCTAGTTTCCTTAAACCCATCATTTCTTGCACCCCTTTTATCTCCTTTTTGAAAACGCTTCCGTAAAATTTCCCAAAGCTGTCTCTACCTGTGATTATAGTCACTTTCTCCTACACAATGTGTAAAGTACTTAACATAGAAAAAGAAATTCATCTATATATTTTGAATATTCTAAAATATAGAGACAGACACTTAGTCACAGGAACTAAGTGCTGGATTTGCAAGAAAAAGTGACACTGCCAAGCTCTGCGAATTGGACCAAAATCGTATCATTAGGTTCGAAGCTGATCGCTTCGGAAACGGCCCCACTCAGTATGACGTCTCCCTTTTTAATTCCCTTACCAACTTCACCAAGCTTGTTGACTGCCCATGCAACCGAAGTTGCCGGATGCCCCAGTACCGCTGCACTCGACCCGGTTTGGAGAACCTCTCCGTTTTTCGACATCACCATTCCGAGCTGCCCCAAGTCCAGATCCTTTGGAGACATCCACTTGCTGCCGATGAGGAATTTTGAGGAAGAACAGTTATCTGCGATGACATCAGCCAGAGTGAACTTAAAGTTTAAATAGCGGCTGTCGATAATTTCAATTGCCGGAGCGACAAATTTAGTCACTCTCAGTACATCCTCAGCCGTAACATTTGTCCCTTCCAAATCCTCTTCGATAAAAAAAGCAATCTCTGGCTCTGCTTTCGGGTGGATAAAATCGTTAAAATCGAGGGGTTCCCACTCCAATGCGAGCATGTCATCGGTCAAGTATCCATAAATTGCTTCATGGACCCCCATCATTTGCTGTTTTGCCTTGCTCGTCAAACCCAGTTTCAATCCGATTTTTCTAGCGCCTTCCTTCTCGCGTCTCTCGATCAATTTTTCTTGGATTAAATAAGCATCATCAAAACTCAATTCCGGATAACGGTCGGTTACTTTTACCACTTCACGACATTCTTTTTCTGCGGAATATAAGTATTCTACGATTTCCAGGTCGACTCCCTTTGTAATCGCCATCCTTTACACCTCCAGCTTTCGTGCTTTTGCCAATTCGGCAGCAACATCAAGGATCATATCCTCCTGGCCGCCTACAACTTTCCTTTTGCCTAACTCTATTAAAATATCTCTTGAATCAATACCAAATCTCTGGCCGGCCCGTTCAGCATGCAGCAGGAAGCTGGAATACACCCCGGCATATCCCAAAACCAGGCTGCCTCTGTTAATTTCCTGAGGCCTTGGAATCATTGGCCCAACCGTATTTTCAGCCAAATCCATCATTTTATAAATATCGATCCCTACGTCCATACCCATTCGGTCCAATACGGACAATAAAACTTCAGTTTGAGCGTTCCCCGCACCGGCACCCAGACACCTGACACTTCCATCGATTCTCGTAGCACCTTCTTCAATAGCAGCCAGTGTATTTGAAACGGCCAATGAGAGATTATTATGAGCATGGAAACCTACTTCAATAGACAATGTCTCTCTTAGTGCTGCGATTCTCTCTTTTACTTCATGGGGCAAAAGGGCTCCTGCAGAATCAGTCACATATACTGCCTGAGCTCCATAGCTTTCCATCAGTATCGCCTGCTCGACCAATTTTTCAGTCGGAGCCATATGGGCCATCATCAGAAATCCAAGTGTCTCCATTCCAAGCTCCCGCGCCATACTGATATGCTGGGCCGAAACGTCAGCTTCTGTCACATGTGTGGCTACCCGGACCAGACCGGCCCCTAGCTGATGTGCCTGCTTTAGCTCATGTACTGTACCGATTCCAGGTATAAGAAGCACAGCGACCTTTGAGTTTTTACATTCATCGACAGCTGCTTCGATCAGTTCCATCTCATCAACGAGGGACTTTCCATACTGCAGCGTCGAGCCTCCTATTCCATCGCCATGGCTCACTTCAATGAAGTGCATTCCTGCATCATCAAGTTCGCGGGTGACACGTCGCACCTGTTCTTTTGTATATTGATGCTGCATGACATGGCTCCCGTCACGCAGGCAAACTTCCGTAATCTTGATAGGCTTATCACTTTTGCGATTCAAAAAAATTCACCTAGCCTTTCGATTTGACACTCTGTTTATCAAGTATATGGATCGCAAAATCCTCAGCAACCCGGGTCGCCGCAGCCGTCATGATATCAAGGTTTCCTGCATACACCGGGAAATAGTCCCCCGCACCTTCGACCTCAATGAAAACCGTCACTTTGTTTCCATCAAATAAGGGATCCTGTTTGAGGCGATATCCAGGAACATATTGCTTCACCGTTTCGACCATATGCTCAATCGATTTTGTAACCGCACCTTCATCCATATTTTTCACTTCACAATAAATGGTGTCACGCATCAAAATCGGGGGCTCTGCGGGATTGAGAATAATCAGGGCCTTCCCCTTGTCGGCACCGCCCACTACTTCAATTCCCCGGCGGGTTGTAATCGTGAATTCATCAATGTTTGCGCGCGTGCCAGGTCCTGCACTCTTGGACGAAATCGTTGCTACAATCTCCGCATAACTTACATCGGCGACCGAGTTAATCGCATGGACAATTGGAATCGTCGCCTGACCTCCACAAGTAATCATATTGACGTTCTTTTCATCGAGGTAATGTTCATTTTTGACGGCTGGTGAGACAAATGGGCCTCTAGCTGCCGGAGTCAGATCAATGGCAAGCTTCCCCAATTCAGCGAGTACCTGAGCATGTCTTACATGGGTCTTTGCAGATGTAGCATCAAACACGATGTCTGCGATTTCAGGATGATCCTTTAATGCCTGGATGCCATTATCGAAGGCAAGATAGCCCCGTTCCTTCGCACGCTTCAAACCATCGGACTCGGGATCGATTCCAATCATCGCCTTGAGTTCGATGACTTTACTCCGTTCAAGTTTATACATTAGATCAGTTCCGATATTTCCAGAACCAATGATTGCTGCTTTGATTTTTGCCAATTCTTCCACTCCTCTATTCAAAAGTGACTGACACAGATCCGATCGGACCGAATTGAGCTGTAACTGTATCTCCTTCAGCTACTGTAATCGCCGCAGAAAGTGCCCCCGGCAAAATCAGTTCTCCAGCCTTAAGGGTAATTCCGAATTCATGAAGCTTATTTGCCAGCCAGGCAATCGCATGTGCCGGATGGCCAAGAGCAGCAGCACCTGAACCTGTCGCAATCATTTCACCATTCTTGGATAAAATCATCCCAATACTGCGAAGGTCGATTCCGGTGATGTCTGTCATTTGCTCTCCAACCACAACCATCGCCGATGATCCATTATCAGCAACCGTATCAACAAGACCGATTTTCCAATCAGCAATCCGGCTGTCGATAATCTCAAGGGTCGGTACCACGTAATCCGTTGCCATCAACACATCCAGAAAAGTAACATTCGGACCTTCTAAGTCTTCGCTTAATACAAAGCCGATTTCCGCCTCAATTTTAGGAATGAGGAAGTTGGACATCTTTACTGTTCCGCCATTTTCTACTTTCATATCATCCAGCAAATGACCATAATCAGGCTCATCCACTCCAAGCATTCTTTGCATCGCGACACTGGTCAGGCCAACTTTTTTGCCAATGACCGTGCGGCCTCCTTTAAGCTTTCTCTTTATGACCTCCAGCTGAACGTGGTAGGCGTCCGTTACATTAAGATTCGTAAATTGTGAAGTTAACGGTGATACCGCTTCTTTGCTTTTTTCCGCCTCTAAAAGCGTATGAGCAATGTTTTCGATCGACGCATTCATCGATTCACCCTCCTTTTCTACCATTTATTATTTTCTATCATGCTATGCGCTTCCTTCTATAGCTTCATGGTGATCGTCTTTGCTTCGGTATAAAACTCGAAGCTGTGCCTGCCGCCTTCACGTCCTATGCCGCTCGCTTTCGATCCGCCAAACGGTGTGCGCAAGTCGCGGTAATACCAGCAATTGATCCACAGCAGGCCAGTATTTACATTAGCTGCTACACGATGGGCACGGCGCAGATCATTTGTCCACACGACGCCAGCCAGACCGTACATGGAATCATTGGCCATTTGTACGGCATCTTCTTCCGTTTTAAAAGGAATGACAGTCAATACAGGGCCGAAGATCTCTTCCTGGGCGACACGCATTTTATTGTCTACATCATACAGAACAGTAGGTTCATAGAAATTGCCTTCTCCAAGGGAGGTAATAGTCTTTCCGCCAGTTGCCAGCTTTGCACCTTCTTGCAGACCGACTTGCACATATCCATCAACTGTCTCGAGATGTCCCTTTGAAACAAGAGCACCCATATCTGTATCCTCATCAAGTGGATTACCGACTTTGATGGCACGTGCTGCTTCCACGAACTTCTCCAAAAATTGATCGTAAATGCTTTCCTGGACAAGCAGACGTGATCCCGCCAGACAAATCTCACCCTGATTTCTGAAAATGGCTTCAATCGACCCGGCAACCGCTTCGTCCAAATCAGCATCTTCGAACACGATATTCGCGGACTTTCCGCCTAGCTCCAGAGAAACCGGAATCAGCTGAGATGCGGCATTCTGCATCACCGTGCGGCCAGTCGTGCTATCACCGACAAATGAAATTCGTCTTACGGATGGATTTCTAGTCAATTCTGTTCCGACTGTCCCTCCAGGACCCGTGATAATATTCAACACCCCTGGCGGCAGCCCTGCCTCATTGGCAATTTCCCCGAGCATCACTGCGCTTAATGGAGTATAAGAAGCTGGCTTTACTACCACTGTATTGCCTGCAGCCATTGCCGCCGATGCCTTCCATGTCATTTGCATGAATGGGAGATTCCATGGAATGATCAGGCTTGTCACACCAGCGGGAGCATATTTTGAATAAGACATGTATCGTGCCTGGTCATAATGCTCATGGTTTATGTAGTTAGCCATTTCAGCAAAGAAGCGCAAATTCGCAGCTGCCCGGGGAATATCAAACCCCCGGCTCTCCTTAATCGGCTTCCCTACATCGAGGGTTTCAACCAGTGCCAATTCATCCACCTTTTCCATGACCAGGTCAGACATTCTGCACAATATCTTTGACCTTTCAGCAACCGGCATCTTGCTCCAAACACCACTTTCGAACGTCTTTTGTGCTGCATCAATCGCGAGTTTAGCATCCTCAACACCAGCTTTAGCAACCGAAGCGAGCTTTCGATTGGTCGAAGGATCAATCGTATCAAAGGTTTCACACGACATCGCATCACGGTATTCACCATCAATAAAGAGTTTGGCATCTTTTACTTTTTGTGGTTGAGTCAGTTTCATCCTAAATCACCCTCCTCATCCTCGACTTCAACAATCATTTCAACCTCGACGGCATTGTTAAGGGGCAGCTGCGCCATGCCTACAGCAGAACGGCCATGCTTCCCGCACTCCCCAAACACCTGCACGAGCAGATCCGAGGCGCCATTCAAGACCTTCGGCTGATCAGTAAAGTCAGGGGTGCTGTTCACGAAACCAAGCACTTTTACAACCCGCTTCACTTTGCTTAACTCACCCAGTTCCTGCTTGAGAACGGTCAAAAGGTTCAGCATGCATTGTTTCGCTGCATCATAGCCGATTTCAACCGAAACATCCTCCCCAAGTCGTCCCCGGTATTCATTCGTTCCCTGGCCGGATGTGAATATCAGATTGCCGGTCCTTACACAGCTTACATAGTTCCCTGCTGCAGGGCGAGGAGCCGGCAAGTTCAGGCCAAGTTCCTTCAAGCGTTCTTCAGGTGTCACCTTTACCTGTTTCATCAAATCAACTCCCCACTTTGACTGGTATATTCAAGAACCGAAGCGCATTTTTACCAAGTATTGCTTCCGTTTGTTCCTTTGACAATCCAACCGTTTCATCAACGACCTTACCCGGCGGGACCTCTCTTAACAGGAATGGATAATCAGAGCCCATGATGATGCGTTCATGGCCGAAATTCTGTACTAAGTAGTTCAGGTTCACTGGTTCATTTACAAGGGAATCATAGTAAAACTGTTTTGCGTAATGGCTGGGTGGCTTATCCAGAAGACGCAGGTGCGGCCAGACTTTCCACCCTTGGTCAAGACGAGGCAGCAAATAGGGCAGCGAGCCGCCGCCATGAGCCAGGCAGATTTTCAGCTTGGGGAATTTATCCATGATTCCGCCAAGAATCAAACTCCCCCCAGCCAGAGCCGTTTCACTCGGCATCCCTACTGTATACATGAGGTTGTGACGAGGCATCCGCTCCTTGCCAAGTGTTTCCCATGGGTGGATAAACAATGGAACATCCCATTTTTCAGCCATCTCAAAAAACTCAATTAAACCAGGATCATCAAGGTTCATACCGTTTATATTTGTGCCAATCTCTATGCCGCTCATGCCTAATTCATGCTTGCAACGGTCCATTTCCCGGATTGCCACATCAACATTCTGCATCGGCACAGCACCCAGTCCAATGAACTTAGTCGGGTACTGGTTTACCAAGTCAGCGATAAAATCATTTTGAACACGAGCCAAAATTTCTGCTTCTTCAGCTGGTGCCCAGTATGAGAACGTTACAGGAATGGGAGAAAGAACTTGCATATCGACCCCTTCCCTCTCCATATCCTTCATTCTCTTCTCAGCGTTCCACACCTGGTCTGTCACTTCACGGAACACTTTCCCGGCAATCATGATGTTTGCACCGCATGCACAAGTACGCTCCAGCTTCGGCCATTTGTCGCCGCCGAAACGCTTCGTCAGCTCGCTGAAATCCTCAGGAATGATATGGGTATGGAAGTCTACTCGCATGTCCATTCACTCGCTTCCGGAGGCATCATGTATCCACAATTGTCGCACTTGCGAAGTTCCTCGTTTCCGTTAAAGCTTGCGATGGCTTCCTTTACCTGCTTTTCAATATTAGTCAATTGAATCGTGGCACGGTGCATTTCATGGTCGCACTCATCACAGAACCAAACAAAGTCCTCAAGTTCACCTTGTGCACGGTTGCGTTCGATCACAAGTCCGATCGTGTTCTCCACTCGGTGCGGAGAATGCGGAACGTTCGCTGGAAGAAGAAACATTTCACCTTCCTTTACCTCCACTACTTCACGCTTTCCTTCTGCATTGATCACCTCTACATAACAACTGCCCTGAATTTGATAGAAAACCTCTTCGGACGGATCAACGTGGAAATCGCGTCTTTTGTTCGGTCCTCCTAGAAGCATGACCATCAGCTCAGCATCCTTCCAGATCACCTTATTGTTGACCGGCGGCTTGAGCTGATCTCTATTTTCCTCAATAAATTGCATTAGATTAATCGGTACAAATTGACTTTTCATATTTCTTCGTCTCCCTTCGATTCTTGTAAAATCAGTTAAAGATTCTTCTTGGCATTACCAGCTTTTACTACCATTCATCTCATATCTCTGCTAGTACAATCAGTCTGCCATCTCGACCGGACTTCCTTTTAATGACCTTTGCATATGGACCACTTCATCTGCGAGAATGGAAATCCGATTCAACAAATCCTCATCTACGATTTGGTTTTCCAGGTTGAAATGATCGAAGGTTGCGTATACATGGCAAGGTGCAACGAAGGCCCGGAAATAACCAGCAATGGGCTTCAACTGGTTTTCGATTACGAGAAAATGCTGATACGTTCCACCATTTGCGACAAACCCCATCACCTTATTCCTAAAGGCAGCCGGGTGGATCAAATCAAATAGGTTCTTCAATACCCCTGGAATCGAGCCTTGGAAAATAGGTGTCCCAATCACATAAAAATCGGCAGAAGATACTTTTTCAATCACAGCCCTGGTATCGTCAGAATAGTTTTCAGCAGGACGGCCATCACAGAACTCAACGTTATAATCCATCATATCGAGCATTTCCACCTCGATATCAGGGTACTTCTTTGTCACTTCTTCAAGCACTTTACGGACCACAATCCCTGTCTTTGCTCCGATGATGGTGCCTGATATCCCCAGCAATTTCATTCGTACCGCCTCCTACTCTTGTAAAATATGATTCTTCGCATGAACTCCTGTCTCCCAACCTAGCAATGCTTTCGAGAGGTTGAGCTCCCCATCTGAAATCAGCTGGCGGATCCTGGATGAAGAGATCACGCTGCCTTGAGGGCAGAATACCGGTTTTGTTACGCGTACGTTAAAATAGTTTTCAAGAAGTTTTACATCTCCCAATCTATCTTTGCCAAAGCGGAAATCCCCGCCAACAATGATCTCCACCGGGTTAAGCTTCGCCAAACATACGATAAATTCGTATGCACTTCTCTCTGCATACACTTCATCAAATCGGGCAACCACTGCATGCCGGGTACCGAGTTTTCCGATTTTATCCAACTTTTCCTCCACGAGGGTCAGCATCCTTGCTCCTTGAAAAAACACACGGGGCGGCGGGTCGAATGTATACACGACACTCGGAACCCCGAGCTTCCTGCTTCTCTGTACGGACTGGCGGATGACGGCTTGATGCCCCCGATGGACACCGTCAAAAGCGCCAATGGCAACCACCGATCGTGGCAGTGCCAACGAAGAATAAACATGTGCTTCCATCCAGCCATCACCTCCTGAGAATGCTCATGAATTTGTAAGCGCTTCCTTATTATCCAAAAGACCGCCCTTCAACGCTTCATCAACCATTGTTAGTGGGGTCTGGCGTTTATAGTTGTTATAGAAAATCCCCCTCTTACGAATCGGATCACCTGTATAATAGCGCTCGTATTGAAGCAAACGCTGACCGAATGCCTCACCGCACAGATCCCATGCAAGCTTGAAAATGCTTACCCTCTCTAAAGAAGAGATGCCTTCACGTCCTACATAGTAATTGTCGATTGAATCTCTTAATGCTGTATGTTCAAAATCAGCTCCCGTCGGGGACATGAGCAAACCGCCTGCACCGATAATCTGGATGACTTCGATTGCCCGGGGATACATGGTAGGCAGCAAGCCACGGATGGTTTCAAGTGCGACGTAATCCGGCATTGCTTCTCCATGCTCGGTCATCGTATGCTCGTATTCAGCCACTTTTAACAGCGCTCTGATCGACTCAAGTGACTGGGCAAGCTCTCCAAGCTGTTCCTGAACATTCAAGTATCCATCGACGCCAATCGTATCCGCCACCTTCATGGCCACTTGCGTTGCGAATTCCAATTTCACAAGACCCCTGACCCCTGATTGATGTGCCGGCTGCTGACCAGCGCCTGTCATTGGATACAGCTTGTTGGCTGCTTCGACATTGTTATATAAGAAAATACGGTCCCAAGGAACGACCACATCATCAAACACCAGCAAGGCATCCATCTCTTCGAACCGTGAAGCGAGGGGATGATCAAAGAACGAACGTGTTCCATCCTGCATCGGCTCGCGGCAGATGATTCGCAGCCCCGGGGTATCAATCGGAATCGCAAAAGCCAGTGCATACTTTTCATCACCTGGGGCAAATCCAGGGAATGAGTAAATGATCACTTCATCTGTCACCGGTGCAAGGGTCGCAAGCATCTTTGCTCCCCTGACAACCAGGCCATCCGGAGTTTCCTTCACTGCACCAAGATGGGTATACGTATCCTTCTGTTCATGTGACGTTTTACTGCGGTCATTTTGCGGGTTGATAATGGCATGAGTCAGGAATATGTCGTTGTCACGGAGGTATTTATAATAGTTGCGGACATTATCTGCCCAGTTTTTGTTGTATTTTTCAAAGAACCAAGAATTGTAGTACATGGATGTGACCACGACGTTCAAGAAATCCGGAGTTCTTCCCATCAATCCAAAGGTTGCCTTGGCATATGCTTCGAAAACGTTGCGACGCTTCACTAAGTCATCGTAGCTTTTCGGCACAAGGAAGGAATTATTCACCCGCTCTCCCGTTTCCTCACATACATGAGTGATCTTATCCTGGAATTCAGGATCATGCTGCATGTCAAACAGCTTGGCGATTTCAAGTATCGGCTGCTTGAAAACCGGTTCCTCAAACACATTCTCAACCTTTTTACCTGAAAGCCAAACTTCAGGTTTGCGTGCTTTAACCGCTTCGATATATTGAGCTCCAGTCCTAATTCCCATATACACCCTCCTGAAAATATTATTTGAAAATTCATACTGATTTTAATACTAATTTTTCATCCTAACTGTAGCCTATTTAACGTTTTCCCTGAAATAGTTTTGGAAAAATCAAAATTATCCAAATACTTATAGAAATTCAGCGTTGTTTCCCCTATGCTTATCTTAGAAATCATCTTCACTTTTTGGGGAGGTAATGGTATGGCCACAGTTTACGAAGAAACTTTTCATTGGGAGGGTTATTTAAAATACGGGACACGCCAATTTATCAGAAAAAAAGAATGCATTTACCAGCAGGGCAATCTCGGAGAAGGATTTTATTATTTACATGAAGGCCTGGTCCGGATTGTTACCAAAACAGCCGCTGGCAAAGAAAATATGCTTAACATCGTCATACCCAACCAGCTATTAGGAGTCCAGTCACTTGACCAGAACACTCATTTCACAACCGCGATTGCCGTAAAGAATTCAGTCGTCTATCATTTCTCAGCAGACGAATTTCGAAAACTTATGATTGCCCACCCGGTACTCTTCAAACTCTTTTCCAAAAGCGTCATCCATAAAATGAAAATCCTCTTAGATCGCATAAATATGAATGCGCTTACATCAGAGCAAAAGCTTGCTGCTTTGCTCCACAATATCTGTGATGAATTTAAAAATTATGAGATTCCAATCTCACAGCAAGATCTCGCCTGCTGTACAGGCCTGACTAGAATCACCGTCTATAAAGTTCTAAAACAATGGCAGGAAGCAGGGATCATTGAGGTAGACAAGCGAAAATACTACATAAAAAAACCAGATTTCCTTAGAAACCTGGTTGGTTAATCTTTATAGAATTTATTGGCAATCATCCTGATTTCAGGAAAATCTTTTACGACGATTTTTCGTTTTTGAAGCTCGATGTACCCCTTCTGTTTCCATTTCTGAATGATTTTGTTCACGGTAATTCGGGACGTGCCAATGTATTTTGAAAATGCCGTCTGGTTCATCGAAGCATTTCCGTTTTCCTGAATAAGCTTTAGTAAATAGAAAGCCATCTGCTGCTCAATGGGACTATCCAGGTGAGCGATGATTTCAGCCAGGGTCCTGAATTTGTAAATCAATGAACCTGTATAGATGGCAGCTGCCTCTGGATGATCCTTGCAAATTGCATCAATCGCATCGTTGGAAAAATAGTAAATCGTTGATGGGCAGTTCGTTATCCCGCTTGTCAAATATGGCTCCCCATGAATCCCGTGCTCCCCAAACAACATCCCCGGGGGAACCATATTGATAATACGCTCATCCCCTTTGTCGGACAAGAGCGTAATCTTTATTTCACCCTTCTTCAAATAATAGATTCCCTGACCCGCCTGCCCTTGATGATAGACCACTTTATTCTTCCTAAACTCGAATACCTGCCCGTATGACAAATACGGCTCCCATTGGTGACGGAGGTAGTCCACACAATCACCTTCCTCTATACATGCAGTTTTAAAATTTTTATTATTTAGATAATTATAACATTTATTGAAATATACTGGACGACTATTTGTCGACTTTGCAAAGTCTGAAACTATGGGAGAACCACAGGGACAGGTAACTTAGCTTCATCGGCCTCAAAAAAACACAGCATCCGGGACCGAATGCCGTGTTTTACTTTCACTTCAGAAGCTTCTCACTCCGCTCACCCGTGTACTCAGGATAAACTACTGCCATCAACCTTCTGTGAATCTCTTTCCAAGAACCTTCCAAATCCACCGTCATCACTTCCATCCAGACATTCTGACTCCACTGATACTTCTCATCAATAACTCTTCCATTCGTCGGATAAATCAATATCCCCCTTAGTTGGAGCCCTTTCTTCTGGTGCATCAAATAGGTAAACAGCTGATACATGTTATCGCTGTGAAAAGTAGACTTCCCGAAATTCTCTTGAAACGCATTCTTATAAAATTTAGCGTCGATGATGATTTTCTCCACACCATTTTGATGGGTAAGAGAAACATCCGTTTTCATCTGAGGCAGGAAGGACGTGTTTCCTTCAAGCCTCCACCTTAATACTTCCGACGACACTCGATAAGCCTTCTGTTCAATTCGGTAAAAATGAAACAGAAACTTTTCAAAGATGCCATTCAAGGCTTTTTCATCTAGTTCCGCGGAAAATAAGCTCCACTTCCCTTGTTTGTGAGACAACAAGCTAAGCTCGAATAACATCTTAGCGAGGTGAATCATCCGCTTGTAATGCACATTATGTCTTCCAAAATAAATCTGGGAAAAAACCTTTTTCGTCAGTTGGATCTCCCCGACCTCATGAAGATAATCCAATTGCATGAAACTCTTCTTCCGCGTCTCTTTTTTCACATATCGATTCAAACAGATTGACTGCAACGTAGACTTCATCACTTGGTTGAGCAGAATATCGGGTGAATACTCATCCTTTTCACAAACAAGTACCGGCTTTCTCCCGACGAGATAAGGAATGGATTCATTGATAAGTATCCGGCCAGCCAGCCGGTTGGTCCCTTCCTGCTTCTCCACATAATCCTTTACGAACCCCCGCCGGTGAAGCCATTCCACTTCCTTAATGAATTGATTGACGATGAAGTCATACGTAATCAGATCTTCATCGACATCGTTCAGACTCTCAATCAGCTCCGGCATGTCATTGACATAGCTTAGAAGGCAGAACAGATTGCGGATTGGTACTTTGAACATCTGGTCCATCTTACAAACCTTCTACTAGTGAGGTGACAGTCTCCGGCCGGTCAAAAAAGTATTCTTCCAATAGGGGTTGGATTTCAAACATGAGGACCCCTTGATACCAAGCTTCTTCATCCATCTCCTCAGGCTTTCCTGCAAAGAAGGAATGACCAATTGCATACCCTGCACCAAGTTGAAAATCTTTCACAATCTCATCATTGATTTTTGTGACGGTATTCGTGATTCGCTGCATCATGGCTCCCGATACTCCTGTCTTCTGAACTGCTTTATACCACTTTTCATTAAAAGCAGGTTCAAGCGCAATAAAGGCAAACCGACGGCGAAGGGCAACTTCCAGCTGTGCGAGGGAACGGTCGGCCGTATTCATCGTACCGATCAAATACACATTGGAGGGCACTGTAAACTTTTTCTTCGAATAGCCCATCGTGACATACTCATCCCGCTTGTCACGCTCAATGAGCATAAATAGCTCTCCGAACACTTTGGACAGATTCCCACGGTTGATTTCATCGATAATGAAATAATAATCCTCACCCGGATTCTCCAATGCCCGCTGGCAGAAATCATAGAAAACCCCATACTGAAGGGAAAAGCCATGCTTATCCGGTCTAAACCCCATCACAAAATCTTCATAAGCATAATTCTGGTGGAACTGAACCATTTCAATCCGGGAAGAATCCTTCACTCCCATAAGTGAGTAGGCTAAACGCTTGGACACAAAGGTCTTCCCTACTCCCGGAGGACCCTGCAGGATGATGTTTTTCTTGTACCGTAGAAGACTGGTGATTTTGTTGTATTGGTCTTCATCGATGAATACTTCTTCAAGGAAGTCTTCTTTTGAGTAGGGTTGAAAGATTTCTTCAGTTTCTACAGGTATTGATGAAAGAGCCTCTTTTAAATTTGGTTTTAAAATCCATTTAAAGTGGCCATTCTCTTCATATTTGCCATTAAACAGGACGCACCAGTAACAATTTGACCCATCTTCATTCTTAACGGTACTGATTCCTGTAGATTCCATAACTCGTTTTGCTAATTGAACGACCGGGGTATTGAAAGAGGAATAATGTCTTCCAAGAGCTGCTGCCAACTGAGTAGGCGTAGCACCTCCACCTAACTCATTCATTTTTTGCAGATATACTAAATCACTTTTCATAAATACCGCTTCATTTTGTAGAAGTTCCAGCCACATTTCAATACTAAGGTTATCTTCGTAATAGTACTGAATATCCACGTTTTCCTCTTTCACTTGAAAACCTTCCCTGTTCACTTCTTTAAATAAAGTCAATATATTCACCATTTTCTCGTGAAGCTTGTCGTAGGTAAAAGAATCGATATTCCTCTCCCTATCAAAATCTCCATCTCCACTCCTCTGGTGTTCAGACCCAAAGAGTAAGCCATATCGAATGCCATTTTCATCCACTGAAACAAACAACTGCGGAGCCGTCTTATGACTGATATGCCCTTTCTCATATACCGCCAGCCAGCACTCCGAGCATCCAAAATTTTGATTCCAGTTAAATCCGTTCAATATCTTAACTTCATCCAAATCGAACTCCTGGAATTCCTTCATCTTTCTTAACGCCTCATGAATCTTCCTCTGTTCCTCCTGTACCTTTACTTTCTTATCGGCATAGTATAGCTGAAATAAGATCGTGAAATTATTCCATGAATTCAGGATATTCGTTTCGTATTTTACCTTCACTTTATTCTTGATCTCTTCAAGCTCTTCGATCGTCACAGAACCAAACTCGATTATCCCATCGATAACCTTGGACTTGATCAAGTTGACCTTCTGAGAGTTTTTGTACTGGCCTTTCAGATTTTGGAGACTCTCCGAATCAAACGTGGAGAGAGTGTCCAGCAACTTCTGAGGCTCCAACTTGTAGCTATGCAGTTCAGTCGCAATACCATATAAATAATCTACTGCACTTTCCACCTTGATTTGATCATATTGAGTACTGCAAAAGAAGAAATCTTGGATATCAAGCATCGTCAGATCCACGTAGCTCTCCTTTAAATAAGCCAGGGCAACCTCACACAATTGTAAGTAGGTCTGATAATTTGAGCCAACACTCGAAAGTTTCAAATCAATACCGTAAGACCGCTTTAAATCCATGAAGACTTCCTGCTTATACAATGAATATTTAGTGTAGTCGATTGCCGCCAGGATATATCCGAATAAAGGAGCCCCCAACGATATACTAGGATTGAATTCCTTCCCCTTCTCCCTGAAAACTTCAATCCTTTCCTCCAACGGAACAGTAGAATAAATCAATTCATTTAATAGATCAGCGACTTCATGCGGCCTCTCCTCTGCATACTTCGCCAAATCAGCCGTATTGCTCCAGTGAACAAAGCTGCCAGCAGTCGGATTTTCCTTCTGCAGCTTTCTTGTAATATCCACTACCGTGTATTCAGTGATATCCTGTTCTCCCATAAAAGTGTTTAAACTGGATAGGATCTCTTTTTTATATGACTCATCATAAAGGGAATTGGATTTAAATTGCAGATAACGTTTGAAGGAAATATCTATGTAAGAATCTTTTAGAAGTTTACGTTGAAGTTCTTGATTGATCATGGTAGGCACCCCTTTGATTTTTGTTAGTTTAGTAGGTTACAAACCTGATTTTACCAGTAGATAGTTTAGAATAAAACCTGTCTTGATTTAATATAAAATAGAACCCTAACAAAAAATGTTAAAGGGTTCTTAACATATATGATTTTATTCATCTATAACCGCAGCGCACGAACAGAGCTCAAATAAATCTACTTAATTAGTTATAGTCACCATTGGTTCAGGTAGAGAAGATTGAGTAGGAATATTTACATTCTCTAATTGATAACGACCGATCATTTTTGCTTCTTTAGAGAAAAATGATTCTAGATATTTAACATGGGATTTCGTAAGACTACTTGTTTTAAAACAGCTACAACAGCAAAATCCAAAAATCTTAATTTACATCTCTGTTATGCTGCTTCAAACGTTCAGAAACAATTTTCAACTTCTCCTATGTAGACGCTAGGTTTCACATCAGTATCTGATTTGCCAAATAAAAAATAAACCCCTACACTTTTCCCATCTTCTCTTTGACTCATCTCTGCAAGTTTATTTCGTGGGATTAAGATAAGTTGCACAATTCTTGTAGTGACTTCAGCAATTTATACTGGTGGGGGATCCATCAGGCATATAAATTTGTATGGTTTTACCTAAATTCAACTTGTTATCTCCTTTCTACTTTGACTTTCATTTTAAGCTTTCTCACATCTTCTTCTAGATTTAACGAATGCATCTTCCTATGGCAATTAGCACAAAGTGCAACTGTGTTATCTATTGAATCTGTACCACCATTAGCCAACCATTCAATATGGTGTGTTTCTAAAAATGGGGCTCCATTGGGTTTAATGAATGGGGCTGGCTGCTCGCATAGTTGACAATTACCTTTTGCTCTTCTCTTTGCCAATTCCGACACATATGCGTTTCTTTCGTATGTTTTGGTCATTGTATTTCTTGTGCCTGGTTGCTGCGGAGCGTACTTTGCTTTATCTTCTAGTACTTTATTCGAAATTCTTTTTACCAATCTTTCTTTAGCTTCGTCGATTGATTCCATTTCCTCCGCATGGACAATAGGTATCGGATTACCCTCTTTTAATTTCAAAGGAAAGATCCATACTAATCGCTCATTACCATCTCTATCAGGTTGTGTTTCCTGGAATGGTTCATTCGCTAGAAAAACTTCTCCTCTATAAATATAATTATTTGGTTGGAAAACCTCGAATAGGTACACTGTTACATCTGTTGAATTCGAATGATTCAGCGTTTTATTTTGGGCCGAATTTAACCCCTGGTCTCCTACCTGGCCCATCCCCGTATAAAACAACGTATCATCGATCCACCTGTCGTTATATAGACTTGTGTGATCTGAAATTAGTACTAATAGGTTATTTCTATTAGACTTTCTCATACCTCCAGAAGTAGATACTCCGAAAGTATCAATTAACTCTCTATGTGACAAAACTTCACTAGGCGATAATCCGTGGTTAAAGCTCATACTAGACACTCCCTAAGTCTTTATATAATTCTATTAAATAATAGCATCATTTTATCAAACAAGGAAAAAGTTGTATAATGCAGTTGAATTATTGAAATGTAAAATATGAGTTATAACTATGGAGGTTAAGATGAAAAAAACAATAAAAGTCGTCGCAGCAATTATTGATAATAAAGAGGATGAGATTCTTTGTGCGCTTAGATCTCCTGAAATGTCTATCCCAAACTTATGGGAGTTTCCTGGTGGAAAGGTTGAAAATAGTGAAGATATCTATTCAGCCTTAGAGAGAGAAATCTTAGAAGAGCTTGATTGTAAAATTGAAACTGGAGATATATTTAATCAAAATACTCATGAATACGCTTCATTCTTCATTCATCTAATTTCCATTAGAGCTAAAATTGTTGAAGGAACTCCCAACCCTTCTGAACACTCAAAGTTAATATGGTTAAAGAGAGCAAACCTCAATTCATTAAAATGGGCTCCTGCTGACATACCTGCAGTAGAACAATTAATAAAAGAAAAATAGCCTTCCTTAAAAGGAAGACTACCTGATTAATTGATTTCATCGGCACCCATCTGAATAAAAAACTTATAAGTATCATCAAAAGACGGATCAGAAGGGATGTACAGCACCATCCCTCTTCTCGCTCTTGATAATAGGATTCTATAAATATTTTGCATAATGACCTCAAAATCTTTAAATTTGTGGCTATGCTTACGATAGACTTTCGGTTCGATTATCCATTGACCTCTTTGCACAGAATAATCTCCACCAAAACATACAAGGGGAAAATCTAATTCTAGTCCTTGGCATACAAATTCTGTTGCACCAATTTTCCACTCTCTACTTTCTCTTAAAAACCATTTTCCTGCCTCTGTATCTTTCATATAGCTTGAGAATGAAGGATTTTCTGTAAACATACTTACCTGTGCTTGTTCTGCTTTTGAAGAGACCAATAATCCATACATTATTTCCTGGTATTCACTCTTTTTACTCTCAATGAATCGTTTACTTGCCTCATATGTCCGGGAAACTCTAAGGATATATCCTTTTTCTTGCACCTTTCCCAATTCACTTTTAGCTTTTGTTAAATTCAAATCTAAAATAGCTTCTATCCAGTTACTCGTATCAATAAAGTTACTTCTTATACTCGTGTCCAAAAATAATTCATTAACCGTTCGGTGATGTACGTTTTGGAAACTGTTTTTATAATTTTGAGGTATATAAACACGCCAGCCAGAATAGTTATTTAGTGCGTTCTCCCACAAGCTCATTCCTTGTTCTTCACCAATATGAATGGTTTGCCCATCTCCAATGAAGCATACGATGGTTACTGACCCATGCTTTTGATATATCTTTTCTCCAACATGAAGGAGACCCTCAGGTTCACTTAGTTGCCCACCCATCTTATTCTGGTCCCATGCTCTCTGTGCTTCATCAAAAAACACACAATGAAATGGAGGGTATTTTTGGTTGTTCAGATATTCCTGTTTAAAAGCATATACCCCTTTAATAAATGATTTTCCAACACTCCCATTAAACTGAGTGCTTTGAAGTTGTTCTTGTAGAACATTTACTAAAGGTCCATTACCTGATAAGTAAATAGCTCCTAAAGGATTTTTAAAATCCCTATATTGATAGGAATTGAAATCATATAAAGTTTTTAAAGCTACCAACGTCTTACCCGCCCCGGGCACTCCGGAAATAAAAATAATGTTCTTTTTTCCTTCAATGTCATTTTGGTAAATGTTCTTCTTTATATAAGTAACAGTCTTACTAATAGCTCCATCTTCTATATTTTTAATATGAGGAAGTTCTCCATACTGAAAAAGATCTAATGTTGCATTAATTACGGTTGGTAAAGGAACATAAGGGGAAGCTAACCACTCCAAGACATCTTCTTCATTTAGAAAAGAATGGCCGAGTTGTAATAAATGAAGAAAGTTATCCTGTGATAGAACTCTAATTCCTCTCACACCATTCTGTATGTTGCTTAAACCTGTTACAACTAGATATCCATCTATATTAATATTTTTTTCATATGTAATATGGTGAAATTTTGTTAAATCTTCTCTATAACCTATAGTCTGCTCAATATCTTCTAGTAATACTTCATTCTTTCCCTTAAACTCTAAAATAATTATTCGGCCTTCTAACATTAATAGAACGTCTGGCCTGCGCCCTTTTTCTAAAGGCAACATATACTCGAAGATAATATATAAATCTTTTAAGTCCTCTATACAAGGTGATAAAGCATTATATAAAAATTGATATGTATCTACCCATGAATCTCTATGTCCTTTATTAACTGGGAAGCCGTGATCTACTAAAAATGATTCCAAAATATAGACTAATCTCTCTTCTCCCATAATAAAGAGTTCACCTATTGTGCCTTTCCAACCGTAGTTATCTAACAACAAATTCCCTCCTTTAAACTTTTAGTTTTATCTACATATATTGTAAGGTAGCTGGAAACCCATTTCCAGAAGTTATTTTATTTATTTCAAGATACTTTAGAAATATTGGTTACAAAAAAAGGTATGTCCATAATACGCTATATTTATAGCATATTATGGACATACCCATTGTTCCGTGAAAAACGAAAAGATATAATAACTGATGAGTAAATGTATAGAGAAACTTTAATGAATGTTACTCAGGCTATCCTCTTTCCTCTGAAAATAAGCAT
Source organism: Rossellomorea sp. NPDC077527 (assembly GCF_044542955.1). Lineage (NCBI taxonomy): Bacteria > Bacillati > Bacillota > Bacilli > Caryophanales > Bacillaceae > Rossellomorea > Rossellomorea sp. NPDC077527. The sequence continues at coordinate 541,411 of NZ_JBITVL010000001.1, read as the reverse complement.
GCAACCTATACTCACAAATCTCCCTAGTAAACTCAAAAACAATCTGCTCAAATCTCTCAGGCACCTCTAACTGAACCTCAAAACGTCCACCTTCAAACCTAAGTAACCCATCAGAACTCTCACTCCACTTAGTCATAGGCATCTTAGCAATCAATCCAGCAACCTTCTTCTCATCATACTCCCACATCTGCTTATGAGACTTCCCGGAGAAATCAATCCGCTTCCGATATTCCTCACTAGTTAAATACGAATGGAAATATGGAGCAACCTCAATTGGCGTTACAGGCATATACCACTCAGACGGTCCTCTTTCAAGCATTGCTTTTAATAGCACCATTTTATAGCTTCTGCTCATACTCGTCTTTTCTACATCCTTCAGCCAAGGTTCATACTGTAAATATACGTCCTGTTCTAACTCAGTCAACTCTCCCACTTCATAAAGAAAACGATGATATGATTTCCACTCATCATAATAAGCTTTCGCACCTATTCTTCCATTCAAGTGTAGCTCCAAGTAACTAGGTCGTCTCCCCATCTCATACTTAAGCTCGTAGTATGCATCCTTAAGAGCATCCCTTCTCGGCTGCTTTTTCCGTGCCATCTCGGCAAGAAGATCTACTACTTTCGTTTCTAAATTCAATGTACAACTGGCTGGAGTAGTTGGAATGACATTTGTTTTCCCCTTCTTCGCCTTCTCTCCTTGATCAAACAAAGACATCTTAATATCAGCATTTCGGTAGTTTCCGATCAGATCGATGATGACACACTGATCTTTGCTTTCGTGTAAACGAAGACCACGACCAACTTGTTGGGTAAATACAGTCAAAGACTCAGTCGGCCTTACGAATAGTAGGGTATCAACAGAAGGAATATCTACTCCTTCATTAAACAAGTCAACCGTAAAGATCGCATCAAGGGTTCCGTTTTCCAGCATTTTAATAACTTCAGACCGACTCATACCATTCGGCTTTGAAGTAAGAGCAATCGTGCGGTATCTTCTTTCATTAAAATACCCTGATAAAAATTCTGCTTGGCGAATGGATGAACAGAACACCAGGGATCTCTCTTGTTTGTGAGATTCCCACGCCTCGATAATCTTCTCAGCATAGCTTGTTCTTAATTGCACTGAAAGAAGTTCTTCTTCATCGTATCTCGAGCCTAGCCAGGTTAGCTGAGAATAATCCGATTCATCATAGACCCCATAATAATTGAATGGAGACAGCCAGCCATGACCAATCGCCTGGAGAAAATCGATCCGATAGGCCAGATTCCCTTCACAGATGGCATAGATATCACGGTTATCATTGCGATCAGGCGTGGCTGTGATACCTAGTAGAAATTCCGGTTTAAAATAGTTCAGCACCCTCTGATACGTGTTGGCTGCTGCGTGATGAAACTCGTCAATGATGACGAGATCAAAATCTTCAGGACTAAAACGCTTAATATGTTTTTGCATACTCAGTGTGAAAATTGAGGCAAAAACAGCATCCGCGTCCCCATCTTTTGTCGTCCCATTATATATCCCTGTGGTTAGATCAGGGAGCACATTCTTAAACGATCGCTCTGCCTGCTTTAAAATCTCTTCTCGATGCGCAACAAATAGAATTTTCTTAAAACGTTTTGCAAAGAACGCAGCTAGATACGTTTTCCCTAATCCAGTAGCCATAACGACCAACGCTTTATGGTACCCTTCGTCATACGTCTTCTCCAGTTCCTCTAGAGCTTCAATCTGAGCAAAGCGCGGGACAATCTCCCCGTAAGGTGCAGGAGTCTCTAAAACGACATTCTCTGAATGCTCCTTCTTTTCAGCAGGAAGCATCATGTTAACCTCTTCCTGCTCCGTCCATACTTTTGCTAGATTCCCATGATTTCGATGGAATTCTCTATAAGACACCTCATACTCTAGAAGGCTCTCAGCATTTAATGCGATGGTTTGCTCATGATAAAACAACCTCATGAACTCCTCTGATCCTTCCTCGAATATTTTTTTTTCATCATTGATTAAAACATTCCACTCAATACCCTTCCCCAAAGCTGAAGCAGATAAATTGGAAGATCCAATGAAGAAATGATCATGTACTGCCGTCTCAACCAGATACGCCTTTGGATGAAAGCTAACTCCCTTACTTTTCCACAGACGAATCTCTATAGAAGGATGGATAGACAGTAAACCCTTTAATGCTTCCGGCTGGGTGATGTAAAGGTAATCCCCAGTTAGGATCTTAATGTCTGCCCCCTGCTCGGCAGCAAAGTGCAGAGCAGGTTTCAATAACTCAACTCCAGATCTCATTGAAAAAGACGTAATGATGTAAACTGTCTTCCCTTTACGGATTCTGTCTTTTAATTCCTCGCCTAAGCGAGAAGTAATCAATTCAATTGAACTCATCTAATCAATCCTCTACCTCAATTAAAAAGATCTTTTCTTCAAACCCACCACGCTTCTCCGCTTTCTCTTTACGTACCGATTCAACTTCTTCTATAGATGATCCATGATGCTTAGATAGAGCTTGAATAATCTCTAACAGATCCGCAAGCTCCTCTACTGCTTCTTCACTCGATTCAGCTGCACAATACTCATCCAGTTCCTCATAGCTTTTTTCTTTCAAGTATTTTATGTAGTCCTGATCATTTAGGATTTCTGTTGAAAACTTCTTTCCTGTGTTCTCAATGATTTGTGGAATTTTATCTCTGACTAGTTTGTTGTACGTTGGCATACTGCTACCTCCTATTTTATGTATAAGAATAGTTTAACACGACATTTAGTTCACAATTGAAAATACTTTAGATGCACTACTAAAAAAATACTATTCCGCCATACTTTATTTCAAAATGTGGTGTTTAGTCTGTGTAAACTCTCGATTGCCCCTTGAATAATAGAGTTAGAGGTGGGTAGTGAGAGATGGATATACATAACGGATTAAACGACATTATTGGCAAGCAGATTCGTAAAGAACGAAAACTTCAGAATTTAACGATTGATGAATTGGCAGAATTAGCTGGTCTTCATCACACCCACATGGGAGACATTGAAAGAGGAAACGTTAATACTACTATCGTCACACTTTTCAATGTAGCTTCTGCGTTAAACCTTAATAATCCATCTGACTTGTTGACCAAAGCCACCCAAGATCTTTACCCTCACTTTCAAGAAGAAGTGAAAAAGCGTACAATTAAGAAAAGGTAAGCTTTCATAATATTATTCTCTATTTAACTAGGGAGGTATCATGATAAAAAGAGAATTTTACGTTATTAAAGATAAAGATACTACCCTTTATACCATTATGGGGTTTAATTGTAAGGACGGTTATGGAGAAGTATTTATTCGAGATAAAAACTCAACGACTTATGCTTTTAGGGGATTTAATAGACAAAAGACATTGAAGGAAGCTAAGAAACAGATTGATTCTTTACCTTAGATACCATCGCTAACCTTAATTATGCATTTAAAAGGGTGTCACACATTGTGTCACCTTTTTAAGTATTTATTTTCTCCCAAATCTTTATCCACAGCACTTATAGGACTTCTTTATAAACTGGAAGGAACGTTTAAAGATTGACAATAGAGGATGTTTGATTTTGGATTTTTCAGTTCCAGTGTAAACACAAACTTGAATAACATTAGCTAGCTCTTCCTAATAAAACAGTCTTGTATAGACTATTTTAACCTAATGGGAGTAACAATGTGAATTCAACAACAGCCTACTGTGGAGTTAGCCAAGATATCTTTGTAGCTGCGTCCGGCACAAAAACCTTCTTTAAAATGATTGATAAATCTTATTTGTGATACCGTTCACCATAATTAATTCCAAAGAACACATTGCTACAAGCCATCCACCAATACGGGGCTAGTTTATAGCTTCTTTCATTGAATAATGAATACCTTTAGATAAATGATTTCATTTATAATGCATAGAGTCATACTTACTTTATTTTTATATAGTAACAGCCTATGTTAAACGAATTATTATACAACAAACTTTAATAATTTATCACCACTTAATTCTTCCAAAAGTATTAAATATTCATTATAAAACTCTTTATATATCGTTGATAAACTTTCAACCTCATTTATAACAGTAATAATTTGTGGTGCCTCACTACTTTGCGTAAGCAAAGCCCTCTTTTCCATACTGCTAAGGCCCTGTTCTTCCATATAAGAAAGAATATTTTTCAACTCCTGAATAAACAAAGGGGCCTTTATTTGCAACTGGTCAAATCGCTCTTCTACATTTGGCTTCTGTGTAGTTTCCACCACTACACCTTCCCCAAAATAGGCTTGGAGAGATTCATACAACTTTCTGATCTCATCTTCCGAAAGCGTAACCCCTTTACCCATTTTAGAATGCGTTTCATCCCACGTACGAATATCAAACTTCGGTTTGGTATCATTCCAACTGACAAGATTGAGTTGTTTTTTCCATCCTTTGTTGTTGACAGACAGGGTTGTGATTTCTTCTTGGATTGTGTACTTGATGTTGGCCATTTGGAAGTCCTCCTTGGTTTACTGTTTGTAGATGGATTTATTGAAATCCTTGGCAACGTAGTCTTTTGTGTTAAAGTCGCGGATCATTTGACAAATCATCGTTGGTTTGGGTGCTGTGTACAGCATTTGCAGTTCTTTTTTTGCCCTGGTCATGGCGACATAGAGTAGTTTTTTCTCGTCATTAAAGATGTCATCGTAATCTTTGTCGTAGCTGTCTGTGTTGATTTTGCCATCACATCGCTGATTTAGTTCTTCAATCCTTTTTTGGTTCGGATAGTGATTGCGATCAAAGTGAATGACGAATACGTAATCGAATTCCAGCCCCTTTACGGAGAAGGCATCTGTATAGAAAATCGGTTTTCTCGCTTGATTAAAGTCGAACCGCTTTGCATAGTCATTGGTTTGGATGATATTGAACTCTCTTCTTAACATATCATACACCATGCAATCTCTTGCCTCATTTGCGTCGTAGTCGTGCCGGTGGATAATGGCGATAGATGCGCCTGGATCTTTTTGATGAATGTCTTTAATTTGTTTTAGCAAATAACGGTTTTGCCATTTTGTTTGAGAGAAATAGCGAATGATCGGAACAGCCCCTTCACGTACAAAGTGCTGATCATCATAACGGTCGTTCTCTTCGTCATCAAATTGAATACGTCCGGCCAGCTGCATGATCTGTTTCGTAGACCGGTAATTCGTTTTCAATGTTCTATTTTTCCTGCCTTCAATGTTTAATCCTAACTCTCTATATGAAAAAGGACTGCGTTTATAGATGCGCTGCTTAGGATCTCCTGATACGACAATCGATTTTTTCTGAAGAGCGATGAGCGATTTTAGCTGCATTGCTTGTAGATCCTGAACCTCATCAACAAAAATATAGTCATACTTCAACGATTCAGGTATCTCTTCCAGATGCTTCAGCAAAAGGAGTGCATAGTCTTCTAAATCCAAATGATTTTGGAATTTTTCTTTTAGCATGTCACGATATTGATTGTACAAGGTAAAGACCGTGTTTCGTTGTTCCTTTGTCAGCCGGGGGTTGGCCCCTCTTCCCGCACGTTCACATTCCGCATATTGCTCCCATGTAATGAACCCGTTTGCTTTCATCCACAATACTTCATCCATTAAGAACTTCCCTTGGTGAGTCTTATACAGTCTTTGTTCCGTTGGGAGCTTTTCATAGCCTGGTGATGATATAAAATTATCAACTAACACCATAGTTCTCCTGGTAATGGTGTCTTCAGCTTTTTTAATATTTTTCAAACTCATCTTCAAATACTGGGCATTGGCAAATCCAATACCTTGCAAGATATCTGTCGCTGCATTATGGAAGGTCTTTAAATGAACAGTATGCTTGTCTTTAATATCCTGAAATTTAGAAGATTGTTGGATCCGTTTCCGTGCATCTTCTATTAACGTTTGGTTATACGAGCAATAAAGGATACGCTTACGATCATTTTCCTGATCCATTACCTTGAGAAGTTTATAAAGAAGCGTTAAGCTTTTTCCACTTCCTGCTGATCCATTAATCAGCAAATGTTCTTCCTCTTGCTGCACTACAGAAATTTGTTCAGGACTTAAATGAATATTAGGAAGCAGCCCTTGTGCATCAAAGTAGTTTTGCCAGGCTTTGGCTGACCTTTTCGCGAACGTTTTCTGCTTCTCTATTAAACTAGTCATTGGCATCAACGGCATACTCCCCTTCCTTACAACTCATCAAGAATGGACACATTCTACAATGCTTACCACTGTGAGCATATATTTTAGTTCCTTTAATGGTCTTTGCAAGTTCATCCAAATGTGACTCCAGTTTAAAGGAATTGTTCTCATATTGATGTTTCGCTTTCCAGTTCTCTGTTACTTTATTGCTACTAAAGAGTTTTTGAACACGATCCATTGCTTGGGGATAATAGATATTTTCGTAAGACTTGTATTCTCTTAGTCCCTTTGCAGAGGATGTTTCGATTAGATTTTCTTTTAATGCATTCGTCCAATGGGGAAACAATGGATACACGGTCTCCCTTACTTCCTCTCTACCTTCCCCTTGCTCAGCAAGTAATTTCCCTATGATTGCAAATACCCGTTGTTGGTGAAAAGCATGCTCGTAGATAGGGTGCTGCTCAATAAAGGCATTAAGGAAAAATTTCTTTTTACAAAAGTCGCTATCCAGCCAGAGTAAGTCTGGAACTTGAGAAAGACGATCTTTATCGATTTCTTTATCGGAAGTTTCTGGCTCATCCCAGTCAAATTCAACTTGACTACTTTCTCCATCTTCTCTTTCAGTTGAATATAACTCTTGCAAAATAGATAGGTAGATACTCGGACCATCTCTATCTACTAACCCTTCAATGTAACTAAACGTGGTCATTCCATTCCCATAAGCGAGCAAGTGGTAAATGTTATATAGAGCAGTACTTCTTGTGACTCGTCGTGAGTAGAAATCAACCAGTAAGGCGTTTAATCGAATTTCCCGATTGATCGATATGTATTGATCATATATACTCTTCTTTAACCACGTATGATTCAACAAACTTGGTAGTTCCGGCGATTTCCAAGGGAACGTTTTGAAGGATAACCCGGTTACATGAATGTGATCCGTCATCAAGACTTTACCAGCAAGTTGGTCAAAGTTTCGAATTACACCTTGATCCTCGCTCTTGGAACCTAAATACAACGATAGATAGGCAAAGATCTCTTCTTTTCCATATTCCCAATGAGCGTTAATAGGTGCTTTAAAAACCTTTTCAAATCTAAGCTTTAGATCGTCTGGCCATGAACCATTGACCGATGCATAAACCACTTTTAACGTTTGAAAGTATTCGGCTACATTCACTTGCCTATCCTCTTCAATCAGCAGCTTGTTTAGCTTTCTTGCCAAGTCTTTCGTACACTCAATTAATTGTTTGATGGTGATGGAATACCTTGACCTGTGCAGAATAGGAAAGCTTCTCCAAGGATTTGTAAGATACCTTTTCATCCGATTACGTCCTGCCTGTTCTTTCCCTACCTCATCAAAAATATCTCCGACTTCTTGAAAGGTAACCAGAGCCTGAAAACGATTCATTAAATCGGGAAACGTTTCAACGTCTTCCAAATACGATCGCATATCAATTAATAGTGTCAGTGCTTGGTCTCCATTCATTCCTCCAGATTCCACCCAGCCGGAAGTCATCATGTTGACGTAATCGTCATAAGAGAAATGAATCCCATCACTTTTCTTCTCACAGCTCTGAAGTGATAGAAAGAACTGACCATACTTTGTTGAATAGAAAGAATCGTTACTTGTTAACGACGAATAGATGTTCAAGTTCTCATCAAATATGGCAAAGATCTCATGTTGATTCTCCACAATAGGATGATTTCTGACGTGCTCTTTAAAGCTGGTTGGATGTTCATACCAATGAAAATCGATATTAACTGAGTCACCCGAAGTATCATGAATGTTTTGATCAAGGTATTGAGCGAATTTGGCCCCTTTTTCAGGCACCGATTCTTCTGAGCACACCCATTCGTCCTTTGAAACCCCTAGGATATTTTCATATATACTTCTCCAGTTTTTATAGAGATCTGGAAAATCGGAATTATAAGGAATACAAAAGATGACCTCTAATCCGATTCGTTGGAATAAATGGAACAGGCTCATTCTTTCTGCATCCACATAGTCGAAGTGATGAACATATAATTTGGTTATCTTTTCAGACCGCTGAAACGTTTCCTTTAAAGTATCTGGAGACAGTGTCGCTCTACTTCTAAAGCAATCAATCATGACGTCTTCAGTCATCAGATTCTCTAATAATGTTATAAGGGCTTTTTGTTCAACGTTGAGTCCTTCCAAAGGAATTAATTTCAATCCGCCCATATTCATTAGGAAAAGGATAGAGTCTACGTAATCAATGATTACTTTTTCTCGTTGTTTTTCTTGTAGCGCAGGAAATCGCTCGTTTACAAATGATCTGACCTTAGATTGTATGTAGATCTCTACTTGTGGGCTTTTCCATTCAGGGAATAACTCTTTCGTAAAGGATTTATATCCAATTACTCGGTCAGTGTTGGATTGTTGCCTTAAATATTGAGCAAAGCTGGCACTCTGTGTAAGATGTATTTCGTTTTCTTGAGTAACGAAATCCTGATAGAAGTTTTTTGTATGTTTATAATAATGCACTTTGAACATGTAACTTCTCCCCACTTTTCACTAGGTCATTCCAGCATTCGACTCTCGAACCATTCATTTGATCACTTCCATGAATCAACACCGATTTTTTCGCTCGTGTTAACGCAACATACAGAAGCCTGGTTTCTTCCCCGATGGTTTCTGTGTTCTCATCTGTAATATTCATATTAAAGAGGTTATTTTGAAAATTCATTCCATACCACTTCACATCATATCCATAGTTCCAGTTCCCTTGTTCTTGAACCAATAAGTGGTTCGTAAAGTGATCGTGAAGGAATGACATCTCCGTTGAAGGCAGAATCACATAATCAAACTCTAACCCTTTCGCCTTATGAACAGTCATTACTTTAAAGCGGTGTAGCTTCTCGTCTCTCTTTTTCCATTCATTCTCTGACGTATCCGTCGCGATCTTAATCGACAGAAATTTTTCAATATCATAAATGGAAGCCGTAATATCACTAAATTCTTTCTTTAGGATAAACAATAAATGCTCTAAGTTTGCTTTGTATTCCTCATATCGTAAGATTGCCTCATCTTTAATGATAGAAGTGTCCTGATCGGGAAACTCCAGTCGTTTCTCCTGATAAAAGCGCTTACGATAAATGTCTGCAGGATCCGTTTTTTCAACGATCTTCTCTAGAAGCTGCAGAGCATTTTCACTGCTATTCATATTGGGATGTTTCTCTATCTCATCTAAAAGGTCAATGGTAGTATTTTTTTCATAGTCAAGCTGGTTAATAAAGGTCATTATTTCTACGCTATTTTCTCCGTAGGAAGATTGGTGAAAAGCAAAACGATCCTTTGGAACCTTAGAATGAGTGAACCTTCTTACTAAGATGTAAAATTCCCTAACCGGAACAGAACGGTAAAATGAACCTGAAAGATCGGCCTCACAGAAATACCCGGCCCTCTCAATTCTTCTCACTGTTTCTGTCGCTTGGCGGTTCGAACGAACTAGAAACGCGACTTCGTTTCCATACAATCTCTTTAACACGTGCTTCAGCGATGTGTCGTCTAATCGGATCGTATTCATCCCTTCAGAGTCTTCACCCTTTATCACGGGCTTCAAAACATCCGTTTCTTGATAAGTAAATCGCTTCACTCGTTCATCCCATTTCGTGAAGAGCTGATTAAATTGTGCCAACAAGAGAGTAGTAGAGCGATAGTTTTTCTGAAGGGAATATTCTGTGTATGGTTCATGGTTCAATTCAAGCTGATAGATCAACTGATTAAACGCTGTATAATCCGCTCCCCTAAATCGGTAAATACTTTGCTTCACATCTCCCACAGCAAACAGTTCGGCTGAATACTTACTGGCTAACCAGCTAACATATCGCACCTGTGACTCGTCTGTATCCTGAAATTCATCCACAAAGACGTACTTCAACGGTAGTGTCAATTCGTCTTCTCTTAAGAACCGAACCTCATCTAACCGACTAATCAGATCATGAACTTCCATCGTTCCTTCACGCTGCTTTAAATGTAGGAGTGAACTTGTCAAATGCCGAATAATAAATTGAGCATAAAAGTGAAACTGCTTTTCATCCAGCCCATAATTAATCCTCAAAATGTCTTTGTGACTAATCGCTTTATTGTGAATTTGCTCCATCATTTGAGAAAACAGTTTAACCATCTGATAATGTGGGACTCTCTTGAATGCATGATAGACATCTGGGTATTCAGAAGCAAATTTATCAATCGCCTTCTCAATCTGTTTTCGTTGCTCATGACGGTAACTTCTAATCTCAATCAAATGAGGAAAACCTAATGATTTCCCCTCATGGGAAAGAAAATAACTCGCAAACGCATGGATCGTCCCAATAAACATCGAACTCATCTCTTCCAGCCATTCAAGGTACTTCTTATCACGAGTCAATTCATAGTAATCCTTAAACTTTCCCATCAGTTTAGATCTCATGTGAATCGATGCTTCATTTGTAAATGTAATCAATACAAATTCCTTTAGATCCACTGAAGATTGGTGAAGGTGTTTCAAGAAGGCAATACGATTGATCATCGTCGTCGTCTTACCGGTTCCGGCTCCTGCCTTCACTAAAGAGTGAGATCTCGTTTCTTTGTGTTCAAGTATGTACTGTGGCAAATTAAATGAGCTAGTATGGTCAAAATACGTTAACCACTCATGTTGAGTATCATTTCCATCATATATCAACAATTCTTGATTCAATTCTTGGTTGTACTTTATTTGAAATGTATTAAGTAGTTTTTTCTTAGATGCTTGATTTAAGTATTGATCGGTAATCTTCTCTGCAGGATCATCAAAGGATAATAAGAAAACCTTATTCCCTTTCATTATGTATCTTTTTATAGCATCCATGATTTCTCGATTCACTTCAGGGACAAACCATAGAACTGAATAGAGTGCTTCGTTCATGTATTCCACACCTTTATTTTACATTTTAATTACATTGTTACATCACTATTACCATTTTACTATAATTTGTAAGGAGTCTAAAGATAGAAAATATAACCAACTTTAGTTTTCTAGTATATTTTAACTAATAACCTTATTAAAAAAAGGAAAGGGTTACAGTTATGATATACATCTTTAGCTATAGGTGAACACCCTTTGTGTATTCATCGTTTTGTCTATAACTTGCTGTTTAATAATTTCGGTGGACCATTTTAGAGTATCCTCCAAAAAAGTTAGTCAAGAGAAGTTATTTGTTAAAAGGACCTATCATGTGAGAGTTGCAAAAACTCTATTATTTATCAATTTAAATAAGAAGGTTTCCTTAATGCCCTTCCCAATGAAAGGTGTTATACATAACATATAGCATACAATTTTTGGATATTGGTAGGTGGTATCTATATGAAAAGTAACCCAATTCAAAGTCAAACAGATTTTTTTGAGAAAACACCTTTGTACTTTATCCCCAATAGTGGACAGTGGAGTAATAATAATATTTATTACTACGCAAAAGATGCTGACTGTGAAATATTTTTCACGGATAAAGGAGTTAGTTTTGTCTTTATTGACGCAGAGAAAAAAAACCAAATAAATAATGACAACGTGCCAAATAAATATAAAGGAGTTCGCCTTGATTTCCACTTTTTAAATGAAAACAACCCCGTGATTCCAATCGGACGAACAGAGCTTTCAGGAAAAATTAACTTTTACCAAGGATCCGACTCCAAAAACTGGCACACCAATATTACCCCTTATGGTGAAGTGGTCTATAATAATGTATGGGAAGGAATTGATCTTCATTTTCATGGTAAAGAAGGAAAATTTAAATATGAATTTTTAGTTCAGCCGAGATGTAAAGTAGAAGACATTCAATTCACATACAAAGGATTCGAAAATCTCTTCGTAGATAACGAAGGAAACTTGAGAATCCAAACGCACATTGGAGAGGTTGTAGACAAGCGTCCACTAAGTTTTCAAGGAAAAGGAAAGGAACTTAAACAAATTGACACGAAATTTAAGTTAAGCGATTATAACCTCCAAATAATATCACTTGGGTTTACTCTTGAGGATAATTATGACCCGCATATCCCCCTTCTGATAGATCCCGGTTTGGTCTTCTCCTCTTACTTAGGGGGGGCGGGGGGAGAAGACGGATATAGCATCTCTACAGATTCCACAGGGAACGCATATGTTACGGGACAAACTAATTCACTTGATTTTCCTACTCTAAACGCCTTTCAACCGATATATGGGGGGAATACAGATGCATTCATTACTAAGGTGGACCCGGCTGGAAACTTGATTTATTCCTCTTATTTAGGTGGAAATGGAGGAGATAGCGGGGATAGAATAGTTACAGATAACTTAGGGAATGCCTATATCACAGGCTTCACAAATTCAACTGATTTCCCAATTCAAAATGCTTTTCAACCAACCTTTGGAGGGAACGGTGATTGTTTTGTTACCAAACTTTCCCCTCTAGGAAGCTTAATTTATTCCTCTTACCTAGGAGGTTCGGGGGGAGAATTCGGATTGAGCATCTCTATAGACTCCACAGGGAACGCATATGTTACGGGGGAAACGGGTTCACTTGATTTCCCTACACAAAATGCGTTTCAATCGACCTTCGGAGGATTTATCGATGCTTTTGTTACTAAGATAAACCCAATAGGGGATTTGATTTACTCCTCGTATTTAGGGGGAACACAATCTGAATTTGGAGGTAGCATTCTAACAGATTCTATTGGAAATGCCTATATCTATGGCGTCACTGAATCAACGAATTTCCCCACACAAAATGCGTTTCAATCGACCTTCGGAGGAGTTAGCGATGTATTTATTACAAAGGTGGGCCCGACCGGAAGTTTAATTTACTCCACGTACCTTGGAGGAACGGACTTCGAATTTGGGGAGAGTATTGATATTGATTCCATAGGCAATGCCTATATCACAGGCTACACTGCTTCTAGCGATTTCCCCACACAAAATGCTTTCCAATCGACTTATGGAGGAAATATAGATGCGTTTGTTACTAAATTGAATCCCACGGGAGACTTAATTTTCTCCACGTACCTTGGAGGAACAGATGCAGAAAATGGGTATAGAATTATTACAGATTCAACAGGAAATGCCTATATCACAGGCTACACTGCTTCTAGCGATTTCCCCACACAAAATGCTTTTCAACCTACTTTTGGAGGAGGTAATGATGCGTTTGTTACTAAGGTGAGTTCAATGGGGGGGTTAATTTATTCCTCTTTTCTTGGGGGGACCGACGGAGAATTCGGAAATAGCATTTCCTCAGATTCTACCGGAAATGCTTATATTATGGGGACAACTAATTCAATAAATTTCCCTACTCAGAATGCCTTTCAACCGAATTACGGTGGAAATGGGGATATTTTTGTTACTAAAGTTAACCCGACGGGAGGTTTAATTTATTCTTCGTACCTGGGGGGGGCGGAATATGAATTCGGATATCAAATTATCACGGATTCCAATGGAAATGGTTTAGTCACAGGTTACACACAATCCCAAAATTTCCCTACACAAAATGCTTTTCAACCTAACCTTGAAGGTAGTAGAGATGCTTTTATTACTAAAATCGGCTTGATTTGTCCAAAAGATATTACTGTCGTTAACTCACCAGGGGAATGTGGAGCTATTATTGAATACAATAGTTCTCCCGGTGCAGTTTGCACTCCTCCATCTGGTTCTTTCTTTGAAGTTGGAAAGACTATTGTAGAGTGTTTAGAAGGCGACCAATCCTGTTCGTTTACCGTTACGGTCATTGACACGGAGCCACCAACCATTATTTGTCCCGATGATATCGAGCAGGACAACGATCCCGACGAGTGTGGGGCCTCTGTTACCTACCCTGCACCTACCATAACGGATAACTGCCCAGGCGTTACCTTTACCTGTACACCTTCTTCCGGATCGTTCTTCCCCGTAGGAACAACACCAGTGACTTGTGTTGCTACAGATGCATCTGGGAACCGCAGTGAACCGTGTACTTTTAACGTCACTGTCATTGACACAGAGCCACCCGTCATCAAATGTTCAGATTCTATCCTCATATTTGTTTCACCTAGTGAAAGTGGCACAGTAGTAACCTATCCGGCCCCAACTGTATCCGACAACTGTCCAGGAGTTACCTTCTCTTGTTTACCACCCTCAGGTAGTTTCTTTCATAAAGGTAGTACGATGGTGACTTGTACTGCTACAGATCATGCTGGTAACAAGTCCTCGTGTTTCTTTGAAGTGATAGTTAAAGATTCTCAGATGAACTCGACAGAATGTATTAATGTTATGAAAGTATTTGATTGGTTGTTCTATTCCAATAAATATAAGCAAATGAGTATAATTCCTTATGCAATATATCAACCCTCTTTATCAAATGCACTATCCCTTGATGGGTCGGTGATAGTTAAATGTATTCCTCCTGCATTAGATCAAATCCAATATCAGATATACATTATCCAATATGGGAACCCCGGAAAGGTCCTCATCAATTGGACAATACCAGTAAAAGTCTCAATTCAATTTCAGGATGATTTGACTTTTTCATACACAGTGCAAACTCAAGTACAGGATGAAGTTATGGCCTGTATTCCACATATAATTACTGAAGAGAACATCATATGCAGAGCTCACAAAATTCTGTGTCAAACCGATGAAGTATCGATGAACTCAGTGCCCTCTGGATCTATAATTCAATTCACCACCATTCTATGTAAGGAAATTGACATAACCTACCCCATGAACCTTAAAGTACCAGGGACAATCTGTTTTCCAAGATCGAATAATATCTTATAATTATGGGATTCATAAATGTGTTTCGACTTTCTTAAAGTCCGCTCCTCTACTAAAAAGTTTGTTAATAACAAAACGTTAAAGGAGGGGAAAAGGATGAAAGCTCCCCTTCTCAAATAATTGATTCTTTATAATCGGAACTGATTTACCAAGAAGTACTTTATGCTAGTTAAATCGACTCTTCTAATTCTGCACGCCTTGTTTTCCTTTAATTTGATCAAACAAATTTTCAATCGTTAAAGTCCCGGCATTAGCATACTTCGCTAAACTTACTAGCTCTTTTGGTAATTGTCCTACAGTCATAATGCCGTTTTGCTTAAGTTGTTTCAGCAAACTGGGTACACCGGAAAACTCTTCAGGACTTAAGGGAATCGCAGATAATTCTTCAGTGACCACTATATAGTCAGATTTATAGAAGAATAACAATTCTCCCCGCCGTGTGTGAGTAATATCTTTTCTGGTAAGCTCCTCTTGAACAAAGATAGATAATTCTTCAAAAAGAGTTTTGTCATTTTTTTCATTGTATCGTTTCACATGTTTGTGGAGATCGACCAGATCATGCGGTAGTTCACTTACAAATCGTGCCTGCTGCACTTCCCCTAATCTTATTAGAAACGTTTCAGACTTCTGGAACCGTTGTGGAAGTAAGAATGCATCTCTTAAGAAAAATGGAATTTCCACATGCTTATCCATATACGATATTCTTCTGATGGTTGAGTATCCCTCGGTTGTTGGATTTTCTTCCTCGGAAACCGTAGCTGCTACCTCTGCGTTAGACGGGTGCATGGTTGGGGTCTCTTTTGCTGAAAGTGTTCTTTCCAGAGATACCAACCTGGATAACAATTCATCAAGATCTAATTGTTCATCATGAGGAAGACGTGGTTCTTCATATACAGGAACCGCAGTACTGACCGGTCCATAACTTTCGATATACCACTTTACAACATTGAAGAGAGATTCCCATGACGTTAAAGACTCAGAGTAACGAAAAATCCGTGTTTGGTGGGCTGCTTGATTTCCTCTCATACGGATAGAGTGCAGGTCATTTAACACATCTTTGATCAATATCCCCTGTTCATTCAGGAGATTGATTCGGTCAACTATAGTCATTTGTGGAACCTCTGAAAGCCCCTCTTCCTTCATGACGCTTTTAAGTATATTCTCAATAAACACTCTAGAATGAGTTAGCATAGTGCGCGGACTTGTGAATACACTGTGTTCTAGTTCTTTTGCCAGTAGTGCCAGTTCGTTTGAGAGTGGTTCAAGGAATTGGTAAAAGTATCTATGATTCATTTCGTGAGATCTCCCCTTTTTAGCCTTTGCTTATATAAATATTACCAAATAACGGATGTACAAAGGCTAGATTCATTTACTCCATTTGATTATTTTTGCAATCTGAAGTTATACGCCTCATCAATAAATCTAGTTATCTGCTCTAATGTATCTACCCACTCCAACCTTATATACACTTCACCCGGCGTGAGCTTTCCTTTATCCGATTCTTTATATACACTGCCGAGCAACTTATCAATTTCTTTCTGCATGTTCATTGCCGTTTCAGTATGAAGTCTCTTACCAAGATGGAGCACAAAGCACGCCTTCCTTGCAGACGTGATAGTAGCGAATTTGTAATGAGATCTTCTACTTACATATCCTATGCAATCAGTACGAACCCCATTATTAGTACGTTCATGATAATCTTCTACTTCTTCTTTGTAAGGACTCTTCTCGTATAAGTAATGATCTATTTCCTCTGCCAAAGCAATAGCTTTATCTGTATTAAACAAGCTGTAATAATACTCTTTTGACTTCACTGGAATTGGTTCAGTGACCCATCCAAAATACAATTGTATTCCATCCACTTCTACCGGCCCAACAACAGAGTCTTTAATCGCTTTCAAACCAAATAAATCCACAAACTCCCTGTAATCTTCAAACCATTTTGCCTGTTGACTAAATGAATGTACCAGCATCACAGCATGTCGAGCATGAATGTTCCTGGCTTCAATTACTGCTGAAGCTGTACGATGAAATAACTGATACCTTTTATTCAAAACCTCTTCTTCATCAAGGTTCAACAACTCTAGAATTGAACGCAATCTCTTTACCTTCCCAATACTCGGGTTCTCACCTTTCCAAACCCTCACTTCTTCTCCAAACGGTTCAGACACTTTTCCTTCAATCATAATGGGAAGCAGTACACCACCTGCATTTGTCAGTAGGTAAAGATCATTTTGAGACGGAGTTCCACCTCCTGGAAGTGAAACTTTGTATTCAGGAAACCCATATAGGACTTTCACATCTTCAAAAAGTGGAATATCACTGTTTCTAAAGGCCCTTTCTACAATTGAAGGGAGATTGTCAGCACCCTCCCAAGACTTTGCTAATTCGTATGCAGAGTATGATGGTTTCCATTGTTTTTCGGGATCGGCTAAGAACTCTTTCCAAGAATCCATCCCTTTGGTTGGAACATAATATTTTCCCATGATTACCTCCTGATTTACTTATGAGATCTCTTCTTCAAATCCCATAAACCAATACCCAAAATCATCTTCCTTACAGAATGCTCGTCGCTCTTCTATCGTTTTATCAGTCTTAAACCAGTATGCTAATACTTCCTCGCACTCAGAATTCCCGTTATAAAAACGATAAATCATGAGCACGTGAGATTTTTGAATACTATTTTTCTCCGAAATAAGATTGTTAAGAAAAGCAATTCTCTCCTTAGACTTTATATATTGAATACCAATAACGTGCGTGGGTCTAAATCCTTCTTCTGTATCGGAAAATAATTTCTCAAGAGTTTTCACATCTTTGTGAAACTGACTCTCACGCTCTAAGTGCAAGTCTAAGGAAACATATACATCATCACTGATCCGCTTATCCCACTTCCACCAGGCTAAATCCATAGGACGTGACCGCCCCTTCGCCCTATCTACTTTCCCGTCTTCAATAAAAACATCGAAACCTAGCATCTCTCCCAAATTAGCAAAATAGTCGATTTCTCTCTTTGTAAACATGGATATATTATGATCCGAAGAGAGGTTTAGTCTTCTATAGTTCCTTACATAGCCCTCGAAGAATTGCATAAGATTAAAATGGTTCATTTGGTTCTCCTTAAAAAGTTTTCTTAACTCACTTCTTCCTTCAAAAAATACCGAACTACATTCGTCGTACTATGACCACTAGCCGTCCTATGCAAGACCTGAAATCTATACACACCTAATGACTCCATCGCATTGCATACAGGCGCTATTCTATTCCTTAACCCCATCTCTTTATGAATGTCCCCGGACCTCAAATCCAAAAACAGGCTCCCTTTACTAGCCTCTTCATTTAGGATGGTCCTAATATACTTTCTAATAGAATCCGTTAACCCTAATCCTTCAGAAAGCCTTTTATTATTTGATTCAACTTCTGCCATAGGTGCATTCAGCTTCTTTGATTTATACTGAGTCGCATACTGAACCACTCTACTGATTTCCTCCTCAAACTGATCTGAGTTATCCAGCATATACCCAATCTGCCAAAAATACATATCTACTAGTTTCATCGGCGTGTAGTGAATATCTTGTGAATTCAGAAGTTTTCTACATGCACTAAACTCATCGACGTGTTCATTGTGGAAATTTGCTAATTCTTTTAATGAGCGTGCGTTTAGCTGCATGTTGAAATCGAATAGAGCCATCCCCATTTTAAAGTACCTGTCATATGCAGGAACGTTTCCAAATACGCCAAGCATAATCTTTGTAACAAGAGTATCGGATACATTAATGTCTACTTCCTTCCCTTGCAACACTGAAATATTATTTTGATAAGTGTTTCTTATATCCTCAATCAGATTTTCTATATCTTTAGAGACAGCCACTTCGAGAAGTTCACACTGATTCATTTGAAATTGCTCTTTAAAGACGGGATTCTTCACCACTTCAGAAATAAAATACTGATGAACCTTATAATCTTTGAACAAAAGAAAAGAGCTTCCCCTTAACATCCCCCAGCTCGCTAGATAAAAAGCTAACTGCAGA
Source organism: Rossellomorea sp. NPDC077527 (assembly GCF_044542955.1). Classification (NCBI taxonomy): domain Bacteria; kingdom Bacillati; phylum Bacillota; class Bacilli; order Caryophanales; family Bacillaceae; genus Rossellomorea; species Rossellomorea sp. NPDC077527. Next base: position 522,485 of record NZ_JBITVL010000001.1, on the reverse strand, counting down.
CAAGCCTGATCAGCAAGTTCTTTATCATCGAGGTCCTTATGATGTTTGGTGAAAAAACGATAGCAGTGTTCCCAGGATTTAAAACGATGATGTGGGTCGTGGGTAGTTTCTTGGTGGTAGTTTGATATGATTTCTTTTATCATTACCGCTCTCCTCTAAGTAATAATTACATGTAATTTTATGGTAACATATAAGGAGTATTTTACTAATAAAAAGTTAAAGTAAGAGAGGTAGAGAGAATGCTAACATTCAACGAAGCCAGATCAATATTTCTTTCCTATCCAGAACTTAAAGAGACTCGATCTGGAGATAGGTATAGATATGCGGTCAGGAAAAGTATCCACCGGGGAAAGCAGATCGCAAGGGAGATACGCTGCAATCAGGATGGAACATTTAATGGGTATATTTCTTCTAAATACATGAGCCCTCAAACAAAGCTGAAATATGTGGAACATACTGATATTAGAGAGATGATCAAGATAAAAACCTTTTCTAATGAAGGATTACACAATGTTATTAAAGATGCGATTATTTCAATGGGGCATGTGTCCATTGATAAAAGTGCAACCGATACTATAAGAATGAATTCCTAACAGAAAAAGATCACTCCATCAATTTACGGAGTGATCTTTTTCTGTTTAGTACATAACCAATAATCGTACAAGAAATGAGCTTAACTCTTCATTAGATTGAAATGTAAATGAATACCCATAGTTCATGAGAGTTTTCCCAGTATGTTTTCTCTTTGGAAAACATCTCAATGCTGTACTGTGATATTTCTTCTCAGCCTTTTCTTCTAAATCTTCATTACCTTCTACCACCTTAGGATTAACCACTAACGTTAATTCGTTATTAGGCAGTAAATAGACAACCTCTTTACTTTCGATGTTCTCGTACTCTGTTGCTTTTGATGTTTCATTTGTAAGTTTGAAGTTGTTTTCTTTGAATAGAGTATGTAGGTTTTGCATTAGTGACACTTCCTTTCATGTAACACTATTATATAATCTATTTATCAGTAAAAAGTTACTTTAATTTAAAGTCGAATTAAACTGATTTACTTTAGTTCATTACGTTGAAAGCATAGATGCGGTCTATCTTTGTGCAAGTTTAATTCTCACTCTTGCATAATCTAGTATCTTACATATAAAATCGGATCCTTCTTCAGAAGAAATAGACTTATTTGCTGGTAAGATTCCTAATTTAACTTTGTTATCCTCAACTAAACTTGGTGTGTATTTTTCAACCAATTTGATCACATCTTTACTCTTATAACCGTTCCGCCTTCCAGAATGAAATATTTCATAAGAGTGATTTTCTTGAGAGTAAATTAAATATTTGTCTATATTTAATTGAAGAATATTAGTTGAGGAACCAGACTCATCTAAAGCTACAGTTAAGTATGTATTTCCTTTTCGATTACCATATTTGGGATCATCTTTTAATATTGAAGTTCCGAATACCCCTATTCTTACTACTATTGGTTTTTGATCTAAATCCGTTATAATAAAACTTCTATAGTATCCTGGGTAACTGCCTCCACTTGCATTTCCGAAAGAAAAAAATCCATACGAGAGATCTTCAATAATACTATTTTGTTGGACATCAAACAGCACATTTCCACATAATATGAAATTTTGCAAGTCCGAAATAAACCCGTGCATATTCGTTGATGTCCCTTCTCCTATATAACCTAAATCCAATAAATGAATAACATATCGGCGATAAGTCGTTAACTCATATGGTAACCTTCTTAATTTTCTACTCTTTGAAAAAACAACTTTCTCTTCTAATAGATCAGAATAAGTATACAGATTACTAGTTAATGGAACAGCTTTCCCCTCTTGTATTTTATAGATATTAAAACTGTTCCCATTGGAAACCCCAACGTACCTAGCTTTTAGAATTTTATTGTATGACATTACTTGTTCTAAAGCATGATCTGTTAATTCTATATGCGCTGCTTTTACTTCGACAACTAATAAAGCTTCTTTGATACCATCTCTACCTCTATTCCAAACAACAATATCAGCTCTTTGTCCTGAATTTGAATCCACTTTATTAAGTGCGTACTCAGTACTGATTAACTCTATAGGGATCTTCATATCCTTAACTAATATTTCTATTAGGTTCTGCCTCACTTCCTCCTCAGGTGTAAACTTAAGGAGAATTTGTCTACAAGGATCAAAGATTACTTTTTCATTACCTTCTTTAAATACTTTCATGAAAGTTTTCCTTCACATAAATCTTCACAGGGAATTTATCAACAATACCTACGTCTATAAACTCAATATAACCCTTAACTAGAAATTGAATATCAGTGGTTACGGTAGTATGAGGTTGATTTGAAACGTCGTAAAGAATTACATTTTCTTGAAAATCATTAGAATGTAAAACTAGAAAGGTGGATATTATTTCTTCATTTTCTTCTATACTTTCATCCACCACCGCAAATACCTCGTATGGGTTTTCTCCAAATAATTGTGTTAACTCCCGTTTATTTAATTTCTTATCTATACGAAGATAATTCATTTTTCTTTGTTTAATTCTTTCTGGAAATTGCATGCTTATTTAATCCTCTCTATCATCTATTTCTCTAACCGCTTCTCTTTTGCATATTATTATTTTCAAGAGGTACATTAGATTTTTTTACATCAATAATATTTCAACATGTATAATTATGGTAACATAAAAGGAGTATTTTACTAGTATCCAATGAAACGAGGAACCACTAATGCCTATAGCAGAAAGAGACTACTGGAATGATGACCGATATCGATCCAAAAGCAAGAAAGCTCCCAAATGGTCATGGGGCGTCATCGGATTGACCCTCTTGGCGTTGTTCGTCAGCGGATTACCCATGAAAATCTATAACGAAATCACAATTCAACAGGAACAAAAAATACGCAGCTACCTGCAGGAGCGCGAACAATACTTCAGTTCCAGCGATCAAAGCTTCAAACAGCTACTGACCAAGATCAATGCTGCCAACGGAAACCTTTCATCCGTGACACTCGACATCAACGAAACCAACTTGATACTCACTCAAAATTATCAAAAGCTGATTGACCTCAATCCTCCGCGGGAATTTAAGGAGCTACATAACAAAACCGTCGAACTGTACATTATCAAACAGGCTGCCGTTGACTATCTGATGTCATCAGCAAATGCCAATACCTATCATTCCGAGATACTCTCTACTTACATAGAAGAAAGTAATCAAATGTTGAGCGATTTACGTCCATTGATGATTGAAGGTCTGCAGAAAGCCGATCTGCGTTATCGTATTGAGCAGGATGGGACGTTGACGTATTGGGTGAAGGATCATTATGGGGGGAGAATGGAGTAGGGTTTTCTTGTTCTTGAAAATGAAGAACATTAGGTCGTTGAGTAAAAGAAAAAAAGATTAGTGTATTTGAAATTTTTATAAGTGAGGTGAAAAAATGAAAAAGTTTTTGTTGGTCTATGGGAAAATGCTAATAACAACATTAACGATTCTGGTGCTAACTTCCATTGTTGTGAATATACCAAGTGAGAATAACTTGGTAACTAAAGTAATGTTCTTCCTGGAAAAACTACTTATATTAGTTCCTGTCATTGTTTTATATAGGCTTTTCGAGAAAAACAATTGGGGCTTAGGAATGAAACAAATGAACCCCTTGAGCAATTTCTCAAAAGGGGCTTTATTAGGACTTATTTCGATCACTATTTCTTTAACCATTTCTATATTATCTGTTAAACATATGATTGTACTGCATCATATAAATGATCAGTTGATATTATCGCTCATTTATTTTCTGGTAGTTAGCTTTTTAGTTTCTCTATCTGAAGAAGTATTGTTTCGCGGCTATATCCAAGGTTTAGCCTCATTTTATTACAATTACAAAGTTGGTATAGTGTTTTCAACCATATTTTTTGTTGCCATGCACGGATTAAACAATGGGATTACTCTATTTGCTTTCTTAGAATTAGTTCTTGGTGGAATATTCTTAGGGATACTACGAGCAAAAACCAATGGACTGTGGTTTGGTATTGGTTTTCATTTTCTTTGGGATTTCATACAGGTGGGCATTTTTGGATTATCTTTATCTGAGCAAAAAGGGATATCGCTATTATCTGTAACATTTTTAGAAGATAACATTTTACTAACAGGAGGTGTATGGGGGCCTGAGGCAAGTGTCATTACTACATTTGTTTTGGCGTTGCTACTTTTATCGATAATAATACGAGGATTTATAAGCGAGAAAAATGATAAATTGAATAAACTCAAAGCAGCTCAGTAATTAGTAATTGCTGAACTGCTTATTTTATTGGATCATAATGGTACTAGAACTACGGATTGGTTTATACTGGTAAAAACAGCGGATGCCGAAGCAAGCATCTTGCTTGTTCCTTGCAGCTATTAACAATCTTGAAAGGTGTGTCTGAAATGAAATACATAATCGGCATGTATGTGGTAATGTCTATGATGGTGTGTGTGAATTTGATAAGTGGGTATCTATTGAAGGGAGAGTACTGGGCGATTGCGAGTTGGTTGCTTATCGCACTATTTTTCTTCGGTACTTTATTCTTCATTAATGCTAGATATATATTTTCGAAGAAGAAGGTTGAAAGGTAAAAGAAGCACGGGAACCGTCTCCGTGCTTCCTTACTTAAAACGACGCACTCGACGAAGCCTCATCCGCCTTCACACAATCAATCGCAATCACAAGGGCAAGAATAATCGTTTCCATCTCTTCATTCAGTATTTCCACCCTGTAACTGTCACCCCAACTGAACCACTCTTTACCTACTTTCCCTACGACTCTGCCATTCTGTAATACCTGGAAGTCCATATCCAACCAGTTCCCCTGCACGTCAATGCCTGCCGCGTCAATTGAATAGCGTGCTTTTAAAAAGGATAGTTCCTTCTTGATCGTCAAGACCTCTCGACCGTTTACCTCAACGAAAAACTTGGGTAAAAAGCTTAATACCTTTTTCGTAATAAGCGCGACTTCATTTCGATCTTGATTCATGATGGAGAACGTTTTCGGGACCTTCATAAAGCTTCCCTCTACATAATAAACATCTTTCTCGTCTTGGTTCTTTACGGTGAATTTCTCGCTGAGACTGAATACCTTCTGCTTTATATATAGCTGTTTCATACTGCTTCCTCCCATCCCGTTTAGATGTATTACCAATATCTACGTTTGAGATGGGATTTAGTTCCACCATCATGCCCATTTTTATAACTGGAACAAAACAAAAGGGACAAGCCCCCTTGTCCCCTACTCCTCAATATACGGCTGCTCCCTCAAATGACTTGTCTGCTCCACCATCGCATAATAAAACTGGTGATACTCCACCCAGCGCATTGGAACCTTCATGGTGAGGACATTTTCTTTGTTGTATACACTGATCTGCTTCTTATCATACGTCACTTTCCTAATATCCTGCAGAGGAATGCTTTCCTTCTTCTCCCCTTTTGCCTTGATCAATTCTTTGCCCACGATGACGACGGCACTCCGCTTATTTTTCCACATTTCATAGATGGAGAGGATCGCTCCAAGGAATGTGAAGGCGAGGGATACGTAAATCTCTTCTTCCGTCACTCCGTTAACGAAGATTCTGATCCAGTGTGAAATCAGTATGGCGTAGAAGAACCATAAGCCTTTGGATAGTTTCGGTGAGCTTTCATAGTACACGGTGTGTTCATTTTCACGAGCAGTCTCTTCTCGCATGTTCAAGAAAAGCTGTTTATGCTCCTCGACGGTTCTGTCCTGTAAAGGTTCGAGGTCGGTGTGTGTTCCTTCCCACATTTCCGCACTGTCGTCTTCATCCTCCAGGTTGTAGCCTCCCACCCAGGCTGCGAGCACGTCGTCCCCATGGGAGAAGCTCATCAGATAATAGCGCAGGGGCTGGCCGTATGAGTTGGCGGTGTCCACTGTATCCACCACTTGGATATTCTCCGGATAGATATTCAGAAGCTCCCCTTCTTCATCACGCATGTAGACAAGATGGTCGAAAAGATGCGACTTGGCCAGCACCGGCTGCTTCGGACTGACCGGGAAGACATGTTCTTTATTGTGTTCCGAGAGCCCCCAGTACAACATTTCCGCGCTTTCGAGATTGGTAGAAAGCGATTCTAAGATATGGATTGGGACTTCGATATTTTTGTTCAAACAAACGATGACGGCATTGGTACTGATCCGTGGATCCTTGAACTGTACAGCCTCTTTCAGAAGATCAACCGTCTCATCGGTAAAATAATAGTTCATTAATTCGATCAGCACGTTAAGTCGATATCTCAACAGGAAATAAGATTCCTTCCACGATTGATACACAAATGCCGGTTTGTATTCACCGTCGTATACACGGTACTCTTCCCTCAGCTTTTTATAATCGGCAAGAAGCACCGGCAGGATTCTCGTCCTTTTATAGCCAGGATCCACACCCGACTCATTGATCGCAGTGATGAATTCATAATACACAAATTTATAATGAGATGATTCCAGTTTCTCAAACGTCTGATCGACAATCCCATTTACGAGCATCGGAAACCTACACAGTTCCTCGACCGGCAGTTTCACGTCCTCTTCTGTAATCAACTGTACCGTTTTATCTTGGACTTCTTGAAAAATCCCCTCATCCTTCGTGAGCAACAGACACTCCAGGGCACGAACCTTCGCATCAGGATCCAGTCCATCAAAGCGCTTGATAATCTCATCGATGATCTCAGGCATCGGATAATCACAAACAAAATCCATCAGCCCATAGGAAGGGTTATCCCAGGCGTCCACACGCTCAGGAAAAGAAGTGGCCGCGTCCTTCACCATATCCTTCAACACTTCCACCCGGATCTTCAGATCATCCTCCTGCTTCAACTCATACAACATCCCGAGCGCCTCAAACCGCTTCCCGGGATCGGAACTATGCAACTGCTTCAACTTACTTCTCAATTTAATCTCGTTCATATTTTCCCCTTCTTCAAAAGAAATTCACCATTTCTTTGTTATTTTAATGTGAGAAAACAGAGAATACGCGTGTCAATGTACCTATGAGAATAAAAAATTTTGACAGTTAGTTCTAGGTTTGATGAACTAGGATGTTTTTTTTTCTTCTACCCTCTGTAGTACTTTGTCAATCATGGTTTTTACGAATGAGATCACCTGTGGTTCCTGATCTCCAAGTTCTCCCCGAATCCAATCAAACTCACTCTCTAATAGACTCGCAATTTTCTTCGCAGCCTCCCCATTTCGGGACGGAGTCATCGTCTCATAAATCTCCACCACTCGATCCTGCACCTCTTGCGGCAGATCTCTGTGAATGGTCTTCAATCCAAGAACCGCCCGCTCCTTTACATATCTCGAAAGCAGAATGGTCGTCACGTTCCTCATGGAATGACGAAGCATTTCCGCAGCCCATGTATGATTCCCTCTCGCCGCTGCTTTCCCATGTTGAAATAGAAACCAGGCTGCGTCTAGGACATTACCCGTGAACTGTTCTTTTGAAATTGATAGGTTTTGGCTAGATTCGTATTTTCCCATAAGATGCTCAGGATCATATAACACCGTAAAGAAATCCTTCTCCTGAAACGTCTTCTCCGTTACCGTGAACAGATCGATGTGCAGCCAATCTTCATAGATGGCGATGATCTGCGGTGCGATGATGAAGATATCATCGTGAAAGATAAGGTCTTTGTACGCCTTCAAATGATCGAGGCGTCGTGTCAGAAATTCCTTCTCCTCCCCTTCCTTTACCAAACAGTACAGGTCGATATCTGAATGTTCATCGTGTTCATTCCGTCCCATGGATCCTTTTAGGAATACACTTCTGACACTGGGGTCTTTCTGTAGACTCTCCAGTACTTTTTCAACGGCCGTTTCTTGTCGCATGTCTGCTTCCCCCTATGTAAAAAATGGATATTACGCCATTATACCAATTTTTTCATATTGATTATAGGGTCAATTCTTTAGAGCAAGTCATAAAAAAACAGTCATCCGGTAAAAGGATAACTGTTTTTTGTGGATCTACTTTCGTTTCCCACGATGCTTCACTCTATAAAGGATGGAAGCAAAGAAATTGGCCAAGAAGAACAACGGATTTCCCTGCATATTCCCATGAAGACTCAGTTCTCCCGCATTCATGGCGTCATACATTTCCCCCTGCTTCTTTCCTTTTAATCGATTCTTTTGTTCTTCAGCTTTTAAAGCGATTAAAAAACGATATTGAATCGGTAAAATCAATAGTGACACCAGAACGTATAAACCAAAAACAGCTAGAAATATATACAATTCCATCTCGTATGCCTCCTCAAATCCAACGCTACGTTCATTCCTTATATATGTATACGACTAACTGAATTGCAAAGTTTCGTTAATGGAAATCTTTTGTCAGTTGGATTCATTTAGTATGATAGAAAAAGAGAATTCAACGCTTGGTAAAGAAAGGAATACATATGTACTTCACGTTAGATATTGAAATGGCTGTATATATATTTTCTATAATCATTTATGGCATCCTTGGTAGCCAGCTCGCCCACTCCTTTGGTTTTTTCATCATAGGTACAATTTTGCTGGAGCGCTACGAGAATGGTATTTCAGACCCACCCGTTACTGTATTGGATAGAGTCTTTAACGCCATGCAAAAGGGAATGTTCGGCATCGGACCCCGTGTATATAAAAAGCTAAATAGGTTCAATTGGCTCACAGGAAAGGCGCTCTTTCTCGTTTTCTTTTGTGTTCAAGGGATCCTGACATTCGTACTTGTTGAGATTATATCCTCTCTCGTAGATTTATTTTTTTAGGGAAGGAAGGGGACGGTCCCCTTCCTTCCCCTATCATTATTTTAAACTCTTCGAAAGCTCCGTAAAAATAACCCCCAACGCATAAGCACCGGCATCCGGATGTCCGAGGCTTCTTTCCCCTACGGTACCGGCACGTCCCATCCGGGCAACAATCTCCTTCGTTTTCTCGGCTCCTTCTACAGCAGCCGCAGCACCTTTTTCAAAAGCGGTCTTGAAGTCATCTCCGTCTGCGGCACTTTGTGACCAGGAGTCCGCACATGGAACGAGTGCATCGACGAGGGTCTTGTCGCCGACCTCTGCTCCTCTGCCGAAGGATCGTTCACCTGTATCCTGGATTCCCTTCACGGCTGCCTGCAGCATGTCTGCAAATTCTTCCACGGTCAATTCCTTTCGATCCTGCGCTGATTTTCCTGCCGCACGGAACGCGGAACCCCAAATTGGACCGGAAGCACCGCCGCAGTATTCCATAATGATCATGGAACTTGCATCTAAGAAGCTGCCGATGGTGAGGTTCTCTTGACTCAGGATGTCTTTCCACTCCCGCTTCAATTGCTTGAATCCTTTCGAGACGCTCATTCCGAAATCCCCGTCCCCGGCATGGGAATCCAATTCACAGAAAGGTACTTCTTTTTGGATGATGACATCACTCATTTTATCCACTAGGTAGATTATGTTTTCGAGTGTCGCTCTATTATGTTTAATCTCAGCATGTTCTTCCGGTGTTTCCACCTCGAAGGATACTGGTTTCGTGTCATCTTCCTCCTCAAGATCGATGTACTCCACACCCGGCACTGGTCCGTCTACTCTTAACGCTGACGCAGTACTCTCCCTTGACAGCAAGGTTTTCAACTCTTCGTCCAGCTTCATCACGGTCAAGGATGCACCTGCCATATCGATGCTGGTCATATAATTGCCGACAAAGGCACGGTTAATGGAAATCTTTTTTTCTGCTAAAATTCTGGTAACGGCATGGTTGAAAAGGTAGAGCTCTTGCAATGGCGTGCCACCAAACCCATTTACAAGAACCGCAATCTCAGAGGAATCATCATCTTCCATTTTGAGATCCTTCAGAAGATCATTGACCATACGCTGGGCTAATTCATCAGCAGACGCCATTTTTTCCCGTCTAGTCCCTGGCTCTCCGTGAATGCCAACACCATATTCGATTTCATCGTCACCCAACTCAAACGTCGGAGATCCGCTTGCCGGTACCGTACAGGAGGTGAGCGCGAAGCCAATGCTTCGGACATTTTCAGCGGCTTTTTCCGCCACGGCTTTGACTTCCTTCAAGCTTCTGCCTTCCTCAGCTGCCGCTCCGGCTATTTTATGTACCAACACGGTCCCCGCGACACCGCGGCGCCCTACTGTATAAAGGCTGTCTTCCACGGCAATATCATCATCCACTTTGACATATTCCACAGGGATTCCATCCTCTGAAGCCATGTGAGCCGCATTTTTAAAATTCATGATATCCCCGCTGTAATTCTTAATGACGAGCAGAGCACCCTTTTTACCGGCCGTCGCTTTGATCGCCTGATAAACCTGGATCTGCGAAGGCGATGCAAACACATCCCCACACACGGCAGCGTCCAACATCCCTTTTCCCACCAGTCCGGCATGGGCAGGTTCATGTCCGCTTCCCCCGCCGCTGATCAACGTGACCTTGTTTTCATCGAGGTCCTTCTTCTTCATAACCTTATACTTTTTCATAAATTCGAGCTCCGGATGAGCCATGGCCATCCCATTACACATTTCCACGATCAGATCTTCAGGTTTGTTCATGACTTTCTTCATTACGATTTCCTCCTCCAGTTTATTCACCGACTTCTTCATAACGAAAGCACCTCACCTTGTTCGCGATTGCTTTCTCTATTTTATATATCCGTTTAGGGGGTGGTTGAAAACCTGGAAGCAAAGGGACGGTTTTCCTGCTTCCAACCCATAAAAAAAGAAGCAAGGGAATCCCCTTGCTTCTTTTCTATTAAATCGTACTCGTATCAATCACAAACCGATACTTCACATCAGAACCCAATACCCGTTCATACGCTTCATCAATGTAATCAGCGGCAATCACTTCGATTGAAGGGACGATTCCATGTTCTCCGCAGAAATCGAGCATTTCCTGAGTCTCACGGATGCCTCCGATCAGGGATCCTGCAAATGAACGACGATGGCCGATCAATGAGAATACATTGACTTCCAGTGGCTCAGCAGGTGCTCCCACATTGACCATCGCTCCATCCAGCGTCAGCAGGGAGAGGTACGCATTGATGTCAATTTTCGCACTTACCGTGTTAATGATCAGATCAAATGTACCTGCCAGTTTCTCGAACGTCTCCGGCTCAGTGGTAGCATAATAAGCTTCTGCCCCGAATTCCAGTCCGTCTTCCTTCTTATTTAATGTACGGGAAAGAACGGATACTTCGGCACCCATGGCATGTGCAATCTTGACTGCCATATGACCGAGTCCACCCATGCCGACAACGGCTACCTTCTTCCCTGGTCCTGCATTCCAATGGTTCAATGGAGAATACGTCGTAATCCCCGCACATAGAAGAGGTGCCGCAGCATCCAGCTCGATGTTATCAGGGATGCGAAGAACGAAATCTTCCTCTACGACGATATGAGTTGAATACCCGCCTTGAGTAAGCTCACCATATTTGTCCACGCCTGCGTACGTCGGTACGTTTCCTTCCAAGCAGTACTGCTCTTCCCCTTCACGGCAGTTCTTACATTCGCCGCAGGAACCAACCATACATCCGACTCCTACACGGTCGCCGACTTTGTATTTCGCAACCTCTGAACCTACTTCTGTTACGATTCCCGCTATCTCATGTCCGGGAACGAGCGGATACTTCACTTCTCCCCACTCTCCGTGTGCCGTATGGATATCGGAATGGCAGATCCCTGCATATTTGATTTCAATCAGTACATCATGCAGATCCAGATTCCGCCTCTCGATTTCAGCCTCTCTGAAAGATTTGTCAGGACCGTCAACAGCTCGTGCTTTAGCAATTACCATGTATAAAAACCTCCTGTAATAGTAGCTTTCAAGAGAAAATGAACTCTTGTTACATCCATGGTAAACCCTATAGTGAACTCTAGGTCAAGAGATAACCCTTACTCAATCTGCTGAGTCGTTTTGCTTGGACAACAGGGGTTGACCGTGCTACGATTCTCCACAAATATAGAGTTAACTCGACGTCTAGATAACTAGAAAGGGAGCGCGAATATGAAGACCTATTCCATTGGAGAAGTGGCAAAGCAGTTGGACCTATCAATCTACACCCTGAGATACTACGACAAGGAAGGCCTCATGCCTTTTGTCGAACGGACTGAAAGTGGCACCAGACGATTTAAAGAATCGGATATCTCCGCACTACACATCATCGAGTGCCTGAAATCCACCGGAATGCCGATCAAGGAGATCAAGCATTTCATCGATTGGTGCTCGGAAGGCGATTCCACCCTGGAGAATCGATACAATATGTTCCTGGAAAGAAAAGCGACTGTGGAAGCCAAAATCAAGGAGCTACAGCAAACCATGGAAGTCATTAATCATAAGTGCAGCTATTATAAAACCGCAGTGGAAGCTGGTACAGAAGATGTTCATAAGGATAAAAAGATAGAGATTATTCATCCGTAAGGGTGCACAGGGACGGTTCTTCTGCTTCCATTTCATTTAAAAAGAAGCAAGGGAGCCGTCCCCTTGCTTCACTACCGCTGATTCAATACCCCTAAATACTCCTTCCAAGGCCCTACATCTTCCCCATATCGTTTCGAGAACACCCTCACTACTTGTGAAAGATGCGTCAAATCATGAACCACCCAAGTAGAGATGAGCTCCCGGGCCGTGACTTTTCCGAAAGCAGGATGCAATCCTGTTCGGTCAAAAGCATTTTCGTGGAGAGCCAACAGCTCATTTAATTTCTTAATATTTTCAGTTCGAAGAGCAGTAAATTCCTTTAATTTCTCATCAAGACTCCTGCTTGAAGCACCACCTTCAAGGTGAGAATGCCGGTCAAAAACAGGAAACACCATACTTTCCCCCTCTTGAAGAATCATCTTTAATCTCGGGATCCAATTCTGTTTTTCCCCTTCAATGAGATGATCCACTACTTGGACCGCATTCCAGGTACCATCGCCTTCATGGCATTCAAGCCATCCCTTCGACAAACCAGTCAAGAACGTTTCCAGAGTGACTGGAGTTCTCTCCAATATTTCGATTGCTTCATGTAGTGTGAAGTTCATCTGCTCTCCCCCTTGTAGTTTGATTACGCTTCTTCCAGTCCATCATACTTCAATAGTTGCCCTGGTTGATAGAATTTCTCAAACAATACGCCGAGGAAATAAGCAAACACAAGCCCAAAGACAATATGAATTATAGTGAATTTCATTCCAAAGGAAGCTAATTCATAAATCACAACCGGCAATTTGGAAGTTGACCAAACTCCAAGAAAAAAGACGATATAGCGTACGCTTGCCCCTTTTTTCAAAAACAGGATAGCCATTGGAAATGCTACGTATAATGGTCCCGCAGCGATGGTTCCTAATAGAAGAGAGAAAAGGATGCCATAGAATCCCGAGTCTTTCCCCATATAGCGGATCATCGTTTCCTTTTCCACCCATTTGTCCAATAATCCCACTAATAAAAGAACCGGGGGAAGAAGGTACAGCATATCCAACATGCTGTTTCCCGTCAGTTGTGCCGCTTTCCATCCTGCTGATCGGTTAACAAAAGTGAGGATGATAAAACCGACAAGCAAAAATAAAAATAAACGATACTTCTTCAAATTCTTCATACCATCACCATCCATATGAGAACCGCAAACAGAATGGACATGACAACGGCAGCTCCATTTCGTGCCAGTGCAAAACTTCTACCAAATACTTTTTGTTCCATAGGGAGCGTGACGATACCGACTGCCATGAACGAGGCCATCAATGCTGCTACTTGAGGAAGTCCAGCCCCGTTCTCCACCAGTGTTCCCCCAAGTGGGAAAACCACAAAGCTTGGGATGAGAGAAACCGAACCAATGACTGTAGAATAGATAATCCCCATAAGACCAGACTCCTTACCAACAACGGAAGAAATAAGATCGGGAGTAAGAATGGATAAAGATAAACCGACAAATAGCATAATAGCCAGCACATCAGGCATAATATTGCTAAACATTTTCCACGCCTTCTTAATGGCTTCTTTTGTTTTTTCCCTATCTTTACTGTAAGAAATCCCAGTTAAAATAAACGCTGTCCCATAAAGAATTAGACCGTTAATCATGGTGGGGTCCCATCTTCCAGTCTTCATATTTCTCTAAGAAAAAAGATAAGTTTTTGATCTTGCTTTCAATATCTTCATGAAACTCCTTCAATGTCTTTTTTCCCGATTCGGTTATTCGATACATCTTAATCGGCTTATCTGCCGTTGCATCAACATACGATTCAACCGCCTCTTCCGCCTCCAACTTTTTGAGTGTGCGATAAATAATCGCACTATCAATAGGATTTACCGGAATTTCTTCCTGGCATTTCTGAAGAAGCTGCCCTCCGTAACAATCACCTTCTGTTAAGAACATTAAAAGAAATGCACCGGTATGTCTTCCTGTATGTTTCATATATATCAAGCCTCCAACATAACTGTCATTAACAGTATACTGTTAATGACAGTTATATGTCAACAACAGTTATATATACTCGTAACGATAAGGTTAGATAAACTTATTCTTAAGTGCAACGGGAATGGTACCTGAGCCGACTTTAATGCTTCCTTTAGATTCACACAAAAAAGAGCCAAGGGACCTGTCCCCTTGGCTTTCTTTCCCTACATGGAAAACCCATCAACGTAACATGAAGAAATAAAAGTTGGCGGTGTTCCTACCCCAGGCCGTTCAAACTGAATTAGTCCCTCAAATACATTTTCTACAGTGGCATTTGTGAGATTCTGCAATGAACTACCGACTGTATTGACAGTAAATGTTGTGGATGAACCTTCGAAGTCTGAGAAAAAGGACGTAATCGGGTCTTCACAACAAGCACAGCTCCCGTTACTTTCCACCGGTTCCGGCAGACTGCTCAGATCAGGTAATGTGCTTCTCACTTGAATGGCGACAATTTGGCAGATTGGCACATAGTTCGTTTCATCATACCTTACGATGTAATCCTTTACGATCATATCCAGATTCACATTGGAGATATTGTCATCTTGCGTGAATATATTAACCGCATTGTCTTCATCCATGATCAGTAGACTGATTAGATCCTTCATGGTCTCGGTACAACAATCACAGTCTGAGTCTGCTGTAGGACCTTGTTCACCCTGAGGGCCTTGCTCTCCTTGAGAACCTTGTTCACCTTGTGGACCTTGTGGACCTTGCTCTCCTTGAGGACCTTGTTCACCTTGTAGACCTTGCTCTCCTTGAGGACCTTGTTCACCTTGTGGACCTTGCTCTCCTTGAGGACCTTCTGGCCCTTGTGGACCCTTCGATCCCTTTGGACCAGGCGGCCCTGATCTTCCTCTAGGTCCACGCTTACAGTATTTCGACATTTCGGAACAATCTTCTTCGTCTCGATGTTTCTTTTTATGTTTCTTACAATCCGACTTTCCTATTTCTTTGTCAGCCATGAGCCTCACCCACTTTCTCGTTTGGATTTTAAGAGTCACTCTACAAATGATCTCGACATCAAAATGATTCATAACATTATATGAGAAAAGTGGGTATAGGTGAGGACAACAACCCAGGGGAGGCGGAGCCGGCTTTAATGCATCCTATAGATTCCCACAAAAAAAGAGCCAAGGGACCTGTCCCCCCGGCTCTCTCTTTCTTCTATTATATAGCTGCTGCCACTCTTCGTTCTTGAACGTTTGTGACTTGGTCTCTTCCCATCGAGATATATTCGATCTCAAGGTTTGCTAGGTCTTCGTTTGAGTAGCAGTTACGCCCGTCAAATACAATCGGTGTTTCCATGAACAGGTTAGAGAAGATAAGTGTTTTCTCCACAATCTCTTTCCACTCGGTCAGGATGAACACGACCTCTGCCTGTTTGATGGCTTCTTCGATTTGGTCGACGTACTGCACTTCTTCTGGAAGTACTTTTTTCGCATTTTCGGTTGCAATTGGATCGTATCCAATGACTTCTGCTCCTTCTTCGATGAGTTCGCGGGCTACTGAGATGCTGGCAGCTTCGCGCATGTCGTCGGTTTCAGGCTTGAAGGCAAGTCCTAATAACGCGATTTTCTTTCCGTGCAGGGTGCCGAAGCGCTCTTTTGCTTTTCTGACAAGAGAGGTCTTCTGCTTTTCATTGACATTGATGACCGACTTTAATAGATGGAAATCATAGTCACGTTCTTCGGAGATTTTCACAAGGGCTTGGGTATCTTTCGGGAAGCAGGAGCCTCCGTATCCGATGCCGGCGTTCAGGAATTTGTTCCCGATTCGTGTGTCCATTCCGATTCCCCTGGCCACTTCTTCGATGTTGGCGTTCGTCCGTTCTGATAGATTGGCAATTTCGTTGATGAATGAAATCTTGGTAGCAAGGAACGCATTGGCTGCGTACTTGATCATTTCGGCACTGTGCAGGCTCGTCCGTAGAATCGGGATGCCGAATGGCTCGTTGATTTCCGCGACGATATCGCCTGCTCCTTCATGGTCAGATCCGATCACGATGCGGTCTCCGTTAAAGGAATCTTCAATGGCAGATCCTTCACGCAGGAATTCAGGGTTCGATACGACTTCTGCACAGACGTTGTCTTGTAGATTGGCCATGACGAGTTGACGTACCTTCGCATTCGTGCCGATTGGAACCGTACTCTTCGTCACGACGACCACATCTCTCGTGATGTTCTGTCCGATGCTGCGTGCAGCGTTAAACACATACGTCAGATCGGCTGCACCGTCTTCGCTTTGAGGGGTGCCGACTGCAATATAGACCGCTTCCTTGTCTTTCAGACCAATGATGTAATTGGTGGTGAAGTCTAGGCGACCGGCTTCACGATTCTTCTCCATCAATTCTTCCAATCCAGGTTCATAGATAGGGGAAATCCCTTTTTTCAGTTGATCGACCTTTTCTGGATTGATATCGATACATGTGACCTCGTGACCGATTTCGGATAGACATACACCTGTCACAAGTCCCACATATCCCGTTCCAATAATGGCAATTTTCATCGTAATTCCTCCTCAAATAAAGATTGTTCATTCTGGTTGTTGCCGCAAGCATTAGTGAATGCCCATGTACTCTTGATTGGTCATGATCTCTTTCAGATATCCTCTCACATCATCGCTCAAGTCAGGGCGACGCAGGGAGAAATCGATCGTAGCTTTGATAAAGCCGAATTTATCTCCTACATCATAGCGTTTACCAGAGAAATTATAAGCCAGTACATTTTGTGTTTCATTCAGGATTTTGATGGCATCTGTCAGCTGGATTTCGTTGCCGGAACCAGGTGGTAATGTCTCAAGGATCGGCAGGATATCCGGAGTCAGCACGTAGCGACCCATGATTGCATAGTTGGATGGTGCATCTTCGGTCTTCGGCTTTTCCACCACGGATGAGATCGCGACCAGATTTTCATCCAGCGTCCGGTTATCAAGTGGTGAGATGACACCGTACTTGGATACATCCTCTTGTGGAACCTCCTGCACACCCAATACCGATGACTGATATTTATCAAATACGTCAATCAGTTGCTTTAGGCAAGGTGTTTCAGACTTAACGATGTCATCCCCGAGTAGGACGGCAAACGGTTCGTTGCCGATGAAATGACTCGCGCATCCGATGGCATGTCCAAGTCCTCTTGGTTCCTTTTGACGGACGTAGTGGATGTTCGCCAAGGACGAGATGTCCTGAATTTCATCTAATCGGGTATATTTCTCTTTTTTCAAGAGTGTTTCTTCTAATTCATAGGATTTGTCAAAATGATCTTCAATCGCACGTTTTCCTCTGCCACTGACAATCAGAATATCTTCGATGCCTGATTTGACCGCTTCCTCTACTATGTATTGAATCGTCGGTTTGTCGACGATCGGAAGCATTTCTTTCGGCTGAGCTTTGGTGGCCGGTAGGAATCTTGTCCCTAAACCGGCCGCAGGAATGATGGCTTTACGTACTCTCATTTACAACATCTCCTTTAGTAGAATCATTGTTTTTTATAATGGTAAGGGGCTTCTTAGCCTCGAGTTCCCCAAGAAGTGGAACGAAGAGTTAATAGAGCCCAGAAACGCATCGGGCAAAGGATGACTAGGAACAGTATCCCGTATATAGGTGCCAGCAAGAAGGTCAATGGCCTCTTATAGGCGTAGAACACATTCCGTGCATAGGCACTGATTACCACGTACGCCAGGTAATAGACGAGCATGATTAATCCCATGGTTGTCGATGTATAATACACCGCGAAGATCAGGGACACACCAAAGGCGAGCCACAAGAACATTTCAAGCATGACCCATACGAACACATTCGGTTTCGTAAGGCCGATTTTCAGTGCGATCAAGCTTTCGCGGAAGAACGATTTGTTCCAGCGGTTTTGCTGCTTGATCAAGGTTTTCAAACTGGTCGGTGCATCGGTGATACAACGGGCCGTTGATTGGTATAACGTCTTTCCTTCCCGGATCGCATAGTTCGTAAGACAGCGGTCGTCTCCTAGCTGTACTTGTTGTCCGAGGAATTTCTGATTTCCATAATGATCTAGATTCTTCATAACCACTTCGCGGCGGTACGCACTAAGTGGTCCACTGCATACTAACACGTTATTCGTAACAGAATGCGCTGCACGTTCAACACGGAACGCATTGTCATATCGCATATCGATCAAGCGGGTCAACACATTATCCGTACGATTTCGGATGTTTACATGTCCCGTCGTCGCGACGACTTCTTTATCATTAAGAGGTTTCAATAACTCTCTGACTGCATTCGAGAATACGGTGCAATCGGAATCGACTGTGATGAATACATCTCCCGTCGCTCTTTCAAATGCCCAGATTTGCGCATGGCGCTTTCCTTTATTTTGCGGAAGACGGTGGACGATAAGATTCGGCATATGGAAGGATGGGTTATCCTTCTTCAATTCCGAGAATGTCGCTCCTACACCGGCTTGTAGATTTTCATGTAATTTCTGTACGGCGTGATAGGCAGATACATCCTTACTTCCATCATCGATGACGAAGATTTCATGAACCGGATAGTCCTGCTTCAATATACTTTCGATTGTTCCGAGAACCGCCTGCGGCTCTTCATTATAAGAAGGAATAACAACCGAAACCTTCAGATCAGGTGGATCACCCATGATTTCCTGGTATTTAAATGATAAAAGCATTTTTCCTAATAGGTAACTGATCATGACGGCACCGTAAAGTCCGATTGTTAAGTTCAGCTTATCTGAAGCTGTCCAGTTCACGTAGAACAGGGCCAAGACGGTAAGTAGAAACAACGTGATAACAAATGTCTTCTCTTTGGAGGAAAGTTTCTTCTGTGTTTGTAGATTGGTATTATCCATTCCTCCTGGCAGATCTTGTTCCAGTTTAGCCATTCCCATTCTCCTCTCGTATATAAAATGTATTTCTTTCCTTCGCTAATCTTCCCGTTTCCGATTTCCGTAACGGGGAGGTTTCACACACCGATCTTATAAAACCCAACCGGCACTTACAATCTATCTATTTACACCGAGACTATTCTCACTCTTCTTTCAAACCGTTCACCGGAAAGCTTTCATATCAACGTTGGAAACGATTACTTTTCCCGCGTTCATCATTACTTTATACTGTAACGCGTTTGTAACATTGTCACGAAAAAGGTCTGATCCTGCCGATTCATGTCAACGAAAAACAGGAAGAGGTCAGACGTTCGTCCGTTACTTTACAAACAACATATTCCTGTAATAACGCTGAAAAAATAAAAGTGGATTCTTTTCTATTTTTTTGTGTAGATCCCTATTTCCCCCAGTTGTGAAAAAATTCAGTCAAAAAATGAGACGTGTGGCATGCCCCTTTCTCGATGTATGCGCTTCATATTCCAATTTCACCCATATAACGTGTATTTCATATCATTCTATTATCATCCTCACGCTCTCGATAAGTAAATATTTGTAAGAAAAAGGACCAAATCTTCGTGAAGAAAGAATCATGGTCCCTCTTCTGCCCATCAACCCCCTGTTGCAGGTTACCCGCCTGGGTGCTATATATGGG
This sequence comes from Rossellomorea sp. NPDC077527, assembly GCF_044542955.1. Taxonomy (NCBI): domain Bacteria; kingdom Bacillati; phylum Bacillota; class Bacilli; order Caryophanales; family Bacillaceae; genus Rossellomorea; species Rossellomorea sp. NPDC077527. Next base: position 502,520 of record NZ_JBITVL010000001.1, on the reverse strand, counting down.
GAGAGTTCAAGCTGAAAGGGGCCAATGAATGATAGAAGTGAAAAATGTATCAAAGAAATTTCCTAACGGAGAACATCAAGAATATGTCTTAAAGGACGTTCAATTTGAAATAAAACGGGGAGAATTGGTCGGGATCTTTGGCAAATCCGGAAGTGGTAAGTCAACCTTATTACACATTCTTTCGGGAATTGACACTCCGACTTCCGGCACCGTACAGATAGATGGATCGAATATTGCCAGTCTCTCTAACAGGGCCCTCACGAAATGGAGAGGAAAACATGTCGGAATCGTATTTCAGTCCTTTCATCTTATTCCGACCCTGACCCTGGTAGAGAATGTGATGCTTCCAATGGAATTTGTGAATAACCGAAAGCGAAAGAGGCAACGTGCACTGGAGCTGTTGGATCAAATGGGGCTCGGAATGAAAGCAGACAAGTTCCCGGCATCGGTCTCAGGCGGGGAGAGACAACGAACCGCTTTCGCCAGGGCACTGGCCAATGACCCGCCGGTGATCGCAGCAGACGAACCGACGGGTAACCTGGACTCCCAAACATCCAAAGAGATCTTCGAACTGTTCCAGGAACTGGCCGAATCGGGGAAAACGGTCCTGTTTGTCACACATGACCTCGACTTTTATGAGAAAGTCTCAAGAAGGCTTCATGTTGAGGATGGATCTGTTTATGAAACCCCTTCGCAAAGGGTGTGATAAGCATGCCGATATACGTAAGGCTTGCCTTAAGAAGCTTCTTTCACCAAAGAACAAAAGCATTATTGATGTTGGGATCGTTACTGTTCTGCCTGATTTCCATCGGTACGCTGCTCAACTCGAAATACTTATTTCAAGAACTGCTGGAGAACAGCCGGCAAACATCAAACCTAGCCGATATCACCTTTTACACCGGGCGATTTGATCAAGACATCGATTTTGTTTCTTCTATAGAAGGAGTCAAACACGCGGAAGCGAAGACCGAAGTGAGAAGCCGTGCGAAGCTCCATGGGGAGTATATGAATCTTCAGTTACTGATCGTACCGAATGATTCCCGCTACTCCATCAATCAAACGAAACTCATCGACGGTGATCCTTTACGGAATCAAACGATCTGGATCGAGAAAGCCACCGCCGAAGATACGGGATTGAAGCAGCAGGAAAAAATGGATATCATTCTGCCATCCCAAACTAAAGGGTCGGATCTTACCGTGGCCGGTGTCGTCCAGGATCAATCCCGGATTCCGGCGAAGTACAGCGGGATTGGGTACGGCTTTATTTCTGAAGCGACGGCAAAGAAATGGAATATCCCACTATCGAAGAACATGATTCACGTGAAGCTCGAGGACGGATCGAAACAGAATGAAATGGTCAAGAAACTGCAAAAAAGTCTGGAAGACAACGGAATCACGGTTTACCGTAGCGAAACCTCGTCCGAGACGTTTTTCATCAGGGAGACGATGGTCGATTCATTGTTGAACATCTTTATTCTCCTTGGATTGTTTGCGTTTGTTCTTGGTTTCATCTTAATCGTCCATATCTTCCATCGCATTATCTCGGAGGATATCTATTCCCTTAGTATTCAGAAGGTAACCGGGGCCACATACGCTCATCTCTGGAAACAGTACCTTCTATTGATATTCCTGATTGGAACGGTGATCAGTACGCTGTCTATTCCGATCATCAGCGTGGCCTCACGCTATTTCGTTTCATATCTCGGGGCAGAATTGAATTTCGGACGTGAGCTGACGCAATGGATATCACCGACCCTTGCCCTTGGGTTACTTATTCTGTCGTTCATCATCCCGTTATTCGGTGCCATCGTACCTGTCAGGAGCTTGCTTTCCTCCCCTATGGTGGAAGGACTGAAGGGATCGGGACGATTACAGATGAAGGCATCGGGCAGAAGCCGGCGACGATTCTTTCACCTGTCCCTTCTGTCCATTCGGAACATTTTATCAAAGAAGAGCCAGTCGATCCTGAACATCCTCATGCTTTCCTTCGGCGGAGCGGTCATCATTGCCTGCTTCTCCATGCAGGAATCACTGGGGCACACAATGGAAGAGATGGATGACTTCTGGCACCATGATGTGGAATGGTCTTTCAGCAGTCCCCTTCCCAAGAACGAGATCACTTCCCTGGCAGAAAGCATCGATGGCGTGAAAACCGTCGAAGGCTGGACGAAACGAAATACAGAGGTGAAGGATGCTTCTTCCTCTGATTATATAAATGCGTTACTGTACTCCCTTCCGGCAAAATCTGAATTCATCAAGCCGGAGCTTGTAAAAGGACGCTGGCTGAATCCGGAACACCCTGATGACATCGTGGTGAACTCGGAGCTTGCAGAGAAATTGGGACCGGTATCCACTGGCGACACCGTTTCGTTGCAGATTGGAAAAGAGAAAAAGGAATGGCGGGTGGCCGGTATCATCAAAAGCTCCCTGACCGGTCCATCGGTTTACATGGTTCAGCCCTCCTATCAGAGTTGGCTCGGACAGGAGACCATCAACCGTTTAATGGTGGAAAAGAAAGACGGTACAGACGTCCACTCTCTCCTGAATGATGGAGAAGACGTATTATCATCCAATGGGATTCGGATTGAAGGATCCGAAACGGTCGAGAGCATGAATGCACGACCGAAGGAGATCATCAAGCTCGTTCTGTTGACGATCGCCTGCATTGGCTGGGTGTTTTCCATCGTTGGAATCGTCAATCTGATGATTGCAGTCAGCATGAATATCTATGAGCGGACACAAGAAATCGGGATCATGAAGAGCCTCGGGGGATCCAATGCGAAGGTTTATGGATTATTTATCGGGGAAAGCACCATCGTCGCAGTATTAGGCTGGGGACTTTCGTGTGCGATGTCCTATCCGCTTAATTGGCTGCTCGGATGGAAGCTTGGGGATTCGCTCCTCCATTTCACGATCAATCCGCACATTTCACTGAAAGGCAGCATGATTTGGCTGTGCATCAGTTTACTGATCGGATTCGCATCCAGTGTCGTACCGTTAAAGAAAACGCTGAAACAGAAGCTTACAACCTTACTATAAATCGTATTGTCCCTGGAGGAATGATTCATGAAACGCGTACTATTTCTACCCCTTTTTCAAATGGAATCAGGACATCATCGAACGGCTGATGCGTTGATCGAAGCCTTTCACAAACAAGATCCTGACATCCAATGTACGAAAGTGGACTTTCTCAGTTACACGAACCAAACCCTGGAGAAGGTCATCTCACAGCTCTATTTGAACTGGATCACGAAATGGCCGTCTGCCTACAGCTGGATGTACACATCTTTCTTTCAGAAAGACAAATCTTTCATGCACTCCCTGTATGAAACGCTGTTCGTGGAAAAGATGGAGCAGCTCTTGGAGGAGGAGCAGCCAGACCTCATCCTCTGTACCCACAGCTTCTCTTCTCTCTTAATCGATAAACTGAGAAGCTATGGGATCGAAACGGCTCCCGTCGTGAATGTGTATACCGATTTCTTTATGAATGGGGTCTGGGGAAAAGAGCACGTGGATATGCATATCGTCCCCACCTCCGATATGAAGCAAACGCTGATCGAAGGTGGAGTCGATTCCGATTCGATCAAGGTCTCAGGAATTTTGACCAATGACACGTTTAAAAAACGGAAGCCAACGAAAAAGGATGCTAAGCTCCATGTACTCGTCGGCGGCGGAAGTCTCGGATTGGGGGATTCCCTTCAATCCCTTGTCACTAAAAAGGGGTCAAGCAAGATCGACTATACGATCCTTTGCGGTCATAATAAGGAACTCCTGGATCATGTCCAGGCATTGAAGTCTCCGAATATAAAGGGAATGTCGTATATAGCAGAAGCAGAACAAATGAATCACCTGTACAACTGGGCCGATGTCCTCATTACGAAACCCGGTGGAATCACGATGGGAGAGGCCATCAAGAAAATGCTTCCGATCTTTGTTCATTCGGTGCTGCCAGGTCAGGAAGAAAAGAATATGAAGTACTTAGAAGAGGAAGGATTGGTGCACAGACTGAACCCGAACACTCCAATCGACCGGCAGGTAATCGCCGTCCTGAAAGATGAGAGTGCTCAATTCTTAATGAAGAAATCACGACATCAATTTGTAAAGAACATCGATGTATCGTCCTGCAGCGAACTGGCTGGCCTATTGACCGAGACCTACTTACAGGAACATCCGGATGAACATATTCGCTTCATCGATGACGTATTTTCGAAGTTATATCAAACTCTTTAGTTATTTCGTTTTTTAAACAATTGATAATAGATGAAACTACAACCGACTAACATGATGATGGTATAAACAAGCTGGTAGCCGAATCGAAAGATCTCAAAAAAGGCAGACATATGGATCACTCGCTTTTTACTATTTTATTTCCATGTCTTCCACCGAACGGGATATTTCATCCTGGGGTAAAAGACCCTATTTCCGTTTCTAGTCTTATATCGGTATAAAGGTACTATTGTTTATAACCTATTCCATCAAAGTTACACACATCCAATTTTTGATAATTAAGAAGATTCCTTCTATTTATACTGATTATAACATCTGTCTATCAAAATCATACTGGAATACATCACCAATACCCGAGGAGGAATAGAATATGGCAGCTCAAACAGAAACGAAGCCAAGCAACAAAAAGTATATTTTCGAAATCCATTTCTTACGCGCCTTTGCCTGCTTACTGGTGGTAGGCGTTCACGTCTCTGCCACCCATTACGGAATGAACGATGAAACGTGGAATTGGTTCACCTATTTCCTGAATCAATATGGCCGATTTGGTACCACCATCTTTGCTGTCATCAGCGGCTTCCTGCTCTTTTATCAAGTCAAAAGACGTGGATTCGAGCTTGGCCGTTTCCTGCAATCAAGATTTTCAAAGATTGTCATTCCGTTTCTCATCTGGAGCGTCGCTTACCGCTATCTGCTCTTCCATTATGATAAGCAGACACTCGGAGACCCAGGAGCTGAAATCACGAAAATCCTGACGGGAGATTCATTCTATCATCTCTATTTCGTCGCCATCGTTGTGCAATTTTATATTATTTTTCCATTCTTGCAGAAGATCTTCCGGACGCAGACGCTGCTCTTGATCTTCACGTTCGTCTCATTGATCATCAGCTATCAGCTTTACGGCTTTCACCCTGACATTGATGGAGCGCTCGGGGAATTCCTTGCCAGCAAATCATTTATGCCGATCTGGATTTTCTACTTCGCCTTTGGCGGCTTTATGGCGTATTTCTGGGAAGAGATTGTCGCGTTCGCCACGAAACGCCCGTGGAAAATGCTTGGGGTCATCCTGTTGATTTCTGCCGGTGCCGTCTTTGAATATCAAACGAAAGGATACGTATCCAACCGTCGATTGACGAACCTGGTGAACATCCCCGTCCTCTGTATCGCGGTGGTAGGGATATACCCATTCCTGTCAAAACTAAACATCGTCAAAAAGACGTTAACCGTCATCGGCCAATATTCCATGGGGATCTACCTGATCCATCCGATGATCCTATATTTATTCGCCCGCCATCTTCCGGAAACCTATTGGCAGGCACAATATGTTCCACTGATGTTCTTAGCCGTCATGGTAATCGCAGCTGTCTTCATCCGGATCCTTCAGTTCATCCCGCTGAGCGGATTCATCATTCCGGTTCCGAAGATCAAGAACAGTAAACGAAAGCCAGCCGTACAACCAGAACACAAAGCATCCGCATAAAGAACCAGAAAGCAGCCCCTTGGCTGCTTTCTTTTATTGGTAAATATTGATAAATCCTTTCTTTTTGTGTAAAAAGGTTCATACCCTTCCGATACTATTGGAGGATATAATTCCTATTTTATTCAAAAGGAAAGGAAATACGTCATGAAAAAAGGATTGATTGTTATCGCCATGCTGATCCTGTGTGTTGCCGGAGCGTCAAACGATACCGCTGCGGACAACGGTATGATCAATGTCAAAGCCTATGGAGCCGTCGGGGATGGAAAAACGGACGACACAACCGCCATCAAAAAGGCACTCTATTATGGAAAGAACCGAACCGTTTATTTTCCAGAGGGAACCTACCTCATCACCGATACCGTAACCGTCAAAATGAATACAGAAGTCTATGGAGAAAATGCGGTCATCAAAGCAGCTGCACCGGGAGACACGATGTTTCGAATCTACGGGGAGAACATACACATACACGACTTAACGATCGATGGAGGTCGTACATTCCTACGCGGGATGACCATGATGAACGGAACAAGCAACCTGACAGTGAAGGATGTTGAGCTTACCCGCTTCAGCCAGCCCGATGATTCTCCTCTGTCCACGTCCACGCCGATTGCTATCCGTGTGGAAGGTGGCGTCCAGGAAGTGTTGTTCGAAGGTTTGACGATTCAAGATGTCTTTGCCAAAAACATTTCATCCAATGTCGGCTGGAACCATAAAGTCGCCCGTGGGATCCTCATCAGCCCTGCTTTATCTACCCAACCTGTGAGCCGGAACATCACGATCCAGCATTCGTTGATTTCAGATATTGGGCCTAAAGATGATGGAGACGGGATCGTCGTCCAGGGATTTCAGGATGATGTGCACGTGACCATCCAGCACAATACATTTGAACGAAATCATAAACGGGCGATCAAAATCCAGTCCCCGGGTGTGATTGTCGCTCATAACCAGATCCACAACAGCTTTTATCAGGATAATGTCTATGACACGTATAAAGAAACCAATGAATACGACATGTGGTCTGCTATATCGGTTTATGAAGACAATGTAGAGATCACGGAAAATACAATCGACGGCATTGGAAGATATTCGGCCGCCATTGATATAGCCGGTGGGAATAACGTCCGTGTCAGCGGGAATACGATTGCCAATCGGGAAGCTTCCCCTGCATCGGATGTAATCCGGATTAACAAAGGCTATGATGGGACGAGTTCATTCACCAACATATCCATTCAGGATAATTCTTTGAGAAATGGCCGTTATGGGATCAATGTTGTTGCTGGTGTCGAACAGCTGACTCTATCGGGGAATACGTATGATGGGGTAGAGCGCTTGGCTAGTAGTGGGATTGAGGCTAAATAATAGAAGAAATAACTTCCTTTTGGGAGTTATTTTTTTTGAGGGACGGACCTTCGCCGAGTTCTTTTTCTTATCTTTTATCGAATCAAAATCTCCCCATACCACTCTTGTAACAATTCTCTTAAAAATGTCACAGCCACACCGTTATATTACAACCTTCTATCATTTTAGTATGGACCCCATCCCCTTCCCTCAAAGTATGTTACCTTTACCAAACAGACTATCAGGATGAAAGGTGAGACGATTGACCATATCGAAGAAAACAACACTCATTTCACTGGCCATCATACTACTGGCGGCCATCATGATGCTTTTCATTCCTGACGATGAACAGGAAAAGCCTAAAGAAAACACCCTACCCAAATTGAAACAACGATATACTACCTATTTAACGGACTCGCTCAGCGACCAGGACATAGGTTCCCTCGAGAAAAAACTGAACAGTGAAGGAAAATTCTCGGATATCACGTACAAAGAGAGTGCTGAAAATCCGCGTGAAACCGTGCAGCACTTAGAGCGTTTGGAAACCATGGCAAAAGCCTATCATACACACCAGGATCAAGAATTGAAAAACGACATCCAGGCAGGACTGGAATACTGGAATTCTCATCCCGTAACAGCCGGAAACTGGTGGTGGAATAAGCTGAGAATCCCGATGCTCATGAGTAATATCCTCCTGCTGATGGACGGGGAACTCCCGACGAACACCGAGGAAGATTCGTTAAACCTACTGCAAAAATATACAGAATCCGAATCTCCCCCACAGCACGGTCTGAACTTAATTCAAGGTGAAAAAGTGAGGTATGTCACCGGTTTAGTGCGGGAAGATCCCGTGGCCATCAAGCACGCGGTCTCTTCCATTGAAGAATCATTAAAGGTGAGCAGTATCGGCATCCAGCCCGATATGACGTTTCACCAGCATGAACAATCCGTCCAGACCGGTACATATGGGATACGGTACGCATTAGAGGTGTCGAGGATGTTCACCTATGTGCACGGAACACCCTATTCTTTTTCCAGTAAAGACTATCATTTGCTCTCTCACTTTATCCTGGACGGCATTCAATGGTTCATCACCGGTGACACCTTCGATTACACGTCATTGGGAAGAGGGATTACTCGGAAGGATAATGAACTCCAGGATGTGATATCCACCGCCAGGATGATGGAAACATTACCGACCAACCGAAGTGATGACTTCAATCGTCTGATCGAACGCCTGGAAGGCAAGCGTCCCCCATTCACCGGCAATCGGGCGTATGAGAAATCCGGATTGATGGTTCATCATCAGAAGGAGTACTACAGCTCCGTCCGGGTACTGCCGGAGGAAATGACATCAAGCGAGCCGTACTATAACGGAGAAGGCATCAACAATCGTCATATGGCCGACGGTGCGAATCTCTTCTATTTAAAAGGGAACGGTTATGCAGGCATCTTTCCGGTCTGGGACTGGCGCAAGATCCCCGGGACCACCGTCGTCCACAGCGATGATAAGAAAGAACCCCTTTCCGGCAAAAACAATGACACCTTCATGTTCAGTGATGGGAAGAATGGGGTCTCTGCCATGAATATGAAGTATCAGGAATTATCCGCGAAGAAATCATGGTTCTTCTTCGGGGACAGTATCGTTGCCCTAGGTGCCGATATCCATTCGGAGAGCAAGCACCCGATCGTCACGACCATCGACCAGCGCATCTGGAATCAGCCGGTTGAAACGTCCGAAACACCAACACTCAATGATTCCACTCACGAGACGATTGATAAACCGAGCTGGGTCTACCACGACGGCATCGGATACCTGTTTCCCGGAAACAACGACCGCATCCACCTGATGCTGAACAAACGGGAAGCGAGCTGGAATAAAATCAATCAACGGTATGACGGCGAACCACAGGTCAAAGAAAAAGTACTGAGCCTTTGGATCAATCACGGTCACAAACCGAAGTCGAATCGCTATCAATATATCGTCGTACCCGGTGCGACGAAAGAGGAATTCAATGCGATCAAAAGCGACTCTCCTATAGAGATCCTTCGCAATGACCGGGATGTTCAAGTCGTGAAGAACAAGAAGCTACAGTTGACGGAAGCCGTCTATTGGAATGCCGATACGTTTAAAACATCTGATGGTTTACTCATCAGCATGAATCAAGCAGGGATTCTCCAGCTAAGTCGGAACGGAGACGATTGGAGCATCAAAGTCAAAGCCGCCAAACACTCTGCCAAACTGAAGGTCATCGTAAAAAACAAAGAGAGAACGCTGATTGAGCGGGAATCGAAAGCAGGATCCATCAATATGAAATATAACGCCAGATAAAAAATCAGCAGCCTTAAAAGAAGCGTAATGAACACAGAGCATGCTACAATAAAGTTGATTACATTAAAGGAGGAATTGCCATGTTCTCAACGAAAAATGATTTCTTACAAGAATGGAAACAAGAAGCTGCCGTCACTCAAAAGGTATTAGACGCATTGACGGACGAGTCACTGAAGCAAGAAGCGACACCTGATTTGTACAGCATCGGAAGCGTTGCCTGGCACATCACGGGAGCTACATACTACTTCCCTGCTCAGCTTGGCATCACATTCGAGGTGCCGGATCTTCGCAAAGACGCACCAGTGTCAGCTGCAGAAATCAGCGAAACGTATAAGCTCGTCAGCGACCGCCTTGCAGAAGCCGTTTCTGAGCAAGTGTCTGATGAGAAAATGAACGAAATGGTGAATCTCTTTGGAATGGACATGCCGGTTCAAGCCGTATTCCGCCTGTTAATTCAACATCAGGCTCATCACCGTGGACAATTGACGGTGTTAATGCGTCAAGCTGGTTTGAGAGTTCCTGGCGTGTATGGCCCGAGTAAGGAAGAATGGGAAGCGATGAATGCGCAGAAGAGTTAAATGAGTGAGGAACAGCCGGCTGAGGCCGGCTGTTTTTTATTTTCCAAGTACTTATATTGATCATTTAACCCGTTCTGGACCTAATTTGTGTAAATGGAACCTATCAAACTCTTTTTATTAACTATGTACGGGGCTAATGAAAGGTATTTGAGGGTTGCAAAGAGATAGAATGTGTCCCTCACCACAGGATATGAGCCAGTTTTGACCATTTATGAGCCGGAATAAAAATATATGAGCCCGTTTGAAAATATATGGGCCGGAATTTTGATATATGAGCCGTTTTTTCATTATATGAGCTGTTTGTCGAAACATGTAGTTGCATTCGCTTATAATCTTATGATAATCGTTTATTCTCCACCTCCACTTTTTCACGAAGATGAGAGATAAACGGTTCTGGATCCTCCATATAAACCAACGCCTTCTTCACCACTTTTTTCTGTCCGAAATACCCTCTCGCATTAATCGGTTCCTTGAAGATGATCTCATACCTCAATTCATCAATCATCCCGAATACACGTGTGAATACTCTCGGCAGCATAGCCACATGAAACACATGTTTCTCATGGATGATGCCGCCACTTTTGGCATATCGTGTCCTTGCCGGCTGTATGGCTGCGACATCTTCTATGTGAAACCGGAGTGACCTCCTCACGCCGACGTTCATGAGGACTTGATTATCTTTGAATTGAATCGGTAAGTTGCGGACAAGGTTATAGTCCCCGAGCATATAAAGGATACTGTAGACATGCAGTACGACGAGGATATCCGCTCGGAGTGGATCCACATCTTTTAAATAGTAATGAAAAGCGAACGCTTCGATAACCTGTTCATGGAGAAGGGCAATAAAGAGCCAGAAATAGTTGGAGCCTTTATGGTAGGCATACGTTCCTTCGGTCGGCTTTACCTTCCACCTGAAAAGGGCATAGTAGAAAATCTGAGCTTCTTTCTTCAGGATGGTGATGAATGGATTTACCTCCATGTCTCCTCTTCTAAATTTCACAAAGAGGATGATGGCACCGATGTCAGCTAGAATGATCAGAATAACGAGTGAGATGATTAGTTGAGTGTCCACGACCTTCCTCCTTTACGTGAGTGACTTCATATGAAACTATCTACATTAACCATTTTTATCCTATTATGTATTACCTTAAATGTAAGGGATCCCATACACGATGCACAGGACTATTTACTTTATTTTCTAATTAAATGATTAACTGTGACGAAATTGTTAATAATTGGTTGATACGTTGACAAGTGGACATATTTTCACTTACAAAAAAAAGAACCACAGAATCTGTCCCTGTGGCTCTTCTCTATTAAAATCCAAACCTCTCTTTTACTTCCTCACTCGCATCAGGAAGCTCCATCCCCTTTTTCCAAATCAGCGTTTTGTCCTTCGCCGTTCCGAAATAGATCGCTTTGATCTTCTGCCCCCGGGTATTTTCCTGATCAGGAACATCGATAAAATCATACCCTTTTTCAAGGGCAAATGGCTGCTGTGCTTCTTCCTTCATAACCGGACGCTTCGCCGTAATGTAGAAGTTCCCGTCATCGTCCATGCTGTACTTCAATGTATTCACACTGTATCCATCATCGATATTCAAGTGATACATAATTTTGCCGTCTTCCGTTTCACTGACATCACTGATTTCCACTTTGTCTGCCGGTACACTTGTAATCTGCCATCGAAATAAACCGACATAGACGAGAAGTAGAAACGTAATAGACAGGGCAGAGATAAAGATACCTTTCATAAACGATTTCTTCTTTCCCGCTCTCCACGTGGATGCCATTCCTTTAATCACACGTTCATCCGCCGTTGCATCCATTTCCTTTTTTTCCGGGATGGGAAGATCCGCTTTCATCCGCTCCCACTTCATCTTGCACTGTTCGCACTGGGCAAGATGCTCTTCTACCATCTTCCTGCTTTCTTCACTGCATACGTCATCCACGTAAAGTGGCAATACATCTTCAATGATCTGACATGGTACGTCACGCATCCTCACTCCCCCTTTACTGCATCCTGAATTTTTTGTTTGGCACGATGAAACGTGACTCTTGCCCAGCTTTCCGTTTTCCCGAACAGCTCGCTGATTTCCCGGAAGGATAGTTCCCCGAAGATCCGCAGGGTGAACACTTCCTTGTACGGCTCCGCTAAGGCATGCAGGGCTTGATGAACACGGAATGCCTCTTCTTTTCGTTCCATGAGCTCTTCGATGACGATGTCGCCAGAGCGGTCCGTCATCTCTTCCGGAGCATACCGCTTTTGCTTGGAGTGATGGGTGAAGTAAGTATTCTTGGCGATCTGGCACAACCACACACTCATCTTGCACTGACCCTGAAACCGTTCCATGCTCTTCAATGCTTTGAAAAACGTCTCCTGCGTGATCTCTTCCGCCAGCTTCTCATCCCGGCTCAAGGAGAGTACAAACGCGTACAGTTCCCGAAAGTACTGCTCATAGATTCTCTCAAACTCTATCACCCGCCTGCCTCCTTTCCTATGTAAGACTAAGCTTGTGTGATTTTGTTACAAAAAAAATTCGGGACAGAGGGACAGGTCCCTTGTCCCACCACCTCAAAAAAAGCACCAACGGACCTGTCCCCCCGGCTACCCATGTGCTATAGTATCCTAGTATTCAACGAGAATGGAGTGATGATATGAATACGACAGCGAAAGAAATGACATTGATTATTATTGGCTCCTTATTCTTCGCCCTCGGGGTCAATTTGTTTGCGATCCCGAATGAGCTTGGGGAAGGCGGCGTGACGGGGATCTCCATGACCCTTTATTATGTATGGGGATGGTCGCCGGGTATCACCAACTTCGTCATGAACGGCATCCTGCTCGCCATCGGGTATAAGGTATTAAATAAACGGGTGACATGGTACACCATGCTCGCCATCTTCTTTACGTCCCTCTTCATTCATTTGACAGAAGGAATGGGGCATTCCGTCGACATCATGCTCGGCACCGTTTTTGCCGGTGTGTTCATCGGGCTCGGGCTCGGCCTTGTGCTTCGTTCAGGTGGTACGACGGGCGGTTCGACCATCATTGCCCGCATGCTCAATCAGCATTTTGGCTGGGCCGTCAGCACGACGATGTTCGTGTTCGATATCCTTGTAGTACTTGGTTCTTCGTTCGTCATTGGAATCGAGAACACGATGTACACCGGGATCTCCATTTATATTAGCACGAAAATCCTCGATTATTTGATCGATGGTTTCGATACACGAAAGGCGGTCACGATCATTTCACTGGATACCGATGCCATCGCGCAGAAAGTGAGTGCCGAAATGGACCGCGGGGTGACCGTCATCAATGCAAGAGGACATTATTCCAAGGAATCGAAGGATATTCTGTATGTGGTTATCAATAAGCAGGAACTCTTCCTACTGAAAAAAATGATTCAGCAGATCGATGAGAAAGCATTCGTCGTCGTTCACGATGTGCGGGATGTATTTGGGGAAGGATTTACGTTTCCGAAGACGTAAGAAGCAGGGGATGTCCCGTGGTCGGATTGCCGTACCGCGGGATGTCTTTTTTTTAGTATAATTTGAACTCGATTCGTTCTAAGAAGCTATTTCACTGGTTTAACCACCTGTCCATGACCCTCTCCTTTTATTTATGATCAGCTTCTAGTATCATTTTATCTAGATTTATGGGGAAACTCTATTTTCATAGATATGATCTCTATATCGAATATCTCGCCCTCCCCCATTATGTAGTCCACAGGACCTGTCCCCTTGGCACATCCACATTTTCAATCCTTCCATTTACACCTTTTTAACAAAAAATGAGTCTAACCTCCCCTTCTGAAGAGGAAATCTTTACAATAACCCTCAGGATACTGGGAGTTTTTTATGATAGATTAATAGTTGCCCGGCCAGGCTAGTACATATTAGGAGGATCATCACATGAAGAAAACCGGACTACTTACATTATCTTTAGCTTTATCCATGACATTCTTACCGAATGCGACAAGTGCATCGACTGAGACAGCGATCACCGATTCCCAAGGGAACACGGTGGAAATCGGACATGTGCTGCCGAAAGCGAAAACAAAAAGGAAGCAGACATTTGACGTCCCCTCCCGCGTTGAGAGCAATACGACCGCGGATGTTTTGAATGAAAAAGGGAAGAAAATCAAGGAGAAATCCATTAAAAAGTCGAAGGAAAAAGATCCATCCTCTGAAGAATTATTCGGCTTGTTCGACTGGCTTGGAGGAGGCGGTACCGGAACTGGAACCGAGGAGCCGGCAGCGACAACAGACCGCACCGTTACAGTACTCGTAGCCGTGGATGAAGAATACCGCGCGGCGCATCCTGATTGGCAGACGCTGACGACGAATATCGTTGAGAAAGCGGATGACGGCTTCACGCGTGATCACGGCATTGATTTTGAAATTAAAGCCTTTGCACAATGGGACTCTAACGGAAACAGCGCCTCTGAAATCTTGCAGGATCTTGACCGCGACTTTAACGGAAACGGCTATGATTTCGTGGCAGGCTTCACACGTGATGTGAACTTCAATTCAGGCGGTATCGCATACGTGTACCCTTCTGCACCTAACGGAAGTGCCATCAGTGTCAACCTTGATCAAGGAGCCGAGAACACATGGCATGCGGCACAGCACGAATTCTCCCACAACTACGGTGCGGGTCATGACGCTCAGGGCAGTGGAATACAGTGTATTATGAACTATGATTATTCGTATCAAGTAGACTATTGGGATCAAGAGCACGACAACGAAATCGAAGCGCATAAAACGTGGTTCGGAAACTAATGATTGAACCTCCTCATAAAGTTTGTGAGGGGGTTTTTATTTATCAAAAAAAAAGCGATCTTCCACCATGCTGAAGATCGCTTTTCATATCCGTGCTTGTACCATCACTATTCAGGCGCAAACAACACCGTCTTAGTACTACCCATTGATAATGTATTCCCGTTGTTGTTGAAAAAGTAGTTGGAGGCCCCATCGACAAACAAGTCCCCAGTCCAAATAATGTGATCGAAATCACTATTGAATATACCTGCCGGAGGAAGATCACTTCCCACCTCAGGGATCGTGACGTTGCCCCCGAACAATGTGGCGTTAATATGATTATAGGCGGCAACAGCTATGACTCCGTCTGCCCGGGATTCGACCATCCGCTGAATCCTTAACCCGTCATGAATCATCCGGTTGATCCGGGTACTGTAGAGGTACGCGTTCACATCCCTCATGTTGCCGGCCTGCTGGATGTCTCCGACTACCCTGGCATTTAATAGTTGAAATTCAACAGCGGTAGCCGGATCGACCTCGTTCACATTTTGAAAGGTGATATCCCCACTTATGATGGCTCCATCTGTGTAATTGGAATTCGTGCTGACAGAGGTTCCATTGTTGATCGTACCCACCACTGTCACAGGACTGGCCACAAATTCCGGTCCCTGGGACGTGTACGCCTGTTCAGCTGCAATACTGGTCTCAATGGTAATGCTTCTCGGAACCGCTGAAGCAAAATCGGCCAGAGTCGAATCACCTAGTTGCCACGGTCCCACGCCGAGCATTTGAACATGTCGTGCAGGAGGAATGACCACATCTTCGTTAAAGGCAGAGTTTGCGGCGATAAGAACAATAACCCTCGCCCTCATCCCGGTTGCAACAGCCTCTGCACTATTCGTTCCGGCATCAACGGCTGCCTGGAGGGACGTGTACGGATCCGATGGAGTCCCATCTCCCGGGCCCGGCGCATTGGAATCTGCCCATATCACCAGTTCCCCCCATTCAAATACACCTGATCCTTCGGGTCCCTGTGGTCCTGTTTCACCCTGTGGCCCCTGCGGCCCTTGTGGACCCTCACTTTGATAAGGAAAAAAGTCACAACTCTCGGGAGGAAGTAAGCCTGCACTTTTATTTAAGCTTCCTCCTTTTCTTAGCTTCGGCAATAAATTGTAATCGTTAAATTTTTTCATCGTTTTCACCTCTATCCTATTCTATTCAGCAGAGGGATAGAGGCATGGACCATTCCATTAGTACAGGACAAAATTCCATGGTATTTTTCAAATAAAGCCTATTTTTTCAAAGGTTGTTGGATCTCATTGGTTTTTTCAGTTCCGATCTCCTTTATAAGTATGGACACGGTGGACTTCAAGTCTCCAGCCGAACTCCTCCCCCGCTTCCACTTGGACCGATGGATGCAGGGACGCTACCCGGATCGCTTCTTCCAAGTTCACCGCTTCAAGAATGAACACACTGCCGATCTTTTCTCCGTCCTCTTGTGAAGCTGTCACCTTCACCTGCCCACTGTTTCTCCTTACCTGTTTCTCACCTTGTTCCACGCCCACGTCCAGCAACACTTGACCCGTCTTGTAAAATGTATCAAGATGTGGTCCACATTCTGACATGACTGTCTCGATCACTCCCTTTGGTTTTGCATCCATCTTCTGCGCATTATAATAGCCGATACATAGGAATTTCATAGAATTCTCTCCTTTTCTATTCCTTTTCTTCTCCTCATACCATTCGACGCCCTGTGCCGGTGACCCTCTATTAAAAAGACGGATCTGCTTTTACCAATAAGCATATCCGTCTTTATTAACACCTCACATACTTCCTCTTAAACCCGATCCGTCCCTTCTCCACCTGCTTTTCAATATCATCAGCAGCCTTCAGGACACTGTTCTTCTTTCCTTCCCGCACCATTTCAACCGGTCCGATTTCCTTTGCTGTCTGGAGGGCTCTTTCATGAAGGGGAACATAGGATACCCCTACGGTCGTGACGAAGTTATTCATCGCGGATTTCGTCCGTTCCGGTGCATCATGGATGGTGTCTTTCACTTTCTGGAGCATATGGTCAAGCTTTGTTTCGGAAAATTCTTCGTCCTTCCGACTTCCGAGGAGCCAGCAGTAGCAGCTCCATCCTGCTGACATTTTCAGCTCTTCCCCGCTTGCGATCCACTGATCGGCCACTTCTTGAGCGATATCGGCTTCTGAGAGTGTCACCGCCACTACGTAGTCCGATAGCATGTAGAAGTAGGCACCTTCGATCCAGCGTTCGAAGTCTGCTTTTGTCATCTCTTTCGGATCGGCGATGATGCCGGCAAAGTACATGGCATCGTAATTCCCTGTAGCATACAGTTCTTCTGCGAGCGCCTGATCTTTCTTGATTTTCTTCGCTATCCGCTTCATGGCACCCGTCGCGACGCCAAACACCGGCTCATGGGCACCATTTGATATGTACATTTTCTTCGATCGTTCCTTCCCGAGGGCTTCGAGCTCCCCCATCACCGTTTCCAGATCCATCCTATCCACTTCCTTTATTTAATCCTTCTTATTTATGTATTCTCTCTCCATTCTACTGTCCCTTCTATTTTATAGAAAGTTTACCCGGTTGTTTTTTTCCTATTTTTCACGAACGCAATCAGAAGAAGGAGGATCGGAAAGATGACAAGAAGAGGCAAATGGACGACATACATGGCTACCTTCATTCCTTCATGGATATGCTCCTGAAAATTACTCGCAATCGACATCGAGATAAATAGAACGATCAGCCCTAGGGGATAAGCCAATCTAGAAGGCGATTGAACCTTGAATAAGCTGGAGGTCCCGATGACGGCCGCGTAAAACAAAATACTGATCTTAAAGAAAATACCGATGACTAAACCAAGCATGAAAAAGACATCCAGCCGTTCCAGAAAATCGGCTACCTGGATCGTCTGAACCGTACTGAGCAGGGGAAATTGGGAACGTGCCGTCAAATCCACACCAAGGACACTGATATTAATGAGCATCGTCAGAATCAAATTGATTCCACTTAATCCTGTTGCACACATCATCGTCAACTTCGCCTTCTTTGGATTATTCAAGTACGGCAAAATCATCGTGAAAACAATAACTTCTGTAAACGGGAAATATAAGGTTTGAGTAAGGGCGACTTTCAGGACAGGCATAAGCCCTTCTTCAAGTACCGGTTGCAAGTTGCTGAAATCGATCAGACCGGAAACGACGATCAAAATAAATCCAACGACCGAAAGGCTAAACATGAACATAAACAGCAGCTCTCCTGATCGTCCGATGACCTCGATCCCTTTTCGAACCATATAGATGATGACAAGCATTAACAGGGCATTGGCAATGAATAAAGGCGTTTCCGGATAGGCTGAAGATAATAACATTTCACCAAAGTCGCGCAGAACCCTTGAAGCATCATACATGAAGTAAAAAATATACAGGAGCGCAAGGATCGTTCCTGCTACTTTCCCCAGGATCTTCTGCACGTACTCTGTCGGCAATAGGTCTGGGTAATACCAATACAGTTTATGATAGACGAGCAATAGAACTAAACTGACGACCATTCCGATCAGGATCGCCAGCCACGCGTCTTTTTTGGCATCTATGGCAAGAGGGACGAGTAAAGCACTCCCCATTTCAAATAAAACCATCAAGACAAAGAGCTGAATACTGCTGATTTTTGCCTTTTCCACTTTACTGGTCCCTCCTTTCTCTTACTCTTCGTCCAAGCTCGAAAGAAACGATTTATTTCTGAGGCCGGCACGACGAATGTACGCTTCCACTTTTACATCCACTTTTAATTCCGGAAAATACACATCGTTCCACATCGGCTTCAGCTTCTGCCAATCATCCCGTGCAGAACGCCGGATAACATCATCAAAGCCAAAGACATCGGCTTTGTTTGCCTGAGCTTGTTCAATGGCTTGCTTGATTTCCCCTTTGATCTTTTTCTCCAACTTTTTTTCCATCTTCGAAATGATCTTTACATCCGTGATATCAAGAGGCACATTCATTTCCCCTATGCTTCCTTCCACCCTCGTATGAACGGAAATATGAGGCTGACCATATTTCATTTGCCCGGACACGGTTGTTTTCTGGCGGATCGTTTGATAGGCGATAGCCTCTTTATGCTCTTTCCAATCAATGTTGATGTCTGTACCCTGGATTTCATCCTTAATCCATACCGTTCCTCTCGCCGTTTGGCCGTACGCCCAGTCCACTAGTTTTCCTTTTTTCAAAATGGCGATGCCACTGGCTTCGAGTGTGGATTCCGGCTCACTTTCCTGAATATTGTCCAACTGGCTGGCTCGCTTCGGATCTCCTACAAGACGAAACCCCGATACCACCGTAGCCCCATCGGATGATTGCAATCCCTTCATCACGTCCTGAATTGACGTCTTCAAGCTATGACCCCATTTCTTTTGGGAGAATTCCAATGCTTTTAGAATTTTATTGGCTGGAATTTTATCAATCGGGGTTAACGTTCTAAGCAGATCTTCTGCGGTAGAAGAATTCGCAATCACCATGGTCGTCGTGATCCGAAATTCATGATCTCGGTCGATGGCATCGATGATTTTCGCTACACCTTCTTCTCTGGCAAGATTCTCTCCCACCACCACGAGATTCGCGTGGGCATAATATAACCTGCGGGAAATTTTGCCCGAGGCACGCCTGCTTGCTTCCACTAGATTATCCCCGGTTGCCGAATAGATGGAAACGGGCGGACTTTGTGAACCATGCATCCCCCCGGCGACGTTCCCGGGATTGATGATTTGCAGGGTCATGGCATATTTTCCATCTTCTGTTTTATCCACCCCCATCGCGGATACGATGGCAAGGTCGGTCAGTTCTTTCTTACTCCAACAGCCCGAAAGCAAAACAGTCACGGTCATCATGATGAAGAAAATCATCCCTTTACTACGACCCATTGCTGCCACCCTCCTTCCGACCCCGGTTGACCATTTTACGGGATGCAGGCGTCTTCGGACCTTGCTGCGTCCCTTGCCTTGTTGTATTCGCACTCATTAACCGTGGTCGTTGTCTTAACGTCCACCACGGTAATCGTACAAAGGTATCTTTATTATTGACGGGGATGAATGGAGCAAGCGGCGCCATATAGGGCACACCAAAGGAACGCAGACTGGACAAATGAACGACCATCATCAGGAAGATCAAGATGATACCGTAGAAACCAAATGTGGCAGCCCCAATCATGAACAAAAACCTGATCAAACGGGCAGAAATTGCCATGTCAAACGATGGGGTCGCAAAGCTTGCAATCGCCGTCATCGATACGATGATGACCATCGCCGGTGACACAATGCTCGCTTGAACCGCCGCCTGCCCAATAACAAGTGCCCCTACAATCGATACGGCGGATCCAATCGCTTTCGGCAATCGAATCCCTGCTTCCCGCAGGATCTCAAACGTGATTTCCATCAGGAGGGCTTCCACGAATGCAGGGAAGGGGACGGACTCCCTCTGAGCGGCGATGGCGACAATGAGCGTCGTCGGCACCATTTCCTGATGAAAGGTGGTGACGGCCACAAAGGTCGCAGGGGCAATCAGTGAAATCGCAAACATCAGTATCCGTAACAGACGGATCGACGTCGCAATATCGAAGCGGGCATAATAATCCTCCGCCGACTGAAAGAACTGAATAAACACAGCAGGGGCAATCAGCACAAATGGACTTCCATCCACAAATATGGCGACACGTCCCTCAAACAGATTCCCTGCAACAACATCAGGCCGTTCCGTATTAAAAATAGTCGGAAACGGGGTCATCGTTTGATCTTCTATCAACTGTTCGATATAGCCTGATTCCAATATGCTGTCGATATCAATCTTGTTTAACCGCTCACGAACCTCTTTGACCACTTGATCATTCGCAATGCCATGTATGTACATCAGGTTCACATCTGTCTTCGTGACGCGCCCCACCTTGAAGGACTCCATCCATAAATCAGGGGACTTGATGATGCGGCGTACCATGGCGGTATTGGTCGCGATCGTCTCTGTAAAGGCCCCTTTCGGACCGCGGACCACCATTTGAGTGGTCGATTCTGAAATGGACCTCGTTTCCCCGCCTTTCGTGCATGCACGTAAAGCCTTTGAAATTCCATCGATCAGAACAACGGTGTCCCCTTCCATTAAGTAATGAAACAGATCCACCCATGTATCAAAAGATGACACGTGTCCAACGGTCATCATGTTATCTGAAATCACTTCCAATGCATCGTGCTCGTTCAGTGTTTCTTTATGCTCATCTTTCATCATCGATTGCAGCAAGAACTCTTGAATGAATTGATCGTCCACAATTCCTTCAATATAAACGATCGCCGCTTGAATGGTGGACTTCTCCCCCATTTTCACATGACGAATGACAACATCTGAACTATTTCCTGTTTTCTGTTTGATGAACTCAAGATTAGCGGATAAGGACTCCTGTATATGGTCTTCAGAGTGCCCGGATGCTGGCTCAGAATCCGGCTGTTGGTTCTTCTTTGGTTTCCTACCTTTAAAGAACGAAGGCATAAGTGATAGCACCCTTCTTCTACTTTTTTTATTACTTTAACCATATCCGGGGTTTCTATGTAATTTTTAACAAAAGGAAGAGAAGTATGAACCACCCACTAAGAGAAGAACCTAATAGCAGGAGTGTGATCGGCATGAAAATCATGGGCATTACCTTTTTAATGATGGGATGTTTAACGGCGTTTTCCATGGGTCTCGACCTTCTACAGGGATATGATGTTTCGAAAGCATGGCAAAATGCCTTCAGTCCCTTTCGAGTGATGGAATTAGCCGAGTTGTTCGTGCTCTATTTACTACTTTTCCTTTTTTTCACGGGGATTGGGTATGATTTTTATAAAAAGAAGAAAGCAAACACAAAAAGATGAGCTGCACACAGCTCATCTAAAATGGAATTTCCAAGATATTCGTTTTCGCCCCATCCTTTGCCGAGTAGAAA
Source organism: Rossellomorea sp. NPDC077527 (assembly GCF_044542955.1). Lineage (NCBI taxonomy): Bacteria > Bacillati > Bacillota > Bacilli > Caryophanales > Bacillaceae > Rossellomorea > Rossellomorea sp. NPDC077527. The sequence continues at coordinate 480,816 of NZ_JBITVL010000001.1, read as the reverse complement.
AACAACTCAAGTTTCATTTCATTTTTGGTGACCAAGTCATTTTTAAACGTAAGGGTAAATTCACCCCAGGCAGGTGCCCCTTCAGTTTGGTAGTGATCCTCTGCCAACACGATTTCTCCATTATAAAGAGCGTATTGAAAAACCCCCTCAAATACTCTGGCCTTCCCTGTTACAATGATTTCATCTTCAGATTGAGTGACGACTACCTCTTTAAAGGAATCATTTGCATAAGCGACTGGATTTTCTTCTATGACGTCTTTGGTCCCCACTGGTTTCCCCTTTCCAGGTGGTTGTAGATTACAAGCAGCCAGGCTAACAGCTACAGCTAAAATCAAAACCCATCCCTTCATCATTCCGCCCCCTTTTTATGTTATAAAACACACTTATACAGGACATTTTATAAGGAGTACTACTTAACTAGTATTCCATTCCATATACAATCATGCTCTTCCGGCCAGGCTCAACGCGTCTAAAAATCTCGATTTGTTAACACCATGTTAAAATTCACCATCCTTGGAAGCTTCACGCTTTCAATAAACATTCTAATCTTTTATAATGATAATTAAGAATTATTATAATTATCACACTATTTATGTGGTAGTTGCTTTGTCCATCATTTTAAAACAGGAAGGTGAATCGTAATGGAAAACCAAAATCGCCCTGATCAAAAGGATCACTCAGCAGCATCTGGAGAATGTCCTTTCACTCATCACAAGGACAGTGCCATCACGACGACGACAGCTCCTGGAGGTACGACGAACAAACACTGGTGGCCGAACATGCTCAACCTCAGCATTCTTCGCCAGCACGACCGGAAATCCAACCCGATGGGAGAAGACTTCGATTACAAGGAAGAATTCGCAAAGCTTGATTACGATGCCCTGAAGCAGGATCTTCACAATCTGATGACAGACAGTCAGGATTGGTGGCCGGCCGATTATGGTCACTACGGTCCATTCTTCATCCGTATGTCATGGCACGCGGCAGGTACATACCGTGAAACGGACGGACGCGGAGGTGGTTCGTCAGGTTCACAGCGCTTTGCACCATTAAACAGCTGGCCGGATAACGTCAACCTGGACAAAGCCCGCCGCCTGTTATGGCCGATCAAGCAAAAGTATGGGAACAAAATCTCCTGGGCGGACCTTCTCGTCTTTACAGGTAACGTCGCCCTTGAATCCATGGGCTTGAAGACATTCGGATTCGGAGCTGGACGCGAAGACATCTGGCATCCTGAAGAAGATGTGTATTGGGGAAATGAAAAAGAGTGGCTCGCCGACAACCGTTATTCAGGTGACCGCGAGCTTGAAAATCCATTAGCAGCCGTCCAGATGGGACTTATCTACGTCAATCCGGAAGGCCCGAACGGAGAGCCGGATCCACTAGGAAGTGCCCGTGATATCCGCGACACGTTCGGACGCATGGGGATGAACGACTATGAAACCGTCGCCCTTGTCGCAGGCGGTCACACATTCGGTAAATCACACGGAGCCGGAGACGCTTCCCTTGTCGGCGAAGATCCGGAAGCGGCAGATATCGAAAATCAAGGATTTGGCTGGATCAGCTCATACGGAAGCGGAAAAGGCCGCGACACGATTTCAAGTGGTGTCGATGGTGCCTGGACAACGAACCCGACGAAATGGGACAACGGCTACTTTGACCTTCTATTCGGATACGAGTGGGAGAAAACAAAGAGCGCAGCTGGTGCATCCCAATGGGCTCCGGTCGGCATGACGGAAGAACATATGGCGCCGGATGCTGAAGATCCATCCATCAAAGTGAAAACGATGATGACAACGGCGGATATGGCGCTCCGTATGGACCCGGATTATGAAAAAATCTCCCGTCACTTCCACGAGAATCCGGACGAATTCGCAGACGCCTTCTCACGCGCCTGGTTCAAGCTTCTTCACCGTGACATGGGGCCGAAAGCAAGATACTGGGGTCCAGAAGTTCCGGATGAAGAATTAATCTGGCAAGACCCCGTTCCAGCCGTGGACTACGATCTATCAGATAGTGAAGTAGCTTCATTGAAAGAAAAGATCTTAGATACTGGCTTAACGGTTAGTGAGCTCGTAAAAACAGCCTGGGCATCCGCCGTTACCTATCGCGGTTCCGACATGCGCGGAGGCGCAAACGGGGCACGCATCCGCTTAGCTCCTCAGAAAGATTGGGAAGCGAACGAACCGGCTCAGCTTGAAAAAGTCCTGGGTGTGTTCGAAGATCTTCAAAGCAAGCTTGATAAAAAAGTCAGCCTAGCGGACTTGATCGTATTAGGCGGAAACGCGGGGATTGAAAAAGCCGCTCGTGATGCTGGCTTCGACGTAACCGTACCGTTCTCACCTGGCCGCGGTGACGCCACTGCCGAACAGACCGACGTCGAGAACTTCGGTGTACTGGAGCCGGTATCAGACGGATTCCGTAACTATCAGAAACAGGAATTCGCCGTCAGCCCGGAAGAAATGCTGGTGGATAAATCACAGCTTCTTGGTTTGACTGCACCGGAAATGACCGTCCTCATCGGAGGCATGCGTTCCCTTGGCGCCAACCACGGCGACTCGAAGCACGGTGTCTTCACAGACCGGGTCGGTACATTAAACAACGACTTCTTCGTGAACCTGTTGGATATGGGCATTGAGTGGAAACCAACCGGATTCAATGAATACGAAGGCCGCGACCGCAAGACGGGTGAAGTCGTGAGAACGGCTACACGCTTTGACCTTGTTTTCGGTTCGAATTCTGTTTTACGTGCCCTTGCGGAAGTATATGCACAGGATGATAATCAAGAGAAATTCGCCCGTGATTTTGTTGCCGCGTGGGTGAAAGTGATGGATGCGGATCGGTTTGATTTGAGATAGTGAGTGTCACGCCTTGTCCTGTGGGATGAGGCGTGTTTTTTCTTTTATAGTAGTTTGGATTTTGTTACCATTATCTTACAAACACGTAGTAAGGGGGAAATCCATGAAGAAGAAATTATTCTTCACCCTTCTCTTTTTATTGCTCAGCTCCTGTATAGGATATTTGTTTACACTTTCATCCATGTCGATGGCCCATAAAATCAAATCTCATTTTTCAGTCGAAGAGAAAGTCATGGAATCAGACGCTCCCCCTGTCAATGTAAATTCAAATTCGAAGTGGGAGGAATGGAATGGAGAACTACCTAAATGGAGAGTTTTGTATAGAATCATAGGTGGCCCCGATCTAGTAGCAGACTTCCGAAACAAAGGTGGATCACGTAAGAAAGCTGCCATTGGAGCCATAGTACTGGTGCTCCTATTACTTTATTTCTTAGCTAAAAGACGCAAAAAGCATCGGGATGAGTCACAGGAAAATGTCATGGAGCAACGCACCCCTTTACCTAAAACGGATGTGTATGAGGAGGATATTCCAGAACCACTGTCGTTTCAAGATTTGGATGAGGTCAGGGTCTTACTCATAAAATGGGAGCAGCGTTTATCCGCTTCTCAAAAGAAACGGCATCACGAAACACTATCTGAATGGTTTAAGAGAATCGAAGGACCAACCGAGATCATTCCCATTTATGATAAAGTCAGGTATGGTCTGCTGAGGAGTTCAAAAGAGGAATATCAATTTGTAAAAGAGCAATTTTTTTCAATCAAAGTCCCCCCTATCCGTTGATGAGAGGGGCTTTTTAGTTAGATTAAAGAAAATTCGACACGGAGGATTAATTATTGTATTTTTGGATTAATAAATGAGAATTCAGGATGAATACATTCATTTGAGGATTAATAATCAGGAAACCGGTTTAAAAAAAGTCAAAACCCGTTTAATTCCTCTGCGAAGACCGTACTCATCAAGAATGACACTTCAAATCCAGCCATCTGAGACCCTTTCAAGATACCACTCCAGCTAAAACAGACCATCCAAAGACCTTCCCCTCCAAAAGCAGACAAAATAACGCCATCCGGATCCTTTTTCATCCCACCACCTCTTCCCCACAAATCCATTGACAAATCCCCCTTCCTCCATTATTATCAACAAATCGAACAGACGGATGAAGGAACACTCATACCATCCCTTAAAGGACGTGACCATACATGATTAGGACCACATTTTATCGAAAAGTATTCGAATTGAACGGACATCCCGTCATCGCAAATGGACTACGACGATTCGCTCAATCAAAAGTGAGCAAACCGTTCATCGCCTCTTTTGCCAAACTCTATAAGCTGAATATGGACGAAGCCACACGGGGACTCCGTGACTATGGCACCCTTCATGATATTTTCACACGGGAATTAAAGCCTGGTGCGCGACCGGTCGCCGATTCCCCCGATGCTTTCGTCAGTCCGTGCGACGGATATCTTTCTGTCGTCGACGATTTGACCCCGGAGAGCACGTTTATGGTCAAAGGTCAGGATTATACGGTGGAAGAACTATTGGGATCTAAAGAGAAAGCAGCACCCTACGCGGGCGGACAGGTTCTCATCTTCTACTTGAGCCCGACTGATTACCACCGCGTTCATGTACCGATCGATGGGAAAGTGGAGGAAGTCTACACGCTCGGGAAACACGCAGATCCCGTGAACGAGCTCGGACTGCAGCACGGTCTCCGTCCCCTAACCCGGAATTATCGACTTGTCTCCCGGTTCGATGTGGCAGGATCTCCTCTTGCCCACGTCATGGTCGGGGCACTGAATGTGAACTCGATCGTGCGGACGAATGAAGCGGACACCGTTCATCGCGGTGATTCGTATGGGTACTTCTCATTTGGCTCTACGGTCGTCATCTGTGTTCCTAAAGGGAAGTTCATCTTCACCCGGGAAAAAGGCCCGGTGAGGATGGGTGAGGAAATTGGAAAGTGGCATTCATAGACGAAAAGGCGCATGCCCCCATTAAGGAGCATGCGCCTTCTCTATGTTATTGGGCATCACGCCCCTATACTTTCTCTTTCTTCTTCAATCTGCTCCTCATTCTGCTTCTCCAGCTTATACACCAACACCCCGCCAATCAACAGGACAATCCCGAGAAGTTTCTCCCAGGACAATGAAGACGGTTCAAACCCGAACCAGCCTCCTGTGTTGACCATGAACGCGATGGTGATTTGTGAAATAAGCGCAATGGAAATCGCATACGCCGGTCCGATCAGCGTGACTCCCCTCATGAGAAAGAACACGATTCCGACACCGAACACTCCGCTAAAAAGAAACACGGGATTCACACCGCTGAAGTCCAAGAGACTTTTATCTTCCATTGTATAGAAAACCGGCAGGGAACACACGAGGCCGAGTCCGAGGACAAGACTCGTGGTCGCCCATGGGCCTGTTTTTTCACTGACACGGGCGTTGAATACGTTTTGCAGACTGATCAGGATGCCTGCTATGATGGCTAATCCGATTCCGAACATATGAGTTCCTCCTTATTCGTAGATGTTTCCTTTTCCAAGGATGCTGAGTTGCGCAAGGTCCTTAATGGTGATGGAGCCGTTTACCCGTTCGATGAGACCGTCCGTTGCCATCTTCTTCAGCACCCGGTTCAGGTGGCGGTAGCTTGTGCCGATCCATTCGGCAAGCTCCATGAGATTGGACGTATGCATTTCCTGATGAAACATGGTCCCTTCGCCTGCTTCGGAAATGGATAGCAAGTAGCTTGCGAGCCTTACTTCGACGGGATACAGCATATGCATGCTTGTGATACTCATTTCGGTATAAAACTTGTGGGCCACGGTATCAAACAGAAAGCGCATGATCGCCGGGTTCTCTTTCTCTAGCCTTGCCAAATCGGTAAAACCTACTGACAGGAACACCCCGTCCGTAACGGCTTCCACCGAATTAAGAACCGCAGTGCCTTTTGAATATTCCACATCCCCAATCAGGGCAAGGGGCCGTTTGAATCGGTTGATTAACAGCTTTCCTTCCGGTGAATGGGTGAAGATCTTAATTTTCCCTTCCATGAGAAAATACAGTTCGTCGAGCTCTTCTCCTGTGGAAAATAAAACGTCTCCTTTTTCAAAAGAGTACATGTTGATCTTTTTTCTGAAATCAGCTGGAAATAAATCGTCCAGCTCAAACTGTGTAATATAGCGGTCTGGTTGAGCACCTTGGATTTCTTTCATCATCAGACTCCTTTTCTACAATTGAAACAGAATGACTCCTGCAAGCATCATCGTGAGTCCGACAACCTGCCTCGTTGTTACAGGGATCTTCTTTTCACCGAACCATCCCCTTGATTCAATGAGGAAGGCCGTTCCGATCTGTGCGACGAGCAAGATTGCGATCGCCGCTGCCGGCCCGATACTGTGGATCGCCGTCAGTTCCGAGAACACCACGATCACTCCGAACGTGCCACCGATCAAATACAGGAACGGCACCTGCCTGAAACTCTTTCCTTTACCATCCCTGACTTTCATATATATGGTCATCGATATAATAAACGCCACCAGGTGGACCATCGAAGTCGTATGCCACCCGCCGATCGCGTCACTCATCCGTGCATTGAAGATCCCCTGCATCGTGATGCAAAGTCCTCCTAACAGAGCAAATAAAGCACCTTTCATCGTTCATCCTCCTATTCTTTGTTCTATTTAATAGGAGGTTGGGGTTTTGTGAAAGGACATATGTCCTAAGGGTGCGCAGATGGGGGATTGGGTATGCGTTTACATATGATATTTCTTGCCTCTTTCTCATTTATCAGCGAAATTTTCGATATATCAGCGAAATCCCCATTTTATCAGCGATTTCAAATTTACTAAGTCATCCCTCTCTCGCAGTCAACCCCTATGGTAAAATATAACAAGGAGGGGATGCATTTGAAAAGAGTGTTGGTGTTTATCACAGACGGCTTCGCCGATTGGGAAGCAAGTTACGTCACGGCGGAGTTGAACAAATCGTGGACGGGCTATCAGGTTCAAACGATTGCCATCGATAAGGAGCCTAAGGTTTCCATGGGAGGATTGAAGGTTCTTCCCGATTACAGCTTGGAGGATGCGCCATCGGACTTCAGCATGTTGATCATGCCAGGCGGAACCACATGGCGCGAAGAAAAGAATCAACAGGTAAAGAAGATTGTACAGGATTGCTTCGAAAAAAACATCCCAGTCGCGGCCATTTGTGATGCCACGACATTCCTTGGCATACACGGATTCCTCGATCACCATAAGCATACGGGAAATTCTCTTCCTTATTTAAAAGAGGGAGCGCCTCAATATCGCGGCGAGGAACACTACATTGCCAAACCATCGGTACGCGACAATGGGCTGATCACGGCGAATGGAACCGCAGCACTCGAATTTTCAAGAAACATTTTACTGGAATTGAATGTGTGTGAGGAGAAAGACATTCAAGGATGGTATGAACTCTTTAAAATCGGGTCCGTCCAGGAATAGAAGAAAGAGCCAGGATACCCTGGCTCTTTTTCAATAAAAGCCCGCGGGACATGTACCTTGGATTCCTTTCACCATTTCAACTATCGTAAGAATGACTTACACCCCTTCAGCGCATACTATCCTATTGACACTACCAAAAGGGTGAGCGTAATGAATCAGAACTTAGCAGAAAGAGTCTCAGGCCTTCTTGCATCCTTCGGGGAAAGCTCGGATGTTAAATCCCGGTATTTAAAGCTACCCGGCGGTCACCTTTCAGCCTGCCTGCTTTACATAGAAAACATTGTGGATACGATGTCCATTCAGGAACATATTATCGAACCTTTGCTGCAAAAATCAGTGCCTGAGAAAGAGGAGTTTTCCTTCCCTTTTCTAATCCAAGAGGTCCTTCAGGTTAGAGATATAGAGATCGTTCAAGACACGAGCAAGGTCATTGAAAAGCTGGTGAATGGTGCCACTGTCATCCTTTTTGAAGGCGAAGCGGACGTTCTCTCTGCAGATACATCAAAATGGATGGAACGGTCCCTCTCCAATCCTAAGGGACAACGCACTGTCCAGGGGCCGGATGTCGGCTTTACCGAGAGCCGAAGCGGGAATGTAGCCCTTATTCGGAAATACATCAAAAATCCGACGCTAAAGGTTGACACCCAAACTTACGGGAAGATCACCAATACGTCCGTCACGCTTGTTTACCTGGAGAACAAGGTCGATTCCGAGATTTTATCCAGCATTAAAGAGAAGCTAAACGAGATGCCGTATGATTCTGTCATCGGTTCGAATTATATTACCGAGTATTTGACAAAAGAGTCAAAATCGCTTTTTCCCTTGGTCTTGAACTCTGACAGGCCGGATGTGGCAGCAGCGGAAATCCTTGAGGGTCGGGTGTGCATCGTCGTAGATGGAACCCCGTTCGTTCTAATTGCGCCGGCTGTTCTTATTCAGTTCTTCCAATCGCCAGATGATTATTACTTAAACAGCGAAGCCACCAAATACGTACGGCCATTACGATTTATTTTCTTCTGGTTATCGCTCTATATCCCTGCCTTGTATGTGGCATTCACAACCTTTCATAAAGGTCTTCTGCCGGTAAATTTATTGGTGGGTTTCACGGCACAGCAGCAGTCCGTCCCGTTTCCCACCGTTTTTGAAACACTTCTTGTATTAAGTCTGACCGATGCCATCTATGAAGGCTCGAGCCGTCTACCACAGAATCTTGTCATCACCATCTCTCTGTTTGGTGCCATCGTTTTCGGCCAGGCATCCGTGGAAGCACAGCTCGTACAGCCCATCACTCTGGTGATCATCAGTATTTCGTTCATCTATTCTAGCATCATCCCAATTGCCTCCATGAATTATTCCGTTAGGATTCTTAAAATCAGTTTGATCTTGATTGGAGCTTTGCTTGGATTATACGGAATTGCCTTATTCACATTAATGTTATTGGTTCATCTCTGCTACCTGAGATCATTCTCGGTCCCGTACCTTGCACCGATCTCACCCTTTACACGACGGGATTTGCAAAAGGATGTCTTCATCCGTAAGCCAATACCTGAAATTAACCAGTCCATTCCCGCATTTCATAAAGAGGAACAAATGGAAGATCAGTCGAAAAAGGAGAATGACTCGTGAATTTATCCAAATTGCGTCTCATCACCATTTTGTTCATCCTGTTGGGATCGATTATTGTGGGATATATAAAGAATAGCCAATTAAATGAAGTCGAACTGGTGTCTGGCCTCGGGATTGATCAATTGGATGACCAGTATGTCGTTACCCTGCAGGTTTTCAACCCTTCGGCCAACCAGAAGAATTCAGTGGATCCGACAGGCGGATTCACCTACACCCAAAAAGGCAAAACCATACCGGAAGCCATCGAAAAAATCAAGAAAGAAACGTTGAAAGAGCCGATTCTCGATACTCTACAAGTGGTTACCTTGAGCGAAAGACTTGTAAAACAGGAAGGCTTGAATGAAACATTGGATTTTCTCGTCCGCAATCCCAGGGTTCCGGCGAGCATTAACACTATCATTGTCAAAAATGATCGTCCCGAATTATTTTTAACATTGTTCACCCCCCAGGAGAAACTGACCGCCTTATATACGAATACGATGCTGAAAAATTCGAAAGAAGTCTGGGGAAATCTAGTGAACTCTTCATCGGAACGGATCCTAAGTTATTTAACAGACCATACGTCGGATATCATCATCCCTTATGTGGAGATTCACGGCGATATCGATAAAGGCATGACCAAGGGGAATATAGAGGAGTTTTCCCCAGCCGCCCATATTTCTCTTGAAGGGTTTGCCACATTTAAAGGAGAGAAGATGTCTTCCTACTTAACCAATGAAGAAAGCAATACGTTGGCTCTTATGAAAGGAATAGACCAGGTCGTAAATATATCTGCTCCATGTCCGGATTCAGATGATGAATTCACGATGAATACAATTTCCACTTCCTCCTCCCTGAAAGCAGAAACCCAGCCGGTCTCATTCCGCTTAAAAGTGCTGGTCAAAGGAAATCTCGAGCAAATCGGGTGCGGGAAGGATCTGACAAAGCTCTCACTTAACAAAACACTGGAGTCTCAATTGGAGAAAAAAATCAAGGCTGATATCGATTCTGTCATCAAAAAGGCACAGGAAGAAGGCACAGACGTACTTGGACTGAAAGATGCCCTTTACCGTCAGGAGCCGAAGATTTGGGCAAAAAAGCGGAACGAGCAAGATTTTCTATCGAATGTAAGTGTGGACACCAGTGTCAATGTCGAATTCATTCGATTCGGCCATATTAAACAATAATACAAAAGGAGGAGGAAAACATGAATAAGGTATCTATGTCCACGCTTGAAGTATGTTCCATGATGCTTCTTTTTCTTACTGGAAGTACCATTGTGGTCGGCCTGAACTTCACCGCCATGGAAGACAGCATTTGGGCCGTTGCGATGGAAATTGGATTTGGGATCATCTTATTCTACTTCTATCTTCTTATCGTAAAGAAAAGCTCATGGAAGGAATTTGTGCCCCTATTGCAAATGGGGTTCGGTTCCTTTTTGGCCAAGATCATTGCTTTCATTTTTAGTTTTTACTTTCTTTACATAGCAGCCAGGGTCATGAATGACTTTGCCTTTTTCACTACTCAGATTCTTTATCCCGATGCCCCAAACTGGATTGCTTCTGTTCCTTTTTTGCTCATTGTCGGCTATAGTGTGATGCTTGGGATCGAGGCGATTGCGAGAAGCGCAGTGATCATGACCTTCTTTTCCTTTTTGATCCTGGTCATATTGTGGCTGCTCGGTTTCTTCTCGGAAGAATTTCAGGCACGGTACCTGCTCCCTCTTTTCTCACATGGTTGGAAACCAATCAGGACCATGATTTTCCCGACAGGACTGACTTTTCCATACGGAGAACTGGTCGTATTTCTCGTGTTGCTTCCATTCACTGCCCAAAAAGAAAAGCTGCAAAAAGTCGTTTGGATTCCAATCGTCACTGCCGGCGTGATCATTATGATCACTATGGAACTGGTCATCGGGATCCTGCATGCTCCCTTCGCCAACACCTATTACTTCCCTTTTGTAAAAGCGATGGAATTGGTCACATACTTAGGGATCATCGAGCATATGGAAATCTTCACCTACCTCCTGTTAATCGGAGGAGGTTTCATAAAAGTCTCCGTCTTCATGTATGCTGCACGAGTCGTCCTCACCCAGCTGTTCAAAATGAAACAGAAGAATTGGCACGTCTTCCTCTTAATGGCGGCCGTGTATCTCCTGTCCCTCCATCGAAGCCGAGACATTGCCGAGCATTTATATGTTGGTTTGAAGCTTGTCCCATATTATCTTCATATTCCGATTCAATTCGTCCTGCCGTTTCTATTGGGGGTGGTCGTGTTTTGGAAAACGAGAAAGGGGAAGGGAGAACAGCGTTCAGGATAAAAAAAGCCAAGGGGACAGGCACCGTGGACCGGATTGGTCCGTGGTACCTGTCCCCTTAGTACGTTGGTGGGACTTCATGATGAAGGGTTTATCGGCGATATTTTGGATATCGGCGATATTTTAAATTTAACGGCGATATCTGGATTTTATCGGCGATATCTCAATTTTAACGGCGATATCTCAATTTTAACGGCGATTTCCGGATTTTATCAGCGATATCTCAATTTTAACGGCGATTTCCGGATTTTATCGGCGATATCTCAATTTTAACGGCGATTTCCGGATTTTATCGGCGATATCTCAATTATATCTACGAAACCCGAATTATATCAGCGAAATCTCAATTATATCAGCGAAACATCCAATATTTCATCTGTCCCCATCCTACTCCACTACACCCAATCCCCACTTCAAATATCCTATTAACAACTCCGTCTGCTCTTTCAGCTGAATCGTCTCAGAATCCAGAATGGCATGATCCATTGCCATCCCATCTATATGGGAGATGATAGCCTTTGCCATCACCTCTGGATCAAACCTAGGAGAGAACTCCCCCGCTTTAACACCTTCTTCGATGATGTTGACAGTCATCTGATACGCCTGAGCAAATCGTTTCCTCGCGTGTTCCTTCTTCCTCTCATCATTCCGTCCCGTGATGAAGTATTCAAGCTTGGAAGGGGCGAGGGCATCCATCTCATTCGTTGCCTTCTTACTTTCCCCGAGAAAGCTCATAAGCAGAACGTCCCAATAACTCCCTTGCTGTTTCAGCATCGCCTGGACGCTTCCCTCGATGACCTCCACCTGCTCTGCTTCGATCAAGGCTTCAAAGAGATCCTCTTTATTTTCAAAGTATTGATACAATCCGCCCCTGCTGACACCTGCCTTCTCCATGACGTGCTTCATCGTGGTGTTTTCATATCCATGCTCGATGAAAACGTCACGGGCGGCCTGCAATAAGTTAGAGCGGCGCTGCTCCTTGTGTTCCTGACTGACTTTCGGTGACATCTGGCTCCTCCTCTACTTTATTTTTAACTGCGATAGATATGAAGAATAATACGATCAACAATGACCCGGTCACGATAAAGGACGGGATAATGCCGATCAACGTGGCAAGGGCTCCCCCGGCCAGCGGACCTATGATCGTCGCCGTTGTCGTCGTGCTGTTGACGACGCCGAATACCCTACCCGTCATGTGAACGGGCGTTTTCTCCTGGGTCGCTGCCTGAAACGGGATGAAGACGAAGCCGGCAGATGCTCCTGCCATTAGACCAAGAGCGGGCACCCAGAGCATCGACAAACTCAGGTCAAAATACGTCAGAACCCCCATCAATCCAAATCCAAGACCGATCCCAAGCACTCCGATACACATCAAGACAAAAGCATTGTACTCGGTTTTCCTTGAAAGATAAATTCCTGTTAGCAGCATCCCGACACCTGCACTCGACACCAAATACCCGAGGAGATTAGGTGAAACGTCCGTCAATTGACGAAGCAAAACAATGAACTGTGAATCCGATAACTGCAGAATCAATAAACTGACCCCCAGCAAAAACAATCCATATAATAAGAAGCTGCTTTTCTTAATGAACGAAAATCCGACTTTGACTTCTTCTTTGAAGGAAGGTCCGTCCCTCTTCTCGACTTCTACTTCTACTTCCACTTCCTTGACGGCTTTCGGCAACAGGAAGATGAGGATTGCCGATAGGAAGAAGGTGGCGGAATCCAGATAAAAGACGTTGTATGTGCCGATCAGTGATACGAGGATCCCGCTCACAAGTGGACCGATGACCTTAGTGCCTGAATCGATTGTAGATGAAAGCGACATGGCCCCTTTGATGTTCTCGTTGGCCACCAGTTCCTTCAACTTCCCATTCTTCGCTGGAATGAAGACCGAGGAGAACATCCCCGTCAGAAACAAGCATCCATATACCATCCACACATTCGTCGCCAGGGTCAGGAGCAGAATCAATACACCCCTCACCACATCGGAAAACACCATCAGCGTCTTCCGTTCCATCCGGTCAGCAATTGTACCCGTGACCGGTCCAAGGAGAGCCATCGGCAATGCCAGACTCAAAATGATCAATGACATCTGCATCGGTGTTGCTTCCCATTTTAACCCGACCAGCGTAATGATCGCCACAATACTCAACCAATCCCCAAGACCCGAAATGGCCTGTGCCGTCATCAGTGTGATGAACGATTTGTTTTTTCGTAAAGAGTTCTCCATTTGAATCTCCCCTTTTAAAATGACATTAGTGTCGTTTTGTTAATCTCATTATATCGACACCAGTGTCATTTTGCAACCTACTTTTTAAAATTTTCTAAAAATAATCAATAAACCCACTCTTCATCATAGTGAAAAGGAGATCTTCTTATTCCTCAATCAGTATGTCTGACTTTACTCCACCAGCAGCACTCCATAATAATATCCTGCATCCTGAAGCGCTGCCTGCATTTCGATATAATTCGTAACCGCAAAATAAACCGCACCACAAGCCAGAAAGGCAATGAACAATCTCAATTTCCAAAAGATATTCCTTCTTTTTTTATAAAGTATCCATGCTATAATCCCGACAAAAACAAAATACCCAGCCGATGCCACCAGAGTAAAACGGTGAACTTCTGCTTCACTCACAGCTTCCCGAAAACTCTCCACATATCCTTTATTCTCACTGTTTTGCTTGAACGTCTTCTCATGTTTCTCAGAACCAATTTCCCAAAATATCGTACGGTCTTCCTTGATCATTTTATAATGGAAACCACCCGCACTTCCCTCTACTATAACCTTTGATGTAGCAGCATTGACCTGCATAGGAAACAAAGCGAGCAGGAATACTATTATCATTGCGTTTTTGAACATGAAAATCCCCCTTTTCTAAATATAGAAGCTTTTCCCTTGACAAAAAAACGTAAATATATAATAATGAATATCGAATTAGAATTATTACAATCTGTTAATGATTCTCAATCAAACACCACTACTTAGGAGGAATTTACACTATGTCATTAATCGGTTCACAAGTCGTACCATTTAAAGCAGAAGCATTCAAAGATGGTGAGTTCATCACTGTTACAGACGAAAGCCTAAAAGGTCAATGGAGCATTTTCTGCTTCTACCCTGCAGACTTCACATTTGTATGCCCGACAGAACTTGAAGACCTTCAAAATAACTACGAAACACTTAAAGAGCTTGGCGTAGAGGTATATTCTGTTTCTACGGACACGCACTTTACACATAAAGGCTGGCACGACAGCTCTGAAAAAATCGGTAAAATCAAATACGCAATGATCGGTGATCCGTCTCAACGCATCACTCGCGGTTTCGATGTACTTAATGAAGAAGATGGTCTTGCTGACCGCGGAACATTCATCATCGATCCAGATGGTGTCATCCAAGCAGTTGAAATCAACGCTGGCGGAATCGGCCGTGACGCAGACATCTTAGTAAGCAAAATCAAGGCTGCACAATATGTACGTAACAACCCAGGCGAAGTTTGCCCGGCTAAATGGCAGGAAGGTTCTGAAACTCTTAAGCCAAGCCTTGATCTAGTTGGTAAATTATAAGGAGTGCTACGCATGCTCGAAGCAGATATTAAAGCACAATTAGAACAGTACCTGCAGATGATGGAAGGCGACATCGTCCTGAAAGTCAGCGCAGGAGAAGATGACATTTCAAAGGATATGGTGGCTCTTGTTGATGAGCTATCTTCCATGTCATCACGCATCAGTGTTGAACACACTGAACTGACAAGAACACCTAGCTTCAGCGTGAATCGTCCTGGTGAGGAAACCGGCATCATTTTTGCCGGGATCCCTCTTGGGCATGAATTCACATCCTTGGTTCTAGCCCTTCTTCAAGTGAGCGGCAGAGCACCGAAAGTGGATCAAAGCGTCATTGACCAGATCAAGAGTGTCAAAGGCGAACACCACTTCGAGACGTATGTCAGCCTAAGCTGTCATAACTGCCCTGATGTCGTGCAGGCACTGAACATCATGAGTGTCCTGAACCCGAACATCACGCACACGATGATTGACGGAGCTGCCTTCAAGGAAGAAGTGGAACGCAAGAACGTTATGGCAGTCCCTGCTGTCTACCTGAATGCGGAATTCTTTAACGGTGGGCGCACGAGCTTAGAAGAAATTTTATCTAAAATTGTAGAAGGTCCAAGTGCCGATGAGCTATCGGATAAAGACCCATATGACGTCCTTGTCGTAGGTGGCGGTCCTGCTGGTGCCAGTGCGGCTATTTATGCTGCACGTAAAGGAATCCGTACAGGAATCGTCGCAGAACGCTTCGGTGGTCAGGTCCTTGACACGATGAGCATCGAGAACTTCATCAGCGTGAAGCAGACGGAAGGTCCTAAACTTGTGGCGAGTCTTGAAGAGCATGTGAAGGACTATGGCATTGATGTCATGAATCTTCAGCGTGCAAGCCGCCTCGAGAAAAAAGACCTTGTGGAGCTTGAGCTTGAAAACGGTGCTGTCCTGAAGAGTAAAAGTTTGATCATCTCAACAGGTGCACGCTGGCGCAACATCGGCGTTCCTGGTGAAGAGAAGTTCAAAAACAAAGGAGTGGCATACTGCCCTCACTGTGACGGACCTCTGTTCGAAGGGAAAGATGTCGCTGTCATCGGCGGAGGAAACTCCGGTGTCGAAGCAGCCATCGACCTTGCAGGAATCGTCAAGCACGTAACGGTCCTTGAGTTCAACTCAGAACTGAAAGCCGACGACGTGCTGCAAAAACGTCTTTACAGCTTGCCGAACGTGACAGTGATCACGAACGCTCAAACGCAGGAGATCACGGGTACGGATAAGGTGAACGGCATTACCTACACCGAGCGTGATACTCGTGAAGAGAAACACGTCGAACTGCAAGGCGTATTCGTCCAAATCGGTCTTGTTCCTAACACAGACTGGCTCGGCGATCTTGTAGAACGCACGAAATTCGGTGAAATCATCGTGGACAAACACGGTGCCACCAACGTCCCTGGCGTATTCGCCGCAGGAGACTGTACAGACAGTGCCTACAACCAAATCATCATCTCCATGGGATCAGGAGCAACCGCTGCACTTGGCGCGTTTGACTATCTGATTCGGAACTAACTGGACATATGATGTTGGATATTAGAGGTCCGTCCCTTGAAACAAGGGACGGACCTTCTTGTATTCAGGACAACTTCTTACGAAACGAATAACACCATTTCTCATATCCCAGTTTTTCTTCATAAAATCTGTGGGCATCTCTTCTTGCAAGTCCAGACTCCAGGGCCACATACTCTACCCCGAGTTCACCTGCCAATCGATGTACATACTCTAATAACAGCTTTCCATATCCCTTGGAACGGTGGTTGGGTGACGTAATCAAATCATAAATGTAAATATGATGTTTGTTGTAAAAATTGACACGCTCCCCGATGCCGGTGAGGGAAACGATCTCTTCATCCACATACAAAGCGAATAAACGATACCCCTCTTTCCCCATCTCCCCGAACAATGCCAGATACGTTTCTTCCGACAAATCAGTACGTAACTCATGCATAACCGGGTAGGCTTGAATTATTTCACTCCGAGTTTGAAGTTCTTTAATGGTTTCCATCTCTCATCCCTCTTTATGAATCATCTATAAAAATCAAAATGCCAACTGCATTCTAGTAAATTTTAACATATCCACAATCCATTAGTTTCTAAAATAATTGAGGGACGGACCTCTGTTTCACCGAAACAGAAGGTCCGTCCCTCCGATTTTATTTTCCCAATACATATGTTTTGTAGCCGCCGCTCAGATTGCTGACTTGGAAACCGTTGTTGGTGAGGATTTTGGTTGCAAGATATCCTCTTAATCCTACTTGGCAGTTGATGTAGATGTGCTGCTGTTCAGGGAGTTCATCCAACCTGTCCCGCAGCTGTCCGAGTGGAATATTAACAGATCCCATGATGAAGCCACACTCTCTTTCTTCCGGCTCCCTCACGTCCAGGAGATACCCGCCTTTTTTAACGATGTCATCAATCTCGTGATGATGCACAACGCTCAGTTCACCATCGACAACATTTCCTGCTACATACCCTGCCATGTTGACTGGGTCTTTGGCAGATGAATAAGGAGGGGCATAGGCAAGCTCAAGATCGGCCAAGTCCCATACCTTCAACTTCCCTTTGATGGCGGTTGCGATGACGTCGATCCGTTTCTCCACTCCCTTGTATCCGACGGCCTGGGCACCGAATATCTCACCTGTTTCAGGATGGAATAGTAATTTTAGAGAAAGCTGACTTCCTCCTGGATAGTACGTTGCATTGGAGTTTGGATGAATGTGCACCGCTTCATATTCTATTCCAAGGCGATTCAACACTTTTTCATTATTACCTGTTGCCGCCACGGTCAAATCGAAGACTTTAGCAACGGATGTTCCGAGACTGCCTTTATACTCTGCAGCTTTTCCATTGATATGATCTGCAGCTAGTCTACCCTGACGATTCGCCGGCCAAGCAAGCGGTATCATCGCAGGAACTCCCTGTACATAATCCTTCACTTCAATCGCATCCCCGATAGCGTAGATGTCAGGGTCATCGGTTTGAAGATGGGAATTAACCACAATCCCTCCGCGTTCACCAAGTGTAAGTCCCGCTTTCCCGGCAAGTTCATTTTCAGGTCTGACCCCGATGGACAGAATGGTCAGGTCACTGTGTAATTCCTTTCCGCTTTGAAGGACGATGGTACGTCCGTTATCTTTAAAGGCTTTCACTCCATCATTTAAGTACAAATCCACATCGGCATTCTTCAGTTCACGGTGGACAATCGCTGCCATTTCATAATCAATCGGTGCCATCACCTGGTTCCCTAGCTCCACCACCGTCACGTTGACTCCCCGATGATGCAGGTTTTCAGCCATTTCAAGGCCGATGAATCCTCCGCCGATGATCACCGCTTCTTCCGGTTTCGTTTCATCGACCCATGCTTTGATTCGGTCTGTATCAGGGACGTTGCGTAGAGTGAAGACATTTTTTGCTTCCTCTAGACCTTCTAGTGGTGGAACAATTGGACGCGCACCGGGAGAGAGGATTAGTTTATCGTAGCTTTCTTCATACATCTCTCCCGTTTCCACTTTCTTAATTGAAACGGTCTTACGGTCACGGTGGATCTCCACTACCTCACTAAGGTTTCGAATATCCAAATTGAACTTCTTGGACATCCCCTCCACAGTTTGAACCAATAGTGCCTCTCTGTTCGTAATGACCTCCCCGATATAATACGGTAGCCCGCAATTAGCGAAAGAAATGTATTCTCCTTTTTCCACCATGATGATCTCATTTTCCTCACTTAAACGGCGAAGCCTTGCTGCTGCAGTGGCTCCCCCGGCAACTCCACCCACAATCACGATTTTCTTCTTCATGACCCTTTCCCTCTTTCCGAATAAAGTTTGTTAAGTGTTTCACAAATCATCCAATAAGTATTCCTTACACTTTTATTATATGACTCTTTTTCTGGAAATCAATATACCCCTGCGTGTATATTTTGTGACACATTGAGGTACGGACCTCCATTCGCATCAAATACTCATACACTCAAGCCTGTGTGGAGGTCCGTCCCTCTCTATACACCCTATCCATTGTTCCAAACCTTACTTCATAGGTCCGTCCCTCTATCAAACTCCAGCACGATGCCGGCTTTGTCGTCGCTTTTTTTGAATCGTGGGTAGGTGATGCATTGGGGGTCTGTTTCTTCTAGGTTGATGAGGTCTTGGGCATATTGCTTGATTCCTTTTTGGAGGACGCTTTCGGCTGTGTGTTCCCAGTAGGATTCTCCTTCTGGAATTGATTCCGCCGGCAGGAACAGTCCGTCCGTCATCAGGATTAGATGGGTAACGCCCACCTTATTGATCTTTCCGTATTCGAAATAGTCCACAGCTTCCTCTTCCCCATTCAAAACACCATACCCTTCTACCGTATTACTCTTCTTTCGGTTGGCGATTAACTGTTCTTTCACGTGAGGTATGATGTCATCCCTGGTCCTGAATCCCCTTCGGATGCACTCCCTCCATATTTCAATTGCATACTCTTCCAAGTGCTCGACCTGAAGTCTTGTTAAGGGACGGACCTCTCCGCTCTCATACACGGCGAGGATCATGCAGTCCCCTGTTTGGATGAACTCGATCCCGTTCTCCACTAACCGAACCACAGCAACGGCGGTCCCCCAAAGATCATCTTTATTCTTGAGCTCGATTCCATATTCCCTCATTTTGTTATGTAAACATTCATTACTCTTCGTTAAAATTTGAAGCAATGACTGATTATCCAAATCACTGGACTCCATATGTTCTTTTACCATGTGGGAAGCCATATACCCACCCGTCAGGTTCTCTTCTAAAATGAACGGCACTAAAGAAGATACACCGTCTGCGACTCCGAATAATGATAGCTTCTCATTCATAATCAACGCGTCTTCGTTTAAAGGTCCGTCCCCTTTAATCGTGATGTGATGTAATTTCATGTGATTCCCTCCTAGTAGGTTGTGTAATCAACTTCTATCATTCATTTCCGGATATGTAAATCAATTGTCTTATTGAAACCTACACCTCCCATATTACACGTTTCCATTATATTCTGATAAAAAATTGTCCTATTACGATCGCATTTACCCCTCTGCCTTTTCCAACTATCGAACATAAAAACACCATTTCAGGCAACCATAAAAGAAACACTAACTGAACGGCGGGTGAGCCATGAATGAGTTCTTCAGACAAACTATCAACGATCATGAAAGAAAATATCGAAGCAATAAAAGCCGCCGTCTATGAGGCTGAAGATTTTAAGATCAGGGATTTAACCTTTCTGAATACCCCTTGCCAACTCATTTATATTGATTCTTTAGTGGATAAAAACTTAATAGAACGAAATATTATCGAGCCGCTCCTGAACTCCCAGGCAGAAACAATCCCGGAAACGGTCATTAATAGCGCAGAATATAGCAGGACAAGCGATTTAGAATCCACAGTGAAAAGTCTACTCCAAGGAAGCTGTGCTCTCGTTGCAGAAGATGACCCTACCGCTCTTTTGATACCTGTTGGTGCAGATAATGAAAGAGCCATCCAAGAGCCTCAAAACGAGCATACCATCACAGGGGCCCATGATGGATTTACAGAAAATATGAACAAGAATATCTTCTTGCTCAGAAAAAGAGTGAAAGATCCCAGCTTCCAAATAAAAAGTTACACTCTCGGATCTAAAACCAATACAAAAGCATCGATTGTGTATATTGAGGAATTGGTGGAGCATGATCCTTTAAACGTCTTATTTCAAAGAATGGACAGCATAGATGTAGGAGAAATCCAATCAACCGGGGAGCTAGAAGAATTAATCGAGGATAATCGTTATTCCCTTTTCCCACAACTACTGACAACAGAAAGGCCTGATCGTGCATCCTCCTATTTATTAGAAGGGAAATCCATAATCATAGTCGATGGAAATCCTAACGTCCTCATCTCCCCGATCGACTTTTTCAGTTTTTATCAATCACCTGATGATTATAATAGCAGGTGGCTGATTGGATCTTTCTTCAGACTGATCCGGATTTTCAGCTTTTTAGTAGCACTTTGTTTACCTGCCATCTATATTGCGGTCGTATCTTTTCATTCAGAAGTTCTTCCTCTTTGGATTTTATATGCGATCAGGATTCAAATTGCCTACGTGCCGCTTCCACCATTGTTTGAAGCCATGGCGATGCAGCTTGTCCTCGAGCTGTTGAAGGAAGCCGCCATTCGTCTTCCTTCGCCTATCGCCCAAACAATTGGGATCGTCGGCGGGTTAGTCATCGGAACGGCCATCGTAGAAGCCGGTTTTGTTTCCAACACGATGATTGTCGTCATCGCACTTACGGCCATTGCCTCTTTCGTAGCACCTGTCAATGAAATGGGAACAGGTGCCAGAATTATGGCTTTTCCGATCATGCTAGCCGCCAATACGTTTGGTTTCTTAGGAATTGTTCTCGCCCTTACCGTCGTATTGATCCATTTATGCCGATTGGAGTCGTTCGGAAAGCCTTACCTGCAGCCAGTTGCACCATTACATTTAAGGGGACTGAAAGATTCCATCATCAAAACCAAGAAGAAAAATCATTCCTTAAAACAAACATAGGAAATTTAGATAAGGAAAGTGTGGAATTGCCCATGTCAAAGACAGAATCCCTAACGAACGTGCAAATTTTCTTTCTTATGGTTCAAACCCAAGTCGGGTTCGGCATTCTGACATTGCCAAATGTGTTGCAAGCGACCAGTAAAGGAGACGGCTGGATGTCAGTCCTTTTGGCAGGATTGGTGATCCAGTTGTTTCTAGTCATCATTTGGCTGTTATTAAGGCGGTTTCCCCAATTGACCTACCCCGAAATCAACACATTTTTACTTGGAAAAATGACGGGGACTTTTGTCAATATCATTATCTATGTTTATTTTATTCTGGCCGCGGCATTTGTCTTATTACAGTATTCAACCATCATCAAAGAACATCTGTTATTGGACACTCCTTATTGGGTCCTCGGGCTTGTCATGATGCTGACTTGTACCTATTTAGCCATTAGTGACATCCGGATCATCGCCAGGTTCTTTGTGCTCATATCCCTTCTCATTGTAGCTAAATTCGGGTTCTCCTTTTTTTCGTTTTCTTTGCCTATGGACCTCCATCATATTCTTCCTCTGGGGAGCAGTGGCATGAAGAACATTATTCTCGGAGGTAAAGATTGTCTGCTATCCGTATTAGGATTTGAAATCATCCTGTTTTTATATCCACTTGCCTCCAAGAAGGGAACCACGTTTTTAAAAGTGGTCACATGGGCCAATGTCTTCGTAACAGGGTTGACCTCCTATTTTGTGATGCTCTGTATATTGATTTTCAGCGAATCGGCCTTGGATAAAATCAAATACCCGGTTATCTATTTTTTGCGTCCACTCCATTTTCAAATGATTGACCGTCTTGACATGCTCTTTGTATCCATCTGGATTGTGCCCCTGGCAGTATCGATCGTCATCTTTATACATTTAGGCGGTAAAAGTCTCACATTCTATAAAGGGAAACCTCAACACCTGGTCATTATGAATAGCGCATTAGTTTTCGTTCTATTTACCATTGCAAAAAAAGATCCAGCTTCCCAAAAGCTGTATTCACTTACCTTAGAATACTTAAGCTATGGTGTCGTATTCACCATTCCAGGCCTGTTGCTATTACTTTCATTCCTATTTAAAAAGCACGGAAAGGAGGTATCCTCTTGAAAAAGATTCCCATTTTGTTCATTGCGATGTTCTTACTGTCAGGGTGCTGGGACCAAAATCAGTTAAAAGACAATCGTCTTGTGAACGGCGCTAGCTTTGACGTAGCAGAAGAGTCCGATGACATCCTCGGAACAGTAAGGGCGATTAATGTTCGCAGTTCTGGTGCAGGGAACCTCGACGTGAAGGATGAATTTTACATATCTGAAAGTAAAACCGTATCGGAAATCGAAACGGATTTTCAAAATAAAGTATCCGGCAATTTGGACGTGGGGAAAGCGTTTATTCTGATTATGGGGGAAGATCTGGCCAAGACAAAAGGACTGACTCCCATAGTTGAACCGATTATTCGCTCCACCCATGCGTATATTTCCTCTCGAATTCTGATAAGTGAGGGATTGGGGAGCGATATTCTCTCTTTGGATATTCAAGATAGCCCTATCGTATTTCAGATTGATAACCTGTTGACCGGTGGTGTCAAGGATGGCTATATTCCTGAACATACGGTGTTTACAGCTTGGAATGAAATATCAGACGACACAAAGGATATCATCATTCCTTATATTAAAAAAGATAAGGGGGACAACCTGAAGCTTGCGGGTTCTGCTTTATTCAATGGAGACCAATTCAGCGGGCACACCCTCTCCACCGGTCAGACCTCGCTGCTCTTACTATTACGAAATGATATTAAGAGAGGAACGAAGCTAAGCATCGAATCAGATAGGTTAAGCCAGCCATTAGTCATTGCCATTGAAAAAGCCAAGACAAATATAGAAGTAACAAAAGATGGTGAAACAGTGATCTGCACGATTACCACTGACTTTAAAGCCAGGATCGTAAGTTACTATGAAAACAAAACCAATAAATCAATCAACACCCTCAATACCATTGCCTCAAAAGAACTGACCAAAAATACGAAAGAACTAACCGACTTATTACTAAAAGCCAATAGTGACGCTTTAGGTGTCGCAAAATATCTCTCTACAAACAATTATGAATCCTGGAATCCTGACACGTGGAAACAAGATTACCAACAAGTGGTCTTTAAACCAAAGGTTCGCGTTGATATTATTGAGACTCAAAGTCTCCAGTAGAAGGAAAACGGCCAAATTTCCTTTGGCCGTTTTTACATTCAATCATTCGTATAGAGTTTGATCACTTAATCGGCACAACATCCCTATATAAAAACCGATCTTTATTTGTCAGATAATCCGGCGTCACCCGCTCCTCTCCCAGCTCGTACGGAATCGGACATTCAAAATTCGGTCCGTCAAACACAAACGTGTGAAATTCGCCATTTTCTCCGCAAACATCGCAGCTTTCAGGATAATCTGTTAGAAAATCCTCATCATATACTCTTCCCGCGAAGGATCGATCCAGCTGCTCCAGATCGACGCAGGTAAGAACGGTTTTGAACCCAAGTTCGATAAATTCACGTCCCAGTTCTTGGACAGGTCGACCCCAAATAGGAAAGACCGGTGTAATCCCCGTTCCTTCAAGCATCTCTTGCCGATACGCCTTCACATCCTCGAGATGAATATCCCCGAAGATCATATGAGTGATTCCGTCATCAAGCATGCCGGAGACCGCCTTTCCCATCCGTTCCTGGTACACCTCATTCGGGCAATCTTGCGGAATCCATACTTCCCTGAGCGGAATGCCAAGGGCCTTCGACTGCTGCTTTAACATTTCATAGCGGACACCGTGAATCGATACACGGTCGAAGCCTTCCGTGAGTGTGACAAGAAGTGAATCCACCTCATAATCGGGATTTTGCTGAATTTTATATAATGCCAGGGTGGAATCTTTTCCACCACTGTAGGCGATGACTGTTTTCATATGGGACCTCCGTTTTTTCGAGTTTTCTCACTATTCATTATTCCAAACCCTGTCTTATAACTCAAATAAAAAAAGCCGGAGTGTGCTTCAGCCTTCAGTTGATGATTTTTTCTATAAATCGTAATAGATCTCCCTGTACTTAGGACATCACTCACCACTTTTTACCGTTTTCATCAGTAAAAATGCCTCTTTATGTTAAAAAACGATAACTTAGTAACCGAAATACTGGAATCTTCCAGCCCTTGAAGGTCCATCAACCACCTGCACATCCATTTATCAGCGAAATTCGGATTTTATCGGCGAAATCCACAATATAACGGCGAAATTTTCATTTTATCGGCGATATTTCAAATTTATCGGCGAATTACCCTATTAAGAGGGACGGACCTCCAATCTCCAAGCAAACGAACTCTCACAAGCCCAATTTGAGGTCCGTCCCTCTAGCAAGTCCTCTCTCAACTCCCGTCTCGATGTAACTTCTGACTAGCTTCCAATTGTAATCTTCATTCTTGAAGGTATCGAAGAATAGGTTGCCGGTTTCCATCGGTTTACTATCGAGTACGATGGTGGCAAACAAGACAGCCATGACCTCATCTTCTTTCATGGGTATGACCGCCACTTCCCGGATCTCCCATGCTGCACCCTTCCCTTTCACGAAATCAAATCCCTGCCTCCAGCCTTCGATTGATTCCGCGTATCCGAATGCCTCCATTTCTCCATCCCTGACTTCCCGCGCTTCATATTCAGTAGAAATATATCTCTCCAATTCTGTGAGTGACGATTTCTCCCAAGCTTGTAAAAATGCATCTAGAACGTCTCTAAACGATTGATTGTCCATGATAACCTCCTAAACTTCGTTCCTACCAATTATTTCAAATCACCCTATTAATCTCAATCCCCATAAAAAAGAAGCCTGACTTATTCAGTCAAGCTTCCATACTCATCTAAGTATTTACCGATTTCTCGTCCCTGTGCAGAGTATCTTTCATACCCGTGTGAGGAAAATTCTTCACCACATGCAGAATTCGTCACCTGGAATTCATCAAATACTCTCTCTTCTCCATCGGAACTAGTCACTGCTCCACCCCCGCTATGGTAAATGCAGTCATCTTCAAGAAGCGTTCGATTTCCTTCTTCATCCACATAGTAATATTGATTTTGACTGATTTGAAGAATTTGGTTCTGAGTAGATGTTTGATAAAGCCCGTACCGTTCAATATCCGTACGCATGAGCGTGGGTAAACTCTCGATTTCTACAGGGACCACGGAGAAATCTCCCACCTCTTCAAGGGCAGGACGATTCTCTATCCCATAGAGGATGACAACCGTCCCCTCAAAACCTTCGGGGATCAGATACTGAGACTTGATTCCCTCTTCCCTATCCATACCAGGTATCCAATTCACAGCCACAATCACGACTGCCAATAAGAAAATAACACTCAATAATTGCAGATAAAATCGCTTGTTGTCACGATCAACCCCCGACGAATCCTTCCTTTTCAACCATTCATCAATGAAGAAAAAGATCACCGCACAGATGACCGCAAACCAGGCAAACCCGTCGATGACAAAATATGTAACGCCCCCAAAGAACGCGTGGATAAAGCCAGCAGCCAACATCCGCCCCTTCGACATCCTTTTCGTCAACCAATCAGAAAGAAGAGATACGGGAATACCATATGCCATGTTTCCTGCCAGGGAATAGATCAGGACAATTGGAAAAATCC
This sequence comes from Rossellomorea sp. NPDC077527, assembly GCF_044542955.1. NCBI lineage: Bacteria > Bacillati > Bacillota > Bacilli > Caryophanales > Bacillaceae > Rossellomorea > Rossellomorea sp. NPDC077527. Next base: position 454,725 of record NZ_JBITVL010000001.1, on the reverse strand, counting down.
AGAGCCCGCCGTCCGTAATACTTATGATCATCATGAATGTAGAGAGAATCAGACTTGTGTAAAGTGCCGGTTTGATTTTATTCATGGAAGCAACCTCCCAATGAGATTGTGAACATTTTCACATTATAACTTTACCATATATTGTGATTATCCTCAATTAAAATTACACGAATTTCCTATTCCACTTCACCATCACCAACATCACTAATCCATGAATCATTGAAACAAGCACTAACATCGCATAAGGAGACAGTCCATCCCAAGCATCCACTATATACTGTTTGTCGGAGGATGCGATGACCACGATTCCGATCACGAGCAGAAAGAAGACCTGATAAAATACCATCGGGTACAGTCCCCTTTTATAAAAATTTCCTTGAGGATACCAGATCGAAACGAATAGCCCATTCAGCAGCACTGATCCAACAGCAGCAATAAGAATCGTTTTCCACGACAAAGTATTGCTAAGGATGTCAGTGAAAACAAATATACATAGATTCATAAGCAGTACACACATAAAGGAAAATAGAATCTTCTTCATTGGACTCCCCCATTCCAATCCATTTGTACGTTTGACGCACAGTTCATTAGTGTAATTTTACACTTAATGGAGATTATTTCCAAGCGTTTTTTTTTGAAATGATATATAAAAACAAACAAAAGACCTGTCATCAATCCCTGACAGGTCTACATTTATTCCCGAAACGATCCGGCTGCTAGATTTAATTGTTTGAGTTATTCGATCCGCCAGAATTACTGGATTGTCCGCCTTTCGCCCCGATTTCCTGATAGAATTTCTTGTTATGATTCTCTGAAGTTGCTTCTCCACCTTTTTCACCGATCTCTTGGTAGAATTCTTTGTCGTGATTTTTCGCTGTTTGTTCTCCGCCTTTGCGGCCAGCTTCTTCGTAACTCATTTTGTTTCCGTTATTGTTACTGTTAGACATAAATAAAATCCTCCTTAAGTTTAGTAAAATGGTGTTGTACGATTGTACATTGGTTATATACCTCGTGATTTTAATAATAAACAGATTTGGGTTCTTTTAACATATATGTAATTTAATTTACACTCAACAAGCAACTGAATAGAAGTGCTTTCCGGGGAGGTGTATGATGGGGGTACAAGAATCGATTAAAGGAGACTTGCTTTATGGAATACATCAAGCGGGGAACATCAGCCTTTAAGAATACAAATCTCGCTTTGTTTGCTGGCGGGTTCAGCACTTTTGCCATTCTGTGGGGGACGCAGCCTCTGCTTCCGGAAATTGCTCGTGAGTTCGATGTTTCACCTGCAATTTCTAGTCTTAGCCAGTCTTCCACCACCATCGCCCTCGCCATCAGTTTATTAATTGCGGGATCGCTATCGGATGTGTACGGACGGAAATCCGTGATGACCTTCTCTTTACTAGCGTCTTCGATCCTTGCCATCTGTACGGGATTCGCCACGGGGTTTCACACGCTTGTAGCCGGACGCATTCTACAGGGGATCACGCTTGCAGGACTACCAGCTGTTGCTATGGCATATTTAGGAGAGGAAATTGAAGCGAAGAGTCTCGGGATGGCGATGGGACTATACATCAGCGGAAACTCCATCGGCGGAATGTCGGGACGAATCATCAGCGGTGTCCTCACCGATTATTTCAGCTGGCACTTCGCACTGATGGGAGTGGGGATCATCAGCCTGCTTTCGAGCATTATTTTCATGACCCTGCTTCCCACATCCAAGCATTTCAAACCCCAGACCTTCAAACTGAAATCATTGGCAGGTTCCCTGTTCAGTCAGTTCAAGGTACCTGGGCTCACGTTTCTCTTCACAATCGGATTTCTGTTGATGGGCGGATTCGTCTCCCTCTACAATTACATCGGATTCGAGCTGATCGCACCGCCCTACTCCCTCAGCCAGACCGTCGTCGGTTTCATCTTCATCGTCTATATCGTCGGCACGTTCAGCTCGACCTGGATGGGGATGCTGGCGGATCAGTATGGAAAAAAGAGAATCCTGCCTTTATCCCTGGTCATCATGCTAGCAGGCGTCGTGACAACCTTGCATCCAAACCTTTTGATAAAAATTATCGGGATTTCCGTCTTCACGTACGGTTTTTTCGCCGGCCACTCGATTGCAAGCAGCTGGGTCGGACGCCTCGCCGTCCACGACAAAGCACAGGCTTCGGCACTTTATTTATCCGCCTACTACGCAGGCTCAAGTATCGGCGGTACCGTCAGCGGAAGCTTCTATCATCAATGGAACTGGCCGGGTGTCGTGTGGATGATCGTGCTCCTCTCCCTAATTTCCATTGGGATATCCATGAGGCTCGGGAGAAGAAAGCTCCCGGGAACAATATAAAAGAGGACTTCCCAAGAAGTCCTCTTCTCTCATTCACCCTTTCACTCCGGCATCCGTATTCCACCATATAAAATCGCACTGACCACTAAGCATGTTAACCCAACCCATAATTGTTTCATCTCGACACACCCTATCTTCCAAAAAACTCCGGCAAATGAACCCCCAGATCGAACAGAGCGCTCGTTACAAGGAGGATCAAGACCGGGATGAGACACAGAATCAGGATCAGGTTCCAGGTTTTGTTGGAAGAACCCTCCTGTTTTCGTTTTCGATATAACCTTTGAATCCGCTTACGCTTTTCATTTATATGCCTCATCATGTGTCCCTCCTTCATGATGGTCACTTTAGAATCCGCTCCCCATCAACGCAACCATAAACAACACAATAAAAAGGATGAACCCAACTGGAAGCACCACCAGAATCACGGCCGATGCCTTCCTCCAAAAACCAGGTGCACTATACCAAGATGCAAAGGCTGCACCGGCATACCCTATTGCGATGATTCACACCCATAGATGTCCGATTTGTTTTCCAACGAGGGATTGTAAGATCAAGAACGTGACCAATAAAATGAATATTGATAAGAGACCTAAATATTTTCTCATTTCGCCCTCCATTCATATTGAATATCCGGCAGATTTTCTTCATTCTCATGACCCCTGCCGATCACCGCAAATCCGTTCTTTTCATAAAACCTCTGTGCGTTTTGATTTACTTCAAAAGTGTAAAGAGTCAAACGCCCGCTGGACTTCGCTTTCGCTTGATCCAGTAACATCTGCCCGATTCCCAACCCTTGATAATGACAGTGAATGTAAAGCTGATTGATTTCCGTATCATTATATGCGACGATCCCGACTACTTTTCCATCCAGCATTGCCAAATCGATTTCACATTCCTCCGGCAGGATATGGGTTAAAAAATAAATGTGACTGTCCACGCTATGTATTTCCTTTTGGCCAATGGCCCTTTCTTTACTTTCCCGCCACATGGCTACGGTTTCTTCGGCATACTGCCGGCTGAAGGGAATAATGTCTGCTTTCATCCATGCACCTCCTCATGAGTCTTTTGTGTATTGAAAAGCAAGGCTTGATAATATGAAGGACAATCCCATAAGAATAGGTGTCACAATAAACAACATCGCCATATCCGTTTTAAAGTTCCACGGCACGAACTCCTCCCATAAAAATGCCGTCCCCTTCCATAACACGATGAAGATAAACAGCGTGAAGACAAGATATATGAGCCTTTCCACCAATCGTTTCATCATGGCCTAAAGCATCAGGGAGTAAAAAGAATAGAATAAAGCGATAATCCCCCTTACCATGCCAAGACTTTTCACGTTCTTTGCATTATCCAGCATAAAAAAAAGGCCCGTACAGAGAAAAGCAATGAAGAATCCGAGTTTAAATTGGAAAATCCCTAATACACAACCTGCCACACCAATCATTTGAAAAATCATAAGCCAATTCTTTTTCAATTTCATATAATGCTCCTCCAGAACCCTATTTTCCCTTTCTTAAAACCGTAAAAATCAAAAAGGAGATCAAAATTAAAAAGACGATGCCGACCCCACTCAGGATGTCGAAGATGCCGTTTACAAGATAGACCATGCCTTTCTCATCCCCTTCTTCTGTTTTTCCTAATTATTTCAAATATTGAAATCTTTCTCAATCTTTTTTGTGCAAAAAGAGAGCTTAACCGCTATAGGTAAGCTCCTTCCTTTATTCTTCCGGTATGATCCTCAATTTCTTAAGCACCCTTAACGTTACATTTTTCACTTCTTCCAGATTGACGACACAATAACCTTTATTAATAAACATAAAAGCGACCTTCTCCCTCCGGTGAAGACTCCGTTATACATAATAACAGAATCAAGATGATATTGACTTTGTATTTATTACTGTCGTTTATCGACAAAAGAAAATGATTAATTAGATCGTCGGTATGGAGCAAGGGTAAGAAAAGTAGTCGTCAAATATAAACAGGAAAATAGTTTCATGGTAAGATTTCTAACACTTTTTTACACGAGTTTCTTTTATTTACTTTAGATACCTCATGAATACTATTTGAAACAAAGTTTACTTTTTATAAATATAGCCTCTATCTTTTACAGAACTGGGACTAACATATTTAGTACGTTGCAAATTCCAATTTGCCTCTTAGGAAACCAAAGTTTTATAGAATAAGATATATATTTAAGGATTATTTAAGGTCGTTTTTTAATATGTTAAATATTTAATATGGTAATATTTATAATTGTTGTAAATAAAATGGATAAATGGAGGATGTTTAAATGATTAAAAAAGCTTCTTTAACCGGATTAGCATCAGTAATGCTAGTTTCAGCAATTGCACCAGGTGTTTCTGCATCAAATGGAGAAACTCAAAAACTAGAAATTAATGAAACTGAAAACATGAACGAGCTTAATTTAACTGGAATAGAAGGGGACGTCGTTATTACAGAAAAAGAAAAAGTAAAATTTGAACAATATGTTAAACTTAGAGATAATTCGGAGTATATCATTAGTGATGAAGCCAAGGTCAAACTAAGTAAACAAGAATACGAAAAATTACAGTCTGTCCTTGATGATACTAACATTTTCATAAGTAATAATTATGGGAACATAAACATTATTGATCCTAATCAAGAGAGTATAAAAAAAGATTCAGATAAAATGATGGTAAGTATTGCTGCTTTTAAAAATGGCAAAACAGATGTTGATACATTCTGGTGGGGAGTAAGAATATATCTTAGTAAGTATACAATTCGGGCTATTGGAGCTGGGGTAACTATTGGGGGTATATGGGTACCAGAACCATTAATAACAAAAATTTTAGCTACTCTCGGAGTAGTAGTTGCTCTTTGTCCCGGTGGAATCCAATTTGATATGAACTGGCTTCAAATCAGTCAAATACCAAATCCTTCCATACCTTTATCTAGTAAGTACAAAAATGCAAAATTCCAATAAAATATAAAAGGTTGGCGATAATAAATGCTTAGCTTTGTTAAAAAAAATTTTTTGAGGTTTATAACGACGCTAATCCTAATCACATTATTCCTTTTATCAACAGAGGGATATATTAGTCACTATCTGGATTTGGGATTATTATTGTTCACCCTGCTCGCTTTTTTTATTATCCAAAATTATTTGGATAATAAAAAATAGTTTTATTTCAAAAAAAGGCGCTTAAAAGCGTCCTTTTTTTTAGAAGAAAATTTTTTGCTGTAAATTTTAAGTTTCATCCATAATCAATAGCCGGAAGACTCCCCTCTTCCGGCTCTACTCTCCATTACTTTATGATCGTCGACCCCTGCAGCAGTTCCGGCTTCGCTCCAAGGATCAATAAGAATAATTTCGAGTCACTGATTTGTCTATGTTTTTTCATGATGTCTTTCAGCTTTACAATATTCGGGTGTTCTTTTAATTTCTGCACTTCTTCCTGATAGAGTGAGAGAATCGAGTCCCGTACAAACTGTGGTTCGTAATCCGGCAGCTCTTTGTCACGGAGTAATGACCCCATATATCCGTACTTCAGCTGCAGTTGACGTGTCAGGCTAGTGACGTGAACAAGCTGTTCATTCAGCTCCGGGTAATCCTGTTTCAGTGCTTCCACGTCTTTTTTCGCTTCGTGGAGTTCGTTCATTCCCGCTACCATTGTGGTCATGATGCTTCCCCTCCCATATTCCAAGGTTTTTCTAGTCCGATGATGCCATTCAGGATTTTACTTTGTTTGCGGCGGATTCTTCTTCTTTCCGCCCGTTCTTTTCCTGATTCGAACAAGAATTTCTCTTCTTCCGTTTCCGGTACGATTTCCGGAACTTTAACAGGTATTTTATTTTCATCAAGAGCCACGAAAGTAAGGAAGGCCGTTGCCGCCATTCGTCTTTCCCCTGTGATCATGTCTTCTGCGATCACCTTGCAAAAGATTTCCATTGATTTATTTCCGACGTAAGAGACGAAAGATTCGACGCATACGGAATCGGATTGGTGAATCGGATACAGGAAGTCAATGGAATCGGTTGATGCCGTCACGCACTCCTTAACCCGTGCATGGCGTCTGGCGGATAACGTCGCGTTGTTATCAAGCTTCTTCATCAAAACGCCCCCGAATAGGGTGTTATAGTTGTTTAAATCATTGATCATAACCTGATCGGTACTGACGACCAGACTTTCTTTCGGATGTTTGGTTTGAGGCATGAAAACAAGTCCTTTCTGTGTGTAAATGGTATTTCAAACGTTTGATACCCAAAGTGTACGCCCCTGATTCCGATAAGTGAAATGAATGTTCCTCATCATCACCATAGATGCTGTCTATGCAACGGCTTACAACTGAATGGTATCAATCCCCATTTCCCCTAAATCGAGGCAAAAAAAAGAGCATTCCTCAGTCGGAAATGCTCCCCATTAATCGTTCCTGGGTAAAAGTCAGCCACTCTTTAGTGGCATAGGATAAGTATTGATTTTTCCTCCAAATGATGGCGAGGTCCCACTCGATGACGGGTTTCACGACGCGAATCGCGATCAGATCTTCTTTCAACTGCTCGTACACGCTGAAAGGCAGGATCGAAATCCCAAGTTCCGCCTCGATCATCTTCCCGATGAAGTCCCACTGCGAGCTTTCGGATACTACTTTCGGGATAAAGCCGGCTTTCTTGCATGCCTCCCGGATCCGGTCATTCAAGGCAAAATCTTTGTTAAATAGAATGAGCTGTTCGTCCTCAAGCTCCATCAATTTGACTTGCTTTCTTCCCGCCAATCGGTGGGTTCTCGGCACCACGAGCCGCAGTTCCTCTTTCATGAACGAAAAGTGATGGAAATCTTCCTCAGCAGCAGGCAGCACACCGACACCGACATCCAGTTGATCAGCGAGGATATCCTCTTCAATCCGTTTCGTCCCGTTCTCAATCAGCTGGAACGTGATGCCGGGATAGAGCGCATGGAATTCCCCGAGCACCTTGATGAACTGACCTGCGTCCATGATAGGCGGGAGTCCAATTCGGATATGCCCCCGCTGAAGGCCGATCAGGTCATCCAGCTCATGCTGGACATTCTCGAATGCTTTATCGATCGTCTGGGCTTGCTTCAAAATAGCCCGGCCTGCATCCGTCAGCACGAGCTGCTTCCTGGAACGGTCAAACAGCTCAACGCCAAGCTCATCCTCCAGATTCCGGATCATCTTACTAATCGTCGGCTGCGTCACAAACAAGTGATCCGCCGCGCGGGTGAAACTCTTAAAACGAGTCACCTCTATGAAGTATTTTAAGTGTCTGATGTCCATTTGCTCACCTTCTTATGTTGAATCATATGACATCATCTTATCATACCCTCCAAATAAAAAAGGAAAGCCTAGCAAGCTCTCCTATTGTTTGCACTCATTTAAAACGATAACTAATCCAACATCTTTAATTCCCTTTTAAGAAAAGCACGCCTGGCTTTAATGAATTCAAAAATAAACGAAGGCTCCCGGTCAAACTGCCGGATATCTTGCTTAATATGAGGATCATCCAGTACATATGGCCGCAGGTTGGCATGTAACGCCATAACGCTCTCTTTTAAGTACTTCACGGTAAATTTCGTTTCAAGGATTTCTTCTAATAACTCTTTATATTGCCTTCTGAATTCGGGAACCTTCATAAGCCGAGTGGTTAGTTTATTTTTTTCTTTCCCCGTTAAGGGTACGTAATCGTAATTCATGACTCCGCCGCTGACTTTTCTCCCGAATGTAGCATCATAATCCCAGGGGATGATGCTAAACAGTCCGTTTTCTGGATTGCGATACAACGCGTAGTTATGAGTGAAGCCATCGTTATTCATTGTACAAACAGCTCCTGCGAGCCATTTTAAGTAATTTTCAACGTCTAGAAGGTTGGGAAGGACATCTGAGAGGGAAGAGCTAGGTGTGGTATTGATTGTCTTTACAAGGTCGATGAGGTATTCATCCTCTTGCTCATTTCCATATTTTTTTTGATAACCGGAGAGTAAAGATTTTTTCTTTTTTCCTTTTCTTTTTAAGGAGAAATTCGCATTATTACTGGTCGCGTAATAAATAGGACCCAATGGGAGGTTACGACTTTCTAAGTAAATTTGGTCAACGGATTCAAGTTGGAGGTAAAGGCCTAGTGGCTTACCGTTCTGAATAAGGAAAATATGCTGGCTTTCTGGAGTGTGGATGCCAATATCCCTCATGAAATCCAGGGAGAGCTTGTTCCGGAAGTGCGAAGGATCATACAATTCCGCATTTAAATGGATATCTAATTTGCCATCATATGTCCTCGGATTCACAAACTCTACATAATAGGATTTCTTTTCTAATTCCCTTGTGTAGGACCCTCTGTAACAAATATCGATATCATAGGTTTCTTGATCAATTTTGATATGAGCAGGTACCGGCAGATCATTCCACACATCGCTTTGAAGCTCCCTTAAATCATTTTTCTCAAATAGCAATTCATATAAAGGGAGGGAAAAAGTCATGTCCATGATGCTCCTTTCATCGTAATATTAGTCCTCTAATGAAATCTCGAAACAAAAAGTAGAAGAAACAGGAACGTATCTTCTACTTTTTTGTCCCTCTTAGTTCCTCTGTTAGCAGTTTCTTCTTCCGCGTGAACTGCTTGAACTACTTGAACTACTTGAACTACTTGAACTGCGTGAACTGCGTGAACTGCGTGAACTGCTTGATCCAGTAGATCTACTAGAACCAGTAGAACTAGATGATGCTGTAGAACTTTTCGAGTGTTTTTTCGGCTTTCTTGGTGGCATATCTTCTCCTCCTTTAATTCAAGATAGAATATTATATTTGGTATTTGTCCTTGTTGACACGTCTCTTGTCCTGATTTTTATTTATTACTCAAATTCAGATCGCAATTTTGCAAAATGTTTGTACTTATAGCCCCTATTTCATAAAAATTCATTTCCCTTCAAAATAAAAACAGCTCAGAGCATATGATTCATGCTCTGAGCCTCTGAACTTCATTACTTTCCTAAACTATTTCAAGTGCCTGATATTCACTTGCTTATCTTCTTTTACATGGTCAGTTCCTTTATAATAGTAACAAACTTACTATAGCTGTTAAGGATGGGAATCAAATGAATACGAAACCAAACTATCAAACGTGGATTCGAATGAACAAACTACTTATTTTCTTATGTCTTTCTCTCCTTCTTCTCCTGGGCACCTTATTTCCCATACCGGTATACCTACGCGTCTTATCCGGCGTGCTTTCGCTGCCATTTCTTTATATCGCCTTTATTCTCTCTTATTCTATTTATCAATTCTCGGCTTTCGGAGGAAACTATCAATCGAGGATTCATGATTTGATTGTGTCCAAAGTGGATGGTGGGGCTGAAAAAATCCTTGATATCGGTACAGGGAGCGGTTCACTGATCATTAAACTTGCCAAGCACTTTCCGAGCTCCACATTGACTGGAATCGACTACTGGGGTGAGAACTGGGAATATTCGAAAGTTCAATGCGAGCAAAACGCTGAGATTGAAGGAGTATCGAATCGCATCCATTTCTTGAAAGCTAGTGCTTCTAAGCTTCCTTTTCAAGACGCTGCATTTGATGTTGTGGTCAGCTGCCTTACGTTTCATGAAGTAAAGGATTCCACTGATAAGACCGCGGTCATCAAAGAGGCGCTTAGGTGCTTAAAGCCCGGTGGCGATTTCGTCTTTATGGATTTGTTTCAAGATGAGAAAACATTCGGGGATGTAAACGAGCTTATCGCTTCCTTGATGAAGGATGGTGTTTCTGACATCGAATCCTATACTCTTGCAGAGTATATTCCTATGCCAAGTATTCTATTAAATAAAAAAGTTCTAGGTCATGGAATGATCATAAGTGGAAGGAAGTAAAAAATCCCGGAGCACACACGCTCCGGGATTTCTTTATAAGACTTTGTTATCCTAGGATATTAAGGAAGCATCCAAGCGACATTATAATCGTTTTCTCCCCCGAAGTACTGCCAAATTTCCGCCCGCTCGTCCGTTCCCGGAAATTCAAGCCATTCCGAGTTGTCCGTTGTCAGGTCTGTCGGCACTTCCATCGGGTAGTATGCAACCCAGTAAGCACCAGGCGTGTTGGGAGTGTATTCTCCCATCGACACTTCCCAGCTCCATGGAGAAGAGTATGTACCAGGTTTGACGCCTTCCCCATACTTTTCAAGATAATCAATGAATGCACTGTAAATCAATTGATTGTTCGCATAATCATAGCTATTCATGCCCGTATATGCCGGTTCAACATCAATGAAGATGACAGGTCTGACTTTCGTGCCATAGACACTCTTCATTGCTTCATAGGTTTCTAGAGCAAGTGCCGCCTGATTTTCTCCCCATTCAATCGGAGAGATGCCGTCAGGTGCGATTTGCATACCTGAAAGGAACCAGTATCCGTAAAGGTACGTAGCTTCCTCTGCTCTATCACTGTTGAAGAAAATGCCGCCGCCAGTCGTCGTGTCAAACTGCACCTTGCTTCCATACCCTAACTTCCCGATATAAAAATCCTGCCCTTCAGGGTTTGCGGTTGAAGCAGAGTCCGATCCGTATGCATAGTCCGCAGCTGCCTCAGCTTCATTGGATTCTGTCACTACTTCGGATTCTTCTCCCGGCACTTCCGGCTGTTCAGGTGTTTCTTCTGTCGGAGCTGAAGATAAAATCGCTGAATTCACGTTTGCATGCTGGACAGCTGTTTCACTTGCATGCTCGCTTGCCTGTGAGTTCACTCTTTTGTTTTCAGCTTTTTGTGGTTTTTCAGCCTTTTTTTCTGTATTAGGCTTCACGTTAGGTTTAGCAGAGTTGGCTTTTTCTTCAGCTTGTCTTTTAGGCTCTTCCTGTTGCTTCTCTGCCTGATGTTGATTTTCTTCTGCTTTCGACTGTTCAGGAGCCTCAGGTTTTACATGAGTTTCTTTTTCTCTTTCATGTTCAAGCTTTGAATGGACGGCTTGTTCAGCCTTCACGTTTTCCCCTTTTTCTTTATCCATTCCCGCTGCCTGAGCGAACGTGCCTCCAGACATAAGTCCAAATGATAATGCAGTCGTAACAACCATTGATTTCATCCATTTGTTTGATGTTTTCATCTTCGTTTTTCTCCTCTTCTATATCGTTATTTAAATTCGTATTAAACGGTAAGAAAAGGAGCTTTTTCCGGCGGTGGCGAAGGCGGGGCATTCATCCACTGATACCAGTATTGAACGTCAGAAGCATGATAAATGTTGCCGAGGTACAACCCTGTTTCCCAAAGGAATCCGACTGCAATGAAGCTTGTCGCACTTGACCCCGTACCGGGAAGGTCTTGAGTCTTCCCCCCAGAAGGCTGGTTCCGGTGTGTAGAGGTGTGAATCACTTCTATATCGACTAGCTGCTTCTTGGATGGGGAGTGGTTATCCGGTTCTGGAATCGGCTTCTGAACAGAGGTTCGAGTTGAGGTCTTCTTTTTAACTGGAGGAGATTCTACTTCTTTCACGACCGCCTTTACAACAGCAAATGAAGGCTTCTCATCCGAGTGTTTCACCTCATGTTTTTCGGTAGTGAGAGGTTTGGCAGATTCTTTACGCACAGGTTGCCTGATGGTATCCGCCTCTCCTCTTACTCCCTTTGCATCTATTGACTCTTTGACTATTGCAGCAGCCTTCACAGACCGCTTTTCCTGAGCATTAGCCTTTTGGTGGACACTAGGAGGCACAGCCTTTTCAGGCCGCTTACCCTTTTGAGGTGTCTGAGCCTTTGCCGGCAAAACCTGAGGTGGACCGGGAGTCTTCACCTGGCTTTCTTCTTTGCCTTGTTTCTCAGGAAGGTTTTTCTTCTCCTTATCCTCTGCATCCGTATGTATAGCAGCTTTCTCTGATCTATGGTCGTTTTCCCTGTGATCTTGTGCATATGTATGAATCGGCAGGATTGCCGCTGCCCCTATCAAAATACTCATAAAGAGGATTGATCTGATGTGCATGATTTCACCCCCTTTCATAGACACTATTCGACATTTTCTGTTTATTTTTGTCGGTAGTACCACCTTCTCTCACGAAAAAAAGCCGATTTTCAGTGATGAAAATCGGTTTTCGTAAAGTTTTATTTAAGTTCTTATTATTCTTCTTTAAATGCCAAGCCCTTCTCGCCAAGTGCCTTCCGAAGCTTAGGAATAGAAGAAGGCCCCATCCCGTGAAAAGCAAGAATCTCTTTCTTACTGTAGGCAGCCAGCTCTTCCAACGTCGTGATCCCGTTATTCTCCAATGCCCTTCTCGCTGGACTTGAGAGGACCGATAGAAAACCGGTCTCAGGTTTCCGTTCTTTTTCACAGACAGGGCAGGTCGGGCAGTCGCTCTTTTTTACATAGGTATGCCCTTTATCGCAAATCCTTACGTTTTCTTTCGAAGTCATGATATCACTTCTTTCTTATGACGGATCATTGTCATGGTATTTAACAGAATCGTTACGATGATCAGGATCGCCGAAGCGAGCGCCACGGATCCTGTTACATCCATTATTGCCGACCAGTCCCCAATTTTGACCAAATGATAGTGATAGAAAATTTGAAAAGATAGAGACAGTGCACACGCCCCCATGCTCATGACGGCAAGGGTGAGGTGATTTTTTCTATACGTCACAAGCGTCACTACCGGAAGGGTCCAGGCAAGAATTCCAAGCAACAAGCTTCCTACATTGAGCCAAACCATCATATTATTTCCTCCTCATTTGCTTTCTTATTGTTTCTCCAAACCCATGAAGACAAAAGCAGAACCATCGCAACACAAGTCGCGATCAGATTGTACACAAGAATATCTCCTGTTTTTATGTAAAAAATCGCAAGCGCCCCGCCGAAGATCAGCATGATGGAGAATGATAAACGGATGAGATAGGCATTGATTTTCATAGTACTCCTCCTTATCTTTATTATTCCAAAATTTTCTATCCTCTTCAATCGTTTCTCAGTAATAAAATTGTTACGTTTGTAGAATAGAGAAGCAGCATAGACCTTTAGATGAGTTTACTGTATTCATTATTAAAGAATTTTCGACAAAGAGCTTATAAAAGTAAATAACGGATTATTAATCTAGATTCTGGCTCATATTTTGAAAATCCGGTTCATAAATTTTTAAATCCAGCTCATAAGTGGGCAAAACCGGCTCATATCTATGTACAGCCTTGGTAAGCTCTTTACGTTTTGGTCTAAAAACCGACATACAATCTCAAAAAAAGCAGGAGATGCTCTCCTTATGGCGAACTATACCTATGAATACCTCATCAAAGGAGTGATTTTTTGATTATAAAAGAAAGACAACCCCCTCAAAGACTTCTCCAAACCGAGGCTCTATTAAAAAGGCTGGTTCCCATAAACCATTCAAAACGGCCAGACATTGAACAAGACCTCAAGAAACGAAAAGCAGGTTATAATGGTGAAAAAGCTGTGGATTACCAGCTTAGGTTTCTGACCGACAAGAAATATATGATCTTCAGTGATTTACGACTCCCCATGAAACCGGATTTCTTTCAAATAGACTCCCTTCTTATTACTTCATTCTACTCACTTCCTATCGAAGTAAAAAACATCTCCGGCACCCTGACCATAGACCCGGAATTCAATCAATTCACTAAGTCTTACAAAGGAATTGAAACGGGATTTCCCGATCCCATTACACAGGCAAACCGCAAGAAACTATTTCTTCAAAGATGGTTTTACAACAACAAACTACCCTGTCCCCCTATTGAATACCTAGTCGTATTCAGCAATCCCTCTACTATTCTGAAAATGGCGTCTGGCCACAAGCTCCTTCCCCCTCATGATAAAATCATCCATGCCCAAAGCCTTGTCAGTGAAATAAGCAAACTAAATACGAAATATATCCGGGATGACAACCAAGTCATTGATCTGAAGAAGACTAAAAGACTTTTATTGAATCAACACCAAGAACCAAACTCTTCAATACTAGCTACCTATCAATTACAACCATCAAACATTAAACGTGGAGTTCTCTGCGAACAATGTACCCATGTCATGACCAGAATGACCGGCGTGTGGCATTGCCAACACTGTAACCACTTCTCTAAAACGGCTCATGTGCAGGCCATTGAAGATTATTTTCTCTTAATCAAGCAATCGATCACCAATCAGGAATTAAGAGACTTCCTCCTCCTTCCTTCTCGTAAAACGGCGTCAAATATTCTTCAATCACTCAATCTCACTAAGATAGGAACCAAAAAGGGAGTGTTCTATACTAAAGGATCTTAGTCTACTCAGGAAGTTTTCATTTCCATTCATATATTGAGAATCTTTTTCCTACATGTAAAAACAATCATAATACAAACAAAATAGGGTGCCCGTAAATTCAAGGCACCCCCTTACAAAAATTATCGCTACAATCCAACATTGAATCTATCTCTTTTTCTTAAGAGAGAGTATCAATACCACACCAAACAGAATCGCAGACACCAATAAAGTGGTTCCCGATCCAATCGGTGTCAAAAATCCAGCTATCAAAAGAAGAATAGCCACTATCAACAAACCAATAACCATCCCTATCCCCCTATCTTAAATTTGAATACCACTCCCCGAACTTCCTCATCCCCGACGTCTCCTTCACCCGGTTATACTCCAAGAAATCCCCTTCATCAAATTCAGCCATCGTTTTACGAAAGTGCCGCGGGATAAAGATATACCAAAGATCGGACCAGCTATTCTCATTCTCTGAACCTCTTATTTTCTCTGCGACGACTCCGGGGGATTTACTCTCAAAGAATCTCAATTCCTCACCGTCATAATAAGCTAGGCAAGATCTGAATTCACAAACTCTGTTCTCCACACCATGCATCAGCTTTAATATCCCCTCGATGCCGATTGTATCCAGCATGTGGTTGACGTATGCTCTTGGAAAACCGTTTAGCGACTCTATAAAAAATCCGGAATCCAAAGCGATGCAGGGTCGATTCACAATTGAATATGCCTGTAACACCTTTTGCTTCGCGATTTCTTTAATATCATCGCTTCTCGGTTCACTTAGTTCAGCCTCAATCGGCAAAACCTTTATGTTGGTTAACTCCTTCTGTGCAGAAGCAACTTTTCCTTTATTCGTTGTGACGAAAATGATTTCTTTCATCGTTTTCTCATGTACTTCTATCAACGTTACTTCCTCCCGATCCTTCTAAGAACTTTCATCCAAATGTGAGTCACTGCTTTTTTTATACTGAAGCTGATGATACCCCAAGACGATAGCTAGCACACCTATCACGGATAAAATGCTGCCGCCAACTAAAAAGGTATTGATATATCCCTTTACTATAACGTTGTAATATTCAGGGTCCGCACCACCACGATTGAACAACCAAGCATCAGCCTTAGCAGTTCCAAAATATACACAAAAGAAAAGCATAATAAAACCCGCTATCGCTGATAAAACACCTAAGATGATAATAAGGTTCAAGTTATCTTTTGACATTGGATTTTCCCCTTTCGTGATCATCTTCACTTCACTCTTTGATCAATCCGCGCCAGCACCTCCACCGCCGCCGTCAAATCCGCCTCCTCCATCAGAATATCCTCCAATAAACGAACCGGACTCACCAGGAGGTGGACCGCTCCATTTCCATGAATTGGTGAGGAACTCATGGGGATTCTGATCTGAGATCATGAGAGCAGAAAGTGGCGCAGCCGGTAACACGGTATGGTTCTCCACCCACTCACCTGTCATATGTCTTAATTTCCTCTTCCGTTCAAAAAGAAGGATCCGGATCGTCCATATGTCCATTTCCTCTCCATTCCCAGCGGGGAACCCTTCTCGTTTCACCTGTTTGCGGAACCGGCGGATACCCGCTTTTACATCAAGTGCCGCTCCCGACATCGTATGGCGAGGGACCGTGAACATAAGAGTGATAGTGAGAAATAGGCATAAAAGCAGGAACGAGCCCGCTGTTTCATTATGAAGTTGAGCCATGGCAAAAAAGGTTATAACACCAAAAATAAAAATCGGCCACTTCTTTTCTTTCTTCCACCATAGCAATGCAAGGGATCCACTACCTATGATTCCATACATCCATAGAGCAAATGCCGATTGCATGTCAAAATAATAGGCACATAAGGTCCCGATTACAACGGAAAGAGGCACGAGCTTCGTGACAAAATGGAACCAGCGGTCATGCAGGAGTCCGGCTTCCTTTGCTTCTTTTAATACTTCAGCAAACCATTCCTTCTCCTGCTCTTTGAGAGCCTTGACCTTGGTATGATATTTCTTTACATGGCGGCTGAGATCTTTCTCACTCTTCGTAGCCCCGGCAAGGTCCGTCATGGCAAATGCGGCCGATCCGTTCTTTCCTTTTCTCTTAAAGATCCATGACACCAGCTTTGCTTCAATTGATGATAGTGATTTGTCTTCAGAGATCAGTGTGAAGAACAAGGTCTCATCCGGAGCCCAGCTATCACTCAGAAAACGGGTCGTCGTTTTCTGTTTATGAACCTTCACTTTCCCTCTTTCCACCAACGAGTACAACCCGGCCATCAACGCTCCGTGTCTGAACTTCCCACGCCTATGGACCATGTACAAGAGAAGGGGATCCGCTTCCAACACATCCCTCGTTCTGCCACTTCCTCTTATTCTGCCTATCAGGAATCCCAGTATCATGATGAATAAGATTCCGCCTAAAGTGAGTGCGAGCCCACCAAGTACTTTTTTAACTGTATTCATTTGAGTTTTTCTTTTCTCCACGAGTGCCATCCGGTCTTCTTCTTCTTGAATGGCCTCTTCCAATGATTTCGAAGCAGCGGTCTTTGTCTGCTCGGTCATGATTGAAGAGGGAAAGAAAAGCCGCGTTTCCGTTAAGGAATACATGTCAGAAACAGGGGTCGTAAAGCGAACGACCTCTGGCCCCTCCTCTTCCACCTTCCCCTTTTGATCGTGGAAGAAAGCTTCATACTCGGCAGGGTCGACTTTTTCAGGGAATACAAAGTCGATCGTTACGTTATGTAAATCGATGTCATGATTGCTGTCTGTTCCGAAGAAAGGAACCGTCAGATCGCTGTATGTATTATACGATTTCACGGCATTTTTCAGCTCATAGGCGTAAAAAATGGTCTTCTTGGTGTCCTCCACCGGAAATGGTGAACGATACGTACCATCCTCCCGTTTCACATCAAGCGGACGCAGATCCGCATCCTTGGTGAAGCCAAGCTCCGCCTCATCATTGATCAGTTCATAGGCTTTAAACCACTGAACTCCCTCGTGGTGATCTTCAGGAATGGACCTCCTGACACTCTTAAACTTCCCATTAAAGGTGTACGTGAACATTTCGTTGATCATTAGATTTCCGTTGGGCTGAATCCATGCCCGGATTTGGACTTCATCGATACTGTAGGACTTGGCATAAGCTGTTTGACCAAAGGAGAAAAGAATGAGGAGAAGGATGATGAGTTTTTTAAGCATATTCGT
The DNA here is from genome assembly GCF_044542955.1 of Rossellomorea sp. NPDC077527. Classification (NCBI taxonomy): domain Bacteria; kingdom Bacillati; phylum Bacillota; class Bacilli; order Caryophanales; family Bacillaceae; genus Rossellomorea; species Rossellomorea sp. NPDC077527. Next base: position 436,967 of record NZ_JBITVL010000001.1, on the reverse strand, counting down.
TTTCCTCCTTTCAAAAATCTTGCCTTACGCTAGGAAGTACCTTCGCACTTCCTCCCAATTATTCACACGTTCATACCCCGTCTCATACTTGTTATGGGGAGCTGAAAATAATATGCCCCTACCTTTAAAGTTCTTAAAGTGTCTAGGGCTGTCGTCAATTAAATAATCCGCATGAATAATGCTTTTGTTCCCACAAAAGACAAATTGTAAGTCTGATAGAAAGGGGAAGTGTTCTTTTAACCATTCGTATTTAGCGGTGAAAGAAGTAGGATGCTCCATTGCCGCAGTCGTGATATAAATCTCATAGGATTCATTCAATTCCTTTATGACTTCCTGACTCCCTTCCATCACTTCCAAGTCCCGAAAAAATGTCGGATCATCTACATACGCAAGGATGTCATCTGCAGAGCGTGGCCGGATTTTCCAAAGTCTTGTTCCAAATAAATCATCTGTTGTCAGTGTTTCGTTGTAATTCTTATTAAATAAATCCAGATGTTTTTTATGTAAATCCGCCATCACCTCATCCATATCAATGGCTATTCTTTTCATATGCCCGCTCCTTTCCGTCCAACATACTCCTCCCGCAGCATCCCATAAACTGCACAGTCTTTATACTGACCTTTCGCATTTCGAATCATATGCCGTATGATTCCTTCCTGCTTCATCCCGACCTTTTCCATGATTCTGCCCGAAGCCGGATTATCTGTATTATGGGAGGCTGACAACTTGTGAAGGTTCATATGAATAAAAGCAAACTCAACGACCGCTTTCAACGTTTCGGTCCCATACCCCTTATTCCACCAATTGTATCCAATGGAATAACTGACCTCACAGTTCCCAGTAGCGTGGTCAAAGTCATATAAATCAATCTCTCCAATGAGGTCATGACCATCTTTGAGCTCTATACCCCAGTAACAGAACTTTTTAGAATCGTACCCACTCACAATCTTCTCAACCCGTACCTTTGTTTCTAAAACATTCTTGTGTGCAGGGCTGATACGATGATCTGATATTCGTTCGTCTGAAAGCCACCGATCAAATACGATCTGCGTATCGTCTTGGCGCATCCTCCTAAGAATGAGTCGATCGGTTTCTAATGTGGGGGTTCCACAAAAATCCAGCATGATGTCCCTCCTATCTGAAACAGACTCTCACTAAAAATAACTCACCATCATTACAACAAAGCTAACACTCGTAAATAAAAGAACCCCATAAAACACTGCCCCCACATTCGCCTTCAGATCATTATCCTTCTGAACCTTCCACCCTGCTTGACTCGCATTTAGAGTGGCATTTTTAGATAACGCCCCGCCGCTACTGTTAAAAAAGAAGAGTACCACTGTTATACCAAGACCTATAAAAAAGCTCCACTCACCGTACGAAAAGGCGAACAGGAGGCTTCCTATCCAAATCGCAATTGCAAGTGCCACAGCCGTCACTAATGATGTTCTTGAGATGAATTTTTTCATATATATTCCCCCTCGTATTTCTCATATTTACGAATGGGGCTGTGAAAAAGTTTCAATTTTCAGTCAAATACATTCTTCCAAAACTCTTCATGATTCAACTTCTCCACACACCATTGATAATGACCGTCCTCACACGTTGGAGAATAAAGATTCGCCGTCATCAAACTAAAGATTAATACATAAAAATATAAATCCTTCTTTACCCCTTCCCCTAAAGAGGATAGGATGATTTCCAAATATCTTTCGGTAAGATCAGTATTCAGTTGATTATACATATCCAGACACACCCAGCCGATGGCCACATCAAATAAATAATCCCCATACATGGTCAGCATTCCAAAATCAATCACCCCCGTAATCTTGTGGTTCTCATTGATTAAGATATTCCCAGGATAGAAGTCTCCATGTATGATTGAGTACTCGCCATTATATCCCGCTGCCAATCTTTCCATCACGAGCTTCATCTTTCCCTCGTAATCCTGGACATCTCTCATAAAATAAGGTTTCAACTCGAGCTGTTTCAGCACAATGGTTTCACTTAATAGATCAAACCAATTATCCATATGGTCTAACAATACTCGAGAATCACGGAATAGCTGGAAGCCTTCGATGGTAGAGTTCCCTTGTACAGATTGCAGTGCCATATTTGCCTGAAGATACGCCTTCATCATGTTTGTTTGCTCATCGTATGTCATCCCAGGAAGCTTACTTTGCATATCACGGCCATTTATCCGCTTTTCAATCGTCACTAACTTCCCCTCTTCCACAAAGATATCGTGAATATAAGGAAGCTCGTAGCTCAGCTGACTTGTATCTATCTTGGAATAGAAATCCCTCAAGGATTCCTGCTTTTTAAAATCTGACTGATCATTATACACTTTTAATATTCGGTCGTGGCCCAGTGCATAAACCTCCGCTTCCATTCCTGAACCCAGGAAATCGGCTTGAGACAATTGAAACCGATCCAATAGAAGTTGTTTCGACTTGTCTTGATTCATGTTTTTTCACCTCTCTTTTATGAACGATTTTGACGGAAGAAGCGTAAGTTCCTCCATCGTCCATTCTCGATGTTCATCCATATACCACTCTATCAAGTGATATCCTAATGAATACCCACTCCAAAATGGCAAGTTCATTTCTTTATTTCCGAACATATAGGAATTTGTTATCTCCCCTTGCTTATGGATGTGATGCCTGAATGTTGAGTTCCACAAATCCCGAGCTTCCTTTATTGAAAGAACATCCCTATAAGGTCCCAGGAAATGAACGCCTAATTCATACCGTACAAAATGCTCAGCCAGTCCTTCTAACACCAGCCGATCCAACAGGGTTTCTTCTCGTTCCGTGCCCTTGAGCTTACTCATTCTCCAGTGGTGATGGTACTCATGATAAACCACTGATTTCAATGTGTTTTTTACACCTTGATTCGCTTCCACGATAAAACACATCTTCCCATTCCAATCAGTAAACGCCGAAACGCCACCAAGCTTGTCTTTTACAAACGAATCATGCTCATCCAACATAAACAACTCAAGCTGAATGGATTTATCAGACGGATATTTCATCATTAATCTCTTTAATTCAGCTACAATATAGGATTCAAAATCTAATAAACTCATTCTGTCAAACTGCTTACGTAAAGATTCAAGATCTGAATGAACATCAAACATTCCAAAAAATTTCATGGAATCAAGCTCTTCTTTCGTCATCTGGAACGTTTCCATGAAAAGCCCTTCTCTATCGCTCATCGGCTCTTTCTGCAATTGAAGGATGAACTGTTCCATCTGAATCATTCTCGGTGTTGTACCCACTTCACTCATGAATTCTCCCTCTCTTCCCCAGCACGTCCCCTTACATTCAAATACTCCTCATACACTTCTCCCACTCTACCTTTACCAGGAGCTATTCCCTTCAACCTTTTATGAATATCATTCAGCAGATACAACCCTCTAAACAAAGTACCCATTACAATTCCGAGCGCTATCACTCCCCCTACAAGAGGTCCCAGCATGAGCAGGACATATCCCAACATCAAGCTTAGAAAGATCCAGAATACCAAATTCAACTCAATCCCCCTTAGAATTCAACATAAAACGGCTGCTGCGCATTCAAACAGTGCTCAATCCGTTCTCTGAAATTCAAATGGGTCACCATTTCAAGCGCCTCGTCAATCGGAAAGAAGCCTACCTCCAGGCTCTCCGAAGAAGTCGTCGGCTCCCCTCCAACAGGCTTTGCAAGAAACAGCGTATTGCAAATCGACCGTTTCACATTCTGAAATACCCCGCAAAATGCTACGATCTCAACATCAATACCTGATTCCTCTTTCGTCTCCCTGATCGCCGCGTCCTTCAACGACTCTCCTTCTTCAACCTGACCTCCAGGCATTTCCCAGCCTCGTCTTGGTCCTTTGATTAATAGAATTTCCTGTTGATCATTGATGACAATCGTCGCAGCTGAAACGATATGTTTTGGTGGTGTGTATGTTTGGTGTGTCATAATACTTCCCCCTTCATATAAAAAGGAGCTTATCTTCCTAGATAAACCCCCACTGTTTTTATCCGTGATTCATGTACCAAATGAGTAATGGCCCTAATCCAAAACCTACTATTACACTCACAACACTTAAAACCATAAAAAACATTCCGTACCTTTTCTCCCCGTAGTCCCTTTTCAGGACAAGACCAACGCAAAAGACGATGACACCTGCCAGGATGGATGGAGAGATGACAGCAAGCAGGATGGAAATCCAACCGGCGAAGATCAGAATGTTGTTGCTCTTTTTTTCTTCCATAGAATCCCCCTTTTTTTAAATAGGCTGAGCGTTTTCAGCAGTCGTGAAAAATGCCTTTTTCACATAGATCGTATAGATCAAGACAACCACTGAAAAAACAACATTCCCTATAAATGGCTGTTGGGGTTGATTCGTTGCTAAAATGGAACTGATCAGACCAAATAGAGCAGAGTAAGATACTAATAACCAGAAACCCCATTTTTTCAATTTCATGTATCCATAAACCATCAACAAAGAAAAGAATGCCAGGATGATTCTCATCATCCGTTCAGGCAGGATGGATACTCCAAACCGTTCTGAAATGCTGATGGCATCTGCACCACCTTGGTAAAAAATAGCTGTGAATAATAAAACGATGCTACCGAAAATATAAAAATAGCCTATGATTGATACACCAAGCGGCCTTTTCATGCCTTCTTTCACCTCAATGTTTTATAGTACAACGCACTACTACCAATTATGTCAAAATAACCCATTATACTCAATCACTAATTCTATTAAAAGAAGCTCCCCCTTCTAAGATAAGCTTCTCTTTGATATAGACTACAATCCCTTTTCCACCCAAAACCCCTCATCCGAATTCCTCACCACCACATCAAAAAGCTCACTCTTCGTATGCATAAACACTTCATATTGAATTCTCCGCTCGTCATGGGTTTTCCGTAAATAGTCTACATCCATTCCTCTTTCGTTTACGTCTCGGATGCCCCTTCTCATGAGCTCCGTCTCGCCATCTGTGTAGAAGTAAATCTTCAGATCATATAACTCCGGTTGGCTGAACGCAACCGACATCCCTTCTACAATCGTCAGGTTGTTTTCAGAAGAGATAAGCCGACTCGGTTCATAGGGGACGTCCAGGGTGTAGAAATCCATTCCGTCCCTCACCATCTTGACGTCCCGGTCGAGGGCGAATAGATGGTGAGCGTCAGGATGACATGCGGTCATTTTAGATTGATGTTTTTCATTCATATACTCATATTCAATGACGGAATGCTTTCTGACTGCAGAACTCACGATATAAGGATCGGTATTGATATAGTTGGCTTCTCCAATCAGCGTCAACAAATTCTTCGCAAACGTTGTTTTACCTGAAGCGCCGTGACCTGAAATGCCGATCACCATTCTTCCTTTTTGTTTCGTCAATCGATCGGCTATGATATGTAAGATGTTCTCCATGGATTTACTCCTTCTTTCAACTATTCATTGTCTTGCTGATATTTCACTTGAAACCCGCCAGTCTCACAAATTCCTCACTATCCTTCACACACAACTCCATCCCTTTTTCCCAAAAGGCTTCGTTCGTAATGTCTTCCCCTAAATGCTTCATGACAAGGTCTTCTGCCGACATACGTCCCGAATCACGCAGGAGGTCCATGTACCGCTCCTCAAAGCCTTCCCCTATTTCCTTCGCCCGGGCGAAGAGGTGGAGAGCCAGCAAATATCCAAAGGTGTACGGAAAGTTATAGAAAGGAGAATCTGTTCTATAAAAATGTGGCGTCCATATCCACGAATGAACCGGGACTTCATCAAGGGCACCAGCATATCCCTCTTCTAAGGCAGACTCCATCAGTTCATTCAGACGAGCAGCCGGGATGAATCCTTTCCTCCGTTCTTCGTGCACATTCTTCTCAAAGATGAATCTGGCCTGCAAATTCATGAAGTTCATGACGCTTCTCTTTAATTTCTCATCCAGGAGGAACAGCTTTTCTTCGTCGGTCTCCGCTTTGTCCATGGCGGCTTCCAGGATGACCATCTCCGCGAAGGTCGACGCTGTTTCTGCCATGCTCATGGGATAGGACTTGTTCATGCCGTTTACCGATTTCATCGCATGGTTATGAAAGGCATGACCTAGTTCATGCACCAGGGTCAACACGCCTTTAAATGTGCCGGGGAACGTCATGAACACCCTCGATTCCCCCGTCAAAGGGAATCCAGCACAAATGGCCACGGCAGACTTTCCAGGACGATTTTCCGCTTCGACCCAGCCTTCCCGGAATGCCGTCTCCGCAAATTGACCCATTTCAGGACCGAAGGCACGAAATCGCTCCTCGATGAGCGAAGCGGCTTCTCCGTATTCCATTCCTTGATGATCATGATTCATCGGGGACCAGAAATGATACGACTTCATTTTCGTATCGCCATTTAGGCGGGCTTTCACGTTCAGATACTCGGCAAATGGCTCTTTATACTTCTCCATGACCGAAAGCATCGCATTCAGCGTTTTCGGCTTGAGCCGATTTTGAGTGAGTGGGATTTGCAGGACATCCTCGACGCCCATGCTCTTATACATATTCAACCTGAATCCTGTCAGATGATTGAGGATCTGTGCGAACTGCCCTTCAAGCTCAGTCCACTTTTCTACAAGTGCCTCATGAGATTCCTTTCTGACTGACTCATCCGCATGGGATCGAAGGTTGATGGCCTGGCCGACGGAAAGTTCCTCTCCTTTTACCCTGACTCTAATGCTGCTCATGAAAGATTGATAGAATTGTCCCCACGCATGGTAGCCGTCTGTCATGAGGTCCAATACTTCCCTTGATGGCTCCCGCTCGGCCTCTGTCCTCCATTCTTCGAGCACGAACTGATACTCCTTTAAGTTCTTGGAATCAAGCATGCTCTTCCACTCTTCTTCTCCAATGCGTGCTAATTTCCTTTTCAATTCACTGATTATCGATTCATATGTAGATTGAAGGGTTGTGGTTTCCCCTCTATAAAACTGTGCCCCCTGGTCTGTTGGGTTCACCGAAAGAAGGCAGATTGAAAAGGATCTTGCCTGTGAAATCGACACCTTTATGACCCTTAGCCTTTCAAGAACATCAGGTAGTTGCTCCGGCCCCGGCGTCACCTTTTGCATAAGCTCTTCCAATTCAGAGATGTTGTCTTCTGTCCATTTCATATGTTCCTGTAGTTCAGGTGATGCACTTCCACCTCCAAAAATGCTATCAAGATTCCATACCGGATTATATTCTTTTATCATCGTAAGCTCCCCCTATTCTCTTCCGAACAAAACATACGTTCTTATTTTATCCCAACTTGAACTTTTTTCCAACTTTTATTTGTCCTAAAATTCCAAATAAACTATAATTTGTTCATACTACTGAATCGGAGGATCACACATATGTCACACATTACTTTAGCAGAATATCACCCATCATTTGAACGCAAACTTAGCGACTTTCACCTGCCGGAGGATCAGCTGCAGTTCACGAGTATGCCACTCGATAAAATCCATAACCCTTCCATCTCGAAAGACACTAGCCATATTGTCATCCTGCATAATGAAGAGCCCGTCGGTTACTTCGCATTGGAAAAAGGAGAAAAGCTTCATAAATACTCTTCTAATCCAAAAGCCAGACTACTAACCTCGTTCTCTATCGATGCAAGACATCAGGGACAAGGTATCGCCAAGAGCGGACTTAACCAATTACCAAGCTTCATCAAGGAACACCTGCCCGACACGGACGAAGTAGTCCTTGGCGTGAACAAACGAAATCAAGCTGCCATCAGCCTCTATCTCAAGACAGGTTTCACAGATGAAGATGAAATCTACGAGGGACCTAAAGGACCTCAGCATATTCTCCATCTGATGATATAAAAAAACAGGAATGCCCGTTATCTGGGCATTCCTGTTTCATTATCCTGTGCAGATCATCACCCGGTTTCCATCGGGATCCCCAATGACGAAGAAGGAAAAATCATCAAACCTTGTAATCTCAGAGACGATCTCATAATTCAGCTGTTCTACATATGAATAGGCTTCCTCAATGTTTTCAGTGTGAAAATTGAAGAGTGGATGGTTATGACCAGTCTCTTTTTTTACTCCCTCAGGTCCTGCATCCAAGGTCAATCCCGTAAAATGATTGATCGCCAGGTTGTATACAGGATCCTGCACCTCTTCCAGGTCGTAGGGCTGCCCCAATAAATCCGAATACCACCGGACGGATTCCTTCAAGTTACTGACATGGACAAATACAGTATTGATTTGATTCAAGATTGGACTTTTCATTGATTCCGCTCTCCTTTCATCATCAATATGAAATGCTCTTAGACGAATGACTTTGAACTCCTCGAACACCCAGAGAATAGAAGTTCTTCTCCGTACATAATCTCCATCCAAAAGAGTCAGAACACCGTTTGACATCATGGTTAATGAGTCACTATTAGTACAATTAAAGACAGGCAAACTCACGCCCTTTCACCCACTCCAAACAACGATGGAAAATAAATCCAATCTATACTTTCATGGTAATATAAAGCTCACCGATAAGACAACCCCATCGTTACCAGATCGTAACCGAAAATATCCTTTGTATGATCAAGAAGGAATTCTTCTACTATGACTTGAAATAGTTAAAGATACAATCTAAGGAGATGAGACAATGAACGTCCAACATGTGCTTGACCAATACAGTAGCAGCATCCAAGAAAGGGACATCGAGAGATTCCTCTCAATCTATGATTCCGAAGTCCATATCTATGACTGCTGGGGACAATGGGAGAGTAAAGGAATTGCTGCATGGCAAGAGAATGTGACCGAATGGTTCATCGGATTGAAGGCTGATGAAGAAATCCTGGAAGTCGATTTTCAGGATGTCATGATCGAGGAAACTTCTGATCTCGCCTTTGCCCACTGTGCCGTGACATTCGCTGCACATAAAGAATCGGATGGGGAAAAACTCCGCCAGATCACCAACCGTTTTACCTTTTGCATGAAAAAGGTGGAGGATACATGGCTGATCGTCCACGAGCATTCTTCATTGCCGATCAATATGCAGGATGGCAAAGGGATGTTCGGATTAAGATAAGAATCGGATGGAACTTAGCTCACAATAGAACGAGCTAAGTTCCATTGTTGTTCTAGAGGGTACCAGAATGGGAGGATCATATGCATATTCAACAGATTGACAGTTCAAAGATTCCGCACTATGCGACCATCTCTATTGCATACGAAGTGACCACCATACTTCAAGTAAGCCCCGTTAACGACGGGCTTGAGGGACTTCGGTTGGTCGAAAAACCGTGTGCATCCTATGTAAAGGACTATGATCTCTTACCGGACTGTCATCCACTGACTTGGACAGAACAGTTTGATTTAGACGGATGGGGATTGTTCTTAGCGTTAGAAAACGGTATGTATGTTGGCGGGGCTGCAGTGGCTCCAGAAATGGATGGGTTCAAGAAAGGTGCCGCAACCTTATGGGACTTACGTGTTCAGCCCGAAACGAGGGGGAAGGGAATTGGCGGGAAACTGCTTGAAACGGTGATCCTTTGGTCCAAGGAACGGGAATACACCACACTAATGGTTGAAACCCAAAACGTAAATACACCTGCATGTAAATTTTACTCTGAAAAGGGATTTGTACTAGAAACGATTGATCAGCATGGATATGGTGATTCTTTGGTAGAGAATGAAGCGAAATTGATCTGGACTTTGAAGATCTAATCGGGTCATCTCCCGTTATAGTTCTCCTGCATGTAAGAGAATGAGAATGAATGGCAGAAGCGATATCCCTACTACTGAAGGCAGACAAATGAACATGATTCTTTTTAGCGGAATATCCCAAATGAAGCGTAAAGCTGCCCCTAAGAAGAAAACAACCCAAAAGAGACCAACCAACGTACCGATCGGCTCTGATATACCCCAATGTGATTGGATAAAGGAGCCTTGATTCACATCAAATGAAGTGAAGTTCACCCCTAACATGAGGAACATCAAGAGTCCCATTCCCAGCGAGGCATAGCCATACGATTTCTTTTTCATTCCTTTACACCCCTTTCTTCTATTCGACTTCCCTTAACCATCTCAATACTACCGGAATTCTGTTTCCATACTCCCCAAGCTCCTGGATCGTTTCAATGACTTGCATGGTCCCCAACCGTTGCTCTTCTTCATCCGTACATTCCATCCTCAATGACCGCTTTAGGTTGTACTCTAGCCACAGCAATTTTCCAGAGAAGCCTTTCGCCAACACAACCTCCCAGTTCGCCTTTAGACCTCCGAGTTTCCTTTGGTACCCACTGATAAACGCTGAAAATTTGTCTTGATCAGACGTTCCGGACCAGTATAGGGCTGTCTCCACCAGATCGTGCATCGGATGGATGTAGCCCGCCGACTCCCAATCAATCAGGATCGGTTTCCCCTTTAGCCACATCACATTCTTCGGATCTAAATCCCGATGGCTGATCACCGAGTCGGATCCAAGCCTTGCCTCAGCTTTCCGGGCCCTAGCATCCCACTCTTCCAGATTCTCGATACTGCCCTTGAAAACCTCCAACCACTCTTCTTTCACATCCTGGCCTTTTTGAAGATAATAATGCCAATCAATCGAGGAACGTACCTCCTCCTCTTCTTTTTCTAAGTCGAGCCCTTGGAAATCTGCACGATGAATATCTGCCAGAATTGCCCCCATCACTTCACAATGACTCATGCTGATTTCACCAGCCTTTATACTTCTGCCTTCTACCCAATCAAACACAAGAAACCACTGATCATCCACTTTCAGAACGGCATCACCGTTGTACGTTACAGCGGGAAGTGCCGGTACATTTTCAGATGCCATATGGGCGATTTGCTCTGAACGGGTGTAGTTACCTAGGGCATCCGGTCTCTTCATGATCGAAGGATTCAATGCTTTTATAGCATATTTTCCTCTCGTCGTTTCCACAGCGTACATTGTATGTAAGAGACCACCCGACACTTTTTTCGGATCAGTAATCCAATCGCCGAGTTGAGTGATGTGGCATAATTCTATTAAAGTGTGCTGTCGATTATCCTTACCTTCGCTCACTATTGACACCCACCCTTTGAACGATTCTTTGGGATGCTCAATACAATCCAATCCTCGTCCTTTATTTGCTTCCCAATATACAGTATCTGGCCAACATGATAACTCACATGGGCCACTTCTATTTGGATCGCACTCATCACACTTAGCGGCTTACCTCTTAATGTTACAATCTTTTGCAAATCTTCTTCTCCAAGAAAGTTAATCGTTTTGAACAGCAACTCCCAGCCATCATTCCATTCCTGCAAGAGGACGTCTTTCGTTTTGAATTGATGGATAAATTCCAAATCTCGATCACGAAAGTCCTTTTCACCATCACTATGTAAAAAATCGATCCAACGCGAATGCATATTCCCACTTAGGTGTTGCATGATGATGGCTACGCTATTTGATTCCCGACCTGGTGTCCAATGTAAATCTTCCTCAGACAATTGGGCTATGGCTTGTTCTGCGCGTATTTTAAAATGATGGAATTGCTGTTGAATTGTTGTAAGGTATTCTTGACCTATAGTACTCACTAATAACCCTCCTTTTGCTCTGCCATAGAACAAAAACTTAAAACTACAACCTAAAGCCATAAGCCTTAAAATGAATGATATGCAGAAAAAATAAGCGGATCCGTCTATCATACCCAGCCCATATTACAGTCTCTTCATTAACTCAATATCTGCAAAGCTATCTTCTCCATACACAGGATCGCCATAAATTCCATTAACCTTATCAATCCCAAGCTTTGTCCAGAACCTTAGTGCTCCCCAGTTCTTCAACGCAACATTTGCCCGCACTTCCTTAAAATTGTGCTGCTTCACGATATCCAACAATTCCTTCACCACTTCCCGTCCCAACCCTTTTTTGTGATAGTCAGGGTCGATGGTAAAATAATTGATGTAAAAGGATTCCGGAGCAGGGTAACCGTGATAGGTGAATAGCAGCCCGACTAATTCATCGGATTCCTTTATCCTGACCACTTGAATCTTAAAATGTTCTTTTGTTCCTCCAGGCGGCAGATCACCTTCCAGAAAACAGCGTTTGATGTATTCCTCATCCAGGTTGCTCCCGTCCCATTGATGGATGTAGCTTCCCTTTTCATAGATAGATTGGGCATCATCTATTTCTTCTTGCCGAATGTCCTGTATTGAAAGCCTTTCTGTCTCCCATGTATTCGGAATTATTTTCATACGTATTCAACTCCACTATCCATTGTACCTCTCCTTCTTTCTAATACATTACATCTCTTTCACTTCGATCATCTATCACTCTATTCTTTCCGTTCATATTCTTTTCCAATGACCGTCTTTTGATCCTTATCAATATACACAACTAGTCTACCTAAAGACTCATCTTCAGTACCATTAAAGGCAACTTTATAAATAGACCGCCCAATCCATTTCTCACCTATATGTTTGCCAAGACCTTTACCAACCGTAACTTCCTCCACATCAGAATCCTTGGGGCTGACCGGGATTTTGGTCTTCTCCTCCTGACTTAAATGGTTAAAGGCAACCATCTCAATTGATAACTGTCGGTAGCATCCGCTCATAAGAACAAAGAAAGTATATATCAATATGAACCGGGACGATTTCAATCTTCCTCACCACTTCCTTCTAAAGGCTCAGGATATCGTTTATTTATCTATCTTCAAGTTTGGAATCAACCTCCACACCAGTCGGTTTTTTTTGAAAAGGAGTTTCATATTCTTTAAACGTCAAAGTCACACCGGATAGATTTATTACAATAATGGCCCATCCTTATCCGTTACGGTCACAAACCATGGCAGTATGATCATATATCCCAACATCATCACCATAAACAAAGGCATGTATCCAAGCATGAATGAAAGAATAAAGAGAAGGGGTATCAGTATGGTCATGCCCACCAGCCACTTTTGGGAACGGTTTGTGAAATAAAGTCTTTTATGGCAGGCTGGGCACTGAGTGTCAGGTCTTTTGATGATAAACAGTTTCTTAAAAATTAAAAACCATGACAACTTCGCATCACAATATACACACCGCGCCACCTATTGTTCCCCCTTCACTCTTCCTTTTGATTCTGTTTTTCCAAAAGCTCTATGATTCTATCCAACTTCTTATTCATCTCATCAGAAGCATGATGACTGCTTTTACTATTTACCACGATCTTTCTAATGAAGAGAGTGAAGGATAGTGCTCCCACCAGCAATAATAATAGAATAACGATTAAATAGAGTACATCACCTATATACATTGGCATCTCACCGACTTATCTTTATTTTTTAATCAAACACAGTGTCCTTTTGAGGATCCCTCAAGAATTCAAACATCATCTTAATCTGCGATTCTGTATTTCGTCCAACCGACAGCTCCGGCAAATGCTCTTCCTCAAAGAATCCGATTCCCTTCGTTTCAACACCACTTTTGGCTTCCCCACCCGTTATTCTGCATTGAATGAATATTTTGTAGTAGTGGTATGCCTGAGGGGGATGTGGATGCTTATTCAGATCAAGCAGTGCGAGTAATTTGACCGGGGTCACATCATATCCCGACTCTTCTCTTATTTCCTTGACGATGTTTTCACCCGGAGACAGACCAATGTCACAGAAGCCTCCTGGCAGAGCCCATTTGTCATCGATTTTCTCTTTAACCATCAGAATTTTATCATCCTTGAACACGACACCCCTCACATCGACTTTCGGTGTCTGATAGCCCTTTTCGTTCGTGAATAAATCCTGGATCTTCTTCATCTCGAGACCCGTATATTCCTGCATGATCTCTGTACTGATCGCCCTTAATTCTTCATATCTCTCAATATCGTAAACGCTCTTTGAAAAGGCCAACCCCGATTGAGACAGAGCCTGAATCCGCTTCGCACATTCCAGCCATTTATCACTCATCGCTCTGCACTCCCTTCATATTCCGATTTGCACAATCGGTAATGATGGTACTTTTCTTGATCAATCGTCACTTGCACCTGATAGGTGAATCCACATTTTCCAATGACTTTCATAGACGAAGCATTGTCGATGAGAGCTACCGCGTTCAGGATTTCAACCGTTGTTTGAGTAAACAAATAATGGATCAATCCCAAAGAGGCTTTCGTTGCATAGCCCTTCCCTTGATGTTCACCCGAAATGGCATACATGATTTCCCGATTCGGTTCAGGCAGTTCTTCTTTTATTCCTGTACAGCACCAGCCGATGAACTCATCTTTACCTTTGAGAAAAACCCCCATCTTCAAAAAATGATTCTCTATATCCCCTGTTTTCGCAGCAGACTGAAGGAATGCTTTATTCGCTGGCATTTCGTAATGGGTTACCCAGTCGAGTCTTTGTTCTAGTGTTGATTTCCAGTCAGGCAGGTAATGAGCTATTTCAGGTTCGTTGGAGATCCTGTGAATATGTATGGCATCGGCCTTTGAGAACTCCTGTAGATAAATATCTCCACAATCGATTCTGAAAAGGTCGCTGATTTCTATATAATGAGTAGAATTGGGATATCGATTGCCTTTTACAAACCCAAATGAAGTGTAGAAATGATCCGCCTGCTTGGTATCGGTATTAAGCACCAGAACGTGGAAAAAACGACTAGCATCATTGATAATTTGGTTTAATAGAAGTGTCCCTAACCCTTCATTTCTGCATTCTCTTTTCACATAAAACCTTCGTACTCTGCCAGCTTCAGCCGTATCGGGATCGATCGTAAGTCCACCCACCGATACCAACTCATTCTTTTCATTATAAATACCGTATAAAGCTTCCCCTTGTTTGTTAAAACGATTGGTTCCTTCTTGATAATCGTTTATGAGTCTTTCTACAAAACGAAAACCCTCTTCCTTGCTTTCTTTCACTAGCGTATTTAAGTCGTGCTCAAATAGATTGGTTATGTTAGCTATCCTGTATTTTTTCATATGCTCTCCATAAGATTTCAATTGTTTTATTAAAAATGTGATGACCAGCTCATTTTAATAAATGATTAGCCTTTGAATTCTATGTCATCAACCGTATCCTTATTTCGACAAACGATCCACCCAACGTACTAAATCCCCGATCATATCCTGTGTAATTTGATGATTCACACCTTTATACACACGGAAATCTACATTCCTACTATTCGCTCTTACATAACGAGCATAATCTCTTTGTCCATCGATTGGCATGATGTCATCACTGTCCCCATGCATGAGAAGAACCGGGGAAAAACCAGATTCCCTTGCAACCGGATCGTACTTCATTAATCGGTTTTTCAGTTCGTCAGGAGTTTGCTCCCGTTGATCTCTTTCTCTGAACAGCTTCTCTGACAAAACAAATGAGCCAGATCCGTTTATATTGATCAGCCCCCCTGCCATTGGTTCACGGGCAAAAATTCCGTTCGCAATACAGCCGCCCATGGAACTTCCCAGCAGGATCACATTCTCTTTGGTCATTCCTAAGGTCGCCATAAAATCAGGAAATTCATCAATCGTCGCCATGATCGTTTCCCAAAAATAAGTCTGTACCGTTTCTTGGTCAAAGTGGTTTGCCAACGGCTGTCTCGTATCGTGATGGACGATTTCTGGAATGATCACATGAAACCCTTCCCCCGCGAGCTCCGCTGCCAGGTCCCTGTATCCGAGAGCACTTCCTCCCCATCCGTGGTAAATGAGGATGACTTTATTGGATTCGTTTTGGTTCATTGGATCAACCGAATAATAGCTGAATCCATTGATGGTGTTTTTTTGCATTACTTTTTTCTCCCTATCTTCACCGACAATGTCGCCTCTTCTTTAAATACTCCCGATTCACTCAGTTCGAGCATCGCCTCTCTCACTTCGCGCTCAAATAATGGTACATTCGTACCAAGGAAACGCTTCGAACCATATGAAGTTGAGTAAAGGTTCCCCAGTAGCGACTCTATTGTCCAGGTGATTTCATACGTAGGCAGTGTGTGGGATTCCAGGTGGAATTTAGATTGTGAAATGATGTCTTCGTGACTGGCGACAGGGTGTGTATAGGTAGAGTTCCCGGCTTTCCGTTCATTTCCGTACCATTTTTCAACCACATCCTTAAATCTTTCTTGCCAAGGAGTTAGTAACTTATCAGGTTCATAATTGTCAATGATCGCTACCCCTCCACCTGGAGAAATGATTTCATATAATTCATCCAACACCTCCCGCCTGTCCATCCAGTGAAACGCTTTGGCAATCATCACGAGATGATATTGATCCGTGTGTTTATATTCTTCTAACCTTCCATTGAACCATTGAATCTGACCGATCCTTATTTCATCATGGAGACGTTTCGCTTCTTCTATCATTTCCGGTTCAAGATCGATCCCGACGATCTCCTTACACCAATCTGAAAAACGTATGGTCAGATGTCCTGTCCCGCAACCGAGATCCAGGAGGTGCTGCTCTCCATTTAAAGAGAATGTTTCAACCAGGAATCTGATTAACGCAGAAGGATAGATGGGTCTATTTTTTGAATAATAGGTTGCCGCTCCCTTAAATAATTCCGATCCATACATGTTCATATGTTTCCTCCAGAAAAAAGTTATGTATATCCAATACCAATTATTTCAAATAAAGAGTGTGATCACAATGATTATTTCAAGGAACACTGTTGGCGTTAGCCCTTTAAAAATAAAAAGCCCATCCACTGATGAACTAAAGTGAATAGGCTTTGATTGTTGTTCTTTCCGTTATGGTAATACGAGTATGCCGTCTGACACAGGGCGTTCACCCGTGGCGTCTGATGGTTGGTTCACCAGTCGGTCATGAACCACCATCGCGGAAGAACCTCCGCCATCAAGATTCATTCCTTTAACCGCCCCCAGAGATTGTAGGATTTGAGCACTTTCATAGAAGCTGACACCAATGCTCTGTTCAGGGTTACGGCCCTCTACAGTGACCAACAGAATATTCCCGTTATCTTTTACACCTGCAAAAGATCTCGGATGACGATATTGTGCAAAATGATAATAGAAGTCATGACTCCATGCAAATCCTTCTTCTTTTGCCTGGATGTCGATCTTTCCATCTTCAAGTAGTTGAGGTGCCCCGCCGATGATATCTAAATCAGTTGAAGCCTTAACCTGCTTCCCATCGGCTAATACGTTTCTAGCGATTGACAACGTCTCTCCTTCTGAGACATTCTGCTTCAACCAATCTGCCTGAGCACCTGTTGCTGAAAGCACGCTTCCATTCTCAGGGATAGCATGTCCACGCTCAGTGTATGAATCCACCACTTTCCCCTTGTCATCCAGCACGACTTCAAAGCCGTCTCCTTTGGGAGTTGCATCACCGAAGTAGGAGTTATATTCGATGATTTCATCTGGATCCGTACAGGTCACATCATGCTTTGGCTGATTGGTTTCCATGTCCTCGATTCCTCCGCAGCTGCGGATCTGTCCAGGTTTCCGGTTAATCCCATCCATCATTGAGCTCTCGCCACTTTCGGTTTCGACTTTCAATGAAGTGGAGGTATTGGCAATCTCTGCTTCGTTACTAGTTAGAAGAAGACTTGTACGATCTCCAACTGCCTCGCTTACCAATTGGCCATTCACGACCGAAATCCCCGCCGGATCACCAGGAATTCCATCCTCGGATCCTACGACGAAGTAGCCTCCATTCAAGCCGGCTAACGCTTCACTCCGACCCGACATGGATGACACGGTTTCGCGACCTGTAATTGAATCATTTGCTAATGTATTGGTCAGCTCACCCTGAAATTCATGAGGATCAATTTCAAGAACATCGATTTTCCATGGGCCCGTTGATTTCGTTGTTCCATCATATTCCGAATAAGTGGCTTTAGCCTTCTCAAAGCCTTGAGTTTTCAGCTGATCAGCCACATCATTCGCTGAATTTTCTTCTTTGAATTCCCCGGTACGAACCACATATCCAATGGTTTTGTCCTGGACATCTGTGTTTTGCGAGTATTGATTCTCTACTTTATGAAGCTTTGCTTTGTATCCTACTTTCTTCAGATCTTGGATAAGAGTATCGGCTTCTTCCTTTGTATCAAAGAACGCGACATCTACCGTAAAATACGATTTGTCTGAAACGTACCCTCTATTAATATCTGTATATGTCACTCCTTTAGCTAATTGCTGTGTGTTTCGCGTTTCAGGTAAATGGTTCTTACCGATTGAAAGCTCCTGAGAATTCGCAGCCTCGGCATCCTGTCCCTGCCAACCCACTGTCAGAATAGTAGAAAGGGATAACGCAGATACAATGGCCGTTTTTAAGAAAGAACGGTGCATAATGTAAAACCTCCAAACAAATTTTTAATGCACCTTCATAGTAGAGGCAAATTGAAAATAGAACGTTACAGTAGTATAAAGAGTTGGTGAATTTCCATGAGATTTTATTTACTTTATCGTACGGGGTTGGATAAAATGCTCACCCCTACAGCCAAATCTAAAAAAAGGTTAAACATTTACATATTAGCTATCCAAGAATGTATCGATGATCTTATCACACACATCATGATGGGTAGTCCCGTCAAAGTTAAGCAAAACCACTATTCCCAAGTCGAGTTCAGGTACCATGGTCATAAGGGATCTGACAGCCATTTGACCGCCTCCATGTTCGACAATCCGAAGACCTCTATACGTGTCCGTAAACCATGCAAGCCCATAACTTCTCACTTCACTCCCAAACCGCCATTCTTCACTGACAAGATGAACAGGTTGTTGCATTTCTTCAATTAAATCTGTCCGTAAGACATCCGACTCTTTCGAAAGATGAAACGCTACATACCTCCCTAAATCATTGGCTGTAGAGTATAAATAACCTATCGGAGCAGATAGAGCATTTTTTGGAAATGGCGTTTCGACCTTCTCCTCACCTAAGTAATACCTGGCACTGTTTGCATCTTCTTCAACATTCTTTGAGTCACTCGTTGTCCGATACATATGTAAGGGAGAAAGAATTTTATCTTCAAGATGTGATTCCCACTCTTCCCCTGTAACCTTTTCGAATAAATCTGCCAGAATCACATACGCATCGGTGCAATAATTCCACCCCTGCCCTACTGGATGCTCCAACTCCACCTTTTGGAACCACCTCGTTACATCCTCTCTCGTTTTCACACTATCAATCTCTTCTTCTGTAAGATCATAGTGGTCTAATGCTTCTTGAAATTCAGTAGGTGTATCCGAAAATATGTCTCTCACATTCGGGGCTGTCATATTAGCAATCCCCAATTCTGAAGGAAAGCCCGCCGTATGGGATAAAAGATGGCGTATCGTGATCCTATCGCTTTGTTGTTTATTCTTCGTTCTGAAGTATGACAGATATTGAACAACGGGATCATCCAATGAAACCAAGTTCTCTTCTACAAGCTGCATGATGGAAAGGGCCATGAAATTCTTTGAAATACTTTGGATACTCATCTTAGTATCTCCATCCATCGGTTGGTTCATAGGTTGAACCTGTGAGTAGCCAAACCCTCTGGAGTAGATGATGTCAGAGCCTTTTACGATTGCAACGCTTAATCCGGTTCCGTTTTGATCAGCTAGTTTATGATTAATATATCTTGTTATATAATCTAGTTTTTCATTTAGTTGATTCATATTTGTCTCCTTTATTACTCAATGGTCACGAATCAGATTCCATCCTATGAAAATACTTTTTCTGTCTTTACTAGAATAAAAATGATTCAAACTCAATCTTATTATGTATAAGAGAAAGGAGAGACAACCGCCTTCGGGAGCGATTGCCTCCAATACTTAAATATATTTCTCCGTCTCCCTTAAGTATCTTTCAATTGCTTCCTCCAACGGCCTTATTGATTTTCCCCAGAAGTTCGTCCCTAACTCTTCCTGCAGGAACCCGACACTCAGCTCTTCCATGGATTGGTTCCCTGATGAGGTAAGAAGCTGATCGTATCGTTCAGGGAAGGTTTCTTTGTCCTCCTGGTAGAGAGAATAAACACCGTTACTGAACAAGTAGCCAATCGTGTATGGCAGGTTGTAGAAGGCTTTCTCTGTATTAAAGAAGTGAGGTATGCTCATCCAATTATGGGTATTCACTTCTTCCAGAGAATCCTTGAACCAGACCCTTTCTGTTGCTTCCATTAGTCGAACGATTTCGGATGCTGAAAGCTTTCCATCTAAGCGCTGTTCGTAAAAAGCCGCTTCGAACTCAAACTTGGCCGGAATGAATGTCGTGTATTTCAACCCATTCGTGATTTTCATTTCTAAAAGAGATAGTCGGTCTTCTTCTGTTTCCGCCAGATCTATGGCCGCATCGAGGACGAGATTTTCAGCGAACGTTGACGCCGTTTCAGCCAGGCCTGTACCCACTTTATGTGAAAAACCAGGCTGATCATGAAGGAGCGAATTATGGTAGGCATGTCCCAGTTCATGGGCAATGGTGACAACATCATTGTAGTTACCGGTGAAAGAGAGCATCACTCTGCTTTCCTTCGCATTGGGGAACGAAGCACAAAATGCGCCATGACGCTTATGCTCTGCGGGATTAGCATCGATCCACCCCTCTTCGAATGCGTTCTTTGCAAACTCTCCAAGTTTCTCACTAAAGCGAGTGAACTGCCCGATCACGATGTCTGCCGCTTCTTCATACGTCAAAGTCGTCTTGGACGTGAAGGTTGGAGCGTAAAGGTCATACCAGCTCAACTTATCAACTCCGATCAGTTTAGCTTTACGTTTCATTAATTGATCCAACAAAGACTTGTGTGAGTGGAGCGTATCCATCATGCTTGTGACCGATGTTTCAGATATCCGGTTTTGCTCGAACATCTCCTTCAGCGGATTCTTCCATCCTCTCAACCGGTACAGCTCATTTCGGAAACCGGCAAAATGGTTAAAGATTGATGCGAACCTGTCTTCATTTTCACGGCATACTTTTGCAAGGGATGCTGCGATCTCTTGTCGCTTACTTCTGTCATTTGACAGCATTCCGAGAATATAGGCTTTATCAAAAGAGATATCTTCCGTGACCTCATCATTCTTCACCGGCACTGTGAGGCGAGCATATTCCTGTCCGTATTGATCCTCCCAACCGCTAAACCCATCGACTGAAAGGGCGTTGATCAACGTTTCCATCTCAGGAGCGAGCTGATCCTTTACCTTTCTCCTTTGTTCCTTCAGAAATCGTTCGCTTCCCGCTAATTCTTTGCTCTCGATGAATGACTGCCACTCATCTTTTGACATCTCGGCAAGACGTTGACTGTATGCAAGGAGTAGCGTATCCATCTTCGCCTTAAGGTGATTAATTCTGGCCATAAGATCCTGGGCTTCCTCGTTCAACACATTTTCAGATGCCAGGCAGAAGATGTATTCATCCATGTGAAACACCTTCGTATATAGGTTCTGCACTCGATCCGTCATCTCTACTGCTTGATCAATGCCTGTCCCAGGTTGCAATAATGCTTGTGTATCCTCGATATGTAGAAGAATTTCATGAATTTGATCCTTTACTGGATTCTGCCCTGGACGGACACCTTCCAGATTCCATTTCATTGTATGTACTTGGTTCATGTTTATCCCCTCCTATGAATCTATTTCTATTGTGAAATAAAATGGAAAATTTTACATCAGGCGGAGGTCGGAGTATTGATTGAATGTTCAATCATTTGAGGACACTCCTTCATAAGCCGTGATTTTCTCAAAGTCGCTCCCTGCTATGATTTCGGCTTCATGCATGCTGGTCCATCTCTCAATTGATGTTTCCGGATGATTCTTTCGATAGCTCTGGACGATTTCATAACCGATTTTGTAGTTGGCCCATTGTGGGATATCTTTAGAAGAGATTCCCTCTCTTAACTTTTCGTAGCTCTTCATATCACTTGAATATCTAAGCTCCGTAATCTCAGCCACTACCTTTTCCCTTTCCTCCGTTGTCATTGGTTCTTGCCAAGGGACTTCAATCTTTGGATAAATGGTATGGGCAAATGCATCTGCCTTCCCTTCCAACACAACCCCACCGAGGATGCCCCTTATCATTCCCCGATTACTTTCTTCTGCGATGAGATGGTTGTATTCATGAGCGACGGTGTACTTCAAAATGTCTTCTTGCACGGAAGGTGAAAGTTGCAACACAATGACATACTCTGATAAGACAAACCCGGAGACACCCCCCATTTGTTCCACTGTAAACGTGTCCTCTGGGTTCGCTGGCAAAATAACATATTTCTTATCCTTACCAGGGAGTTCTTTTGCGGATTTAAGCAATGCTTCTTTAATAATCCGGTTCGTCATATCTTTGTTCTTTTCCAACTCCTTTATGGATTGTCCAAGCTTGTCCACTTCTGAGGACGGTTTAAAAGTATATCGTAAGCTGATTTCCTCCATATTGGACTTCTTTTTAAACGGTTCAAATACCTTTTCAATAAACACGGTCTCATTACTTTTCCCCGTCTGTTCACGTACGGTGTCTATGTAATCTTGCATTTCATCATACATATAAATAATTTCGAATTTCTGTTCTTCTTGTGAAAAAGTGATGTGCGAATCTTCCGGTTCTTTCTTTTTAACTGGCTCATGATTGGAACATCCCATAAACATGAAACAAAATGCTGGTATAAGTAGCACCTTCCCTAAAGTTTTCAAATTCGCACCTCTCCACCCATTTCCATTTGTTACCTACCTATACGTTTTACATTTGGAAATAGTTTCAAATAAATGAGAATAAAAAAAGAACCACCCGATTACAACCAGGAAGTTCTCATCATCCTCACCCGCCCGTATACACACTTGCACAAGTCCCTGCCGCCGGCTCATAGTAACAATGATTCTTGAATTGTCCCGCAAACGGCTGGCCGTACCATGTCGGGGGACACGGTGCATAAGGATTGAAATACCATAGGGAATACTTCGCCGGGTGCTGGGCCCAGTAATCCAGATTCTGTTTAGCTAACTTTTTCTCGACAGATCTTGCTCTGTTATAGAATAAATTCCCTTTTTGAACCGCTTCAAAGGAGTAGTTCCCGCCCTGGACCTGGAAGATGACTTGACGAATGCTTCTTACATCCTTGAAATCCAGACAGTCTGCTTTCGCACGGTTCACGATAACATTGCCAACGTACAACATCCCTTGCTTCCCTTCGCCTTCTGCTTCCGCTCTCATCATCCTCGCCATCAAGGCCACATCAGCATCGGTGTATTTGACTCTTGGCATTTTACTCACCTCAGGATATTTTATGAAAAATGCCGGGTTTCATGTCAGGAATTATTCGATATGGAGAAATGGGATAAGCTTTCGGTGCTTATTTTGACATGATTTTCTCTTTAAATATGATCTCTTTTTCTGACTTATGATCCATCTTGATCAGCCGATCGTAACTAATCGCACTATCGTCCACCGCATAGTCCACTCTTGCCGTTACCACCATACTTCCGGCTTTCCACCTCATATCGAGGCTCGTGGTTATATAATCATTTCTCATGTCATTGCTTTTGTAATAAACGTAGGTATATGACCCTTCTTGAAAAACTCGAAAGCCTGTCAGGTCTGTATTTTCATGAATCTCATTCCGGATTGTCTCAGGTGCTTCTTCAAGAGAAATTTCTTCATCATCCACTTTAAAACCTATAGTCATATAATAAAAGAAACCTAACCCCAGGAAGAAGGTTAAAAGAATGAGTCCTTTTTTCATGATCTTACCTCTCCATCTTTCCGCATGTCATCATCTCTAAAAACGGTCTGCCTCTTCAGCAAGTAAGAACATTCTCTCATTGGAACCAACCGTGATATCTTCAATCGGCCTGGAGTAGGTAATAGATTAAGCCGATGGTGACGATCATCACCGCTATTTTTTTGATCATGGTTACCCCCTCCCGATGAAGAATCAATACCTTTCAAGTTCCTTTAGGAAGATATTCATCCGCTCGTCTATCTGTTCTTTTGTTCCATACCGAATCATTTGCTCCTTGCTTAATGTTTCCTGCTTCAGCAACTGATCATGTTCATGGGTCATGGTGACGAGTTTCAGATACACTTCCACGTTCAGATCATTCCATTTCTGCTTGGAACCGTTCGTATATCCTTCCACGAATCCTTCTGCACTGGCCTTCAATTGCCGGAGCAGGCGATGATAGTGATTCTTTGCGTGCCGTTTTGTGTTGTGCAAGGCGTGAAAAAGCGTCTGATAGTTGAAGACATAATTAGCAGCAAGGGACGTCCCCGTATAAATAATCGGGAACGGATCGATCATTCTGACACCACTTTCCGTAAAAATCATATTCTCCGGTGACGTATCCTGATTGGTCAGGACACGTTTTTCCCGGTCGACGGAACGGGATGAAAACAGTTCTTCACCGGTCCTTCTCACTTTTTCTTTATTAAATATATAGTCACTTTCAAGGAGCGACTCCCATTCTTCCCGGTACTCTCCGGTTTCTTCCCGGATAAACGCACTCAACTCTCCTTCGTACAGCCCTTTGATGTTTCCCTGTTCTCCTACGGTTATGTATCCAATGCCAGGAATGGGAGATTCCAAGTCTTCAAGGGCCAAGAAGAACTCTCCTACTTTTCTTCCATACCGGTTCGATTGCTCCGGGGTTTGTCCAGCTAGCCCGATCGATTTTCCCACATATGATTCGATCGTATAGGTTAGCTCTTCGGAAACATGGTATTCGTAAAATCCAGGACACATGCCTTTTCCGGTCCGATTCGCATGCTGATAGAACGCCTTCGTCCCAGCATAATCAGCCGTCAACTCATTCCGGTTGAAAACGACCTCCTTCTCATAGGCGATCCTTTTCGGAATACGGAGAACGAGCTGCTCCCGTTCAATTAAGTAAGCGTAGTGCCAGGCACCTTCTCCTAATCTAATGATCTCCGATTCGCTTGAGATTTCTTTTAACCCTGAATTTTTCAGGGCTTTGTTAATCAGTTCCCATTCTGTTTGTGCGGTTGTTGTGAGGAATTGCATACTATATAAACTCCTTTTTCTTTACTCCGTACCTTTTTTGCCGACTCCCAGAAATTTCGACAAATAGGATCAATTATTTCTATAATGGATTAATTATTTGAAAGGAAGGGTTAATTAAATGAATATAGGATTAATTCTCTCTAATCCGGATTAATCATTTTCTCATTTGGATTAATTCTTACCGATGGAGAAATTCCCCTGAGATTCCCTGGCTCTCTGCCCTGCTTCTACCGGTTCAGATTGCACCACAGCAAAAATCCCTTACAATCCTCCACCAAACCCATTACTATTCGACTTCACCCGCTCCAATTCCTGAAGCTGTTCCTCTTTGCTCCCCCGTAACGTCCTTCTGCCGAGTGCACCTGCAAGACCGAGGAATAGTATGATTCCGATAAAAAGTCCCATTCTTGTCTCACTCCTGAATAAATTGGAATTTTCTTGATATTATATCATAAAAATTAGAATTCACCCCTAATATAAAAAAAAGTCGAAGGTCCCCCATACAGACCTCCGACTTCCCATGACACATTGCTGCCTAACAACAGCCACCGTCATGAGGGTGTGTCACATATGTCGTTATACAGTATTCAAGGTCAAAGATGATTTCACCCGTGCACGTTCCTGGACCAGGCTGTTTGCACCTTTCTTTACCACAAGCGATATCAAGTGAAATTAATCCTTCGACAAAGACTGGGACGGATGATCCGGGAGTGACGATTGCCACAAGGTCTGAACCGCACCCATCCGTTACACACACTTCCATGGCACAGCCACTGGTGGGATTGCCTGTGTTTTTAACGACTATCAAACCGCTGAATTCCAGGTTCGCCCTGCTGGTAAAATGGTTATAGCTTTGGCAGTCACAAGGTTGAGAAATGGGAGCACAGTGCTTAAAACACTTCATTTCTTCTTTTTTCTTGCAAAGATCCAGTCCTTTGATTTCTTCCGGGCAGTGCTTGGGTAACTCTTCACACTTATCTTCGTACAAGCCCTCGCAGCCGCAGATGATGGTATGTCTTTTACAGTCCCCTGTAGGACATGTATGTTCTTTGCATTTACATTCATGTTTTTCAACATGCGTACATATGCATACTTCATGTTCACACTTTGAGCATTTGCTCCTTTTCTTTACACAATAACAGCATGTGCATTTATGTGATCCTCCATGTTCGCACACGCATTTCTGCTGCACACAACGCGAGCATGTGCACTCTTGTTTCACACAGACGTCGTGGCAGTCCTTATCTTTATGATGGCAGATACATATTTCTCTCTCACAAGTGATACATACACTCTTCTGCTTCACACATACCTCATCGTGACATTTGTTCTCACAATCCCTGAGTTTAACAACACATTTCGATTTCCCCGTATTCTCTACTTTATTAATGAACACTTTCGGATGA
This sequence comes from Rossellomorea sp. NPDC077527, assembly GCF_044542955.1. Taxonomy (NCBI): domain Bacteria; kingdom Bacillati; phylum Bacillota; class Bacilli; order Caryophanales; family Bacillaceae; genus Rossellomorea; species Rossellomorea sp. NPDC077527. The sequence goes on along the minus strand of NZ_JBITVL010000001.1, from coordinate 410,664 downwards.
TCGTCGTTCCACCGGCAGTGATGGCACCGTTTTGACCCTTTGCACCCACAGGATTTCTTTCTAGAAACCATATAAATAGCCTCCTCCCCTATACCCGTGATAAAGATACTATCATGTTATGTATCATGCCTTGAATGGCACAGGCGAATGCCTTAGTGCAAACGTCTATTTTGGTTACACCCCTATCATCCCCAGCACGAAAAGAGAATTCCCACCCCATGGATTCAGGCAGAAATTCTCTTGGATGAATAAAGCGAATCATTCATTACAAGATTGGTATCTTATTGCGATGAGCATTCTTCTATGACTTAAAGGCAAACTTTAGTCGCACAATACTCTAGGTCAAAAATGACTTCACCGCTGCAAGTAGTTGGTACAGGAAGCTCTGAATCCGCTGAAATACAAGCAATATCAAGAGAAATGAGTCCTTCTACAAAGATGGGAACCGATGCACCTGGACTGACGTTTGCAACTACTTGAGAAGAACCGCCACCTGCTCTATCTGTCACACGGACCCTCATTGAGCAACCACTCGTCGGATTCCCTGAATTCGTGACAACCACCAGGCCACTGAATTCAAAATTTGTCCGGCTGGTAAAATAGTTGAAGTATGGTAGTGGATCGGCTGAAGCACTGCTACATGGCTGGGAAATCGGTTGGCACTGCTTAAAGCATCTTAACTCATTTCTTTTCTTGCACAAGTTGAACCCTTTCACACGATCAGGACAGGATTCCTTTTCGTGGGTCCAGTTTCTTTTCATATCACATGAACTGTATTCATGTTTCATCATATGAGAATCCTCCCTTTTTTTATTGCACGAGCATTTGTCCTTACAACCACATTGATTACCATCTGTCTGATACACCTTCACTTGTTTTCCTCCTCGAGTCTTGGGTTTTTTAGCTTCCCTTTCAATATATGTGTCATGGTATTATGTGAACAGGCTGATTCATCAGCACAATCGTCTAATTTCCTATTCCGAGGAGATCTTAGCTTCAAATGGAATTTTATGGGTTACCTATCATTTGATCAACGACTGTGAATCCGCTGATGGCGCATAAGGAGAACACGCATATCTCTGGCGGATCGGCGGCGTCTGTAAAATAAACCAGACAGTCTTTGACTGCCAGCACATACAGTGAAAGTGCTTCGGTTTGCCCCTTTACAAAAACATCCAGCAACAGTCCGTAATTAGCCGTACATTTCAACTCTTCTCCGATGCCAGTAGCACAGCAAGGGCATGTACAGGATCTCTTTTTGTTACAAGAGTCTTCATCCACTTCTTCGATGGCGTTGGCTTTTGCTAAAAGGAAATCATACACGTCTGGTGTATCGGCTATATCTTCTGCACAGATTCCCGCCACATCACATAATTGCACGGCTGTATTCGGAGCAACCGGTGTCTGGTCTGCCGGTCTGAACCTGAGGACGGAACAATCCACCACCTGGTTGATGACTTGATCTTCAGTAGGGTTATCCATACCGCTTATCGTCGTAAAATAGATATCGATTGCTTTGGCATTCGAATCTGTCAAAGTAGACTGATAAACTTGAACCTCCCTCAACAAATCTGCAAGATTTCGCACACAGCAATCACAGTCCTTTGAACAACGATCCTTTTTATCCATGTCTTCCCCCCTTTTATCTCCATGTCTTTTCCTTTTCTCAAAAAAATCATCATCGAATATAATGACGGGCTTGCAGTCACCGCACTTCGTATCCACTGTGACTCCGTCGACATCAACCGGGGTGGAAATGCTTTGATCATTGGTCATGGTCTGGTCGCCATGTCGCTGGTCTTGGGTTTGTGGCCCTTGTTGCTGGTCCTGCTCTTTATTCTGACCTTGGGTTTGCGGTCCCTGCGTTTGAGGACCCTGTGACTGATTCCCCTGTGTCTGCGGACCTTGCTGCTGTTCCTGCGATTGGGGTCCCTGATGTTGTCCTTCCTGAATCTGCCCCTGTGTCTGCGGACCCTGCTGCTGATCAAGTCCTCCCTGCTCCTGGGTTTGCTGTTGTTCCTGTTCTCCAATGGATTGACATTGAGGATTATGCTCCGAGAACGTTTGGTCCGTATGCTCCGTAAACTCCTGGTTCGTTATTTCACATGTACAAAACGATTTCTGCTTAAAACATCCCTTACATAATCCATAGCTATCATTCTGGGAATAGCTCATACATGTCACCACCTTTCTGCTGTAGTATATGAAGAGAAGAATTTACTCGTATGGACAAACCGACCAGGTAAAAAAAATGGGCAAAAAAAGAAGCTGCCCTTACAGGCAACTTTTTTCTTCATTTTCTTCTATTATACGTTTCTATGTAATGCCGATTTGCCTCATTCAACCCATCAGGCAGATCATCCAGCTTAAAATACCGACGATCAATCGATTCTGTTTCATCCATGTCCATCGATCCAATCGCATGGGATGTCACGTAAACCGCCGTTACGGAATAAATCTCATCCCCATTCGGCAGTTGCAGATAGTATTCAGGACTCGAGCACATCCCCACAAGTTCCATTTCCCCGATTTAAAGTCCCGTCTCTTCCTTCACTTCTCTCCTCGCCGTCTCCTCCAGGCTTTCTCCCAACTCCATCAGACCGCCCGGCAATCCCCATGCACCGTCCCGTCTGTGCTGAAGGAGCAGTTCGTTTTCTTTATTCATTATGAGGATAACGGCTCCAGGCATAATCAATGGGGTGGAACCGACTAATCTTCTTAAATCCATAACGTAGCTCATTACGCCCCCCTACATGTCTATCGCTTTTTTTACCGCCCAATCATGGTGTTCGTGGAAAAGAAGCTGACTCGCCTCCTCCAAATCAATCCACTCTGTGACATGTTCACTTTGCTCCTGCACCTTTTCGTTCAGCTCAACCTGATAAAAGAAGGCGTCACTCAGGAGGGGCTCTTCTTTCCTTGTAAGAAAATAGCGCATCGCATTTCCTACGTAAGAGCCAATCGTTCCACGGTAACCCGTTTCCTCCATCAGCTCCCTTTCCAGGCACTCCACCTGACTTTCATCACCTTCCATGCCGCCACCCGGCAAAAAATAGTGACCCGTCTCGTTTCTCACCACCAGCACTTGATCCTTTTCATGATGAAAGGCAATGGCATAGACACCTTTTCTTTTTCGATAGTTCAAACCTGGAATCATTTCTCCGAAGACCATTTTCATTGATTCACCTTCATTCTCTACTTTCTCATACACGGTTTCATCACATACTGATTATATCCCTATTCAACTTGTATTCTGTCCTCTTCCAAGCTCAAAAAGTTCATAACCAGCACATAAAAAGGATACGACACCAGCGCTCCGATCATCACTAAACCTGTTGCTGGATTCGGGGCATCGCCTCCGTTTGTCACCGGAAATAAAAAGGCGATGATAAAAGCAGAGAGGAGAAAGTACGGAAACCAAAGTACCGCCGTCCAATAGACAGCCTTTCGTCCCACCATCCACTTCTTGGTGAGAAAATGTATGATTACTGTCCCTAGGATGACGACCACTCCAGTCATGAACCCACTTACATTCTGGACTGTATCCATTCCAAAGCCCGTCAGCCTCGTTAATCTGTATACATTCACCATGAGCTCTACAGGGATGAGGATCATAAGGGCATAGATTATGCTGAGCACATTTATTTTTATAAAATGGTTCATTTAAGTTCACCTATCTTCTACTACCAATTATTTCAAATCCAAACCATATTCTCAACTAAAAAAGAATGACCCGGTAGTGGATCATCCTTTTTTAATAGTCTAATATATTCCCTGTTCCAGCTGTTCCTTACTAAGCCTTTGCATATGCTCTTCATGAAAATTTCCATTTGTGTAACCGTAGCTGTTCATATGTTCCATCAAGTCGGCTTCCTTGCCATTAGCCGCGAGGGGAATCCAGCCGAATGTCGAAAACATCCCTAAATCGAACTCATCCCAAAAAGAATCGGCCTGGCCTTCACTTCCGTTTGATAATTTCATGGCATATACCCATTCTTTCGGAAGCTTCATCATCCCATATGATGTTCCTTTCATGGAGACCTCCGAATTCATCAGAATACTGGGGACATAATGCTGCTGACCACCGCTAATCGAGAATCCCCTATCTCTCATGAAGTAAAATTGAAGGGTTTGAATATGATTTCCAGGTGCCATATTCCAGACAATACGAAAGCTCGAAGGATCATCTTCATCTACCATCCACACTTTAGGCTCCCCATTGGTCCGGATACGCTTAACCTTCCATCCTGTTATATTCCTCTTCCAATAGCTTATGCCGTAACCACCTGAGTCCGAGCGAAATGGAGCTACCCCGTGCCGGCTATCAACCTTTATAAAATCCTGGATCTCGATTGCCTGAACATTCTGCACGGTTGAATTAATACCGGAAAGAAGATCTTCGTCTTGCGGAAGCGAATCTGTTTCCATATACAACCAGTAAACTGCCAGTAATCCTACTACCAGCAATCCAACAACTAGAAAAAGGATCCTTTTCTTCTTCATCGGCCCACCTCCTCTAGCACTGTGTGAGGCATGCGGAAATAGTACTGAGTCTTCCAGGTGGAAATCAGAATGCCTTTCCCGTCGGTTTCCAGATAGATGTCAGGTTCCAGTCCACTTCCCCATTTAGGATTAGTACCGATCAACTGATATGGAAAACGTTCAGACTTGTTATTACGGCCGTTCATCTCTCCGTACCACACCTGACTATCGAATTCGACCTGTTTCATCTCAGTAAGTTGCTTCATCAGTTTCTCCTGGTCCAAGGTCCGTCCCTCTCCAGATGGATGAATGACGTTAATGGAAGCGTCTTTGGCCCTTGTTATGTAGGTGGATAGTTCATTTTCAGGATAGATAATTGAATGAACTGGGATGGTAAGTAAGGTTCCTGCCAGGAAGATGAAATTGGCCAGGAATCCGATCCAGGCAAACCGGCGATACGTGTCCCATCGCCCTTCCTTACTTCTCAGCACACCATAGAGAATCCATACACCGAGTGGTAAAATCGGGATTTTCACTAATGTATGAAACCATTCCATGTTGATGGTAAACGAAAACACACCTATCAAAATGGCGAATAACACTTTCCACACCTTTGGCTTTGTTCTGAGCCTTCTATATACTCTATAGGCGAGATAGCCGATCAAAGTCCATTCAATGATGGATATGACAAAGGCTACGATATTAAACGAAACATCGATGTTGACGATAGGATCTCCCCCTTTTTTATATACCTTCCTATTTTACCATCTATATCCATATCGCAGACAAAAAAAGAATGACCATCGAATGATGATCATTCCTTTCTTTTATTTATACGTTTTGAACAGCCTCTTCTATTCCTGTACTTCCTGAAATAAGATCGAATCCCTTATTGAATGTGCTCGCTTCCGTTAACGATGCCACGATCGTACTCGCCACATCTTCACGGGGGATCGAACCTCGTTCCAGATTTTCAGCGGCTGATACTTTCCCCGTTCCTTCTTCATTCAGCAGTCCGCCTGGACGGATAATGGTGTAGGTGAGCCCGCTGTCCACCAGTGCACGATCGGCAAAATGCTTCGCTACATAATACGGCTTCAGGGAATCGTTCCAATTCTCACGGTGATGAGCCTGCAGGGCACTTACCATCACAAAACGTTCGATTCCAGCCTGCTTTGCGGCCTCCATTGTTTTCACCGCTCCGTCAAGATCGATGAGGAGCGTCTTGTCTGAACCTGTGCTGCCACCGGATCCCGCAGTGAAGACAACAGCATCAGCGCCTTTCAATCCATTTGCGATCTGGTCAACCGTTCCCTCCAAATCAACCAGTTCAGCCTCCACGCCTTCCTTTTCAAAAGACTGCACCTGCTCTTCCTTCCTCACAATTGCTCTCGGCGTATGTTCGCTTCGCTTCAAGAGTCCGATCACTTGCTTCCCGATCTGTCCATTTGCTCCAACAACTGCTACATTCATCCTCTCATCTCCTTATTCCGATAATTTTAGTATGAATTCATCATCACATGTTTGCCCGGTTGATGACAAATCATCTGTTTGATGTGTGCTCATATAATGTATCCGAAATGGAGAGATTTAAAACGGAGTGAGTGCTTATCTTAGTGCGAGTGGGAAGATTTCTTCAAAAAAGAAAGAATCATAGACTTTTGAGTAGCGGATATATGTTTAGAAAGGAGCGTCACGGGATTTGCGTCGTTTTTTTATTTATTGCGTCATTTTCTGAGTATTTGCGTCGTTTTTTAATTTATTGAGTCGTTTTCACCATATTTGCGTCATTTTTTTGTTTTATCCGTCTTTTACCAAAAATACCCACAAAAAAAAAAGACTATTAAGGTCCGTCCCTCAATAGTCCAATCTTTAAATAATCCTATACAACTCCTCCACACTCGTCACCACATAATCAGCATGAGGATTCTCTACCATTCTATCCGTAAAGTAGCAGGAACTGATCCCCGCATTCTTCCCTGATTCCAGGTCCAAATCCCTGTCCCCAATCATGATCGCTTCCGACTGGTTGATACCATGTGTTCGGATCAAGTGCTGAATAGCATCTGGACTGGGCTTTCTCTCAAATCCATGCTCTGAGGTGATGAAGTCTGAGAAGTAGCCAGTCATCCCGTAATCCTCCAACATTTTCATAGAAGACTCTCCCCTGTGGGTGTACAGATAATTCCGTCTGCCCGTTTCATGAATATACTTACAAAGCTCCATCATTCCTTCAAAGGGCTTGGACAAATCAAATTCGACTTCTTTTCTGCGAGAATCATAGGCTGCGATAAAATCGTTCCCGATTCCGTACTTCTCTCCGTAGTGATTGAAAGCATATGTCATTGATACCTTCATATGTTTCATGATTTCCTCTAACGGTTCATCAATTCCATCCTTTTCAAGGGTTTCCTTGAAGCTTCCCGCCATGACGGGATATGTATCAAAATGCGTCCCGTCGAAATCCCATATGATATGTTTGTACATGTCCTTTCCCCCTTCTTATGTAAACTATCCTAATTTTACCACAACGACTGTTATCTTCGTTCAACATGCAAGAGAATTCATACAAAATAGGAAAATTATGCTAAACTATTGTCAAGAACGACCAAGGAGGACCTCCATGATCCGCCCACAGCAAACGATTTTTCTTATAAGCACCGCCATCTTATTTTTCACAGGAATCATTCTTTTTTCTTACAGAACATATGAATGGGGAATGGTACCGCTACTGGGTCTCCTCATCCTTTATCTTTTCACTCAAAAGAATCGTTCCGTCGTTCCTTTGTTTTTCTTTTTCCTTCTAGGTTTCCTACTGTTCCAGTTTGCAAACGGGTGGGTGAACGGCTGGGACGTTTCAAAAGAAACGAAAATCCTGTTGAACAGAGCTTTTCTTCTCATTATCCTACTCACCGCAGCACTCTCACAATGGATATCACATGAAAAAGTCTGGTTGTATACCGTATTCCCGCATTGGAAAAAGCGTGTATCCATGCCTTCTCATACCATCTCTCTGCCCTTTTTCTTACTGATCGGGCTGGCGGGATCATGCACCATTTTCATCCCCCTCCTCTGGTCCGGGGAAATCAGCGAGATGAGGTCCTTATTCTTATTCGCTGTAGGATTCACCATCCTCAACGCCACACTTGAAGAGCTCATTTGGAGAGGAGTCATACTGTCGTCACTGATCCGGAATACCTCAGTCGTTTATGCCGTCGCGGTGACCAGCATCGGGTTCGGACTACTGCATCTATCCATCGGGATCCCCCTCTTCCTCAGTCTACTATTCTCATTTGGGGGAGTCTTCTACAGCTTCGTAGTGTTGAAGACGGAAAGCGTCTATCCTTCGATCGCCTTTCATATGGTGATGAATATGGGGATGGTGTTGAATGGGTGGATAAATTAGAATGCAAGGAGAAAAAACAAATGCATACTATAGAATATTGGGATCTGTGTAAACCTACAATAGGTGAAACCTACCGTTCCCTCATTAAAACACTCTGCGCTAATTCTGATACGTTTTACTTCATTACAAGAAAAGAACTTTCATACGATCAGGATGTTCTTAAAAAATTCAACCCGTATATTGTTAATAGGTACACAACAAAGGAATGGGCAAACACCATGACAATGGGACCTCCAGCCACTATTTATCAAATGGAAGCTATTGAACAGACCTGTTTGCTACTGCAACAATGTGCCCACGGATTATACGACTGGGTCGCTCCTACGTTGCCCGAAGACTTGACTTTCATCAAGAATGACTTTCCTTGGTTTTCCTCGACTACTCATGAGGAACTAGCCGGATTTGTCATTCGTTCTAAATATTACAGAAACATAATCCTAAATGTCCCAGGATTACACGTATTGAGAACAGAATAACAAATATGTACTGGAGGAAAAAATGAGTTCAAAAGATCAGGCAGCTCTCTTTTCCAACGGCGCGTTCATATGGCTCGGTAATGAAAGGCTTCAGCTGGTCATGGATGAGGACCAATCCTTCTCATTCCCTAAAGGAACGGGTTCCTACGTACTGGAGGTCGATCTTCAAACAAATAGAGGCAGTGCACAATATGTTGGGAACATTGTCATACAGTAAGTTTGGAGGTGAAAACATGGGAATTCCATTGATTATTTTAGGTATAATCCTTGGTCTATCACTCTTCTATATGATCATAGAAAGAGCGGTGCGGGACGGGATCAATAATTCCGTGATCGGGCATTATTTCGATGAAAAGCAAGGAATCAAGGAACCTGATGGAGATGAAGAATTAATCGATGATACGTTCAAGGGGGAATGATTTTGTTCGGGATGACCGTTGAAGAAACGCTGATCTTAGTATGGTGTGCTATTTTATTAATCAATAATGTAGAGCTGATCTTCAGATATCGCTCGAATAAGGATAAGTATATCGAGCTTCAGGATTCCGGTGCCTTCTTCCCTATCAGTCAGTTTAGATTAACACTGGGAATCCTGATTGGTACTTTTATTTTCAAAGGGCTTATCTATATCATTCCCGCGTTTATCCTACAAAATATTTTCGCCAAAGTCATTGGATTTCTCTTGTTGGTCTTCAGGTTGGTCATCGGCATTCAAGATGAAGAGTCTTTCAGGAAGAATAAGTGGGATCTGGTCGTGTTACTTTGTGAAACGATGTTTGTTGTGTACTTTGTGCTGGCTTATTTCTTTTTTGGGTGGTAAATCCTTCATTAGAATCTATGTATTGAATAGACCTTCAGCCCTTATATAATGCGCCCAGTACCCCACCTGATTTCCGTATAAACCAGATATCTCAGAGACGTCAGCTGCCTTTCCATAAAGGGAAAGAATTTTATTCTCTAACATTTTTTCACTCATAGGCAATTTCTCCATTCTCCCGATTCCTCTCAACATGATAAATGAAGCTGACCAATCACCAATTCCATTTATTTTTTTCAGCCAATTATGTACCGTTTCGTAATCCTCATTTTTCAAAAATTCATCCGACACCTTTGCAAACTCCCTGGCTGCAGATAAAATATACTGTGTTTTACGTTTTGAAAGAACAATCTTTAATACCTCGTTCTCTGCAGAATTCAATAGGTGATTAGGTTCTGGAAACGCAGTGTAGGTGCAATCATTCCTTTGAATTGATTTTCCAAAAGCATTGGCTAATTGATGCTTTATATTGCGGGCTAAAGGGACTGGGGTTCGTTGAGAAAGAATTGCCCAACAGGCATTTTCAAATGGTGTTAAAAATTTGACATGGTGGTATCCATAGAGCTTCTTCACTATGGGATAAAAGTGCGGGTCGGATTCAGATAGGCGATAAAATGGTTTCATATCATCATATAAGCTAAGAAACATAGATATCCTGTTGATTGCCTTTTCTTCTACTCTTTTCGTGACGAACGTGTCTGAATACAACCTGAATTGTAATGTAGGGCTTTCTATATTCCCCGTGGACAATAAATGAAACAGAATAACCTGATCATGAACCAAGATTGCCTTTGTATAAGAATGGTTTACACTTTCTTCTTTTGATGGAGGAAATTTGCTTATGAATGCAAGAGTTTTATCAAAATCATAAGGGGGTTCTGGAAACAATGTTCCTTCCTTCTTAACAGCCACAGCTTGAATCCTCAACATTAAGCCTCTCCTGTGGGAAATTCATCTTTTCCCACGCAGCCATTCCTCCTGTTAATTCCTGTACTTCTTCATATCCCTTTGTTAAAAGGGTTGAAGCTACTTTTGCAGCCGTATTGCACCATACATCCCAACAATATACCACCACTTTTTTATTCTTTGGAATCTCATCAATGCGATTGTCGAGCTCTGACTGGGGAATCACGAGCGCACCTTGAACCTTAACTTTCCTAGCCTCTACCGGTCCATTCCTAACATCAATGAGAACCACATTTTCAGGTTGACTTTTCTTTAATTGCACATAATCCATAGGACTCAAGGTAGCTTCAATTCGGGCATTAAAATATTCTAATCTATTCATTAATCCTACTCCTTCGTTATGATATAAATTCACTCTTCAGTGGATGTAAAATCTGAAATTCCATCTCTCATCTTCCTTAACAGCTGAACAAAAACTGTTCGTTCAGCTTCAGACAACCTGCTGACAAGCTTTGCAGTTTTTTTATAGTGGTCCGGTAATATTTCTTCTAATACATCAATTCCTTTATTGGTTAGAAGGACCGTTTGCTTTCGTCGATCTTTCGAATGGACCGAGCGTCTGACAAATCCGTCTTTTGAAAGGCCATCTATTAAACCCGTAATGGTTGCTTTAGTAACGTTGGCGCTAATAGCCAGCTCCGATGGTGATACCGGATTTTCCACATCTCGATAAAGGAGCATCAGAATTGTAAATTTCCCTTCTGAAAGACCCTTTTGTGAAAAATGTTTTCCATAGGCACTGTTCACTTCCTTAGCAATGCTTAAGAACTCCAAAGTTAACAGCACTCCCTCTACGTCCACTTTAGGGAATTTATTTGAATAGTTCAGTAACGTTTGAGACGAGGGGAGATTTTTAAGATTAAAATCAGTAAACAACATGATCACCTCCTATTAGTTTGTCACCTTATTGTAAGGCACCTAACTATAATTGTAAACCTTTTTATGGAAATAATGTATTTTACTACAAATTAATTGTGCACTACCCCATTAAAATAATGAACTGTAACGTTTCCCTTCTTCCTCCCGACTGATTCATCGAGGTGAACCCAATGAAAATAATTCGCATTTTCATTCTACTAATAACCATCCTGCTTCTAGGTTGTCAAGATCAGGAACTAGTGAATAACCACTTATCTGATGACAAAATACTTCACGGGAACGTCCTTGAAAAACATAGCAATGGATTGACTCTAGCACTAACCGGGGAATCAAAGGAAAAATACTCTGATATAATATCTGTTTCTGTTCCGGATGAAGGTATGATCAAACTTGTAAAGGAAGGACAGAGTCTATCCGTGTGGTATGATTTCATCCGTGAATCCAATCCACCTCAGACTAGAGCTTTGAAAGTAGAAATTAATATCGTCTCGGACTAAAATATGGCAGTATTAATGATCAATAAATGGGAATGACAAAAAAGCATCATCAACAAATACGTCAATGATACTCTTCTTTCTTTTCATCATATCTTCCCATCAACCTCAGACGTATCAACATCTTCCCCGAACCAATCGGCGAGCTTCGCCTTAGCTTTCGCTTTCACTTCGTCATCGATATACATCGACACCTGCAATAACGCGACACCCAGCGCACCAAGATCGTCTGTGAAACCAATCCCCACAGCCATGTCGGGAATGAAATCCGTTGGAAGGATAAAATACCCTAGTGCCCCGATGATGACCATCTTCGACTTCTTCGGAACATCCGGCTTCTGCAGGACATAATAAAGAAGCAGTGCGGTATACACAACGGAATGTCCCGCCTTCACACCATACCTTTTCAGCTTATCCCAAAACTTTTCCTCTGAATAATGCTTTTCGGTGTTAGCCATTCTACTTCCACCTCCGTATTGAGACGAGGTTCCATCTCTTATTCCTCTCATTGTAGAAGGTTTGGAGGAAATAGACAAATGTTTGCACATCTAAATTTACGTTATAATGCAACTATCCAAATAACTACTGGGAGTGAGGAACATGCTAAATGCCATTATCTTATTCATCCTTGCCGGTATTGCCGAAATCGGCGGAGGCTATCTCATCTGGCTATGGCTCAGAGAAGGCAAACCCTCATATTGGGGGCTGGCAGGCGGAATAGCCCTGGCACTATACGGAGTCATCGCCACCTTTCAATCCTTCCCTTCTTTCGGCCGTGTCTACGCCGCTTATGGAGGGGTCTTCATTGTCCTGTCTGTTCTATGGGGATGGGTTATTGATAGGAAGACACCTGATGTGTATGACTGGGTCGGTGCGGGAATATGTCTGATCGGGGTTGGTGTGATTCTGCTTGGACCAAGGCAGTAAAAATAGCCCCCGCACCTTCCTGTTGAAGGTACGGGAGGCTTTTATCTTCTAAAGTTGCGTCAACGTATTCGTCACTGTCATAATCGTAATGATGAAAGCATTGATGAATCCTGCTAGATAAGGATTCCCTGTCACCTTGTAAATCTTACGGGAGACAACGGCCGCCACCATCAGGATCACGATGATTGGGAACAACCAGATTCCGATGATGTGGGACAGATCATTGTAATACACTTCCCCGGTCACAAAGAAGGCAATATACTGTATAGCCACCAGGATGATGATGGCAAGTGAATTGAACAGGGTTAATACGGCCGTGTTCATCCATTTTTTCTGCCCGAGTTTAATAAAGTTAAAGCTATTGATGGCAATAGAATTCGCTACATAGAATACCAGGAAGAAAGGCAGATATTTCAAAGCAATCAACAGCTTATCCGGAGTGAAGGCTTTCACGGTCAGCACCCATAACCGGAAGTCTGTCTTGAAGAAATAATCCGCTATGAACACGATGCTGTACGATAATGCCGTAACACAAAGAGCAAGCCCGATCGTTTTTACCAGTGTTCGGAAGCTGATGACTACCCCAGACGCCCTTAGATCCATTCCGTTCTTCTTGGAATAGAAGAAGTAGCACGCTCCCACAACTATGAGCGTAAAGAGACCTGTGACCAAACACCACATCCCGATATAAAATGGTGGGAACTGTGGAAAGAACGGTGTAATATGTTCCACTGACCAGGTAGATAACTTTAAATAACTGAAATAAGACACGAGGGCACTCACGAAGAGACCACCCCAGAACCAAAGCTTTCCTCGTCCATCAGCGAATGTCATTGGCTCCGCTTCCCTTACAGCTCGCAGTGAGGCAAATGCTTCAGTGAAAAGAAGCCACTTTGTGATGCTTACGATGAACATGACAAACCCGACCAAGCCTACGGCATTAAAGAACACTTTGTATTGCCAGACCTGGTTGTCTGCTGCGATTGGATGAGGCGCCCCGAGAGAATCTTCGAAAAACGCCAGGGTACTCGTCACGACATTCTTGGAAATATGGTTCCACGGATGGATTTGAGCAGGATTATAAATGACCCTTGCTGCTTCCTGACCGTCTACGTCCTTCTTATAAATCTCGTAGCTCTTCCGCTTCTCCCCGCCGGATGGATCAATCCCGAAATTCAGGAATGATTGGGCTGGTTCTGTATCGATAAAATCCCTTGGAACGGTGGCAGTACCGTCTTCCTTCAAACTTCTGAAGAAAAATTCATCATACTGAGCGGCTACGATGCCGACGTCCCTCGATCCATACACGTTTACATATTCCTTATCTTTCGGCTGCATCGACCAGTACAATGGTTCTGCAGGATCACTCGTATACATGGCATCATTCGCAACTAATAATATTGACGAAATCAACGGCTCATCTTTCTTATTATCTTCATTGATGGACCAGTTCGCAGCCCGTGCCCCATTGGAGTGACCCGTCACACCAATCTTACTCCTATCCACATATGGAAGATCCGCCAGAAGCTCCACAGCATCATACATGCCCGTGCCCCTGTTGATCCATTCCTCCGGTTTCACAGCATCCGAATTCCCGTGTCCGTACATATCGATGGATATGACCACATATCCCCGCCTAGCAAGCTCAACATAATTCAGATCCTGCATTTCCCGTGTATTGTACCAGCCGTGACTTGTCACAATCCCCGGTACCGGATTGTCCTTCGACACCCCATCCGGAACATATAGCAATGCACTCATCATATGGCCCGAAGGCGTTTCCCACCGCAGATCCTTTACGGTCACCTTCCCACCTGACGTTTGTACAAATGAAGCGCCTATCGCGCTAATTAAACACAAGACCAAAGCAATGACAACCCAACGAAACGACTTTTTCCTGCTCATCTGTTTCCCCCCTGTAGCTCGTTCTTATAGGTTTGTGATTAGATAACCCTACAGTACAAGGATATTGGGGTTGTCAGAAAAAAAGACCAGGGTGTATGGGATGACTACATGTAAAGAAGGTCCGTCCCTCGAAAATGAGGGACGGACCTTCTTTCTTACTCAGTCATCCGATTCCAGGAAGCGGTCTGTGACTTCGTCGTGCTTGTTTAGAAAGCTGTCTCTGTTTGTATCATACAACTCCAGAAATTGATCTCTTGCCTCATCTGCTATGGTAAGAAAATAGTTTCTGTAAATATCCATCATGTCAAGGAATACAGAATCATCAATGATTCCCTGCGTATTGAGGTAGTTTGTTACCTGCTCAAGGTTATTGATTTCTCGATTACTATTCTCTTCCTGTTCGTTATACCAATTATCCAGCTGCATTTTGACAGTATCGTACAAATCATTCAACGCCTTCACCGAATCCTCATGCCACTGTGACCAAACCTTCGCCATATCTGCCGTCTGCTTGAACTCTGTCACCAAGTCGTCATGGCTTCTTGCATTGATGTAATTTCCACCAGTAGCATCGGCCATTTCCTTCAACTGTGCCAGTCCCTCATTGTCTACCTGATACCCAATGATATTCAGAACCGGGCTGATATTGGAATCTGCCAGAGATTTGGCTGCTTTCACAGGGTCCCCGTCACAGGTCTCGACTCCGTCACTGACTACGTAAATGATATTTGTATTTTGCTTCCCGTCATATTGTTGGAAATCTGCTTTGACCTCATCGATTGCCTTAGCCATTGGTGTCCATCCAGCGGGTTTGAACTGACTCAGTGCATTTGTGAATTTCCCTTCGTCATATTTCCCGAATGGATAAACCTCTTCAATTTTAGAACAGGATGCATTTTTATCCTTATCATTCCCAGTACCGACGTGCCCATAGACCCTCAATGAAACATTGGCATCCTCAGGAAGATCCTGAACAAACTGTTGAATTGCATCCTTCGCCAGATCCATTCGTGTCTTACCGTTTTCCATCTTCCCCATGCTTCCACTAGAATCCAACAGGATGGCGACATTGTAGTTCTCCTTTAATTGAATCTCACCCGGTTCACCGGTAGGATCTTCAAACTGCATGGACTTCCACTGGTCGATCGGGACATCCACCTTCGTCAAATCCTCTTTAAAAAGGGAATACACATACCGTTGCATATTCTCGATGTCCTCTTTAGGAGATTTCTCCGTTAACTTCGGCAAACTATCAAGCTTCTTTTTAATGTCATCTTCCCCGGGAAAACCTTTCTTGTACTCCTTACCAGAAAACTCCCCAATCGTTGGATATTCGGCTGATTCTGAGAATTTCGTAGGGACCGGTGGATAGTCTTGGTTGACTTCTTTACTTTCCTTCGGAGCCTCTTCCTCCATATTTACCTTTTCTTCTTTTTTAGATTCTTTCCCTTTAGATTGAGATGTTGCAGATTCATTCGAACTGCAGGCAGCTAGTCCAACCAGCAGCAACATAACAATCAACGTGTAAATAACTTTTTTCATGAAGTTCTCCTTTCAATTTTCAGATGGTTTATGTATGTTCGTTAAATTGCCCATCTATCATTATTTTCCAAAGTACCCTTGTGGTTCAATAGGAAAACATATCCATTAATTTTTGATGAGTTCAATTTGGAATACTAGTAAAATAGAAAAAGATAGGGGGAATAACATGATTCAACTTCAACAACATTCTAATACTCTAGTAATTGTGATTCACGAAATATACGGAATCAACCAACATATACAAGACTTCTGCACATTCATTTCAAATCAGGGTGCTGACGTCATCTGTCCAGATCTACTAGAGAATAGAGGTCCTTTTGATTATTCACAAGAAGAGATGGCTTACCAGCATTTCAGAGACAACATTGGATTCGAACGCTCGTCAGAAAAAATAATGGCCATTCTCTCAACCTATCGACCGAAATACAAACGAATCGTCATCATAGGATTCAGTGTTGGCGCAACGATTGCCTGGTTATGCAGTGAAGATGAAAGGGTTGATGGAGTTATAGGTTACTATGGTTCACGTATCCGAAACTATTTGGAGGTCACACCTCTGTGTTCGACCATGTTGTTCTTCCCAGAAGAAGAACCCTCCTTTCAGGTGGACGAAGTCATTGCGGCATTAGAACAAAAGCACATCGACATTCAGAAATATAGCGGTAAACATGGATTCAGTGACCCTTATTCGCCAAACCACCATAAAGAATCAGCTCAAAAAACAAGGGATAGAATCATAGATTTTTTGGATGGTTGAATAGATTTATGAATCTTGCTTGTTTCCATGCCCCTGAATCAACAGCAACAACGCGCCCACTACAGGCGTGTTGTTGTTTACTAACTCTTCTTTCTTTAAAGATCTACTGTTTGTTTTGGCCACGTGGAATGGAAGGTCGCCATGACCCTTACAGAATTTGAGTTTATCCTTACTCCCTTCTCCCCTCACCCCATTCACCCTCAACCTTAATTAAAACTGGATCCCTTAAAATAAAAGGTTTTTCCAATTAACCTGATATAATTTTCAGAAAATTAACTTTATTTTTCTTTTACCCCAGCATACAATGAATGTATCGAAACTAAAGGAGGCTGTTTTCATGAGAAACAAGGCTATGGTAACCGTACATTCATATAAGGGTGGGATACCTTTTTAACGATGACGGTCTTCCCCCTTATATGTGTTCTGTGAACTAACACATAAAGGGGTATCTTATGTCTTTTCCAGTGAAGAAATTTTTTTCGTATTACAAACCGTATCGCTCGATTTTCCTTTTCGTATTGTTCTGTGCGTTGATGACGTCTTCCCTGACGCTCGTTTTTCCGTTGCTTGTCCGCTATGTGACAAAGGATGTTTTGGCAGGAAGTCTTTCCACTGCTTTGGCCGATGTTCTTTGGATCGGCGGTGTGATGATTCTTCTTGTGATTGTGCAGAACGTCGGAAATTATATTGTGGATTACAAGGGCCACGAGATCGGGGCACGAATGGAGAGCGATATGCGAGGCGAATTATTCGCCCATCTGCAGAAGCTGTCTTTCAGCTTCTACGATAGAGAGAAGACCGGCCGGCTGATGAGCCGGGTGACGAATGATCTCTTGATGGTATCTGAGCTTTATCATCACGGTCCTGAAGATTATGTGAAATACCTTGTTCGCTTTCTTGGGGCATTTGTGATTCTATTTTGGATCAATGCTCCGCTTACCCTTACCGTCTTTTGTTTCTTTCCGGTCCTCGGTTTCTTCTCCCTGTATTTCAATAAGAAATTGAACCGTGCGTTGACGAATAATAAAGAGCGGATCAGCGATATCAATGCCCAGGTGGAAGATTCCTTATCCGGCATTCGCGTCGTTCAGTCGTTTGCCAATGAAGCGCTTGAAATCAAGAAATTCAATGTAGAGAATCACCGTTTCCTGGAAAGCCGGAAGGGAACGTATCGAGCGGAGGCTTACTTCTATAACGGGACGGAAGCCTTCATTCAACTGATCACAATCACCATCGTCATCTTCGGATCCATCCAGATTGTGAATGCTTCTCTTGACCTGCCTGACTTGATTACGTTTCTGCTGTATATCGGCTTTATGATTGAGCCCATTCAGAGACTCACTCACATGAGCACTCAATTACAGGAAGGTGTCACTGGTTTTCAACGATTCTTGGAAATCATGAATACCAAACCTGATATTGAGTCTGTTTCAGAGGCAAAGACCCTCACAACCGTTGACGGGCATGTTTCACTGAAAAACATATCCTTTCAATACGATCTATCCTTAGAACCTGTCTTCGAAGGTTTATCCCTTGAGGTCCTTCCAGGGGAATACGTTGCCATCGTCGGACCATCAGGTGCCGGAAAAACGACCCTTGGTTCTCTGATCCCCCGCTTTTACGACGTAATGGGTGGCGGGATTTATGTAGATGGTATAAATGTGAAAGATTTGGACTTACATTTTCTCAGAAGCAACATCGGAATTGTGCAGCAGGATGTATATCTTTTTTCCGGTACCGTCATGGAGAATATCCGTTACGGTCATCCCGAAGCGACAGACGACGAGGTGATGAGGGCTGCCCGGCAGGCAAATGCCGACGAATTCATTACAGGTTTGCCAAAAGGGTATCATTCCGACATCGGCCAGCGTGGCGTCCGGTTATCCGGCGGCCAGAAGCAACGTCTCAGTATCGCCCGTGTTTTCTTGAAGAATCCGCCCATTCTGATTCTCGATGAAGCGACGAGCGCTCTGGATAATGAAAGTGAATGCATCGTCAAGGAATCATTGGAGATGCTGGCCAGGGGACGAACGACCCTCGTCATTGCCCATCGATTATCGACGATTCGGAACGCTGGTAGAATTGTTGTTTTGTCAGAAGGAAAGATCGTGGAGGAAGGGACTCATGAAGCGTTGCTGAAGCGAGATGGACCATATTTCCGACTGTATTCAAGGCAGTTTGAGACGCAGGTGTAAACGGAAAAGGCTCTCATACCCATTTGGTGTGAGAGCCTTTTTAACATTTTACGATAAGGTAAACTTATAGATTTTCATAAAATAATACTCATTAACTAATAAGGTGAATTCAGTTAGCATAGGAGATATAAAGACGTCTTCACGAAAAGGAGAATTCATTTGGAAAGAGAATTGCGATTCAGAGAAGCTGCCGAAAAAGATGTCGATTGCATTGTTGCCATGCTCGCCGATGACGTACTGGGCAGGAAACGTGAGCGTTATGAACATCCCCTTCCCCAAAGTTACTTACAAGCGTTCAAAGCAATCAATTCTGATCCAAATAATGAGTTGGTGGTCGCTTGTGACGGGAAAGAAGTAGTCGGGGTACAGCAAATCACGTTCACACCATACCTCACTCACCAAGGTGGATGGCGAGCGACGATTGAAGGCGTGAGAACCTCTGCTTCCGTGAGGGGTGAAGGGGTTGGAACGAAACTGATCCAGTGGGCCATCCGTCGGGCAGAAGCACGTGGCTGTCACCTCATTCAACTGACTACGGATAAGCAAAGGCCGGATGCACTGAGATTTTATGAGAGATTGGGCTTTCAAGCCACGCATGAAGGGCTGAAGCTCAAATTGTAAGACATGACAAAACGCTTGGAGCTCCAAGCGTTTTGGGAAATCCTCCATTCACTTCACTTTCACGGAAAACACATAACTTCCGTCCCCTTGCTTCCAGTGTGCCACTAGATGATACACATAGATTCCTTCCTTTTCTGGAACCACGATCAAATGGTCCTTCACTTCCACGGTTTCTACATGGGAATCCCCTACCCACTGCTCTGCTACCATTTTCTTAGGCTGTTTTTTAAATGTTACTGTGACATTTTCACCTGGAGCTACGGAGGCGGACTGCTCTTCCCCTGCCATCGCTACGATACTGGAATACTTCTTATCCACGCACTTACCTGAAAAAGGTCCATCCCAGCAATAGGAACCCTCTGTTACCGGAATGACAGTCTCTCCTGATGTCACTTTCGGTGTCGGCGGCGCTGTGCTGAATGGTTGGATAATAAATAGAAGAATGACAATAATACCAAGAACATTACCGATAACGAGCATCTTTCTCATAGAGTTCCCCCTTTTTGTTCGAAAAACCAATACAACGGGTAAATATGCGTCCATTCCAGCCCGGTTATGGCGATTCCCCCTGTCCTCTATTATATGAACCGGTTCTGTTCATATATGAGCTGGTTTTGAAATGTTTGAACGGGTTGCCGAATCAAAAAAAATTACCCTTTGACCCTCTCCCGCTTTAAAAGCATCCCCATCGGGACATACGTCATGAAAAACACGACAAGTGCCGCTATTTCCAGATTAATATAATAGATGATCCCCGTTCCGAAAAAGGACAAGATCGTCTTCGATTCAGTCGGATTCGCCAGGTAGAAGAAATTTGTTTCAAGAAGAATGTTTAGGAAGAAAATCGGAAGGGCGAGAAGGTTGACCATCAAAAAGCCGGTCCAGACCGCTTTCCTTGGTACCCGGTATCCCTCATATACGATGAAATAAAGGACGGACCATGCAATGGCTGCGTGATGAAGAAAATATTTAAGAAAGCGGAAATGAGGAAATTGGTACGCCATTTCAGGTGTCACCATGCTCAAGATCGGAGGGAGAAATCCAATAAAGAAGAGCAGATAAAACGGCTTCGGTTTCGGTTTCAGGAAGAGAAAAAGGGCGATGAATGTACTGATGGAACAAAGCTGGAGAGGTAGGTCTCCCACTTCCCACGTACCTGTTGCCACAAGCCAGACATGCCCCGACACTTCATTCAGGACCAGCATCCAAAACAGCGTCCACTTCAAGACTGACTGATATCTCTTTAGGAAATGCCTGAATATCACCAGCCAAAACGATATCGCCACAAACATCAAAAGCACCGAGACATGGGGAACAGAAAACAACTCAAACGTCTGCATTTCTGTCACGGAAAACATCATGCCACCCCTATTCCTTTTGAAAAGTGGTTATCATGGATAGTTTATTCGGCATAGAGGTTGACTAAGACTGCATTCTTCAAATAGAAAAAGCCCCCCAAAAGGGACTATCCTAGTGTAAACGGTGGAATATACCTCCCATCCACATCCGTAAAGTCATACTCTTTCGCAAGGTCTCCCGCTTTCAACACTTGCCCCGTCTTCTCCATCACCCCGGGATCCATGGCGAGTTCAGTGATGGCACGTCCTACATAATAAGGGGTTTCGGATTGCTTTAAGTCTTCTGATTCCTCCCAGTTGTCCTCGCCCACCCCCATATGCTCGAGCACTAGCTCTGTTCTCATGAACCCGGGAGATATCGACATGACCGCAATCCCGCCTTGTTTCAACTCTTCTGATAGTCCATACGCCATGCGGACGAGGGCGTTTTTGGCGAGGTCATAATAGAATTGTCCTGTGTATTTGCCGTCATCCCAGAACGTCGTATGAATGATCAATGCTTCTTTATTTTCCCTAAGTAACGGAATGGCAAAATGATTGGTAGCAAGCTGTGCCCTGACGCCTGCAGTGAACATCGTATCCCAAATCTCTAGTGGCAGTTCCCAGAAAGCACCGGGTTTAACGATGAGATCATGACCGCCCCATACATTATTGATGAGAATATCAAGCTTCCCCTGTTCTTCCCGAATTTGACCGATAACTACCTCTGTCTCAGCGTCGATCATATGATCACATTGGATGGCAATCCCTTTTCCACCTGCTTCATCAATTTGAGCAGCCGTGTCATCAATCGTCCCCGGAAAGTTTTGCGTCGATTTCCCTTTCGTACTGCGTCCCGTTACATATACAGTGGCCCCGGCTCTTCCCAATTCAACGGCTATTGCACGTCCAGCTCCCCGGCTCGCCCCTGTTACAAGTGCTACTTTTCCTGTCAGTGATTTCATCCAACCATTCCTTTCAACATGTGAGATACACCCATTATACGATTCCATTCTTGACATCTGTTGTCATATTTCATTTAATAAAACTAAATGATTGAAAAGGGTGAGGCAAATGAGAGGCGACCGATTAGTATCGATTCTATTACTACTGCAAACACACGGCCGGATGACTGCGAAAGAACTGGCTGAGAAATTGGAGGTATCCGAGCGGACCATTCACCGGGACATGGAGGCCCTTAGCGGCACAGGGATTCCCGTGGTGGCGGAACGAGGCCAAAACGGGGGTTGGTCGCTTCTTGAGGACTACCGGACGGATCTGACAGGCTTGAAGGAAGCAGAAATCCGTGCTCTGTTCCTGTCTCCATCCGTTCAACTTCTTGACGACCTCGGTCTGACCCGCACGACCGAGGAAGCACGGAACAAACTGATCGCCTCCCTCCCATCCACTTACCGGGAAAATGCCCAAGACGTATGGAACCGGATCCACATCGACACAAGTTCATGGAGAAAACAGAAAGACAAGCCTGACTCTCTTGAAATCATCAAAGAAGCGATCTTTCAGGAAACCAAGTTGAAGATTTCCTATGAGCGCGCTGACGGAGAAAGAAATGACCGCTCCGTGGAACCACTCGGGCTCGTCGCGAAGGGGGATCTCTGGTATCTCGTCGCCGCCAAAGAGAATGGGGATATTCGTAATTACCGGGTCTCCCGGATTCACCATGTCGAAACGTTGGACGAGCAGTTCAAAAGACCTCAAGGCTTCAATTTATCTCAGTACTGGTCGTCCTCCACCACATCCTTCATTAAGAAGCTGCCTTCTTATGAAGTGAGAGTCAAGGTATCACCGGATGCTTTATCCAGGCTTACATTCACGGGACGGTTTGCCAGGATCCTTGAAGTCGGTGAGCGAAGTGGCGCAGCATGGATACCCGTGACGCTTTCTTTCGATACCGAAGAAGAAGCGAAGGCGTATCTCCTGGGGTTTGCCGATCGGGTAAAAGTGATAGAACCTGCCGACCTCAAGCATCACATCCTGGAAATGGCTGAGGCCACTCTTTCATTCTACCGGAGACAGGAATAATTCTCGCGATTCTCCGATACGTTATAGAAATACGACTATCGTGAGGAGAATTCCCATGAAGAACATCATTCTATTTGCAGATCCCGGCATCGATGATTCTGTGGCGATCATGTATGCCCTCTTAAATCCGGACATTAACGTCCTCGGCATCGTATCCAGTTACGGTAATGTCGAAAAGGAGCAGGCCACTGATAACATTGCCTATCTGCTCAAGCTTGCCGAAAGGACGGATATCCCGATCATCGGTGGATCCAACACCCCTTCATCAGGCAAAATCCCCACCTACTATCCTGAAATCCACGGACAGGAAGGATTGGGACCGATTCGTCCCCCCGAAAACTTCTCGGGAGAGCTAACCAACTTTTCAACAATTTATAAAATCATCGAGGAAAACAAGGACGTTACGATCGTTGATGTGGGTAGAAACACATCACTCGCCACCCTTTACGTGTTAGGAGAAAATATCGCCAAGGAAGTAAAGGAGTTTTATATCATGGGAGGGGCCTTTCTCGTACCAGGAAATGTCACTCCTTCAGCAGAAGCCAACTTCTACGGAGATCCCATAGCATCAGAACTTGTAGTCAAAAAACTCGACAATCTATATATAGCCCCTTTAAACGTCACGAATAAGGCCATCGTCACCCTTGATCACATCAAGACCATTCAAGAGATGACTGATAACCCCCTTGTCCAGATTGCGGATGACGTCATGACCTACTATATCAATGCTTATAAGAAGCTGGTTCCCGGTATAAACGGGGCACCGCTCCACGATGTTGTCACCCTTTCCCTCATGGTGAATCCGGACATGGGAAAAACCATCCGAAGGGACGTCGAGGTACTGACCTCAGGAATCGGTCAGGGCACATCCATCGCCGACTTCAGGGTCAGTTCCAAGCCTGCTGAAAGAAATATCAACATTTATCTAGAGATTGATTATGAAATGTTCCTGAAGGATTTTATCGGGGTGATGACAGGGAAAAAGGGATGAGGCAGTAGATGCCTCATCCCTTTTTCTATCTTTAATAAATTAACCCTTCAACAGACACAAAGAGGAGAAAAGCTGATACACCATAATACAAATAACTCCTGTATAACTTCGGATCCTTCTGGCGGTCTTCGAGTCCCATGATCACCATCATGATTGCCAACCCCGCCATTGTAAAAGGAAGCAAATCGTTATTGTCCGAAAACAGTCCATAGATTGATACTGCCAGGACGATTGATACTGCCAGGACGATGGAGGCTATCGTTTGTCTCAATATTTTCAGCATGGTAGATTCCCCATTTCTTCTCAAGTAAACAATGCTCTTAAAATAAAGGGTAAGATGCCAGATGTAGAAATACCAATAAAAATGGATGCGGTCACCGCCCATCGATAATTTCGTTTCAACAGCTCTTGCCGTTTGTAGGCGACCGAGAAAAGTTTAATCAAGGATTGCACGGTTCTATAGATGATTGAAAAAAGCGTGAGGATGTAGACATCCTTATGGGATTTTCCTTCTTCGTTTAACATCCTTATTTTACCACAAATTCAAACGGACTTCCCCAAAAACATAGAAAAAGTGTTTGACCCCATTCAGGCCAGATACCCCATCTATCTACTTCATCATTCAGCCTCTTTTTGTTTTCTCTGTAGATAATCTCTCAGCAGGTCTTGTTCGATCAGATAAGAACGATTTCCAGATTTATACTCATAGTTCACTTTAAACCTTCCTTCTTCAACATAGGTAATAGAAAGCCTCTTATTCGTATCGAGTTCAATCCGGATGGCAGAAGCAGATAATGGATCTTCAGTAGGTTTTAAGACCTCTGGATTTTCTATTTCTGAAATATAGGTAGAATCATTGTATAGCTTGATGATATGCTGAATTTCTTTTGCACTAATGTTCGGAAAGAACTTGAATCCCTTTTTTTCAAAAACAATATCAACATCGGCAGTAACTACTTTTTCATCATTCACTTTTTCAATGTCTTTACTTAGACACCCTGTAAGGAAGAGTGTAGCAACCATTATTAGAGTGCAGCATACTACCCATTTCCCATTCAAACTTCCCCCCTCCCTTCCATGCAAACCACGACGAATCGTTATGATCCTTTTCCGTCGCACAACATTCATTAAAATACGTATATACTTTATGACTTCGTTTAACCACAAGAATCATATATTCAGGGATATCCCCCTATATGATAAAAAAAGTGCCTGACCCATTCAGGCCAGACACCCCACCTATCTACTTCGCATCCTTATCCGGCTGATGAATCCCAAACACATTTCCTTCTGTGTCTATGTAGTATCCCTGCCACGCCATTCCTGGAAGAGCATACTTCGGCATCGCCACCTTGCCTCCGTTTTCAAGGATGAGCTTCTCGGTTTCATCATAATTCTCTACACCCATCGTACATGAATACCCGTTCATCGGCTGATTCGCTTGAGGTGGAGGACTTTGACGCTGCATCAATGCACCATTGATCCCCATCTCATTCTCATCTCCGGTCACAGCCCCGAAGTAAGGCATTCCGGCGTATTCGCTCCAGTCCTCGAACTTCCAGTCGAATACTTCTCCGTAGAACGTCTTTGCACGGTCCATGTCATCTACATGTACTTCAAAATGTACCATTCTCCCCATTATTCGTACCTCCCAGAATATTGTCTTTCACACTATCATTTCGGTATCTCTGAGAGAATCCCTTCTTTTTTCCAATTAATATTCAGAGCTATTTAGGATTTCTCCACCAACAAATCCTTCAGTTGCTCTCGCAGTGCCCTCTTCAGGAATTTACCCACCGATGTTTTCGGGATTTCCTCCATAAAGACAATCTCATCAGGCAGCCACCACTTGGCGAATTGCGGGGCAATGAAATCGAGGAGTTCTTGTTTGTCGACTTTCCCTTTATACGGTTCCTTCAACACTACGCAGGCAACCGGGCGCTCCTGCCACTCTGCGTGAGGCACGGCCACAATACTCGCTTCGAATACGGCATCATGCGCCATTAACGCATTCTCAAGATCAACAGACGAGATCCATTCCCCGCCGCTCTTGATCAGGTCCTTCGTCCGGTCGACAAGCTTGATGATGCCCTCTTCATCGACGGTCGCAACGTCACCTGTGTAGAGCCATCCATCCATGAACGCATCTTGGGAACGCTCGTCCTTATAATATTCATCTGCAATCCACGGGCCGCGGAGCAGAAGCTCTCCCATTTCCTCGCCATCCCATTTTACTTCTCCGTTGATGCCCACCACTTTCATCTCAAGTCCTGGAACGATGAGCCCTTGCTTGGAACGGATATCGAGGATTTCCTCCTGATCAAGATCGGTCTGGTAACTCTTGAGCCGTGAAACAACCGCCAGGGGAGCCGTCTCTGTCATCCCGTAGGCATGTAGGAATGGAATGTTATACTTCGTTTCAAACGCTTTGATCATGCCCCTCGGCGCTGCTGACCCTCCGCAGACGATGGATCGCAGGGAAGAAGTATCATATTCTCCCTTTTCCAGTTCATTCAGAAGGCCAAGCCAAATCGTTGGAACTCCGGCAGTAAAGGTGACCTTTTCCTTTTCAATCAGTTCAGCCAGTAGTTTAGGGGTAAACAGCGGACCAGGCAACACTTGTGTCGAGCCGAACCAGGTGGCAGCGAAAGGCAGTCCCCATGCATTCGCGTGAAACATAGGCACGACCGGTAAGACGACATCCCTTTCTGACAAGGCCGCCGTATCCGCCAAACCGAAAGCATAGCTGTGCAGGACGATCCCTCTGTGGGAATAAACGACACCCTTTGGTTGACCCGTGGTGGCGGAGGTGTAGCACATTCCGGCTGGTTCATTTTCGTCGATATCCTTCACGAACTCGAAATTCGGACTGGCTTCACGCAGCAGCTCTTCATAAGAATAAACGGGTTCCAGTGTCGTTTCCGGAAGTTCATCTTTGTCGGTCATGATGATATACGCTTCGACTGTTTTGAACTGGTCCTTGCTTTTTTCAATGAGGGGCAGTAAATCCTCATCTACCAACAACACCTTGTCTTCCGCATGATTCACAATGTAAGAAATGTGTTCAGCCGACAGGCGGATATTGATGGTGTGGATCACCGCTCCCATTCCCGGTGCGGCAAAGTAGGCCTCCAGATGGCGATGATGATTCCATGCAAACGTCCCGACCCTGTCCCCTTTCACGACACCCAGCTTCTCGAGTGCGCTCGACAGCCTCCGGGTACGCTCACCGATTTCCTTATACGTGAAGCGATGGATTCCAGAAAGTGTCCTTGAAACGACCTGCTTTTTTGGAAAAAACTTTTCGGCTCTCTCCAAAAGTGAACCTACTGTTAATGGAACATTCATCATACAAACATTTCCCCTTCCGCTACTCTTAATCTAATATTCATCCACGACGTGAAGCCAGTCCTTCAACACCGCTTTCGTATGCTCCCCTTTTCCCGGAGCTTGTGTGACGGCCCCTCGATGATCCCCGTACATATTCACTAGCCCTTCATCTGTGATAAAATCCTTTTCTTTAAAAACAGGATACTCCGCAAGCTCTCCCGCCTCGAGAACCGGGGTAAGACAGCAGTCCACCGCCTGCCCAAATTCTGACCACTCCTCACGTGTTTTACTCTTGAACAAACCGACCAATTCACAGTAAACGGGATTTTCCGTTTCCGGCTTCGAATAGTGGGCAGACACCCAGTCTGCCCTGCCGATGGCCACACAGAAATTACGCCAAAATTTCGGTTCCAGAGCAGCGAGTGTAACGTATCCATGATCTTTCGTTTCGTACAGTCCGTATGAAATGACGGTACCGTTTAATACCTGAATTCCATTGGGATATCCTGTTTCCTTTTCCAACAGGACGTGGTTCGTCATCAGGGAAGCCATCGTTTCCGCAAGGGATATGCAGTGATAGCTCCCCTCACCTGATATCCCTCTCGACACTAGCCCGGCAAGGATCCGTTCGCTTGCCGCCATTCCCCCGATATAGTCGGCAATGGTATGACTCGGATGAACCGGCATTCCTCTCTTATCCTTCAACTGGGTAAGGGCGCCGCTTACACTCATATAATTCAGATCATGACTACCGAGTTGCGACATCTTTCCCTTTTTCCCGTAGCCTGTAATGGAGCAATAGATGAGAGTAGGATGGATGTCTCTGACAGCTTCGTACCCGAGGCCGAACTTTTCCATGATGCCTGGCCGGAAGCTTTCCACAAGTACATCGGCCTTCCGGATCAGGTCAAAGGCGATCCTTTTTCCTTCCTCCTGCTTCAGATCCAGGACGATGCTTTTTTTGCCCCGGTTATGAGCCCTGAACACCACACCGTTTCCATTATGTCTTGCGGGATCTCCTTCAGGGGATTCTACCTTGATTACTTCCGCACCAAGCTCCGCAAGTCTTAAGGTCGTGAAGGGTCCGGGTATATAGTTTGTAAAGTCAATTACTCTAATTCCCTTTAGCATGTCGGACACCTCACACCTCCTCTATTGGATCTCTGTTCATTAGATCCGCTCGATGATGGTGGCATTCGCCATTCCATGACCTTCGCACATCGTCTGTAAGCCGTATCGGCCTCCCGTTCGTTCAAGCTCACTCATCATAGTGAGCATCAAGCGTGCACCGCTAGCACCGAGGGGGTGACCAAGGGCAATGGCTCCACCGTTTGGATTCAACTTCTCCGGATTTGCTCCTGTCTCCTTGAGCCAGGCCATCGGGACGGACGCAAAGGCTTCGTTGACTTCAAACACATCAATATCCTCAAGGGTCAATCCTGACTTCTTCAATGCTTTTTCCGTTGCCGGGATCGGTCCTGTGAGCATCAGTGTGGGATCGGATCCTACCACTACCCGCGTATGGACCTTAAAGCGCGGTTTTAATCCGAGCTCCTCCGCTTTTTCACGGCTCATCAATAGAAGGACCGCTGCCCCGTCACTGATCTGGCTCGCGTTTCCTGCATGAATGACACCGTCTTCCTTGAAGACTGTCTTCAATCCGGCCAGAACATCCGGAGTCGTTCCTTCTCTCGGACCTGAATCTTCGGTAACCATGATGGTTTCACCATTTTCATCCGTGACCTGGAGAGGCATGATCTCATTTTTAAAATGACCTTCAGCCTGCGCCTTCAACGCACGACGATGGCTTTCGGCAGAGAATTCATCCAGCTCCCTGCGGGTGAATCCATAATTCTCGGCAATCCGTTCCGCCGATAATCCCTGGTGGATGACTTCGTAACGACTCTTCAGTTTCGGACTGAACGGGACGGCATCCCCATAGTTGGACCCCATCGGTACCCTGGACATATTCTCCACACCTCCAGCGATCACGACATCCATATCTCCTGCCAAAATCGCCTGGGCAGCGAAATGAACGGCCTGCTGGCTCGAACCGCACTGGCGGTCAATCGTCGTTCCCGGTACCTCAATCGGGAAACCAGCAATCAGGGCAGCAACACGGGCAATATCCCCCGCCTGTTCACCGGACTGAGACACACAGCCAAGAATGACATCTTCCACAAGCCCGGGATCGATCCCCGCCCGTTTGACCACCTCTTCAAGGACCAGTGCCGCAAGATCATCGGGACGGATATCCTTTAGTAGTCCCTTCCTTCTTCCGACTGGTGTCCTCACACCTTCAACAATGACAACTTCACGCATATCCATCTTCCTTTCTGTTATTCCACAATCTATAATCCTAAGTTTTTCGCAATGATCGTCTTCATGATTTCATTGGTTCCTGCGTAAATGCCCGCCACGGGAATATCGCGGAATCTTCTCGCAATCTCGTATTCTTCCATATATCCGTATCCCCCATGGAGCTGCATGCATTCCGCTGCAATCTTCTTGGCGATATCGGTCAGTTTCCACTTGGCCATGGATACCTTGGCCACAATATCCTCGCCTGCGATATGTTCTGCTATCAGCTGATCAAGGAACGACCTGCCCATTTCGATTTCTGTTGCCATCTCTGCAATTTTAAACTGGGTATTCTGAAATTTGCTCACCGGCTTTCCGAACGCTTCCCGGCTTTTCACATAATCAATGGTCTGGTTTAGCATCACTTCCGATGCGGTCTGGGCGGCAATAGCAACAAGCAGGCGTTCCTGCTGCAGCTTTTCCATCAAATATACGAAGCCTTTTCCCTCTTCTCCAAGCAGGTTTTCTTTCGGGACGCGACAGTCTTCGAAGATGAGCTCCGCCGTATCCTGGGAATGCAGCCCCACCTTATTCAGCTTCCTTCCCCGTGAAAAACCGGGTGCGTCCCGTTCGATCACAATCAGGCTGACACCTTTATGCTTCGGGTTCGCTTTCGGGTCCGTTTTGCAGGCCACCACAACGAGGTCTGAATGAATGCCATTCGTGATGAACGTTTTGGCACCATTGACGACATAGTGGTCACCGTCAAGGATCGCCGTCGTCTTGATGTTGGCAAGATCGGATCCGGTTCCTGGTTCCGTCATGGCAATCGCCGTGATGATTTCCCCCGTTGCACATTTAGGGAGCCAGCGTTTCTTCTGCTCTTCCGTGCCATATGCCGTGATATAAGGAACCACGATATCATTATGAAGACCGATGCCGACAAGTCCTGAGCCCACTCTCTCAATCTCTTCGTTGATGACGACAGAAAATCCCCAGTCCACGCCGCTTCCTCCATATTGCTCCTCGATATCCGGGCAGAGATAGCCCTGCTCCCCCATCTTCGTCCAGAAGGAACGGGGAATCATCCGCTCCTCCTCCCACTGATCATAGTGGGGATACGCTTCTTTTTCTAAAAACTTCCGTAATGACTTGCGGAACATGTCATGATCATCTGTTAAATAAAGATGTTTCATTTTCCTCTCTCCTCTATGAAAATCGCCGTTTATTGTTTGACTCCGGCAAGGGACTGTCGGAGCTGGTATTTTAATATTTTCCCTGATGCATTTCTCGGCAGGGCCTCTTCTACGAAGATTCTTCTGGGAATCTTATAGCCTGCAAGCTTTTGACGGCAGAAATCTTTCAGTTCCTGTTCATCAATGCTTGCACCTTGCTTCGGAACGATGACGGCACAGACGGCTTCCCCCCATGTTTCATCAGGGAGTCCAATGATGGCGGCCTCGAGCACGGAAGGATGCTCATAAAGGACTTCTTCGACTTCGATGGAATACACATTTTCACCGCCTGAAATGATCATGTCCTTTTTCCGGTCCACAAGGGTGATGTAGCCTTCTTCATCAATGGTCGCGAGATCCCCCGTATACAGCCAGCCATCCTTCAGCGTTTTTGCCGTCTCCTCAGGCTTTTTATAATATTCCTTCATGATCGATTCACCCTTGATGATGAACTCGCCGACGACACCTGGTGAAATGTCCTTTCCTTCCTCATTGACCACTCTCGCTTCGGTAAGGAAGGCGGCTTTCCCACCCTTTCCAAGGTGAGCTTTGTGTCCCTCTGGATCCAGCAGGATTCCACCGGGACCCGCTTCCGTCAGACCGCAAAGATTATAAAACTGGTCTGTCTTGAACAATTCGATGCTCTTTCTTACGACCTCAGGAGCCATCGGAGCCGCACCATATCCACATCGTTTAATGGAAGACAAATCATACTCGGCAGCATTCGGCACCTGAAGCATGAAGGTATACATAGCAGGTACCCCGAAGAAGTGGGTGACCCCATGCTCCTGTATCGCTTCAAGGGTTTTCACTGGATGGAACTCCCGGTGGATGACATGGGTCGCACCGAGTACGATCCCTGAGAGAAGGAACAGGTTCAGCTGTGCTGAATGGAACAAAGGAGCAATATGAAGGAAGTTCTCTTTCTCATTGATGCCCATGCTGATCATCATCGTGAGACCGACATTGAATACCCGTTTGTGATCGAATAGCGCCCCTTTTGGTCTTCCCGTCGTACCGGAAGTATAGAGAATTTCCAAATCATCATCGTCACTGACGTGAACGGAAGGTTCCTCTGTATTCTCTGCAAGCACCCGGTGAAATGAATGGTGTCCAACTGTGCTCGGGGTCCCTGTCGTGATGACATGCAAGACTTGGGTTTCTTCCCTGGCAGCCGTGATTGTCTCCTCGAACTCCCCGTCACAGAAGACGGCAGCCGCCCCGGACTGATCGAGAATATAATGAACCTCGGATGACGTCAGGCGGAAATTGACAGGTACGTTCACTGCCCCGATCTTGGCACCGGCCAGGAAAGCAAGCACAAACTGATCGGAATTCTTCATCATCAGAGCCAGTTTGTCACCTTTTTTGATTCCAAGATGGAGAAGTCCATGAGCCAGTTTATTCACTTCTTCGTTCAACTGTTTATACGTATAGGTTCTTCCTTCACATACAACCGCCAGCTTCTCCGGCTTTTTCCTCGCATTTTGTGCTAAATAAGACCCGATATCCATTCTTCATTTCCCCCTATTGGCAAATAGTTTGAAAACGCATTCATTTTCTTGCATGCAATAATTATGCCAACTTTCAGAAAACAATTACCATAAGGAATGGACAGATCCTGCAGTAATCAAGGTGTCCAGAATTTGGACACCTTGATTTGGACACTTCTACGATAATTGACACGCACTATACCGTCAGCTGGTACTTCTTCAGCTTTTCATATAATCCTGAACGGCTTATGCCGAGGAGCCTGGCTGCCTGAGCTTTGTTTCCTTTTGATTGATTCAGGGCCTGTTTAATGGCGCCAAGTTCAGCATCCTCAGCCAGACTGATGGACGGATTAGCCCGTTCTGACACCTTTGATACAAGATAATCCGGAAGGTCCTCGACCTGGATATGTCCATGCTCCGCAAATGTCATCGCACGCTCAAGCACATTTCGAAGCTCCCGGACATTTCCCGGCCACTCATATTGAAGAAGGGCCGTTTTCACTTTACCCGTAATGCCGGTGACACTCGTACCAAGCATGGAATTGAGTTCGATCATCAGATTATGGGTGAGATGCTCCACATCATGGACACGTTCACGAAGTGGGGGGATATTCAAGGAAATGACGTTCAGCCTGTAATAAAGATCCTCCCGAAAATCCCCTTCCTTCACCATTTTCTCCAGGTTCCGATTGGTGGCGGCGATAATCCGCACATCGACTTTGATGCGTTCATTTCCCCCAACACGGTAGAATTCACGCTCCTGGAGAACGCGTAATAGCTTTGCCTGAAGCGAAATCGACATATCACCAATTTCATCGAGAAACAGCGTTCCCCCATTGGCCAGATCAAACTTCCCGACTTTTCCCCGCTGCTTGGCTCCCGTAAAAGCCCCTTCTTCATATCCGAAAAACTCGGATTCCAGTAAATCCTCAGGAATCGCTGCACAGTTGACGATGACAAATTTGCCGTCGCTCCGTGCGCTGCTGTTATGGATAGCGTGGGCAAACAATTCCTTTCCGGTCCCGCTTTCCCCCCTGACCAGCACAGTCGACCTGCCCTTCGCTGCCTTGGCGGCACTTTTCTTTAGTTTTTCCATATAAGGGTATTCACTGAGAATATGATCCCAGGTGAACCGCGCGGATTCAGATTTTTGCAGCTGCCCCTGGTAGTAGCTCGCCTTGTTTTCAGCTTTCTGCAGCCTCTTAAAGAGCTCGCTCACCTCGTTTAATTGACGGAACATCACCTTCCCAATGGCTCCGATGACCCGGCCATCCTTCTTAATGGGGATTCTGTGCACAATATATTTAATGCCTTTTCTTTCGTGAAAATCACTGATTTCAGCGGCTTCCGTCTTAAAGACTTTGCGAAGCTTCAACTGTGGCAGCACATTGTCTGCATCTTTGTTAAGCACCTCCGCCTTTTCCAGGTTGAAAAGTTCAAGCAGCGGAGGACTTACCATCGTGATCGTATTCCGTTCATCTGTCATCAGGATGCCATCGTACGCATGCTCTAATGAAGTCTCGATAGTCAGCTTCAGCTTTTTGACCGTCTGCAGCTCTTCCGCCATCTTTTCAATTTCAGAAATATCCTGAAAGAGAACGATTTTCCCCTGCTTGTGGTTCACGGTTTCGTAGGATGAAACATGCAGGAGGCACTGATACGTTTCGTCATGATGATGGCCATTGTCTTCAAGGGACAGGTTTGGCATTACTTCGTGAAGATGATGATCGTGAATGCTTTCGATGGAGTGACCGGTGATCTTTGAAAAGGAATCATTGGCATAGACGACCTGTAACTGTTCATCCGTCATTAATACTCCCACACTGGAGTGCATCAAGATCGTCTCCAGCTGATCCTTTAATGTATTGGCTGATTTCAATAAGGCCATCACCATTTCCGTTTTGGTCAGTAGCCCCATCACTTTGTCTTCCTCATCCAGGACGATCCCCGTCCCCGCTTTGCTCGTTTTCACCTGTTCCTCAATTTGGTGATACGGCGTATCGATCCGGATCGTTCGGGCTTCTTTTTTTATGTAGGATTTAATGGGTGTATCGAGTGGCATCTGGTCCAGGATCATTTGATATAATCCGCTTCGTGTAAACACCCCCTGAAGATTCCGCTCACTGTCTGTAACCGGCAGGAGGTTCCATTTCTTTGCTTTTATGATTTCAATTGCTTCT
Source organism: Rossellomorea sp. NPDC077527 (assembly GCF_044542955.1). NCBI lineage: Bacteria > Bacillati > Bacillota > Bacilli > Caryophanales > Bacillaceae > Rossellomorea > Rossellomorea sp. NPDC077527. Next base: position 376,287 of record NZ_JBITVL010000001.1, on the reverse strand, counting down.
TTCAATGGTGTTTCAGCCGTCACTACACAATCGACGGACGTGACCATGTCACGGAATTGAATCATATCCATCCCCCCTTTGATGAAATCTGAAAATTCAATCTGTTATGTTCATTATAAGGTTTCGGGATCCAAAGGTCACTTCCTGGTGGAAATATTCTGGGGGGTGTAGCGTTTGATGGAAATCGATTGTTTCAAATGAAATTCACAAAAAGCACTACAAAAAAATCAGAGGCTTAATCAACCTCTGATTCTCTACCTACTTATCTTGGCTGCATACGAATAGCTCCGTCAAGACGAATCGTCTCCCCGTTCAACATCGGGTTCGTCAGGATACTTCCCACCAGCTGGGCGTATTCATCCGGCATCCCCAGCCGCTTAGGGAAAGGCACCATTTTTCCGAGAGACTCAATGGCCTCCTCAGGCAATGATTCAAACATTGGGGTGTGGAACAAGCCTGGCGCGATCGTCATCACCCGGATGCCGTACGAAGCAAGCTCCCTTGCGATCGGAAGTGTCATTCCGACGACACCACCTTTCGAGGCACTGTAGGCCGCCTGCCCGATCTGCCCTTCAAAGGCTGCTACCGAAGCTGTATTGATGATGACACCCCTCTCTCCCGATTCGCTCGATTCATTCTTGGCCATGTGTTCAGAAGCCAGTCGGATCACATTGAATGTACCGATTAAATTGATCGAGATCACTTTTGAAAACATATCAAGAGAATGAATTCCTTTTTTCGAGATCAGCTTGGATGCAATTCCGATCCCTGCACAGTTGACCACCGTATTCACCGCTCCGAATGACTCCACGGCTTTTTGAATGGCTCCGGAAACTTCCTCCTCACTCGTTACATCCGTTCGGACAAATATACATCTTTCTCCGAGTTCATCCACAAGCTCTTGGCCTCTTTCATCAGATACATCCAAGATGGCTGCTCTCCCGCCACCTTTAATGATCTGCCTCACTGTCGCTTCCCCTAAACCTGACGCTCCGCCCGTCACAATGGCAATTGATTCACTGATCTTCATTGAAGTGTCCTCCCTTTGTCTCTATTCACCTCCTACTTTGCAAGAACTGTGCCAAGCTTGATATATCAGTGTTCATGACTTTAGAGGGTCTGGAACTGTCCAGAAAAAAGACACTTTATAAACAATGATGGAAAAACCGTCCCATAAAACCGGAGTCAAGAATGATCCAATTCCTCAACATTCACGTTTACTGTTTGACTCTCTCATCTTTCCTCACGCTAATTGTGTGGAAAATAAAAAGTTTCTTTGTACATTATGTTACACATCAACATTTTTTCACTTTTTTTCACAGTAAATCTATTGAACGATTTATGATGCTTATCTAAGATTAATCTAGCAACCAACACTGAAAGGATGATCCTCATGCTGCCAATTGATCGACAGGAACAAATTTTGACATGGCTCAAAGAAGAGGGAACGCTTCGAGTGTCTGACATCAGTTCCCGCCTCGATGTATCGGAAATGACAGTCTACCGGGACCTTAAGCCCCTAATGGAAGCCAATAAGATCAGAAAGACCTCGAATGGTATTTCAACAATGGAATCACACAGCCTCCCAGCTGATACGTGTATGTATTGCCTGAAACCGACAACTTCAAGAAGATCGGTTCAACTTGTAAAAAAGGATCATACGATCGAGCAGACCTGTTGCCCTCACTGCGGCTTACTTCGCTATGAAGACATCAAGGAGGATGTGGTGCAGATCCTCTGCCGGGACTTCCTGACGGATATGACCATCAGCGGAAAAACAGCCACTTACTTGATCGGTGCAGACCTGAACCTGAATTGCTGTCAGCCACAGGTCATCGCCTTTGAATCAAGGAAACAGGCAGGACAATTTCAAACCGGGTTCGGGGGTAAACTCCATAACCTTCAAGAAGCCATAACGGCCATCTCAACAGACATGCAAGGATCGGGCTGCTGCCACGACTAAGAAAAGAGGAAAAGTGAATGGAAAAAAAATCATATCAAACGATTTGGAGATGGCATCTCTACGCAGGCATCATCATTGCCCCATTTCTCATCATCCTGGCTGTAACGGGATCGATTTATCTCTTCAAGCCCCAGATCGAACAGAATCTCTATCAAAAGTATTATGAAGTCAACCCACAGGGAGAAAAGCTTCCTGCCACTGAACTAGTCAATAAAGTGAAAACGCTTCACCCCGATGCACAGATCACAAGCTTCCGTCCCGGGGAAAGTGCCGACCGTTCCAGTGAAATCGGCATCAGCACCGAAGAAGGATCCACTACGGTCTTTATGGACCCCTATACAGGAAAATCCCTCGGTGAGATGAAGCCTGAGGACCGGTTTATGAATAAAGTCGTAGAAATCCACGGAGAATTGATGGCTGGTACCCTTGGCGACCGGATTGTCGAACTTGTCGCCTGCTGGGTTGTCGTCTTGATTGTCACTGGGTTATTCTTATGGTTTCCACGAAAGAAAGACAAGCTTTCGGGTGTGCTTCTTCCCCGATTCAATAAAGGTAAGAAAATCTTCAGAAGGGACCTTCACGCTGTACCGGCTTTCTGGGTCACAGCGGGCATGCTGTTCCTGGTTATGACTGGACTGCCATGGTCAGGTTTCTGGGGAACCAACTTCCAGAATCTCATGACGAATGCAGGGGCCGGCTATCCTCCATCCATCTGGTCAGGTGAAGCTCCACAGTCCGTCGTCAAAACAAAGGAAATCGCCGACGTCCCATGGGCAGCGGAAAACCTGAAAGTACCAGTCTCCGCACTTGAAGGCTATACACCATTATCACTGAATGATGTTGTGAAGATTGCAGATCGAGAGGGAATCGACCCGAGCTATAAAGTATACATCCCTCAGGATGAAACGGGCGTTTATACGTTATCCGCTTTCCCTGCCAAAGCACAGAACGAGGTCACGATGCACCTTGATCAATATACTGGTGCGGTCCTCGCTGATTACCGTTTCGACAACTACGGAATCGGCGGAAAAATTGTCGCCATGGGGATCACCCTCCATACAGGCACACAATTCGGATTCATCAATCAACTGTTCAGCTTGTTCATCTGCCTCGGCATCATGCTCGTATCAATTAGCGGATTCTATATGTGGCTGAAACGCAAACCGAAAAAAGAAATGGGTGCACCGAAATCACCAGGCATCCTGAAAATGAAGTACTTCCTGCTTGTCATGATCGCACTCGGTATCCTGTTCCCACTTGTCGGGGTTTCCTTGATTGTCGTATTGCTACTTGACCGGTTATTGATCAAACAAATCCCTGCTACGAAAAAATTCTTCGGTGCGGCATAAGAAAGGACGATGCGTCATGAAAACAACTGTTAAAACCATTAGTATCCTCTTCCTATGCACCCTTCTCGGAGCCTGCGCCCCGAAAGAAGATGCAGCGGAATTGTATCATCAGGAATCGCCGTTACAGGCTGATATCAGCTTGCCAAAGAATTTTTCTGGCAACGAGCCGATTAAGGTCGAACTTACACAAAACGAGAAAAAAGTGGCTGATGCCGACTTCGTCCATGTGGAAATATGGAAGAATGACGGAACTTTCCATGATGGAATGGAAGAAGCGGAGAATGCCGGAGATGGTGAGTACACATACAAGAAGAAACTGGCGGAAGACGGACTGTATTACATCAAAGTCCACGCAGGAAACAACGGCTCCACCATCATGCCGACACTGCCCTTTGCTGTCGGTGAACTATCCAAAGCAGACGTTGAAGCCTTGAATGATCAAGCTCCGGCTGAGAGTGGAGATCACAGTCAACACCATTAACGATAAAAGATCGAAAGCACATGCTGCTTTCGATCTTTTTTTGACTGAATAGAAGATGTCTAGTTTGCTATAATGGTCATAAAAAGGGTGTTGATTCGATGATTATCCGAGAAACCGAAGAATCCTTCCTTATGGTCAAACAACACGACCACGCTTATGTATCCGGCGAAACAATCAAACATTTCAATCGGAATCTACTAAAATCCGAAGATCTCTTCGATGACTTCGTATATGCAGCCCATCAACACGACCGGAGCTGGATCGGACTTGACGACACGCCGATCTGGAATGACGTGAAGCAGATTCCCTTCACTTTTTCAGACTATCCCCTCCTCCCTAAACTTGCATTCTATAAGATTGGTGTGGATGAGATTGAGGAGGTTAACCTCAATGCGGCACTCCTGTGCAGTCTCCATTTCTGCTCCTTCTTTGCCAAATCCAAGGATCCAAACTGCCTGCATTTTTTACAGGATGAAGCGATTAGGCAGAAGAACATCCGTCAGCACCTGCAGAATCTCGACGAAGAACTGCTCACCCAACATTTTCAGCTGCTTCAACTGTCCGATAATCTCTCCCTATACTTTTGCCTGAACGAACCGGGAGTTGTGAAAGAAACCGAGCATCCCTGGTTCAGGGACGGATTCAAGAATACAGAGAGCTTTCACCCTGATAATCAAAAGCTACAGGCAAGGTGGGTGAATGAGCATGAGGTGACGTTTGATGCTTATCCTTTTGAAAGGGATTTCCGAGTGAACTTACCGTACAAAAAAGTCTCTAAGAGTGCCACTGAGAAGGTGGGGATTGCGGAGGCCTATGAAAAAAGTGAGATGGAGGAAAGGATGATTATATTGAAGCAATAAGAAAACGAGGTCAGCATGTTTATAAAGGGGCTGACCTCATTAAGCGTTAATCTGTTACAATTCCTTCACCAAACAAAATGGTTTGGGTTTGAGACTGACCAAATTTTTTATAGAATATCCGTACAGAACTGATATCGTGATCAGGTTCAATATGTTTTGGTTTTACCCTTAATACTAAGGAGAAGTCGTTATCTGGTTTGTACCCCTTCACAGGGAGCAAGGATTGAACCAGCCCTTCTTTTATTGCTTCATTCTCTTCCATTGATCCAAAATCCATTTTACTTATAAAAGACTGAACGAAATCGGGATCATCTTCTGTCCCATCACTCAGAATCAGCTCTACTCCCTCCAGTATAGGGGTCCCGATCCCCTCCCATTTGATTAAGTAGCCAAGATAAACAACCTGGTTTTCGTTAAAGATTTCCTTATCAACTGACACGTGACTTACTTTTTCGAACTTCCCTTTATGACTTAATAGATTGAATGCTCCGAGAGAACAAATGATCAATAGGAATAAGATTCCCCATCTTTTGAGATACTTTTTCATCCCGCCATCCCTCTGATTCCTTTATTTCTGCTTATATTCGATTCATCTTTGAATCATTCCTCAAACTCGTGTTGTTGCTACGAAGAAACCGATGCTTTCACTTCCTGCACCACTTCACCCTTTGCTTCCAGCGTTTTCGTAATCATATGATACATGACGGTCCCGGCCATACCGAGGATCAACAGGATACCTCCCATCATCAGCGGGCTGACCCATTCGCCTACAATGATGAGAAGGGATGCAATGATCATGGCACCATAAAAGGTCAGACTGTAAAAGGCCATGTACGTACTGCGGGCGTTGGACGGAGCCAGATCCCCGATCATCGCCTGTTTGATCGGCACATACATGAGCTCCCCGAACGTTCCGACAAACCCCAGGATAAAGAGGAATAAAATATTGTTTGTGAAGGCAAAGGCGCTGAAACACACAGAAAAGATGAACATCCCAGTCACAAGCGTCCAGCGGTCCTTCCACTTTTTAAAGAGAAATAAGACGACGGCGGATAGCAGCACGACGATAATCGTATTTTCCGTCCGCAGGAATCCGAGCATCCGCGTACCGTCAAGGGTGAAGTCAAAGCCTAAGAGAGAAGACTGCTGTTCGGGTATATCCCTCTCCAGACGGATCCCGACGTAATTGGTCAACGATTGCTCCAGCGTCAAAATAAAGACGGCACCGATGATGTACATCATGAATAATTTATCTTTCAATACGGTTGAATAGCTCTGAACCATCTTGTTGGAAGAAGATGTGCTTTGAGTAGTAGAAGGTTCCGGTGTGTAGGTTTCTGAGATGAAGAAAATGGTGATCAGGACGGACAGGAATGTGATCCCTGTAATCCCGAGGAATAATTCAAACAGGTACTCTTTAAATAGAAAAGCTCCAACGATGCCCCCGATGGCCGTGGCAAGATTCCCAAGCCAGTAGCTGACCGTGAACACGAGCTTTCTTGAAACCGAATCGGTCACATCGATGATCATCGCCTGTGCAGCAGGCTGGAACATCCCGCCGGCAAACATATTGAATACGAAGAACGTCGCCGTGACGTACGGAAGGTCGAACCACGGTGAATTGCACAGGGCAATGAATAAGTACGTCGCCATGATTCCGAGTTCGGCATAAATCATAATCTTCCTGCGCCCTACCTTATCGGAAATATGCCCGCCGATAAATCCGCCGATGATTCCGCTGATGACGATCAGGACAAGAATGACCCCTGTTTGGGTGGCACCGATTTTCTGGGCGAAATAGATGGCCATGAATGGAATGACGGCCATGGATACAAGTCCACCGATGAACTGCATGGCAAGCCGCAACTTCAGATTCGGATGAATATCCCGTATTCTCATTACGATTCCCACCCTTCCGTTACAGGACCAAATAGCCGCAGGGCCTGTATTTTCATATTGTTCCAGATCAGATTCGTGTGGTCATCGACAAAGGTTAGCCGCAATCCATTTAAAAGGGATATGTAGGATTGAGCGATCAATACCGGCGATCCTTCATAGAAAACCCCTTGCTTCTGTCCCTTCTCGATGACGGGATAAATACGTTCTGCAAAGACATCGACAAAGGCACTCAAGTCTGCAAACAGCACAGGATAGCGGTCAGGCCTCGCCAATACCTGCTGGGAGAGGCGGAGGAAATCCTTATTTCTTGCAAACACATCCAGCTGGCAATCGATCATGCTTCTGACCATCTCCATCGGGCTCCCGCTGTACCGTTCCTCTATCTCACTAAAGTACGGCTTGATTTCCTCCAGGGGCTCCAGGATCGCCGCTTCAAAGAGCACTTCCTTTGTGGCAAAATACGTAAACACGGATCCGAAGCTGACCCCTGCTTCCTTGGCAATAGCCGAGATGGTCGTTTCGGCAAATCCGTTTTCGCTATATGTTTTAACGGCCGCTCCCAGGATCGCCGCTCTCTTTTTCATCATTTTTTCCTCTCGTGACATAATGCTCCCCCTTTTCTCAAAAATGATTGATTAATCAATTTTTATTTTACTGTTAGATATTTCCATAGTCAACGGTTATTTTTCGACAAAAAAAAGGCTGCCTCCTGATATCTGCACATACCAGAAAGCAAACCTATTTCATTCATCAAATGCCCCGTTCATCCGGACCAAAAGTTCCCCGAATACTTTCTTCTCCTCATTGGACCAGCCTTCAAGCAGGTCTTCATACCACTCGAGCCTCATCCGACTGTCGATTACAAGCTTTTCCTTTCCTACCTCCGTCAGATCAAATACGCTTACCCTTCCGTCACTTGGATCTGAAAAACGCTGGATGAACTCCTTCGCCTCAAGGGCAGACGCCTGTCTGGACAACGTCGAAATATCGAGCTGGAACGCTTCGGCAAGCTCCTTCAATCGTGATGGTCCGTGTTCATCCAGCTTCCTCATCAACAGGTAGGCAGACCGCTCCAATATCCCGATTTTCCGTTCGGACTGATCCCGGAATACTGCTTTTCTGATCAGGGTCGTCAATTCATATTCAATCCGCTCAATAGAGTTCTCTTCGGACACAGATATCCTCCTTTTTTTGTCAGTCAATCTAACAGATTCATTGACATCAATTCAAGTACTTGTATAATACAAATATATATAGTTGTATCGTACAAGTAATCTCAGGAAAAGTAAAGCGTTTTCATTGAAAGGTGGGGAAAAAGGGCTTTCCAGTAGAAGCCCTGTGTTATGAAAATCATTCGGATACTCATCCAAATTGGCATTCTTTATGCCTTTTCCTTTATAGGGGGAGCCGTAGAACAGGTCCTTGATCTACCTGTACCCGGGAGCATCATCGGGTTGATCCTGCTTCTTGCATGCTTGTCGTTCAAAATAGTCCCCGTGATGATCGTGGAAGATGGAGCAAGCTTTTTACTCGCCATCCTTCCGTTATTATTCATTCCGGCTATGACCGGGGTCATAAACTATCCGTCTCTACTTTCCGGGACCGGTGCCATGCTCTTTTTCATCGTTGTGGTGAGCACCGTCGTGACCATGGCCGCATCCGGATTTGCCAGCCAGCACTTAGAGAAACGATCTGAAAGAAGGGAATATCTATGCAGCAAGCATTTATCGCAATCCTGATTATCACCCTCACCGCTGTCCTTTATTTTGCCATGGTAAAGGTGTATCAGCGGTTTTCGTATCCCGTACTGATCCCGGTACTGACGACCACGATCGTAATCGTCGGACTGCTGTTCTCTCTGCATATACCCTATGAGGAGTATATGATCGGCGGGAAGTGGATTCATTCCCTCCTTGGTCCGGCCGTCGTCGCCCTCGCCTATCCCCTGTATAAACAGCGGAAAATCCTGATGAAGTACCGGTTCCCGATCATCGGTGGCGTCTTCGCCGGACTTCTGACCGGAATGGTGAGTGGACTTCTGTTCGCCCGGATTCTCGGCATCGACCATGACTTAATCCTGTCCATCGTTCCGAAATCGATCACGACACCCGTCGCCATCCAGATCGCATCAGGTATCGGCGGCGTTCCATCCATGACCGTCGTCTTCGTCATGATCGCCGGCTTCTCGGGCGTCATACTCGGACCGATGATCCTAAAGATGGTGCGCATCCACAGTTCCCTTGGACGCGGCATCGCCCTCGGCAGTGCATCCCACGCCCTGGGTACCTCGAAAGCAATGGAATACGGGGAGCTGACTGTCTCTATGAGTTCCGTGTCCATGACGCTCAGTGCCCTCTTTGGATCAGTGTTTGGTCCGATTGTGGTGTGGATGTTTCAGATTTAGATGATGCGTTCTGAGTGTCCGCAAAGATTTTTCGACAAAACGGTTGAATAATTGAAAATCTGGATCAATTATTCGAATCGAGGATTAATTATCGGATATCAGGATCAAATCTAAGTAAAATTGGTTTATATAACGCATTCCAGCACATATCAGGAGTGTTATGCTGGAAGAAAAAGAGTGAAAATGACTAAAAGACCCGTTCATACCGGGTCTTTTTCTATTTTTCCGTTTACAGCACAGCAGATACGAACAGAATGATACCAAGTATCCAATATCGAAAGGAACATCAATATGTCAAAAAAAAAGATTGGCTATTCCCTTTTAACCGTCATGATCTTAGTATTCATTCTGTCCTATTTCGCCATCAACCCGATCGGGGGTAAAAACCGGGAAGATCACCACCATTCCTTGATCTCCAACATGACCCTCGATGAAAAAATCGGCCAGATGCTCGTAGCCGGTGTCAACGGGACCCAGATGGATGAGCCTACGAAAAAACTGATCCAGACACACAAAGTCGGAGGTTTCATCTTCTTCTCGGATCATTTGAAAAGACCGGAACAAACCGTCCGATTCCTGAACCAACTGAAGGACGCCAACGCCGATAACCCTCTTCCCCTTCTATTGAGCGTCGACCAGGAAGGAGGGAATGTGACGAGACTCCCTGGGGGGCTCGCGAACTTCCCTACTAATCAAAGGATCGGAAACGCGAACGATCCCGACATTTCTTATGAAGTGGGTTCCCTTCTTGGTCAAGAGCTGAAAGAGTTCGGATTCAACCTGAACTTCGCACCCGTTCTCGACGTGAACAGCAATCCGGATAATCCGATCATCGGCGATCGGTCCTTCAGTGCTGATCCGGATATCGTCAGCGAATTAGGGATCCAGACGATGAAAGGAATAGAGTCCCAAGGAGTCATATCGTCGATCAAGCACTTCCCCGGCCACGGGGACACTTCCGTCGACTCCCATCTTGCGCTCCCCGTTGTCAACAAGAGCCTGCAAGAACTCCAGTCCCTTGAACTGATTCCATTCAAGCGTGCCATCGATGAAGGAGCAGACCTCATCATGGTGGCACACATCCTGCTTCCCAAGCTTGATGACACCTATCCGTCATCATTATCGGAAAACATCGTGACCAATCTTTTACGAAATAAAATGAACTACAAAGGCGTCGTCATCACCGATGATATGACCATGAAAGCCATTGCGGATAACTACGGAATGGGAGACGCCGCAGTTCAAGCCGTCAAAGCCGGCAGCGACCTGATCCTCATCGCCCATGATGCCCAAAAGGCCGTGACGGCTTTGGAAGCACTGAAATCAGCGGTGGAAAAGGGTGAGATCTCAGAGGAACGGATTGATGAAAGTGTAAAAAGAATCATTCAATTAAAACGTTCATACAGTCTGGAAGATACCCAGACTGACGACGTCGACCTGACGGATCTAAACCAATCGATCGACGCAGTCAACTCAAAAATCCTTCAATAATTCAAAAAGGGCTGACCCCAAACATCGATATCAATCGATGTTAAGGTCAGCCCTAATCTACCTACCCTACTAGAAAGAATCGCCGATAACTTTCTAAATGCCCCTTACATGTTCTATTTTTTTGCACACTCTTTATTTCTACTCACTCTCACAACTACTACTTCTCTATCCAGCGTTTCATTATTATTACTATTTTTTAGTTCAACATAAAAATAATATAATCCTCGTCGATTAAACGTGGTGACAATATTTGCACAAGAGTTTAGCGTGGCAGGATCAAATATATGAACTCCGACACTATTAAACTCAATCGGAAATCCATTACTGAATGAAAATTCAATATCGTGCCTTTGTTCCTTGTCCCCTAAAGTCACTTGAACATATGTTGGCACTTCGACTTCTTCCGTTGACAAAGCACAAACCTGAAGAGGCTGCTGCTGCCCAACAGTCGTGAAAGACGGTGCTCCTACTAACTTTACAGCATAAGGCATACTATTCACCTCCTTTGTAAGAGGATGATGTAGTATATGATGGTAGTAGCTTCATTGCTTAGATGAATAACCATTGTGATAGAAAAAATGATAGAGGAACCCATGGTTTCTATGGATTCCTCTATCTTTTCAATCAACTTTCTTCTTTATGCCATTCACGATATCGATCTTTCAAAAATGATTTCATAATCCGTCGGTTTTCCGTTCCCGTTGTACTTGAGCGGCAGCACCTGGACCAATCGCCATCCGTCAGCAGCATACTCCTCGATGATCTCCCTGTGCCTCGGCTCGGTGAAGAATCCGCCTAAACTGGTTTGGACATATGTATATTCGTACATGGTTGCACCTCCGTGGGTTTTCTTATTATACGAATGAGAGTACGTGTTGGTTTCATGTTGTTTATGCAACTCTCCACTTCCATGTAAAAAGAAAATCATACGATGTTGTTTTTAATAGGGATGAATCCTCTTTATATTCTCGAAGTAGACTTCTGAAGAAGACCAATCGCTAAACAACGGAGGGATTGCAGCATTTTCTATATCTTGAATGGACAATAGGTGCGTAATATAGTCAATCATTTTATCAATATCTTCTTTCATCCCGATCGGCCCGTGTCCTGGAATGACCGTTTCAATATCGAGAGCCTTCACTTCTTGTAAAATCTCCATCCACTTCTTCGGATCGGTTTCATCAAAGAATGTCGGATGACATTGAACAAATACCAAATCTCCCATGAAGATTACCTTCTCTTCAGGAATATAAAGCATGCTATCACAGAAAGAGTGTCCTCCCCCCAGAGTAAACCATTTTGCGCTTCGCTTTGTTCCCGTCAAAGTTCCCTCTTTCAGAAATGTTTCATTAGGTAAGACCAGCTCCAGGTCCGGCAACGAACGTTTCAATTCATGTAAAAAGCTAATCTGATCTTGAAGCTTCGAGTCACCGTCTTCATCAAGCTGCTTTTCAAGAGATTCTATATATTGATTGAGTCCCTCGAGGTCTGCTTTCTGCTTCTCTATTCTGGGAGGATGGATTTCTTTCATTTTTGCCAAAGTGGTCTCGCTTGAGATGATAGGAAGATCCTTAAACGTTTGATTACCACGAATATGATCTCCGTGCCAATGACTATTGATAACAAATGTGACCTTCTGATTCGTGATTCTTTCAGCGATATCCCTCAGGTCTTTCGAAGCTTGCTGCGTGTTAAACGTATCAAACACAATAAGCACATCGCCCAAATCCACAAACCCTGCATTTCCTACTGCCCCGCCACCAGGCTTTGATATGGCTGCATAGATGCCATCCTTGATCTTTTCTAGTAAGAAGTGTTTACTATTTAGATCTTCGTTCATCCGTTTCACCCCCTATTTATCTATTCAATTACTTCAAATAATCATTTGGAGAAACCACGTCCACCAACCCACTCTCCTCCAAAAACTGAGTCACTAAGTGAACATGGGCCGCCCCGATTATCAAAAGTGTCCGCTCATTAGGTGAAGAGGTGATTTCAGCAAGGTTTGAGTAAATGCTTAGATTCCTTTGATACCACCATCTCACCCAATCGATCCCAATATAGTTCGTCCCTTTACCAATACGGGCGACTGCCATATACATTTCGTGATCAAGCTTGGTCCTAGTCTCTGAATTGGATTGCTTGACCATTTCATAAATATTGGGAGGATCGACGTTCAATTGGAGCTTCGCACGGTATGTATCATTGATGTGTTGATACATATCCGGCTGTTCTTCCTTCGCCCACTCCATGACCTGTCCTAAGCCCATATTTCCGACACTCTCCATCCAGTCGATGGGAAAGAGTCTCTCATGTCCCAATTCAGATGCGGTCCGGAATCCAAACTGATGAATCTCATCCACTTCCAAAATCAAATCACCGTTTAGATACTTGTGGTACTCCTCATTAAGAGATTCATCCTGATTCTTCTCGACTTCCAATGCTATTTTAGTAGGATTGAACTCTTTCAAACAGTTCACGACTTCCCTGATTTCTTTTTGCCGATCACTCAACAATACATCATCTAGCTCCACCCGCTGTAAATCTGGCGTATAGCGCATATGGAATGTGCCAAGGACCATTACTTTTGGGTTTGTATTCATATTATTCATTTCCATCCCTTCGTCTCTAACATTTCTGTCACCCTTTCAATCTCCCCAATCTTCCAATCTATGATTTTTTGAATCTCCTCATCCGACGCATACCCTTGAAAATACTTCTCCACTTCCCAAGCAAGCATCATCGTCAAATGGTCTATGTATAGATAGCCCCAATCACTCCAAAAATCGTCATCAGTCAGATCTATTCCACGTTCTCGTAAACATTCCCGGTAGAATGCAGGAACGAATGACACCAGATCATTGTCGTATAAATCCTGCATCAGGATCGTGACATCTCTTAAAGGAGATCCCATGGCTGCCCATTCCCAATCGATGAACCAAATCTCGTCATCCTTATAGAAGACATTTTCCAGATGAGGGTCCCCGTGAGTGATGACAGCTGGACACTTTGTTTGATAATAAGGGATATTCAATTGCTCATATGCTTCCAGGATGGTTTTCTCCCATCCTGGAAGTGCCCACGATTTTCTAGAGCTCAATCTCCTTAATTGATCCAGGCACCAATCCCTCCATTCCGAGCTGACCCTATGAATAGGCAATTTATCTTGAGAGGGACTCATATTATGAAGTAAAGCTAATCTTGTTAAAACATCACCGATCATGACCTTCTTTTCCTCTGCTGACAGTGCATAAAATCCCTCTTTTACTGGAGACCCCAAATCCCACATCAACATTGCTTGTGGAGGACCATCCCATACGTTCACGACTCTACTAAATGGCTTCACCCGATCAGCTAGATCCATATGTATCTCTACTTCTTTGTTCCGACCATGAGCAAACTCTTTATAGATGTATCGGAGTATTGCATTCTCACTTTCACGCAGGGCTTCCACTTTATAGATCTTTCCTGCATGGGCACCGACAATTTCTTTCTTGCTCAGAAGCTTCAAGTTCAATTCCTTGAACCTGCGGACTACATGACTCACATGTTTCCCTCCTCCTCCGACCCCTTTTAATGTCATTATTTCAAATTATTGGTATGAACACAAATAAAGACGGCCCCACTTGAGCCGTCTACTTTCCTTCACTATTCTGTATATCTAACTTCTGATTGATTTCATGTAACAGATACAACCCTCTCACCATACACCCCATGATGATCCCAAAACCGATGACCAGGCCGAAAACGTGCAATGGGATTAATAAGAACCCGATGATGGAGGCTGTAATGATGAGAAATAGTAAAAACAAAAATTTGACCTCCGACTAAACAATTTAAATACGATATTCCATCAACCAACAATCCTGATATATACCTTCATGAAGCTCACGCTCGGGGAGAAGTTTCACCTTTTTAAACCCGCACTTCTCATAACATTTAATCGCCCTCACATTTCTTGCTTGAGGATCCATAATAATATTATCAGCGTGCTTATTGGTGGATAAAAATTCGATCATTCCTTTAACAAGTGATGTCCCAATCCCTTTGTTCCAGTACTCTGGTTCACCGATGAATTGATCAGTACCATAAATGGTTCCGTCCCCATATCCGTATTCCTGTTTCGTTACATCATCGATTTTGTAAAATTGAACATATCCTACTTCTGTTTGCCCGTATTCAACTATACACTTACTTCATCCCCTGCATCCTCAAAGAATACCTCTTTCACTTTAACGAGATCAAAGGGGTTATCCCTACCTTCATAAAATTCTAATACCCGTGGATCGGATAGCCATTTTGCCAACAGATTGGCATCCTTCCGTTCCATTTCTCGAACTCGCAATGCTTCATTCTGAAACAGCATCAGTCACTCCCCCTCAATGAAAACAAATACAAGAATCGATCAAGAGCCTGATCCCAATTCACATGTTGGTCCTCCTTCATCGCATACACCAACTCATGAAAAATCGGCTGAAGCCCATAAAAATCTTGTACTCGTTTGAAGATTGCTTCTTTATTTTCAGCTTTGTAGTGAGACAAAACTTCTTTTGTCACACGAGGTCCATAAGACCAATACAATCCCGCAAAATCAAATGCCGGATCCCCCCATTGGGCATCTGTGAAATCTATGATGCCACTCACTAAACCCGTTTTTGGTTGATATAACATATTAGCTGTCGTTAGATCACCATGGATGACAACTTGCTTTACCTTTCCTTTTTCATACACCGACAGGAACTCTTCAAAAAAGCATTTGATTATCAATCTATGGTTAGAGGTCAGATGAGGATAAACAAATGTCTTTACCGCAAGAAATAATTCATACCAATATTCTTTAGTGTGAATTGTCTTTAGTTTCGGCATGCCTGATTTCCTCAAGCCGTGCAGCTTTGTCAAAAAATCCCCGATTAACAAGGTACTAGAATGAATAGGGTGTAAAAACTTCCCCAGCGTATCCCCCTCAAGATAAGGATATTTAACCCCTGCCACCTCACCATTAATATGGATGAGTTCGTATTGAGGAATTTCGAGCAAGGGCTTTTTTGTTGCCAATTTTTTCAGTAAATCGGCTTCATCTACCACTTTAGATGCTATTTCACTCGTCTTTGGAAACCTGAAGACGATTTCTCCGTTTGCAATTAGGATGTCATTATCCCAGCCGTTTGGATTGACCTTTACACAATGAATAGGAATACCAGGAATAGTCTCATTGACAACACTCATCATTTGTTCCTTATTCATTGATTTATCCCTCCATTTTCATCAACCGATTAAGATATGCTCACAGAGAAATCGTTTCTTTGATGCTGTCATAATACCTTTCCCAGTCCCCTTCACCATTCTCAACCAACACGTTCCTAATCGGCAACCCCTCAAGAATTCTCATCTCCATATCCCTCCGCATCTCAAGAAACTCCACGAGCCCTTGATACCCCTGCAATCCATTCTCTTTTCCATATCCTTGACTAACATGGTAATCCATGAAGAAATCACGCCACTCCTGACTGCGTTCTTGATAGACATGTTGGAACGATTGACCAACATCCTCCTGATAAAAATAGATCAATAGAGGATTCAATGGTGAGATCAACGAGCTGATTGTCTTTAAATGGTCTTCCAGCCTTTTTGGCTCTGCATTATGCATGGCGATGAACTTGGTAAACGGATTTTGCAGGAAACAGCATTCAAATATGTATACTTCATCACCAAAGTCGGTATCAACGAACTCTTCCCAATAATCGAAGGAGACTTCTTCAAACCGATCGAGGTCCAATTCGTAGACATCCATGGAAGCCAATGCATCCACAAGCGCAGAATCAACATTCACTAGATTACGATATCGAATGAAATACAGTTCGCCTTTCTTTTCGGCAACATCCTCGATTTCCTTCCGATCTTCAGGAAATCTTTCTATCATGTCATTAAACTGATTTTCATTTAAACATGCTGTCGATTCATAATCAGCAGGATGACTTGTTTCTCCTTCTTGAAAGAGTTTAACCTTGACCCCTTTTTTCTCTAAGTGATCTTTAATGAAATGAGCTGTTGTCGACTTCCCTGAGCCAGGGACCCCCTCGACGATCATTAGATTTGTGTTCAAACTTGCTCCCCATTTCCTTCTTAATTTTTCTTTTGTTTCATTTCCTCCAACAACTCTACAACTCGTTCATTCATTTTATTCATTTTCCTCACCTGTACTTCAATGGAGAAGAGGGTGATGAGTGCTAAAATTCCAATAACTATCATGATGCAATTCTCCCTAAAACAACATTTCTATATATGGTTTGACAAGGCCAATCACCATAACCATGGCCGCTGCCAGAAAAGCGTATCCAAGTTTTCTGTCACGTTCTTTTTCCCTTATACCGTCTATCCCGAATAACAGAAACATCAGGGCTAAACAGGAAAGGATGCTAGTACCCGAAAAATCGAGATGCTCAATAAAAAAGTGATATAAACAAGCCCCCATCCCCACAAATGCAAGGATGATGTTTACCTTTTTCAACAAAAACTACCGCCTCCAAACACCCTTATTTTACCACTAATGGACCATTTCGTGTGACGGTTCCTGGAATTTACGCCATAAAAAAATACCCTGGGAACATCCACAGGGCATTTCTCCTTATTCACTTAGCTATACGCTACCTCTTTATCCCTCAAACCCAGCGCCTTCGCAGTAGACGTATGGATGTCTCTGAAGAGTTCAGGATTTTCTCCTAATGCCACTCCATAAGAAGGAATCATTTCTTTGATCTTCGGCTCCCACTCTTTCATATGCTGCGGGAAGCATTTATCCAATACTTCAAGCATGACGTGAACGGCTGTGGAGGCACCCGGAGATGCTCCTAATAGGGCAGCGACGGATCCATCAGCAGCACTTACCACTTCTGTACCGAACTGAAGGGTTCCTTTGCCTGCATCTGTGTCTTTGATGACCTGAACACGCTGACCGGCTACAACGATATCCCAGTCTTCGCTCTTGGCGTTCGGGATGAATTCGCGTAATTCTTCCATGCGTTTTTCATTGGACAGAAGAACCTGCTGGATCAGATACTTGGTTAATCCCATTTCCTTCACACCAGCTGCAAGCATTGTGAAAAGATTATTCGGTTTCACGGATGTAATCAAATCCATATTCGAACCTGTTTTCAGGAACTTTGGTGAGAATCCGGCAAATGGTCCGAACAGAAGTGATTTTTTATTATCGATGTAACGGGTGTCAAGATGCGGAACCGACATCGGAGGAGCTCCGACCTTCGCTTTTCCGTATACTTTCCCGTGATGTTTTTCAATGACTTCAGGGTTGTTACACACCATGAAGAGTCCCGATACCGGGAATCCGCCGATTTGCTTGGACTCAGGGATACCGGTCTTCTGAAGTAACGGAAGACTTCCGCCCCCGCCTCCGATGAAGACGAATTTCGCCGTATGATATTCCATCTTGATGCCGTCGATATCATGAACCTTTACTTCCCATGACCCGTCGGATTTGCGTTTGATATCTTCCACACTGTGGTTATAGTTGATTTCTACGCCTTGATCCTTCAGATGATCAAACAATTTGCGGGTCAGTGCCCCGAAATTGACGTCCGTTCCGGAATCGATCTTCGTTGCTGCGATCGGCTCATCCGATTCACGGCCATCCATGATCAAGGGAATCCATTCCATCAATTTCACCGGATCATCGGAAAATTCCATGCCCTCAAACAAAGGACTATCTGACAGCGCTTCCAATCGCTTTTTCAAAAACTCCACATTTTCTTCACCTTGAACCATGCTCATATGAGGGATCGGCATGATGAAGTCCTGTGGCTTTCCAATCAGGTTGCGGTTGACAAGATAAGACCAGAATTGTCTTGAAAGTTGAAACTGTTCATTGACTTTGATTGCTTTCGTAATATCTATAGATCCATCAGGCTTTTCGGATGTATAGTTGAGCTCGCATAGTGCAGCATGTCCGGTTCCGGCATTATTCCATTCGTTCGAGCTTTCTTCTCCCGGCTTCGCGAGCTTTTCAAACACTGTGATTTCCCATTCCGGCGCCAACTCTTTCAGGATTACCCCTAAAGTCGCACTCATGACACCAGCACCAATTAAGATAACATCTGTTTTCTTCTGTAAGCTGCTCATTATAACCTTCCTCATCCACTATATTTGCAGGCGCTTTCAATCCAGCACCCTCATGTGTCCAAAAAAAACCATACCATCGTCTATTATAATGATTCATAGGGTAAAATATCTAGTATTATCTGATTATTATAAACTATTTTAAGAAAAAACAAAAGTGCAAATAGTGTCAGAAACGCTTGAAGATAAAGGTCTGGAAGAACTCATATCACCCTTCAACCTCAGTGTTGTCATAGTAATCCGACTATACTGGTAGAGATAAAAAATAGTTTTTCAGAAAAATATTTTTCAAATCGCACTTTCATTGAAAAATTAGAAGTTTTAGTCTATATCGGGGCATTTTCAGAACTAGATTTTATAGCACATCCTACTTCCAGCTAATAGATCACAATTTACGGCAGTTTATCGGCTTTCCAATTATCTATCCTTCAGTTATGAGCCGCTTTTCCCTACTTATGAGCCAGATTTCAAATATATGAGCCGCTTTCGAGCATTTATGATCCCCAATCTAAATTTATAAGCTGCTTCTCCCCTTTTATGAGCCGTTTGTCGAAAAATGTCCAATCAAGAGTGCCCGCTCCATCCATCAGAGCAGGCCCCCTATCAATCTACTACTCTTTTTTCGGTCTGAACGGCCACCAAACCCCGTTACCGAATGAGACGGTCATGGCCGGTATCAATAACGGCAGGACGATCAGTCCGTACAGAAGCAGACCCGTAATGACGATGGTGGCAATCTGTACGAGACTGAGGACTCCGGATGGAATCATCGCCCCGAACGTTCCGGCCAGGATGATGGCAGCGGTGATGATGACGGTCCCCATCTTGGCCATGGAAGCTTTGATGGCGTCTGTGACCGACATGCCGCCTGATGTTTCTTCACGGAAACGGTCCATGAGGAAGATTGAGTAATCTACCCCAAGGGCTACCAGCATGACGAATCCAAAGAACGGAACGGCCCAGCTGATGCCGTCATATCCCATTCCCTCCACGAAGATCCACTCGGCTACGGCGACAGATGTGAAGTACGTCAGAAGCAGAGATCCGATCATGTAAAGCGGCATGATGAAGGAACGGAACAGAATCGCTAGGACGACGAACAAACTGATAAGCATGATCGTGACCGTCTGGGTGAAGTCACTCGTTGAGATATCACTTAAGTCTCGGTTAATGCTCGAGACCCCTCCGATGGCGACTTCGGCATCTTCAAGTGGCGTATCCTTGATGACGCGCTCCGTCGTTTCATTGATGCGATCCACGGTATCGATAGCCTCCGGTGAATACGGATTATCGGACAGGATGACCTCGAGCTTCATCCCTTTTTCGTCTCCGAAGGAATAGCGGTCGATCACTTGGGCAAATTCTTTATTTTCCAATGTGCCTGGAGGAAGATACAATCCTGTATCACGGATCGTCTGGCTGTCACTCATTCCTTGAAGCTGATCACCTGCTTGATTCAATCCACCAGTGATCTGGTTCAACCCATCCAACGGATTCGGTGCACCTGCTGGCGGAGTCTGCCCCTGACCGCCCATGGCTGCCTGTTGGCTAAGGCCTTTTACCGCCTGATCGAGACCATCAGCGGCTCCGTTCACACCTTCCGCAATCTTTCCTAGCTGGTAGTCCGCATTGAACTCTTCAATTGCATCCCCTGCAGGACGTGTGATGGAACGTACGCTCTTCACCCCGTCGACTTTCGCAAGCTCACGGCTCAGCTTTTCAACATAAGGGACGGTACCCTCGGTCACAAGCTTCTCATCGCTTGAAAGGAGCACCTGAACCGGCAGGGAATCCCCTTTGCCGAATCCGTCTTCAATCGCTTGCAAACCTTTGACAGAATCATAACTGTCCCCGATTTCATCCACAGTATTAAAGGAAAGGGCATCGTCATAGGTGAACAATAGCGGCACCGTGATGATCGCCACTACTGCCATTGAAAGCAACGGACGATTAACGGAAAGCTTGCCCATCCACGCCCATAACTTGCTGTCATGGTGAGAAACGGATTTCTTCGATGGCCAGAACAATTTTTCCTTCAATGTGGCCATAAAGAACGGCATAACCGTGCTTAACACCAGAAGCAACACCGCAATTCCGACTGCCACGGCCACGGCTGATTTAAAGATTGGAAAATCGGCAAAGCCGATGGCGAAGAATCCGATGAACACGGCGAGTCCGCTTATGTAAAGCGTGCGTCCCGCAGTCTTATACGTACGGATGATCGCTTCATTGATGGGCTGACCTGCTCCCAATTCTTCCTTGAACCGGCTCAACAGCAGGATGCAGTAATCCGTCCCGATTCCGAACAGGATGGCCACAAGGAAGATTTGCGTATAGTTCGAAACGGGAAAGCCGAACCAATCGATGAAAAAGGCGACGATCGATTGACTGAGTAAATAGGTGATCCCTACGGCCACAAGCGGGATCAATGGTGTCACGATGGAACGGAATACAGCTAATAATAAGGCAAAAATCAGCACGACCGTAATGATTTCCGTCCGTTTCAATCCTTCCTGTGCGCTCAGGTTTACATCGTTATTGATGATGGCTTCCCCCGTGAGGTAAACGGATGACTCGCCATTCAGGATGTCTGATTTTATAGAGTCAGCAAGCTCCACCACTTCCTCCTGTGTCCCGTCTACTGTGATCGGTATGAGGACGGTTTTCCGGTCTTCAGAGACGAGCTGGTTCTCCAGTTCTTGGCTTTCAAACGGATCGAGGACCGAGCTGACCGGATCCCCCAGTTCTTTCAATTCTTTTACATTCGATGCTATGTCTTTCTTCAGAGAATCCGATAATTTTTCATCCAGTGAGTACACCAGAGAGATCGTTTCATCCCCGGCACCGGCATCATTCAGCATTTCCATCGCCTTCTTCGATGCCGCATCATCCGGGAGCTGGAACGTGCCAGCTTCTTCTGCCTGCTTCGTCAGGTTCGGCGATACGATAAACAACAAAACCGTTACAATGAGTAAACCAATCGTAATTGGCCACTTGAATTTGATGATTGATTTCATCCTTTTTCCCCCTCAAGTTTCAAGATCGATTTAATCTTGCGGAACATGCTCAGGAATTGATCCAGTTCCTCATCCTTCACGTGGTCGGCAAATAAGTCTTCAATATAGGTATAGACCGCTTGATCAGACTCTGAAACGACCCTGTGTCCTTCATCCGTGAGGCATACGAGCTTGGTGCGCTGATCTTCTTCCGCCTTCACGATTTCAATCAGCTTCTTATCCTCCAGCTTCTTCAGGCGGTTGGAAATCGCACTCTTATGGACCCCCTGAAGCTCTGCAATCACCCCGGCTGCAATCGGTCCGTTCTTATTCACTAACTTCAACACTTGAATCTGCTCAGGGGAATATTCCTGCCACACCTCAGCCTTTACATTCTTCAGCACACGATCTGTCCCGAACACCATCACATCCTCGAACAGCTCGACTGCTTCAATTAACCGCTTATCCAACTAGTTGACCCCCTAAACTAAATATCACTTGATTATAGTTTAGGGGGTCAACTAGTTATAGTCAAGAAATATGTTGTAAATGATTACAAATAAAAAACCTTGAGCTGAACATTCGCCGCTCAAGGTTCTTTTAATCCCGGTAACCCTTACCGATGACTTCCTGTTTGTCTTTCGAAATGTACACGTCAATATCTCCTAATGAATGATTGTTTCCTGTATAGAAAACGATGATGTACGCCTCTTCTCCTTCATAATTATGATCCGTTAAGACACCCATCTTACTATTCACAGTCCCCTCTTTCAGGGTAGCGTTTTTCCAATCTCCTTTTATTTCGTTCTTTTCTGAAGATGACAGGGAATCATAGGCGGTTTTGATCATTGGATTTACTTCTTGATCATCCTCGAGGATACACCCGCTCATGAAAACACTCATGAATAATACAACCACAATGACCTTCCTCATCGGCATCCCTCACCCTTTTTCCTCATTATCTCGAATGATCAGGAAGAAGACAATTATTTTCAGAATTTATTGACAAATACATCTAGTAAGGTCATATAATGGTATTACCACATATAAAATTGGTATTACCAATCAGGAGGTCCAATAATGAAAGAACGTTCTTCGGATATCATCTCCAGGGACATTTCCCGCTCCATATTGAGAGGGGAACTGGCTATCCAGGAATCCCTTCAATCGGAAAGGGATCTCGCTGCCCATTACAAAGTGGGACGCCCCACCATCCGGGAAGCCCTGCAACGGTTGGAACGAGACGGCTGGATCACGAGCCGGAAGGGGATGCCCGCTATCGTGAATGATTACTGGAAGCAAGGGAACTTGATGACGATTGTCACCATTCTTCAGCATGAGGAGGAGATCCCGGATGCATTCATCATTCACATGCTGGAACTGCGCGTAGCGATTACTCCCGCTTATTTCAGGGACGCTCTGGAGAATAACAGACTGAAGGTCATTTCTCTCTTCGCTCCATTCAAAGACGTGGCAGATACAGCAGAGTTGTATGCAGAATTCGACTGGCATATCCAGCATGGGGTGGCCATGCTGTCTCCAAACCCTATTTACCTATTAATCCTGAACAGCTTTAAGGATGTTTATATCAGGATGGCGGAGAAATATTTCAACGATTCCACCCATCGTGCCGCTTCACGAGATTATTACGATCACCTACTTAAGAGAGTGTTAGATGGGGATATCCAGCAAGCCGAACAGGCAGTCCGGGACATGATGGAAACGAGTATAGAGCTTTGGAAACAAAAAATGAATGGGGGCAGAAAAAAATGAAGAAGAATCGATTGTATCGGGATTTCTTTTTGCATTTTGATATTTTGGTTATGGTGGGTATTTTTCTTGTGGTACTCGGATTTCTGGTCACGATGGAGCTATCATTATTCAGCTTATTATGTTTCGCGGTAGGGATTGTCACCTACATGTTCAGCGAATACCTCACCCACCGATTTCTCTTCCACATCAAGGCACCGAAGAACCCTTTTTTACTAAAATTAATCCAGCGCTTACATTATGATCATCATAAAATGCCAAATGACTTGAAGCTCCTGTTTCTTCCGATCTGGTACAGCGCTCCCAATCTCTTTGTCCTGTGTCTGGTGTTTTATTTCCTGACAGGGTCAATGTCTCTCACCCTTGCTTTTACCACCGGGATTCTCTTCA
Source organism: Rossellomorea sp. NPDC077527 (assembly GCF_044542955.1). NCBI lineage: Bacteria > Bacillati > Bacillota > Bacilli > Caryophanales > Bacillaceae > Rossellomorea > Rossellomorea sp. NPDC077527. Next base: position 352,554 of record NZ_JBITVL010000001.1, on the reverse strand, counting down.
TGTTCTTTGTGTACGAATGGAAGCACTATGTCGCACACCGGCCTATGAAGCCGAAGACCCGGTTCGGCCGCTGGCTTAAGAAAACGCATGTCCTCCATCATTATAAAAATGAGAACTATTGGTACGGCGTTTCCACCCCCTTTGTCGATGTGTTGTTCGGGACCTATAAAGAAGGGAACGACGTGGAGATGAGTGAGACGGCGAAGGATCTGGAGAAAAGAGCATAAAAAATGTCCGATCGTGTTGAGACGATCGGACTTTTCTTCTATTCCCACTTAAACACATAGCTAGCCAGGGCAAACCCGCCTACGAGCCATGCTCCTAGAATCAACGTCTCTGTTCCTAATTCCCAAAACGGCGTCCCGAGATTCATCGTCTCCCGCAATGCGGAACTCAGATGGGCAATCGGCAGCACCTTCACGATGGGCTGGATGATGTCAGGCATATCATTGATCGGGAAGAACACCCCGCCGAGAAACAGCATCGGGAACGTAACGAAGCCCGCAATCGGCCCCGCACTTTCAGGGTTCTTCGCCATACCGGCAATGATGAAGCCGAGGGACATAAACGCCAGAGTCCCAAGAATGATGAAGAAAATCATTGCAAGCCACGAGCCTGCTACGTTTATGTCAAAAATCAGATCGGCAATCAGTACGACAAGCAGTGCCTGTGTTCCGTTCAGCATCAATCGCGCCGTGATCTGGGCTGCGATGAAGGTGGAGGCTTTCAGTCTCGTTCCCTGCATCCGTCGGAGGATCCCCCGTTCACGCCACGCGGAGATCTGACCTGCCACCCCGTTCATATTATTGCTCATGATCATCATCGCGACGATCCCGGGTACAAGGAAATCGACATAGCGAATATTCAATGCCTCAATCCCAACCTTTTCAACCGTCACGACGGGCTTGTAATCGACGAGGTCCTTACTGTATTGGTCGATGATTCCATTCACGACCGTAAGCCCCAGTTCCGCTGTCGCCAGGTTCTTTTCATTATAATAGACGGGGATCGAGAACGCCTCTTCCCTGTCCTTCACGTTTTCCCCGTACCCTTCCGGAATTTCGATCAGAAGCTGGACATCCCCATTTTTCACGGCTTTTCTTCCGGCTTTGTCGTTCTCGAATGCCGTTGTTTCGATTCCCTCATTTTTATGAAATAAGTTCTTTAATTCCTTAGAGGCATCCGTTTGATCGCTGTCGACCACCCCGACATCGAGTGAAACGGAATTACCACCGCCTGCGAACGACCCCAGTGCTACCATCAGGATCACGGGGAAAAGCAGGGTGAAGAATATTACTTGCTTGTTTCGTGCAAAAATCCTTAACTGTGCCAGTGTCAGCTGCCAATACGCTCTCATGATTCCCGCAGCCTCCTTCCTGTCATATGAATGAAGACATCCTCTAATGTCGCCTGCCGTGTTTGGAGGTCCTCGATCTTCAAGTCATGCTCTGTCGCAAGGGCGATCAAAGAGGTCAACGCCTGTTGCAGTTCATCCGTATAAAGCTGAACGAATGTATCCTTGATGGCCACTTCCTCGACTCCTTCCATCTTCATGAACCATTCCTCTTCAGGAGGATTGTCCAGATGAAACTCGATCGTACTTGTCGATTGCAATGTTTTCACGAGATTATCAGGCGTATCGAGGGCAATGAGCTCCCCTTGATCCATGATGCCGATCCGGTCGCAGAGCACATGGGCTTCATCCATATAGTGAGTGGACAGGATGACCGTCTTCCCCCGCTCCTTCAAGCGAAGCACAATGTCCCATAACGTCCTCCTCGCCTGTGGATCCAGTCCCGTTGTCGGTTCATCGAGAAACACGATATTCGGGTCATGGATCAAGGCCAGGGCAATCGCCAACCGCTGCTTCTGTCCACCGGATAACCCCTTGATCCGGTCCTTCCTTTTTTCCGTCAGCAGCATATCTTCAATCAATTGATCAATATCCACATTTTTCGGGTAAAAGCTCGCATACAAATGGAGGATCTCCTCCACCTTGAGCAGTTCAAACAGCGAGGTCGACTGAAGCTGAACCCCGATCACTTCCTTCACCTTGTTCACATCTTTCCGTACGTCAAAACCGTCCAAGCTCGCCGTTCCTTCATCGGGCTTCCGGAGTCCCACGAGCATCTCGATCGTCGTTGTCTTCCCCGCCCCGTTCGGCCCAAGCAATCCGAAGATTTCACCCTTCTCCACCTGGAAGCGGACTCCCTTCACCGCCGTGAAGGAGCCATATCTTTTCACTAAATCTTTTACATCTACCATGATTTGCGGCATAACGAGCCTCCTTTAAAAAAACGTAACCGCCCATTCATGAGCGGTCCAATCTCTGTTGTTTATACGCGATGATGATCTGCACGCCAATTTTGTACAGCTTTCTTAATGTCATTCGGTGATAAATTTTCCGTTCGTGTCCGTTCGACCAACGCCGGGAACTCTTCATTCGGTGCGAACCGGAGAGCGATGATCTGCTTCAGAGATAGATTGCTATCCAGCTCATTCCCCGTCAAACGATAATATCGGAAATTCTCTTCTGCACGGATCACGCGGTCCTGAACCTGAAGTGCATACGTACGGAGTCTCACTCCGACCAGGATCAACGTGATCACAACGAATAGCACGATAAAGCTTAGCAATGTCTCCGTACCCACATTCATCACAAAAAACGTGATCGTCAAAATGAGAGTGATCAGGGCTGACAGGGCAATCCCTACATGGAACACCGGATCGACCTTGCTGTGATTTTCATAGTTTTGTTGTTTCATATGTACCTCCTGAGGGTTATAGATTCATTATATACCAGATGGCGGGTGGATAGGACAATGGTGTAAAAAAGAGCATACTTAATATGCATATTCTGAAGTGTATCAGGATATGCAGGTGGATCATATGAGATCAATGAATTTCTAGTTCTCTTTCATCAGTACTTGCACGTTCTTCCGGTGCCGACCAAACCACATACTTCTTCCAATACTCCCTTACATCCGTACCAAAGACTTCACCCTTTTTCTCAAATAAAAGGGAAGCGTGTGATTCCCCTTGGTACACCCAGCCTTTTCCCTGCATTTTTTCTTTAATGGTTTTGTACGGGTCTGTTTTCCCTGACTTTGAAACGTATGTCAGAAGGTCCTGCTCTTCTCTTAAAATCACTGTACTTGCATCCCCATGTTCCAATTTGATGATCGATGTAAGCACTTGAACTGGAACTCCCTCTGCAATTCCTAATGATAGAGCTAAAAATATGAATACTATTATTATCAATCGACTTTTTCTCATGATGTGAATTCTCCTGTTGTAAAGTGATGCGATTGGTATTTTTTGTTAAAATCCGCAATAAACGAAAAAAATGACGCAATTATGTTCCAAAACGACGCAATAAATTTAGAAATGACGCAATTACAGCGAAAATGACGCAATCAATGTTAAAAATGACGCAATCCCCTTCAACAGATGTCATTCTCTAACCCTAATACTCCCCTAATATACTATCTCTAGCTCTCTTTTCATCCTGGCACCCCATAACAAACACTAAGAATAACTTACCCACAAAATATTCAACCAAAATGCCTTTAAAAACTACTCTTTCTACTCATGCCACTTCAAATCTTTATCATCAAAAATATTCACAGCCTCTTTCGGATACCCATAATAATAAAGCTCCTGCCCACTTTCATCAAAGGCCTTCGCATCAAGCTGATCGACCTGCTGACTGTATGGGAACAGAAACGATACGCGCTGCCCCGCTTCGACTGCTTTTCTTTTTCGATCCGCCCCTATTCCTGCCTCTATGTACGCCACGCGCTTATCGCTTGAAACGACACTTAAAAAGGTCAGAGCACCCTGATCGGAAGTAGAGCTCATACCTCCGACGGTTTGAACCTTATCTGAGAGATACGGAATGTATGTCGATGCACTGCTTCGAAAAAACAATCCGGACTTTTCCGCCAATACGGTGCGGTATTCTTTTTTGTCATCACTTTTGTATAACAATATCGCTGATGATCCTGTTTCGTGCTGTTCGATCAACTCGAAGTCACTTGTCACCATATCATTCGCCTCAGCTGCCCCAATGGCCGTAAACCTATTTCCTGAAATATAATAGACTGCTAACAGGATCACCGCAATTAAAAGGAGGGATCTCCATCTTTGCATATCTTGTCTTCCCCCTTTCCATTCACCGATTGCTACTATTTTAACATTATATTCCACCATAAGGTTACTCCCGCAAAGAGTAACCCTCCTTATCCACGATTTCTCAATCCCCACTTCCTTGCACCAAACGCATAGATCATCATCATGACTAATCCCACCGCAACCGCAATAAAAAATCCCATAAAACCTATCAACCGTGCCCATCCGACGGTCGTCACTTGAAATAGGAAGGCATACCAGGCACCTCCTACCACCATGGCACAGGGAACATTATAAGGAAAAAGTCTTTTCCAAAAGAAAAGAAGCAAAAGGGTGATCCCCCCCAATACCACTGCAAACATGATCTCGGGCTGTTCCCATTGAATCTCATAACTTGTTTGTCCCTGAGTTTCTTCTTCTAGAGTCATATTCTTTAAGCCGCCAAGTGCCCTGCCGGCAGAAACAAGACCGGCCAATGCCAGCACCCCCAACATCGTCCAATTAATCGTCTGTATTTCTTTTTTTGCACTCAAGGAAATTCCTCCTTTGAATTTTCTCGCCCTATCCTACTTCTTTCGGTCCCCTTATGGAAAAACCCTTCCAATTAATTGGAAAATTATTCATTTCAGAATACCTCTTTTCAATTTTTCATCGCATTTATCTTATATTTCGAGACTTAAATGAGACCGATGCAACCGTCTTTTCCATCACATCCCTGCAAGGAAATTGCCTCCGCTCCTTTCCTTGACTCTTGATTGAGGTTCGATACCTCACCTTAAAATATGAAAATAGTAATAAAAAAAGAAAGCCCCTTCTCCGGCTTTCTCATCAAAACGAATTTTACTAGACTTACTTATACACATCCTCCCGCGAATGAAAACCATCCGCGATAATCGTACGATCCAGGTTGTCCCGATTCACTGCGATCGGTTCCAGCAGGACGGAAGGAACTTCGATTTTACCGTTATTGATTTTTTTATCTGTATCGATGTACTCGTTTTTGGCGAGTGCGATGGCGAGTGATGCCGCTTCCCGTGCAAGGGTGTTGATCGGTTTGTAGACGGTCATGGTTTGGGTGCCTTGAACGATCCTTTGAGCAGCGGCAAGCTCTGCGTCCTGGCCCGCAATCGGGATCTTCCCTTCGAGACCGACTTCTTCCAATGCTTTTAATGCCATGCCTGCGGTTGCGTCATTGGCTGCAATGACGGCGTCGATATGATTGTGATTGGCTTTCAGGGCTTCTTTCATATTGATATAAGCGTTCTCTGGGAGCCAATTATCCGTCCACTGATCATATACAACCTGAATTTCACCGTTATCTATTGGAGAGTTCAGGACGCTGAAGACGCCTTTCTTCATAAGGTGGGCATTGTAGTCGGTATCAGCCCCACCGATATATACATACTTGCCCTTGGGTACACGTTCTTTGATAGCCTTGGCCTGAAGTTCTCCTACCCTTTCGTTATCGAAGGAAACGTACAGGTCAATGTCGGCATTCTTTACGAGCCTGTCATATGAAACCACTTTGATGCCTGCGCGATGGGCTTTTTGTACGATGGCCGCTGCGGCTTCTGCGTTATACGGAACGATCACCAGTACATCGATCCCCTGGTTGATCAAGGTTTCTGCCTGAAGCACCTGAAGGGCATCGTTTCCCCTCGCTTCCATGATGTCCACTTCCGCACCAAGGTCTTCCACGGCCTTTTTAAACAGGTCACGATCCCGCACCCATCTTTCCTCTTCAAGTGTATCCATTGAGAATCCGATTGTGACGACGTCGGAAGGTGCTTCCTCCTTTTCCTGATGCACCTGTTCGACGGGATTCTTCTCCTCGCAGGCCGCAGCAAGAATCAGGACAATAATCAATATCCATCCTATGTTTAACCTTTTCTTCCAATGGACCATGGCGTCTCTTCCCCTTTATGCATGTTGGCCGAGCAAACTCTTTCGGTATTCTTTCGGAGAATATCGGGTGACCTTTTTAAAGACCTTGCTGAAATAATTCGGGTCATGATATCCCACTTCGAATGTGATTTCCTTAATGCTTTTCTCTATGTCGCCCATCAGTGCCTTCGCCTTCTCCATCCGGCACTCTGTCAGGAAATCGATGTAGTTCATCCCCTGTTTCTCCTTGAACATCTTACTGATGTAAATGGGACTCAAGTTCACTTTTTGTGCGAGGGTATCCAATGAAATGTCTTCATGGGAATGATCTTGAATGAATTGTTTGATCTGCTGGAACGTATCGCTCTCCATGCGGTTGAAGCGCTCTACATAGGAATCCTTCATCCCGTTAATGAGTCGTTCGGTTTCTTCCCGCAGCTGACGGTAATCCATCGGCTGTATCGGGAAAAGCGGCGTGTCCGTTTCGACGCCGCATTCACTCAAGGTCATTGAAATCATCCACAGTACCTCAAGGGTCCGCTGCTGGGTGTAGACGAGAGGTGTTCGTTCTTTCTCCAATAAAGAAAAGGCAGTATGGAACTGTGAGAGCACCTGATCCCACTTGCCGAGCCTGATCTTCTCCATTAACTCCTTCTGGTCCATCATGGCCCGCTTCCGCTTCTCCGGCTCCAATGGTATGTCTTCAAAGAACCGGTATTTCTGCCGCACCCCTGTATCGACAGTCGCAAGCATGGCTTCCTGATAGGAGTGACGGACCTGGTCCAGGGAATGGTACGTTTTCCCGATTCCGATGAACCATTCGCTGCCCTTAGAGAGCGAGAGCAGCTCCCTCGCCAAGGTGGTTGCCTGGGACCTGTATGTGATGCCGGGCTTCCTGAATACGATCATGGGGAGCTGTCTGCCATACAAAGCCCCGGTCCATCCACACTTCAGAACCTTTTTCCTGATGTCGGAATACTGGTTTTCCACCCCTTCAGGAAGGAAGAGGACCATCACGAACATTTCCTCCGAAGAAGGTACTTCCATCATTTCCATGAGCATATCGACATGAACATCGTGGACGTGATCAAATAATAACTGGGTCACCACATCCGTTTCGACCAGCATCTGTGCCTTTTGCCATTTTTCCTTATCCTGCCGGCTTTCCACTAACTGCTCACGTTCTTGTTCAACTTCCTCGAGCACTTTTCCAATCGTGTGGACGATCTCAGACGCTTTGCTCGGCTTTAACACATAGTCTTTAGCACCGAGCTTGATGGCTGTTTTCATGTAGGTGAAGGTATCATAGGCCGTCACCATGATAAATTTGATCTCCGGCCGTTCTGCTTTGATAGTTTCCATGGCTTCGAGTCCATTCATCCCCGGCATTTTAATATCCATTAAAATCAGATCAGGGGAATACTCTTTCGCCAATTCTACGGCCATATTCCCATTCTTCGCCTGCTGGATGCCGACATGAGGGAAATGCTTCTCTAAGATCGCCTGCATTCCTTCCCTTTCCAACTGTTCATCATCGACTATAAGAAGCTTGATCATAGGTATCTGCTCCTTCCCTTGTAATTCTCAGCATAATAGTGGTCCCTTCTCCTTCGACACTTTCAATCCGGAGGACATCCTCAAATCCATAATATAATTGAAGGCGCTTTACAACGTTACTAAATCCGATCCCGGTTGAATGTCCTTCGGGAAGCGTTTCTTCATGGAGCACCTGGCGGATTTTATCCGGTGACATCCCCACGCCATCATCCTCTATCTCAATCAAGATAAAATCATTCTCTTCACGGACACGGAACCAGATCGTCCCCCCGTCCTCTTTCGGTTCCACCGCATGTATCACGGCATTTTCAACGATCGGCTGCAGGGTCAGTGCAGGTATCCTCGCGTCCAGACAGGTTTCATCGACCTCCATATACAGCTGCAGGCGGTCTGTAAAACGTGCTTTCTGAATGTGCATATATTGCTCAAGAACCTGGATTTCTTCCCTTAACGTAACGGAACGATTCTGCCGCTTCAGATTATATCGTAGGATACCCGCCACGCTGACGAGTAGGTCGCTCGTTTCCTCCGACCCTTCCAGGTACGCTTTCTTTGAAAGAGTATTTAATGTATTAAATAAAAAGTGCGGGTTGATTTGACTCTGAAGGCTTCTGAACTGGCTTTCCTGCAAAAGAAGTTTACTTTCCTGTAGTTCCCGTTCCAATGCTGCTTTTTGCTTGATTTCTGAGATAAGATTATTGATATTGATCCGCATCCGGTCGAACGTTTTAGCCAAAAAGGCGATCTCATCGCTTCCCTCTACCTTTACCTGTCGGCTGAAATTCCCCTTGGACAATTCATTGGCGGCTCTCGTCAACTGGAAGACCGGTCGTGTGATTCCGAGTGAGAACCAATATGAAGCAATCAGGAGAAGACATGTTATGAGCAGGAGCCCCCAGATTCCGAGCTTGATGACTTCTGCCGACTGTTCCATGATGCCCCTGTACATCACGTTATACGTCGTCAATTCTTTGTCGATCAGCGTGAGTGTCATCTCAGAGATATAACTTGATATCCGGTTGGCTTCGGCAAACTCCTGTGCAGAAGCTTCTGCATCCCTTTCTTTCTGGAACAGGATGAAGCGGTCCGTCGTTTCGACCAGGCTGTCAATCAAGTTAAGGTAGTTGGTCAGTGTAAAGTCGTTATCCCGGTTTCTGAGGGAATAGATCCCGGTCTTGGCTCTTTGGACACCTTCCTTGCTTTCCTCTAACTGCTGCAGGGTTTCGGCATTGGCATCGACCATATAGTTATTCAAGTCGGTGACGACCTGCTGACTTGCCCTTGATACTTCGTTCATATCCAGATAGCGCTTGAGAATCTCATTGTACTGCTCATGTGTGCGGTAGTTATAATACGTTAGCGCAAGCCAGATGGCGGACATGATGACCATCACCACCGTCGTGAGTGTCAGGATTTTTTTCTGGATGTTTGTCATTGGTCCTTCTCCACTTTCAAGATCTTGAGTCCCGTCAGATACCCGTTCTCATCCAGGGGGACGGTTTCTCCGTTCAGCCACTCTTCCATAAGGCGTACGCTCCATTTGCCCATTTTCTCCGGTTCCTGCTCGACCACCCCATCGATCAGTCCCTGTGATAATAACGTCAATGATTCCGGTCCATCATCAAAGGAATAAATGAAATACGATTCTTCTTGAGAGCGCTTACTTATTTCATCAATCATAGCCCCAAGATTGCTCGCATTGACAGAGATGAATGCATCGATATCGGGATGGAGGTTCATGACGTCCCGGGTGGCCGTTATGATTTGATCCCTGGCCCTTCCCGTTTCCCCTTCCACGAGCTCTATGCCGGAGTATCCTTTCATGACATCCCTGATGCCTCTTACCCGTTCTTTCTGATAATATTCCTGATCACGGTCCACCATGAGGACAATCCTGCCTGAATTCCCCATCTTGCGGACAAGCTCCTCGGCAACCAGCTTTCCTGCTTCATACTGATCAGATCCCACATATGTCCGCCTGAGGCTATCCTCCATCGGCACATCGTTGGCGACGGTAATCACCGGAATTCCATTGAAGGAGGCCTTCACCTTGGTGAGCTCCTTGAACTCTGGTGTATCCGTCCCCTGAATCAGGATGCCGTCGACCTTCGATTGAATGGCGATTTCGATGTTTTTCAGGAACTCTTCCTGATTTTTCCCGAAGCTTCCCCAAACTTCAAGGCTCACACCCTCTTCTTCCGCCTGGCGTTTTGCACCTTTCGCTACCTTGTCCCAAAACGGGGTCTGAGTGTCCTGAGTGATGAGCACAAGCCTGTGCCGATCCTCACCTGTCATACCGATTCCTTGCGGGAGATGCGCCTCGGCTTCGAACACTTTTTTCGCTGATAAAAATGTTAAATGACACAACAAAAGTACGACTACTAACAGTCCGACAAACCGAATTTTCCGCACCTGACACGTCCCCTCCCAACAGTTAGAACTATTACTTTTATCATAGCACAGGAATCCTAGGTAAGGTTCGAGTACTTTTTGGATATTCACCTGTACATCCGTACTTTTTCAAAAAATAACGAGGCCGGACCCCCAAAGGGATCCAGCCGATTCATTACCTTTTCTTACGGGTCATCACATCAAAGATGACGGCCCCTGCAAGCACTCCTCCGCGAATCATGTATTGATAGGAGATACCTACACCAAGAAGATTCATTCCACTTGTCAATGAAGCCATGACGATGGCTCCTATAATGGCACCCGTTACTTTCCCGACACCACCGGCAGAGGATACTCCCCCTACGTAGGCAGCAGCGATGGCATCCAATTCGAATAACGTCCCGGCAGTGGTCGTAGCCGATTGAAGACGGGAAGTGAATAAAATCCCGGATAGGGCAGCAAGCATCCCCATCGAACCAAAGACGATATACGTGATTTTCTTAACGTTGATCCCGCTCAGATGAGCCGCTTCCGGGTTGCTTCCCACCGCATATATATGGCGGCCGAGAACCGTCCTGGATGTCAGGAAGTGGTACACGATAACGACGATCAGGATGATGATGACCGTCCATGAGAAGCCGTGGTATCCCGCAAGGATCCATGTCACATAGCCGATGATGGCTGAAACGAAGACGAGCTTCAATGCAAAAATCGGTGCAGAGATGACTTCGAAATCGTATTTGATTTTGTTTCGTCTCGTTGAGAATTCACTGTAAATATAAAGGATGATTCCAACTAACCCTACGAGCAGGGATAGAAGATGAAGTCCGTTCACTTCCATAATGGAAGGGATGAACCCATTTCCGATGGCATTGAAATGATCGTCCTGAATGATGATGGTCCCCGTCTTTTCCGTCACCTGCAAAAGCGCCCCGCGGAAAATCAGCATTCCGGCTAAGGTCGCCACGAAAGATGGAATCCCGATCTGAGCCACGAGCAGACCGTTGAACAACCCGACAATCGCTCCGATGACGAGAATGATCGGAATCGTCAGCCATGTTGAAAGACCGGCCTGTGTCAGCAGGATCGCTGCAATGGCACCGAGGAATCCCGCCGCATATCCAACAGACAGATCAATATGCCTGATGACGATGACAAGGGTCATCCCGACAGCAAGCACGGCGATATAGCCTGCAGAATCCAATAGATTACTAATGTTTCTTGACGTGATGAATAAACCGTCTGTCATAAACGTAAATGTCAGTATGATAACGAATAGTGCAATATACATGCCGTAGTCACGGATGTTGTCGCGAATCAGCATTCTAGCTTCTTGAAAGATATTCATATGTCTTTACCCCCTTATTGCGTTGCAAGCTCCATTATTTTTTCCTGGTTGGCGTCTTCCACCGGCAGTTCCCCTTTGATCTCACCCTGGGCCATGACGTACACACGGTCACTCATCCCGAGTACCTCCCCGAGCTCGGAGGAGATCATGATGATGCTCAATCCCTGTTCGATCAGCTCGTTCATCACCGTATAGATTTCAAACTTCGCCCCGACATCGATTCCACGTGTCGGCTCGTCAAGGATGAGAAGCTTCGGTCCGACAAAGAGCCATTTCCCGATGGATACCTTCTGCTGATTTCCCCCGCTCAAATTCCCGACGAGCTGTTCAAGGGAAGATGCCTTAATATGAAGAGACGAATGATAGCGTTCCGCCACTTTGATCTCCTCATTGTCATTGATGATTCCTTTGGTAGAGATCCCGCCTAAGTTGGCAGCTGAAATATTGCTTTTAATATCCTGCAGTAGGAATAGCCCGTCATCTTTTCGGTCCTCTGTGACATACGCGATTCCCGCTTTGATGGCATCCTTCGTATGCTTCAGCGTGGTAAGGCTGTTATCCCAAACAAGATTGCCTTCAAGCTTATAGGATTTCGCATTACCGAAAATACTCAGTGCAAGCTCTGTTCTTCCTGAACCCATAAGCCCGGCAATTCCGACAATTTCTCCTCTCTTCACTTGAAGATTTACGTCCTTGACCACCTCTCTGCCAAGCTGAGGATCATAAGCAGACCAGTTTTGAAGTTCCAAAATGGTTTCGCCGTGGGATTTATTTGGTCGTTTCGGATAGATATCTTCAATGGCCCGGCCCACCATGTTTTTGATAATGATTCCTTCTGATACTTCCCCTTTTGATGCATCCAGGGTGCAAATGGTCTTTCCATCCCGGAGTACGGTCGCTTTGTCAGCGATGTGAATGACTTCCTTCAACTTGTGGGAAATCATGATACAGGTGATGCCCTGTTTTTTCAGATCTTTTAACAGCTCCAGGAGATTTTCACTGTCGTCTTCATTCAGTGCCGCAGTCGGTTCATCCAGAATCAATAATTTCACGTCTTTACTCAACGCTTTCGCAATCTCGACCAGCTGCCGTTTTCCTACGCTGAGGTCCCTCACGAGCGTGTCCGGATTCACATCGAGCTTCACTTTCTTCAGGAGCTTCTGTGCTTCCACAATGGTACGATTCCAATCGATGAATCCGCCTACCTTCACTTCGTTTCCTGCAAAAATATTTTCATATACTGTTAGATCCGGAAAGAGAGCCAGCTCCTGATAGATGATGGCAATCCCTGCGTTGACACTGTCACTGATTTTGTTAAATTGCTGAACGGTACCATCGAACACGATGTCACCAGTGTACGTCCCATAAGGATAAACACCGCTCAGCACCTTCATTAACGTGGACTTCCCAGCCCCGTTCTCACCTATCAAACAATGAATCTCTCCATCTTCCACCTTGAAATTCACATCACTCAGTGCTTTCACACCGGTAAATTCCTTGGAGATATCATTCATTTCTAACAAATACTTGTTCATTACAGTTAACCCCCTTTAACAAAAGCAATGACAATACGGAATGGCGGCGGACATCCCAGCCACCATTCCGCTTACTGTTATTCTTTTAATCCTGTGAATTCTTTCGCTTCGTAATATCCTGAGTCGATCAGCTCCGCTTTCACGTTGTCTCCATCAACCACGATGACTTCTGTTTGCTTTGCTTCTACATCTTTCTTACCATTGTCATAAGAACCTGTTGTTTCAGGTGTTTTTCCATCCAGTACATCAACGGCAATACCCATTGCATCCGTTACGAGCGTACGAACATCCTTGAAGACAGTCATGGACTGCTTGCCATCGATCACATATTGAACAGACGCTTTCTCCGCATCCTGACCTGTCACGACGAAGCTTGTTACTGCCTTGTCAGAAGCAAATACATCGGCGATGGAACGAGCTGTACCATCATTCGGAGCAAGAACGGCCACATCACCCTTCATATCTGCACCTGCAGCTGTCAGATGTGTTTGTGATTTGTTCTTTGCTTCGTTTGGATCCCAGTTCGTTGTCACCTGTCCTAGGATTTTACTCATCTCGTCACGGCTTAACTCAGCTTTGTCTTTAAGTGATTCCGCTTCACTTGAATTGGCGATCTTGAAAGTGCCATCCGCGATTTTCGGTTGAAGCACATTCCAAGCTCCTTCAAAGAACAAGAACGCATTATTATCAGAAGCTGCACCGGCATACAGATAAAGTGGTACATCCTTCCCTTCAGCGTGATCGATCAAGTATTGCCCCTGTGCTTCCCCAACGGCCACGCTATCAAATGTTACATAATAATCAACTGCATCTGTATTCGTAATCAGACGATCATACGAAATGACCGTAATACCTTCCTTCTTCGCTGACTCCACAGCAGCTGCTGCTGCATCCCCATCCTGTGGAGTGATGATCAGCACGTCGATCCCTTTGTTGATCAATGTTTCTACATTTTCTTTTTCCTTGGCAGAAGAACCTTGGCTGAACAGGATTTCCGTTGTATACTCGGAATCCTTCAACGCATCTTTAAAGCGCTTTTCATCCTGAACCCATCTAGGCTCGTCCTTAGTAGGTAAGACGATCCCCACACTGACACCTTTCTTACCACCTGTACTGCTGCTGCCACACGCCGCAAGCATACCCACAAATAGAATGAGAACCATTAACAATGAAAACTTCTTCACTTCTTACTCCCCCTTTGTTATCAAGCTCAAGGTTAATTATATGGAGAATTCAGAATGTTTGTAATCGCTTTCACTAGTACTCTTTTGGTATTGTCTGGACTTTTTTGGTGTAGGTCATAAAAAGAGGGACGTGCCGATTTCGAATCGGAACGTCCCTTTTGTTACTTCAGTTCATTGATCTGTTTTGTTAAATCGATAAACTTCTTGTCGAGTTCTGCATACGCTTCATCCCCCGGAAGCATGAAACTCAAGCGACCCAGCACTTCCTGTCTGTCGGTCTCGAGCTTCATCCGCCGGTCTTCCTTATCATCCCGTTCAGATACTGGCTCATCCAGCTGCTTCCTGATACTCCCGTTATCGATCACAAGCTTAATCTCCGACGTTTTCTCAAGAAAATATCGATCGTGGGAAACGATAAGAAGCGTTCCGTTGTATTCGGAGAGTGTTTCCTCCAGCTGTTCCCGGGAAGCAAGATCCAGGTGGTTCGTCGGTTCATCCAGGATCAACACATCTTTTTCCTCAAGGATGTATTTCATTAGCTTCATCTTCACCCTCTCCCCCATGCTCAAGTTCCGGATCGGCGATTGCCAATGGGAGGTCTGGAATCCAAGATGCTTCATTAGTGTCTGTACTTTTCCTCTTTCAGTAAAGGTTTCTTTATGGAACATCTCCCCCGGTGTCTGATCAAGGGGTAAATCGAATACTTCCTGCGTCAGATATCCGATATTGGCTGAAGGCGACATCCATACCTCCCCCTCGGCGACTTCCATTCCCATGAGTATCTTCAAGAGCGTCGTCTTTCCGCTTCCATTCGGTCCGGTGATCGCAACCTTTTCTCCATGTTGGATCGTAAAATGGGCGTTTTCGAATAAGGTCCGTCCCTCGAACGATTTTTTCAGGTTCTTTACTTCGAGGAAGCGTTTCCCGGTTTTGTGGGTGGATTGGATGGAGAATCGTACGGTATGCTCCTCTTCAACCGCTGTCACGTTGGCTCTCTCAAGTTCCTTTTCCAAGCGTTTTTGCTTGGATTTGATCTGGGTGTCCATGCGTTTGGCTTTGACGCGGTAATGTTCTTTATATCCTTCCTGTTTCGTTGACTGGGCGTGGGCTTTTTCAGACCAGGAGGTGAGCTCTTTCATCTGGTTCTCAATCCGCTCCACCATTTTCTGTTGTTTTTCATACTCCCGTTGTTGAGTCAGCCTTTTCTGCTTGCGGGCCTCCATGTAGCTGGAATAATTGCCTTTATGCTCAATAATTTTCTTTCCTTCGATGGACCAGATCTTCGTCACGGCTTCATCTAGAAAATAACGGTCATGCGACACGAGCAGGATCGTACCTTTATACTCTTTGATCTGTCTCGTCAGAAGCTCCATACTATCATGATCAAGATGATTGGTCGGCTCATCCAGTAAGAGCAGGTCTGCTTTCTCAGAGAACCCTTTTGCGAGCCTCGCCTTCAGTTTTTCTCCCCCGCTTAACTGTTGGAATTCCTGCTTCGGTACCTGCCATTTCTCCAGCAGCTTGACTTGTGAAGGAATCATTCCTTCTATGGAATAGGTTTCGGTTTCCTGCTCCACCATGGTCATACTCACATCATGATGTAACCACTGGATCTGGCCCTCTGTAGGAATTCTATCACCTGCAATCAATTGGAGAAGCGTCGACTTTCCTGCTCCGTTCACGCCGATGATTCCGATGACGTCCCTTTCCTGGACGCTTCCATTCACCTCATCCAATATCTTCCCGTCCATCACTTCATAGCTTATATTCAATAATTTCATGATCTCTCTCATAACATCTTCCCCTCTCTTTGAAAAAGGGAGAACAAAAAAATCCTCCCAATGATTCTGGAAGGATTAGCCGGCAACGTACACAAAGAAAGCTATCAAGTATCAATAGCAAAAAACGCATATAAAAATGGGCAGACTAATCCTATTTAGGTTGATTTGAAATATGGAATTTCAAACGTCTCGAAAATAAGATTAGTTCTTCATCGTCCACCCATCACTCCTGTCATATTTAGTAAATTTACTATACCATGAAAGTCTCAGTTGTTAAAAGCTCTTTTTGAATCGTATTAGATGGAAAATAAGTGGTAAGATAAAATAATAAGAACTTTTTCATGAAATCCTTGGCTTACATTGTAGATGGGAGCGATACGCTTGGAATCAATTTGGTTGGAATACGGATGGACATTATTAATCCTTATCGGTCTCGAAGGATTATTATCAGCAGATAATGCCCTTGTTCTCGCGGTCATTGCGAAGCATTTGCCTGATGATGAAAAGAAAAGAGCCATTAAATACGGGATCTTCCTGGCATTTGCTTTCCGGTTTGTCGCCCTGTTCGCGATTTCCTTCATCGCAAATGTTTGGCAGATCCAGGCGATCGGCGCAGCGTACCTGCTTTATTTGGGTCTCAAACATGTCATCACAGCAAAGTTCGGGAAGGTTAATGAGAAGAATCAGGAAGAAACGGAAGAGAATGCAGCCGGTAAAGGATTTTGGCCGACAGTCGGGAAAATTGCCTTGGCGGACCTGGCATTTGCCATCGATTCCATTCTTGCCGCTGTCGCCCTTGCCCTCGGTCTTCCCGATTCTCCACTCGGGGACTTCGGAGGCATGGACGGTGGACAATTCATCGTGGTGGTTCTTGGCGGGATTGCCGGATTGATCCTGATTAAGTACGCGGCAACCTGGTTTGTTCAGCTGTTGGAAAAACGACCGGCACTGGAAACGACGGCTTATGCCATCGTCGCCTGGGTCGGGGTGAAACTTGCGGTCATCACCCTTGCACATGAAGATATCGGGGTGCTTAATCATGATTTTCCACATAGTACCCTGTGGACATTCATTTTCTACGGAGTACTTGTAGGCATCGCCTTGTTGGGTTGGTTTACTCCCGGCAAAAAGGGTTCTGAGCAGAATGTGGGGTAAAAAGCAATGAAAGAGAAAAGAGGATGGGACAAAAGGGTTTCAACTAAAGAAAAAACCGAACGATAGATTTAATATAAATCTATCGTTCGGTTTTTTAATTTTGCGTTCATGGATAATTCATGTATTTAGCACTTTCTAGCTGTTGATTGGAGTGCAAGACGAAGACTCCTGCGGGAAAAGCGGAGAGATGAGACCCCGCAGGAGCGACAGCGACGAATAGGCTCATCCGAACGCCCGAGGAAAGCGAAGTCTTGTACGGAAATCAACAGCGGTGTATCAAATGATCCTAAAAAACTCATATTGAATGTTCGTCTTTAGAGTGAAGTAATTTAGTTATGTCCCAGCATTTTTTTGAAAATCTATTTCTTTCTTCTTCTTAAAATAATGACTGTGGTTAATACAATAATGAGTAAAAACATTCCATTGGCCATTTTTACCTCCACCTCTCTTCATGTATTTACTTCCACGACCACAAGGAATAACATCTGATCCTCTTACGTTTCTTTCGTGATATGTCGAAACATCAATGGAGCGAACAAGGATAAAAGCAGAATACCCAGCGTAATCCACCACCCGATTGATTCGAAGATATCCTCCGGAATGATAAATGAGTATCCCAAATACGATAGAAACAAAACCCCTTGAAGTAACTTAAGGGCTTTGGCATCGGCTTCATTTTTCTCTGCTACCACTCGTTCATCGGTCTCGGACACAAGAACATTGGGATCCTTTTTTATTTTCAATAGTTTGAGGAAAGAAGCCAGGGCTGCGCTAAAAGGAATGAGGGAAAGGGCTAAGAGGGATTTGTTGGCGAATGGAATATCCGATATTTCGAAAATGAACCACGTGACTAAAAGGGCCATGCTGACAAGCAACGATACAAAAATGGTCCATTTTATTTCTTTCACAATTTTTTCAACACTCATTCTTCATTCCTCCCAGAATAAATCATTTAACGTCTTATTCAGTGCTTTACTAATATCAACACATAGCTTCAGACTAGGGTTGTATTTGCCGGCTTCGATTAAATTAATGGTTTGCCTAGTCACTCCAACAATCCTTGCCAATTGTTCTTGAGATACATCCGATTCAACGCGGGCTATCTTCATCCGTTTATTCTTCAAGGAAATTCATCTCCTTCCATATATATACTATTATTAAGATTACAAAATGTCAATTATAAATGACATTTTGTAATCTTATTTGTGCGGATTTCATTAAGTTACCTTCGATTCAATAAAAAAAAGAAAATGACGTGTCGGATGGCACGCCATTTTCTTTCAAAGGTTAGGCTTGATCGAAATCTTATACTCCCGGGAACCAGCCCGGTGCATTCATAATCGCATTCCATAACGGATCAGGAACGACCAGTTCTTCCTGTTTTCCTTTATCAATCTCCGTCACAATTTCATCTTCTTTTCCTTCTTTGATCTTCTTCAGCCAATCAGGTTCGATGATCAGTTCACGTCCGAGAGCGAGTAAAGGAACACCTGAACCGAATGCTTTTACGGCATCATCCGCAGAATAAATCGAACCTACCCCGATTAGTGGTGTGCGGTCGCCGATTGTTTCCAACAGATAGTCGATTCTTGCTTTCTCAAGATCCTCCACATCTTTTCTTGGCTTCGAGAAGAAGTCGAACAGGGATACATGAAGATAATCCAGGTCCTTATTTGCAAGGGCATCCACGAGAGTTAGGGTATCACCCATTGTGAACCCGTTGTCTTCAGGCTCCTCCGGTGAGAAACGGTAACCTACTAAGAAAGATGGGTCAGCATGCTCAGCGACCACGCTTTTCACTTTATCCACTACGGCAAGTGGGAAAGTCATGCGATTTTCCAGGCTGCCTCCGAAACGATCTGTGCGTTGGTTCGTCATAGGTGAGAAGAACTGATGAATAAGATACCCATTCGCTCCGTGAATCTCCACGCCATCATAGCCTGCTTCAATCGCGCGGCGGGTCGTCTCACCGAACGCTTCGATGATATTTTCGATTTCTGCTTCTGATAATGCTCTTGCTTTTTTCTCTCCGTTTTCACCCATGACATCACTCGCACTCACCACATCTCCGTCAGGAACCAGTTCTGGTGGGCATTGTACACCCCCATGGAAAATTTGGAGAACCGCTTTTGCCCCCTGAGCTTTGATACCTTTGGCCAATCGTTCAAGGCTTGGGATCATTTCATCCGTATCCCCTCCAAACTCACCAGGGAACCCTTTTCCATCAGCTGTTACATAAGTACAGGCCGTGATCACCATGCTGACATCTTTTGAACGTCGCTCATAGTAGGCAACCTCTGCATCCGTGACATTCCCCTTCTCATCCGATGAAAAGTTCGTCATCGGTGCCATGATGATGCGGTTCTTTAATTCCACACCATTTTTAAATGTATAGGGAGATAATAACTCTTTGTATTTGCTGTTCATGTTTTTGCCTCCTTGTGGTTGTTCAAGGGAAATGTTAATAGAAGAATCCGTTTTTGAACAGACATCTGCTTGGAGGGTGTGTTGGCAAGAGCTAAAATGGGTATCCCTCGATGATTGAGGAATACCCATTAAAAAGAGAATGTAAAGTTTTTTATTTAAGAACCAGCTTTGCCACAACCTCTACGTGCGCAGTTTGAGGGAACATATCCACCGGCTGTAAGTATTCCACCCGGTACTGTTTCTTCAAGTAATCGATATCCTTTGCCAGCGTAGACGGGTTACAGGAAACATATACAAACGTCTTCGGTTTCACTTCTTTCAACGTATCAAGAAGCTTATTATCACAACCGGTCCTCGGCGGGTCCACCACGACGACATCGGGACGCCAGCCTTCGTTTTTCCATTTTGGCATAAGGGTTTCGGCGCCGCCGACGAAGTATTCGGCATGTCCGACTCCGAATTTCTCTGCATTCTTCTTTGCGTCATCGATTCCTTCCTTGATGACGTCCATGCCGCGGATTTCTTTCGCCCCGTCCGCGAGCCACAGGCCGATGGTACCGACACCACAGTAAGCATCGACGACTTTTTCTTCACCTGTGAGTGCCGCTGCTTTTTTTGCTTCTTTATACAGCTTGCTTGTCTGAATCGGGTTCAACTGGAAGAACGCGCGGGCTGAGAGTTCGTACGTGAACTCTTCCAGACGCTCTTCAATGCTTTCCTTTCCTGACAGGTGGATTGTTTCATCTCCAAATACAAGAGCCGTTTTCTTCGGATTAATGTTTTGTGCGATGGAAACGACTTCAGGAAGACGCTTCTGGATTTCATTGATCAGCAGTTCCTTGCGTGGAATTTTCTTTTCTGATGTGACGAGCACAACCTGAACTTCCCCAGTTTCAAAACCGACACGTGTGACGATCGTTTTCAGGATCGGCTTTTTCTTGTTATCATCAAAAACTGGGATGTTGAAGTCGTTGATGATCCGCTTGATTTCCGTTGTCACTTTATTCGTGAGCGGGTGTTGAACGATACACTCGTCGATGTCGATGAGCTTGTTGGAGTTCATACTGTACAAGCCTGCGATGGCCTTGCCATTTTGAGTCCCCACTTGGAACTGACTTTTGTTTCGGTAGTGCCAAGGGTTTTCCATGCCGATCGTCGGACGGATGTCCATGTCTTCAAGCTTGAGCTTTGTGTGACGCTCAAGGGATTGAAGGAGGATATCACGTTTCGCGTCTAGCTGGCCTTCATAGGACAGATGCTGAAGCTGGCAGCCTCCACATTGCTCATAGACCGGGCATGGGGCTTTCGTGCGCTGTGGTGACTTCTTCCGGATTTTTTTGATACGGGCTTCGGTGAATTTCGGATGGACCTTGGTCACTTCGACGACCACTTCTTCACCTGTGAGAGCTCCCGGTACGAAGACGATCTTACGCTTGAAGAAACCGACTCCCTCCCCGTTGATGCCGATTTTTTTTATAGTCAGAGGAAACTGCTGTTTCAGCTCGATTTTCACTTCTTTATTTTGTGGCTTTTTTGCGTATTGTTTTTTCATTGGTTCACGTCCGTTCTATTCGATACTTCTCCATAAATACAGTGATGCATAGCTTAAATAAGGATGCCAGGATGCGCTCAGTTCATCCAGCTCGTCCATGGTTGGCTTTTGTTCCATCTGAAATAGTTTCTTGATGGCGTTTTGGATGCCGATGTCCGCTTTTGGGAATAAATTTGGGCGGCCAAGTCCAAATAGCAGGAAGCTTTGAGCCGTCCATGGGCCGATCCCGCGGATTTTGGTCAGTTCTTTGATGACTTCTTCGTCTGGTTGAACGGCCAGATGATTTAAGTCCAGTTCACCGCTCGACACCTTCTGCCCGATGCCGATCACATACTCCGCTTTACGCTGACTGAACTGAAGTTCCCTTAGTTCTTCCACTGTGAGATTCGCTACTTTTTCAGGAGAGGGATAGAACCATACTCCGTCCTTTTCCCAACCGTACTTGGTGACAAATCGATGGGTCAGGGTGAAGGCGAATTTCAGGTTCAGTTGCTGGTGGATGATGCTTTTGATGATGGTAGCGAACGGATCGAACTCTAGGATGATCGGAGTTCCCACATGTTCTTCGAAAATCGGCTTCAGATCGGTCTGTAGAAAATGTGCATGCATTTCGTTGAGGCCGGTTTGCCATTGAAAGAGATCGGAAATGCGTTGATGCTTCTGTTCAAGATTCTCATCGTTTTCAAAGGTAATGCTGAACTCAGGCTCAGCTGTTGTGCCTCTTGCCTGAACCTCGATGACCTCACCTTCCCCATCAGGAAGATAATAAGGGACTTTCACACTTCGGTCCTCCTGATCCACCGCATTCAACGGATCCAGAGCCAGCCTCTCCAGCACCCGATCAAAATCATACGGACCCTCAATCTTCACATTCCTCACTGCCATAACCCTCACCCTTCCGTACAAAACTTGTATGTGTATTATAGCACATAGCCGAAGGAACAGAAGAGGGACGGACCTATAAAAGGTCCATCCCCCAATCGAAAAGGTATTCATTTTAGGGACGGACCTCGTTTCCTAGGATCAGGTCCTAGGAATGAAGGTCCGTCCCTCTTATTTCATCATCGGATGCTCGTCGAGGCTTTTGAAGGTGTAGCCCCGTTTTTTGAGGTCCTGGATGGCTTTTTCTAGGGCGTCTGCGTTGTCTTTTGAGACGGAGTGCAGCAGGATGATGGCACCTGGATGAGCCTGGGCCATGATGTTGTCATAGGAATATTTCCATCCTCTTTGCTGATCGGTCTTCCAGTCAATGAAAGCCAGTGACCAAAATACGTGGGTATAGCCTTCCTCTTTTGCAATTTGAAGCGTGCGTTCAGAAAAAACGCCCCTTGGCGGACGCAGGTACTTCATTTCTTTCTGCCCGGTCAATTCTTTCGTTTTTACTTTCACTTTTTCAAGCTCTTCCCGGATCTTCTGATCGGAGCTTGCCGTAAAGTCAGGGTGATGCCAGGAATGGTTTCCGACGATATGTCCTTCTTTCACCATCCGTTTGACGAGATCTTCTGCACTGAGCAAATAGTGGCCCGTTACAAAGAATGTAGCCGGTACTTTTTCCTGCTTCAAGACATCGAGGATTTTTTCGGTATAGCCATTTTCATATCCGTTGTCGAATGTGACGTAAAGCACTTTATTATCCGGCGATCCTTTATAGAAAGCATCGTACTTCTCAAGGAGCTGGTCATACGCTGCTCCCGCCTCTGGCTGTTCTTCATTTTGACTTTTTTTGAATCCCCAGCCGATCGGATTATTCGATACTGCATAAGCCTCGGCCGGTATGAGCAATACTAAGATTGCCGCTATAATCAACACTTTTAGTGATTTTCGCAAATTTGAACCCTTCTTTCGCTTCCGTTTCCTTTAGTTTTTGAGAAGCGGAAGGATTCATGTGTACTAATAGTATCCATAAATGGGTTCATGCGATGATTATGCTTTGATTCGGGACCGAGGCATATGATGAATGGTGTGTTTTTGGGCTTTGTTGCGGCAGTTTCAGGTTTTGTTGCGGCACTTTTGACGATTGTTGCGGCACTTTCCCAATTTATTGCGGTACTTCTAACGATCGTTGCGGCACATTCCAACTTATTGCGAAACTCCTAACGGTTGTTACGGCTCCAACTCCGCCCAACCCAGAGGTCCGTCCCTCTATTCAAAAAACGTTTGATACTTCGTCGCCATTTCGGTCAGTTTGCCTTCGTGATCTTTGATGAAGGTGGAGACGGCTTTTTTGTCCCAGATGTCTTTTCCTTTTGGAAAGTCGCTGAATTGCTTGGAAAGGCCTGCTACCATTTTGTCCCTGGAGATCGATACCATAGATTCATCGACGGTGAAGTGATATTCTTTCGCGTTGGGGACGAGGAGCGTCAGGTAAATGGCGTTGTAGTAGAAGTTTTTCCGGTTGACGTTTGTGCCGTCGAACCAGTACTCATTCACATCGCTTTCTGACAGCTTCCCTTCTTTCTCAAAGCCGTAGGTCACCTTGACCATTTCACCGGAAAGGTCGATTTCCTTAATTGTTTCACCACCAGGCAGTTCTTG
The DNA here is from genome assembly GCF_044542955.1 of Rossellomorea sp. NPDC077527. Taxonomy (NCBI): domain Bacteria; kingdom Bacillati; phylum Bacillota; class Bacilli; order Caryophanales; family Bacillaceae; genus Rossellomorea; species Rossellomorea sp. NPDC077527. The sequence continues at coordinate 329,074 of NZ_JBITVL010000001.1, read as the reverse complement.
TAGGATCGCCTGAACTTTCGAGTTATCTCCTACATAGGTTCCGCTATTTTCCTTTAAAGTATCCAGGTTCACATCCTCGATGGAAGTAATATCCGCTTCTTTTTCAGGATTGGTGGCACACCCGGTCAACAAAATCATCAAAGTCAGAATCAACATGCCAAATAGTTTGTTCAAGATCATACGAATTCCTCCAGCTTTTGTTTGTATCATATACGGATGAACGTCCTTTCAAGTTTCATTTCTTCACTTATATTAACATAATTACCCATAAGAAAAACCACCTCGCAGCCTGTACGAGGTGGTACCAATTTCTTATTTGAATACCTTTTCCTTAAACTGTGCCAGTTTTTCCAAGGAAGATTTATCAACTTCTTCATGAAGGCTGTTTCCGTGAGAATCCATCGTCACAACGGCCGTAAATCCTTCTACATTCAGATGCCACATTGCTTCTGGAATACCAAATTGCATCAGATCCACTCCGTCTACACCTTTGATGCAGTCTGCATAGTATTGAGCCGCGCCACCGATGGCATTTAAGTACACTCCACCGTGATCTTTCAAAGCAGCAAGGGTTTTAGGACCCATTCCGCCTTTCCCGATCACAGCACGAATACCGAAGCGCTTCATGATGTCCCCTTGATAAGGTTCCTCACGAATGGATGTTGTCGGGCCTGCTGCCTTCACATGCCAGTTGCCTTCATCGTCTTTCAGCATAACCGGGCCACAGTGATAGATGATTTGACCAGCCAAGTCTACTGGTGCGTCGTTTTCGCTTAGATGCTTATGGATCGCGTCACGGCCTGTGTACATGCGCCCGTTGATTTTAACTACGTCTCCCACTTTCAGCTCACGGATTTTCTCTTCCGTTATCGGTGCTTCAAGAACGACCACATTTGGCTGTTCCCCTGAACTTGCCGCTGCCGTTTCAAGCTCGGCCACTGATCCTTGAGTCAGGTCGATTTTGTCACCTTCCTGATAGAACCACTCGTCGATGCCGCCTGACTCCACATCCAGCTTCACGCCTAAACGACGGAACGCCCAGCAGTTATACGCAACGGATACGAAGAAGCTTGCAGGGATACGGTTCATGACGCCAACCTTACATCCTAGAAGCGTCGTTTCACCGCCGAATCCCATCGTGCCGATGCCAAGCTCGTTCGCATTGTCCATCACGTACTCTTCCAGTATACGAAGATCTTCGTTTGGATTCACATCCTCAACAGAACGGAATAGTTGTTCTTTTGCTAAGTCGTAACCGGAAGAACGGTCTCCACCGATTCCGACACCAATGAACCCGGCACTGCAGCCTTGTCCCTGAGCCTGATACACCGAATGCATCACGCATTTGCGGATCCCGTCCAGGTCACGCCCTGCACGACCAAGTCCTTCAAGCTCACACGGAAGGCTGTACTGAATGTTTTTATTTTCACAACCGCCGCCCTTTAAGATCAGGCGGGCATCGATATAATCCTTTTCCCACTGCTCAAATTTGATAACAGGAGTCCCAAGACCAAGATTGTCCCCTGAGTTTGCCCCAGTTAATGAATCAACAGAGTTTGGACGAAGCTTTCCGTCCTTTGTCGCCTGTACCATGGCCGCATAAATCGCTTCTTTGATTTCAAGCTGATTGACGCTGACCGGTGTTTTTATTTTAAAAGTAGGAAGTCCTGTATCCTGACAAATCGGAGATACATTGTCATCCGCCATTTTCACGTTATTTGAAATGGTATCAAGGCTCATCGCCGCACGCGTTCCTGCATTCTCACGGGCTTTCGCCGAGCGAATCGCGCGTCTGACATCCTTCGGCAGGTTCGTGGACGTTTCCACAATCAAGTCGTACATGCTTTGCTGTAATGTCTCTTTATTCATCGTTCTCCCCCTCAACCGTCTTAATTTTCATACATCATTATACTCCTATAAGATTGAGATTGAAAGGGATTTCACACGGGAATTTCCTTCTCGAAATAACACGAAACCTCGTCCTCTTCTATATATGTAAACCCGTTATTTTTATAAAATTGAATGGCGTCCGCCCATTGCTTGTTCGTTTCAAGGATGAGCCTTCTTGCGCCAAGGGAGTGGGCTTTTTTCTCCAAATGCTGAAGCATGATACGGCCGATACCTCGTTTTCTATAGGAGGAAAGCACAGACATCCGGACAATTTGATAGGTGTGATCTGATTCTTTACGGATTGCACCGGTACAGATGATTTCGTCCATCTCTTTTCCTACAAAAAAATGATGCTGCATGCCGTCATACTCAAGTGTTATGTCATGGATATCGGGGTTCAGGGTATGATCGATGAATCCGAACCGCTCGAGGAAACCTGAGAGGATCACGTTTTTTGCCTGCTCGCTTTGGTGTTTTTCGATGGGTGTGATGATCATGGGGTGTCGCTCCTTTAATAGTTGGTTTTGTATTAAAGTTAGACATGTTGTTGTGGAAATCCTGCTTGTGCATGCTTGTCTTGGGGAGTGCATAGAATGGAGTGTCGGGGTTATCGGAGGTTGGGGGATTTATCGGCCGTTGTTTTTGGATATCAACCGTATTTTCATTTTATCGACCTTATTTTCAATTTATCAACCTTTCATTTCAATTTATCAACCGAAATCACTCAGATACCGACCGTTCTGCAAAAAACAACAAAATCCGCAACACCTCCCCACCAAGGTCCGTCCCTCAAAAAAAAAAGAGCCCTATAAAGAGGACTCCTACTCATTTTTCTTAAATTGCTCGCATTTTACTTCTATGTCATCGATCATGGCGATCAGGCGATCGATATCCTCAATGTCCGCTTGTTCAGGGTCGATTGAATCCAGAACGTCGACGAAAAGGTTCAGGCGTTGTTTCAGATAGCTCACTTGTGAGTCTTTATCGTTGATAGCTTTACCCAAGAGTTCTCTCTCCTTTCAATACGTTTACTATGGTAACCAATAACTTTCCGATTGACAAGGGCTGACCCTTTCTCAATAATGGATAGATGACTGAATCATAAAGGAGCTTTTACGAATGAAAACTGACACTCTCTCCAAGAAAATGTCGATTGATCATGATCCTTGGGAGGCTTACTTAGATGTGGATGAGCACGGAGATATTACGCTTTCCAATATCGAATTCACCACCACCACGCTCTGCAATATGAGATGTGAGCACTGCGCCGTCGGATACACTTTGTCACCGAAGGACCCGAGTGCCCTTCCCATTGAACTGATCCTCGGAAAATTGGATGACATCAAAACACTTCGTTCTCTTAGTATTACCGGTGGAGAGCCGATGATGTCAAAGAAATCCGTTGAAAATTATGTCTTACCTTTACTGAAGTATGCTCATTCCAGGGGCGTACATACTCAGATTAATTCGAATCTGACCCTGGATCTGGATCGATATTTAATGATTGCACCATTTTTGGACGTCCTCCACATCTCCCATAACTGGGGAACCATCGACGAATTTATCGATGTCGGATTCGCCAATATGGAACGAAAACCGACGAGGGAGCAACGTCAGAAGCTGTTTGACCGCATGATCGAAAACAGCCGAGCCCTATCTGAACGCGGGGTGCTCGTTTCAGCGGAAACCATGTTAAATAAAAACACTCTGCCATACCTCGAGAAGATCCATCGCCAGGTTGTCGATGAAATGAAGTGCGGACGCCATGAAATCCATCCGATGTATCCTTCTGATTTTGCTTCAAGCCTTGAGACTCTTTCATTAGAAGAAACTCGTGAAGCAATCCGGAATATTCTTGTGTTCCGTGATGAAAATGTGTGGATGTTATTCGGTACACTGCCCTTCTATCCATGCAGCTCTTCACAGAAAGACCTGGATTTCCTGAAGGAACTTTACAGTGCTAGAAATGTAAGCGTCCGGAATGATCCCGATGGCCGTTCCCGTCTGAACGTGAACATCTTTACAGGAGATGTCATCGTGACCGACTTCGGTGACACGCCGCCACTCGGTAATATTACGAAAGATACACTGCCTGAAATTTTTGATAAGTGGAAAGGGCAGCCACTCGCGAAAGAACTGAACTGCCACTGTCCAATGGCCCGCTGCCTGGGTCCGAACGTACTTGTGAAGTCGATGTATTATCAGGATGTAGACTTTTCGAAGCGTGAAGCGAAGGTTTCCCGTTAATAATGACGTTGAGAGCTCAAATCTGTTATGGATTTGGGCTTTTTTATGATATTGGGTTCTGGTATGGGGGGTTGGGTACTTCTTTATGAATGAATTGGGCCGCTTTTGGGGCTTTTTGGGCCGGTTTCTATCAAAATTGGGCCACTTTCCTTATTTATTGGGCCACTTCTAACAAAATACGGTCCACTTCACTGATGTATTGTGCCAAATTGTGAACACCCAGCTGCTACCTCAGATTACCCTCTATAGGTCCGTCCCTCTAAATCACCCAATAAACCCTTATACAGCGCAATTCCTACCTCCAAAACCAAGGTCCGTCCCTCATAAAACCCTCATCTATTTCAAAAAAAAACACAACGGATATTTATCCGATGTGCTTTTTATCCGATGGGTTTGCGGTCGTTGGTTTGAACGAGTTTATCGAGTGCCGGATCCATGACGGTGTATTTTTGTTTTTTGATTTCGGCATAGATTTTGGCTCTTCTGGCTCCGAACCATACGCGCAGGGTGATGAATGCCACTAGCAGACCTCCAAAGATTAGAAGATACTCCATGATATTACTCCCCTCCTTCAATTCTGAATATTCTAATTATTATAACATATTAAAGAAAATAATAAAAGAGTGAAATAAGGGTTTACCCGATTTCACTCTTCTTTAAACATTTATCTTGGTGTTTCGCTTGCCATGAATCCGAAGTGAACGTGATCCTGAACCGGAATCCAGGCTCCGACTCCTTGAGACGTAACGTTTTTTACGACGATGGAGCGTTTGGTTCCTTTCATGACGAGGTATACTTCCCCGTAGGTTACTTTCCCTTTTTCGTTGATAGCAGGAGCATATGCATACAGGTAACCAAGTCGTTTAGGTGAGATGTTATACACTTGGTCCTTCTTTGTCCCTGCTCCTACGATGGTCTGGAATGCGAGGGGCAGCTTGGATTTATCCATGGCCCTGATGAGCATCATTTTTTCCACATCATCGGCATGGGGAACCTTCGCCGTGAGTCCACCCTTAACGACCTTTTGTGCTTCCTGGACGTAGTGAATCTGATAATTGTTTTTTCCTCCACGGTTATCAAAATAATTTGTATTAACTTTTTGATACTCCCAGTTCGGAGATGTTTCCGTTGAAGCATAATTCAACGGCCATTCCCCGAGATAGATTGTGGCGCGAAGTCCGATCGTCGGTGCTTTATTAACTGTGGACTCGTTTAACATGCGGATCAGGTTTGGATTTTCGATTCTCACATTGGAGGTTTCGATCAGTTCCTGAGACCATTCGCTCGGTTGAAGATACGGCTGATCCTGTGTGGAATTGGGATACGTATTCTCCTTAGCGATATTTAGAACTGAATTAGGGATCTTTATGCTGGTATCTTCTCTAACTTGCGGAGCTTTCTCCGCTGCTTTTGGTTTTTCATTGGACTTTTTAGAGCTGCTTTCAGCATGTATGCCTGTTGTTGCAACAAAAAATGCGAGAATGACCATAAGAACAGTGCGCATTATTTTCATCATTTTGACTCCTTTCAATCTTAGCTTAAGGGTTTGCCGTTAGTTTTTCCTAGAACCATCACCTTATCCAAAAAACTTTATTTGAAAGAATATTTACAAAATTCTAATTTTACTTTATACTAATGAATGAAGAGAAAACGTTAGGCTTCTCCTACAAAGCATACTGACGTTTTCAATCATTCCTACATTCCCTAAAAAAGCAGTGGAATCCATAAATGGATTCCACTGCTTTTTTTATTCATCACATAAACAATTTAGATTGATGCAATATGGCTTTGAAACAATCTTCTTTCCTTCCCATAAGATGAATGCTCTGACGGTAATACTTTCATTCATCCCTTGCTTAGTGTTTATTTCTGTTGAATATTCCCCGTCTTTTCCTGTCATAGCAGGGTTGGGCTTGATAATTTGTTTTAACTGTTCTTCTAGTACTTCAAAAAACACTTCTACATTCTCAAGGGGAGATTCATCGCATATTACTTTACCGGTTATACATGCTCCATCGCATTCCACCATATCAGGCGCACATAGGGTCAATTCAGGTTTCCTGCAAATTTCGCATCCGGCCCAGACAAATGCCTTATCTGAAATCATCGTGCCTTCCACTAAAGCACTCGCGAAATAAGGGACGTCTTGAAAGATTGTATTCGGAGGTACTGAAGCTTCACTCAAAAACCTGCCGTTTCCATCTGTTTTTACAACCCTTTCCGAAAACTGAAGAATGGGACTGTTCAAGACAACCTCAACATCGGCAAGGGGCATACCGTCACACGACACTTCCCCCTTCACTTTTCCACAGCAATCGATTCTGTCTATTTTATCGAGTTTGACCGTCGGGTGCAGACATGTGCAACGAATCTTAACCTTTTTCATTTCTGTTGCCATTTCCATTCCTTTGATTTCTGCCGTCGCCCGGATTTCAGCTTCTTCCGATACATGAGAATGAGGGATCAGCTTTGCTTCATACTCTCCATTGTTATTTGTTTTCATCCCATCGGGGGTTATGGTACCAACATCAGGTGTAATCTTCAGCTTGATGTCTACACCGGCAACCGCCTTTCCATTACAGGTGAATTTCCCCGTAATGGGTGCACCACAGCATTCGATGCAATCTGGTATGCAGAGGGTCAGCTCCGGCTTCTCACATATGCGACAACCGGCCAGAATGAATACCATTTCAGAAACCGCTATTCCATCTACCATGGCTGTTGCTGTAAATGGTACCTCCTTAAATGGTGTATTTGGAGGTACGAAGGCGAGGGTCGAGAATTCGCCATTCTCATCTGTAACCACGATATCAGGCTTGAACGTGATCACTGGACTTGAAAGAGTGACTTCCTGATTCGCCAGCGGAACTCCTTCACAGGAGAGATAACCTGCTATGATCCCTTTACAATTAAGTTTTTTTATTTTCTGGATATCAATCTTCGGATGTTTACAACGACAATCAATCGCGACCTCTCCAGACGCTACAACCTGTTCCCCTTCAACCGTTGCCTTCGCTTTGATTATGATGGTTTCCTGGACCCCGAGTTGCGGTCTGATCATGGTGACATACCTTCCATCTTCATCGGTGAATGCCGGATTTGGATCCACCTCCACTCCATCAGGTGTCGAGGAGATGACGGTAAACGATATCCTGGCACGCTGAATGGGTTTGCCATCGCATGTCAGCCTTCCGAACAGTTTTGCTCCTTCACAGGTTACGGTCTCACACGGAACTTCAAGCGTTAACTTCGGCTTTCGACACTTTTTACACCCTGCTATTACGGTATCACTGTCACTGATTGTTTTGCCTTCAATTTCCGCTGTTGCTGTATAGGAAGCCGTTTGAAACGGAGTTCCTTTTTTCACAGTGACAACAGAGGAAAATCTTCCGTCCTCATCCGTTATTGGATGCGGTGTTTGGAAAGTCAGGATGGGTGAACCCGTCAGTGTGACCGGTATATGTGCCAGGGGAACACCATCACAGGTGACTTTGCCTGATACGGTGGCGTGGCAGTCAATTTTTTTCAGCTTCTTTAGCTTGATGGCTGGATTCTTACATTTCACACAGCGCACCACCACTTCCCTCGTTTCCGAGCACACCTTTTTTCCTCCGATTTTTGTCACAGCTGTAATGCGAATGGTTTCATTCACATCAGGAAACGGGACCAGAGTTGCCGTGTATCTTCCATCACTCTGTGTTATGGCAGGATTAGGAGTGATGACGACTCGGTTGGAATCGGATTCAATGATGAAGGTGATGGCTGCATTTCCGATTGCAAGCCCATCGCACAATAACCTACCCCTGATCTTTGTTCCTTTACAGCCAACAGGACAAGGAATGGGATCTAACGAGAGGTCAGGATTTTTACATTTGATACAGTCCACTCTTACATAAATGGAATCACTGATGGTCTTTCCAATGACGACAGCCGTAGCTGTAACTTCGACATTTGGTGTAATCGGAGTCCCGGGTGCAACGGTCACCTTCGTTGAAAAACGACCCGTGCTGTCGGTGACCGGTGTCATATCATCAAAGTCCAAAAGACCCATAGGCGAAGGTGTCAAAGTGACCGTCACACCCTGAAGGGGCTGAAAATCACACAACACTCTTCCACTGATGATGCCTTTGCAGCTGATGATACCGATATCGTCTAATTGTATGGTTGGATTTTTACACCCTTTAAAGGGAAAGATCCCTTGACATCCTCTAGGCGGTAAATCGATTTTGCAATCGATGACTTTACCGTTCGTCGGTTTTTTCCTTTTTTTCACGCTACTCATTCCTTTGCACAGAAACTCTCTTGGTATCTTATTCAGAAATGGGTAGGCGGTTCTCACAAAATGATTTCCTTGCAATAGAAAAAGCCCCGGCAGGGAAACTGCCGGGGCTTTTTTGGATTACAGTAAATAAAAACCGATTCCCATGATGAAGTAAGCGGCAAGCAGGGTCAACCCTTCAAACCAGTTGGTTTCCCCATCATTGGAAATGATCACCGTGAGTAAGACGGCGGATACCATGGCCACGAGTTCCGGTAACGTAAACACGAGTGACATGCTTTTTTCGAAAAATAACGAAACCAGCACCAGCACAGGTGCCACAAACATCGCGACCTGCAAGGTGGAGCCGACAGCAATTTCCACTGCGACATCCATCTTATTTTTATACGCCATAATGACCGCTGAAGCATGCTCAGCCGCATTTCCGACGATGGCGACGATGATGACCCCAATGAAGAGTTCGCTCCAACCGAACGCTTCCCCTACTTCTTCAAAGGTATGGACGAGTCGTTCAGATACATACGCAACGGCGAGGGTCGATGCAGCGAGGATAAGTAACGCTTTCCCCTTGCTCCATTCAGGTTCCTCGTCATGACCGTGGGCACCATCTCCACCTTCACTCTGATTCTGATACACACCGCGATGAGTGACGAGTTTGAAGAATAGGGCGAATAAATAAAGGAGAATCAAAATGATTGAGATCCCGATGGAAAGACTCATCGTTCTCCCTTCATTCATATCCATGGAGAACACTTCGGGAATGACGAATGCGACGATGATCGCAAACATAAGAAGACCTGAATTATGACGGGCGTCGAACACGTTGAATTTCTGGCGCTTGAACTTGACCCCTCCGACGAAGAAGGAAAGTCCGGCGACCAAAAGTAGATTCCCGAGGACGGACCCTGTCAGGGAAGCCAATACAACCCCGATCAAACCGGCTTTCAGCGCAAAGATGGAAATAATCAATTCAACGGCATTACCGAATGTGGCATTTAAGAGTCCGCCGATGCGGGGACCCGATACAACGGCCAAGCTTTCCGTCGCCCTTCCCATGAAGGCTGCCAGTGCGATGATCGTGACACAATAGACGACGAACATGATGACACTTGGCCAATGAAGCAGGGAACCGATCACAGAAACCGGGACACCTGCGAATACAAGCAGTGTAAATACTTTATTCACGTTAACGATCCATCCTTTATCAGAAATTTGGTTAAAACCGTCCTGATTAGACACATTATAGATAGAACCCAATTAGGAGGGAAATTCATGGCACATTCATTGAAAGATAAAATAGTAGAACTGTTTTCCCATCATAAGATCGGCACCATTGCCACCATCCGTGACAACAAACCGTACTCACGTTTTATGATGTTCGATCATGACGATCTTACTCTCTACACGGCAACCAACGAATATGCCCATAAGGCGGAAGACATCGCACAGAATCCTCATGTGCATATCCTTCTCGGGTATGACCGTGACTCTGATCATGAACATTATGTAGAAATCGAGGCAGAAGCATCGGTCGAAGACTCTTCGGAACTGAAAGCGAAATTCTGGAACGAAAAGCTTAAGCACTGGATCGCAAGTCCGGACGACCCGGAATATCTGCTTCTCAAACTCATCCCCAAAACCATCCTCTACTACGAAAAACCTGGCAGCGAACCCCAAGAGCTGTAGAGGAGATCGTTCTGGAGAGGGACGGACCTTTGAATCGGTAGAAACCACTATTCTTTTCTCACCATTTAGAGGTCCGTCCCTTTTCCACCACACATTTCACTTGATGTGCACCATCTATGAGGGACGGACCTCTACAAATCCGAAACACTCTTGTTACAACTCTCAAGAATAGGTCCGTCCCTCACACTCCATTACCCCACCAATTCAAACGTTTCTTCAATCTTGATGCTGTCTTGAACAGATTGCACCATGGAGCAGTTTTTGCGTGTGAGCTTCATGGCTTTTTCGATTTTCGCTTCGTCAAGGTCCGTCCCTCTGATCGTGAAGTGGAGGGAGATGGCTTCGACGCGGTTGGCTTCGTCTTCGTTGCGGGTGACGTCGGCTTTGATGTGGATGTCGTCGAATTGGATGCGCATCTTTTCCAGAACTTTACGAAGGACACCTCCACTGCAGACGGCCACGGATGATACGAGCAGCTGGAACGGACGGAATCCATATTCTTCGTTACCCGATACCTCCAGTTTTCCAAACCCTAAATCTGTGTAAAATCCGCCTTCTTGCATTTTATATTCCATTTTTTCTTCATTCCTTCCTTTATATGTTAGTAGATGTTTTGATTTTACTCTATTCATCCCGTATTGCCAAACATTGCAATTGAGGGTACCATCAAAGAAGATATTTACTACGATTGGGAGTTCTGACAAATGAATCAAACATTATCCTTCCGTTTCAAGGTCCTTGTTGGGATCGTTGCCATTTCCGGTTTTTCACAAGGAATGCTCCTTCCCCTCATCGCCATCATATTCGAGCAGGACGGCTTGTCCTCCTCCCTGAACGGATTAAACGCAACAGCCCTTTACATCGGAATTCTGCTGGCTTCTCCTTTAATGGAACGACCCCTGCAGAAAATCGGATACAAACCGATGATCATCATAGGCGGCATTGTCGTCGCTGCATCACTCTTATTGTTCCCGGTATGGAAATCCTTCTGGTTCTGGTTCATCCTCCGCCTTCTGATCGGAATCGGTGATCACATGCTCCATTTCTCTACCCAGACGTGGATCACGTCGTTTTCACCGAAAGAGCATCGCGGACGGAACATATCCATTTACGGGGTTTCCTTTGGAATCGGATTCGCCGTCGGACCGATGATGACTCAGCTCATCACGATCCATCAGGCATTGCCGTTCATCATTTCTTCATTATTAAGTATCACGGTATGGATGTTTGTCTTTAAGTTACAAAATGAATACCCTGAGCAGCAAAACATCGGCAATGCTTCGTTCCTGGGATCATTCCAACGATTCGGGAAGGTTCTCAAATATGCATGGGTCGCCCTGTTGCCTCCCCTCGGATATGGATTCCTGGAAGCTTCCTTAAACGGAAACTTCCCTGTTTTTGCCCTACGAAACGGTCTTTCCATTGAAGCCGTGGCGATTCTTCTCCCTGCATTCGCCGTGGGAAGTATCATCTCACAGGTGCCCCTTGGCATTCTGAGCGATAGATACGGCAGACAAAATGTCCTCCTCATCGTCATGATGATCGGATTTCTCTGCTTCTCGGCTGCCGGAATTGTAGCCGGGTCCACCATCGGACTTTTTATCTGTTTCACATTGGCCGGCATGGCCGTCGGGTCGACGTTTTCCCTCGGCATCAGTTATATGACCGACCTTCTTCCGAAAGAATTACTGCCTGCCGGAAACATCATGTGCGGAATCTTCTTCAGCTTCGGCAGCATGATCGGCCCGTTCATCGGCGGAGTCACCATCGACTGGCTCAAGGGCTCAAGCTTCTTCTACTTGATCGCCAGCATGATGCTAGTGATTTTTATGAGCTTACTCGCCTTTTCGCTGCAAAGCAGGCGTAGAGAAATAACCCAGAATAACTAGCACAAAAAGCTTCCCATCCACATATACATGTGGTAGGATTAGATTATAATAATTACAAATTACAACTTTCATATATTATCAACTAAGAGCACGTGCCGTTTTGCTGTCACCTTTCACTGGTGGCAGCTTTCGTCGTTTTATAGGGGTAATGACGTTGATTATTATTCTCAATGAGAAACGCCCATTTTCAATTAATTAAAGGAGGAACACACTATGAGCTCACAATCCAAAGCACTATCCATGGGGACAACGAATGATAAAATCCACTTCCTTGAAAAAATAAAACCTCATGCGGAATTGATCGCCGCCCTCATCAGCGGTGTGTTTATACTACTCGGATGGTTGACATCAAATGATGACTCGAGCATGAGCATCATCTTCTACCTCCTTGCCTTTGCCATCGGCGGTTTTGCCAAAGCAAAAGAAGGCATCGAGGAAACCATCGAAAATAAAGAACTGAATGTGGAAATGCTGATGATCTTTGCCGCTGTTGGATCCGCCATCATCGGGTACTGGACGGAAGGGGCGATCCTCATCTTCATCTTCGCCGTCAGCGGTGCCCTTGAAACGTATACGATGAACAAAAGCCAGAAGGAAATCTCCGCACTCATGCAGCTGCAGCCGGAAGAAGCATGGCTCGTTACAAGCTCAGGGGAAAAGAAAGTCAATGTTTCAAGCCTTGAAATAGGGGATCATATCCTCATCAAACCAGGTGAACGGGTACCAACCGACGGAGTCGTCGTAAGAGGAACGACTTCCATCGATGAAGCAGCAATTTCCGGTGAAGCCGTTCCGGTTTCAAAAGGACAACGGGATGAAGTCTTCGCGGGAACGGTCAACATCAACGGTGCCATCACAGTAGAAATGACCAAACCGAGCAGCGAAACCCTTTTTCAAAAAATCATCGACCTTGTCCAATCGGCTCAAAGCGAAAAATCCCCTTCCCAGCAGTTCATTGAACGCTTTGAAGGAACGTATGTCAAAATCGTGCTCGCCGTTGTATTCCTAATGATGTTCCTCCCTCACTTCCTTCTCGGATGGAGCTGGACGGAAACATTCTATCGGGCCATGGTCCTCCTTGTTGTCGCTTCACCATGTGCCCTGGTCGCAGCCATCATGCCGGCGAGTCTTTCGGCCATCTCAAACGGTGCCCGTCACGGAATCCTTTTCAAGGGTGGCGCCCACCTCGAAAACTTAAGTAACATCAAAGCGATTGCCTTTGATAAGACAGGAACATTAACGAGAGGGAAACCCGTAGTGACAGATATTCTGATCGCCAACGATATGAATGAACGAGATGTGTTGAGCATTGTGGCATCGATTGAAAACCAATCGAATCACCCACTTGCACAGGCCATCGTCGGTCACGCCACCCGTGAGCTGAACGTGGAACTGACTCAGCCTGATTCTCTTGAAGATGTATCCGGATGGGGAGTCAAAGCTCTTATGGACGGATCGGAATGGAAAATAGGGAAAGCCGATTTTGTGGATAAACTGTTAGCAGAACAGTTTATGAACGGTGCATACGGACGAATTGCCGCAGAAGGAAAAACGACCGTATTTGTTGCAAAAGAGAATGAAATCATTGCTCTCATCGCGTTAAAAGACGTGGTCCGCAATGAAACCATCGAAGCCTTGAAGCTCCTGGAAAAAGAAGGCGTCGAGACGATTATGCTGACCGGTGACAATGAAAAGACAGCCCGTGCCATTGCAGAAGAAGCCAAGGTCTCAAGCTTCATTGCGGAGTGCCTCCCTGAAACGAAAGTAGACGAACTGAAGAAACTGAAACACCAATTTGGTACGGTCGGAATGGTCGGAGACGGCATCAACGACGCCCCTGCCCTAGCAACGGCCAACGTTGGGATTGCCATGGGCGAAGGAACGGATGTCGCCTTGGAAACAGCCGATGTGGTGTTAATGAAAAACGACCTGACCCGGATTGCCGAAGCCATCAAGCTTTCTAAAAAAATGAAGCGCATCGTCCAGCAGAACGTCGTGTTTTCCATCACGGTCATCATGCTGTTGATCGCCTCTAACTTCCTTCAGATCCTCGACCTCCCATTTGGAGTCATCGGACATGAGGGTAGTACGATTCTGGTTATTCTAAACGGCCTGAGATTGTTGAAATAATATGTAGGGCATCCAATCTTGAAGATTGGGTGCTTTTTTTATCCCAAAATAAGAAGCGGATACCTATCCACACCTCAATTCCCTACCGTTTTATCCACATGTGAATAACTTGTCTGCACAGATTCCTATCTACCTACTGCTAAACAACTAGACTCCTTTTCCACTCCCCCAAGTCTCTACCCTCCCCTACCAAGGTCCGTCCCTCTTCGTACTAATATTTTACTAAAATAATAATTTCTTGTTGCTTTCTTGAAAGGGATATCATAAAATGTGTTTAGTTAGTGCAAACGGTTGCATTTTTATTGCATCCTCTTCATGTACATATCCACATTAAATGAAGACACAGCGACACACATTTCATTTTAAACTGAAATGTAAACGCACACATGTCATGCATGTAAGAAATATAGTCCAATAGATTGATATTAAAGGAGGAAACAGGTTTATGAAGAATGTATTGTCATTTGATTTTTGGCAGAAGTTCGGGAAAGCATTGCTTGTGGTCGTGGCGGTCATGCCAGCTGCAGGAATCATGATTTCCCTCGGTAAGTTGATTGCCATGATGGGTGGAGACATCACATTAGTGCAAACGATTGCAAGAGTAATGGAAGACATTGGTTGGGGAGTCATCACCAATCTTCACATTTTATTCGCCGTCGCCATCGGTGGCTCATGGGCGAAAGAACGTGCAGGCGGTGCCTTCGCCGCCCTGATCGCATTCATCTTGATCAACCGGATCACGGGTGCTATTTTTGGAGTAAGCGGAGATATGCTCGGGGATCCTGAAGCAACGGTCTCTTCCCTTTTCGGACAAACACTCGTCGTTTCAGAGTATTTTACATCGGTCCTGGGAGCACCTGCCCTTAACATGGGTGTATTCGTCGGGATCATCTCCGGTTTCCTCGGAGCCAATCTTTTTAACAAATATTATAACTACAGTAAATTACCTGATGCCCTTTCCTTCTTTAATGGAAAACGCTTCGTACCATTCGTCGTAATTGTTGGCTCGATCATCATCGCCGTCATCATGTCGATTGTTTGGCCATTTGTCCAAGGATTACTGAATGACTTCGGTCAATGGATCGCTACATCCCGCAACACGGCACCGATCGTCGCACCATTTGTATTCGGTGCATTAGAGCGACTGTTATTGCCATTCGGTTTGCATCATATGTTAACGGTTCCGATCAACTACACAGAACTTGGCGGAACATACACGATTCTGACAGGTTCCAGCGCAGGATCGACGGTAGCCGGTCAAGACCCATTATGGCTTGCCTGGATCGCCGATTTAAACAACTTCCTGGCTGCAGGAGACACAGCAAGTTATAAACAGCTGTTGAATGATGTTACACCTGCCCGTTTCAAAGTCGGTCAGATGATTTTATCCACAGCTGCCCTGATTGGGATCGCGTACGCTATGTACAGAAATGTGGATAAAGATAAGAAGAAAAAATACAAATCCATGTTCTTCTCAGCAGGTCTAGCCGTATTCTTGACAGGTGTAACCGAGCCGATCGAATTCATGTTCATGTTTGCTGCCCCACTTCTATATGTGGTGTATGCCATCATGACAGGACTTGCCTTCGCGATTGTGGATATCATACACATCCGCGTTCACTCATTCGGATCCATAGAGCTTCTGACTCGTGTTCCGATGATCATCAAAGCAGGTCTGTGGGTCGACCTAGTCAACTTCGTCATTGCCTGTATCGTATTCTTTGGCCTGAACTTCGCGGTTGCCAACTTCCTGATCAAGAAGTTCAACTTCCCGACACCAGGTCGTAACGGGAACTACATCGAAGATGAAGCGTCAACCGGCGGCGGTACGGTAAGTGCCGATTCCATCGCTCCGAAAGTCGTTGCCATGCTTGGCGGAAAAGAAAACATCGTAGACGTAGATGCCTGCATGACACGACTTCGCGTGACGGTAAAAGACACCTCACTCGTCGGAACAGAACAAGAATGGAAGAGTAATGGAGCACTTGGACTCATCCTTAAGGACAAAGGCGTTCAGGCGATCTATGGTCCAAAGGCAGACGTCATCAAGTCGGATATTCAAGATTTATTGGGAGCTTAATTTATGAAATTACTCACGTTGAATTGTCACTCATGGCAGGAAGACAACCAACACGAAAAAATCTCAATCTTAGCCGATGACATCGCGGAGAAATCCTATGATGTCATCGCCCTTCAGGAAGTCAGTCAGCTGATCGAAAGTGAAACCGTCCAGGGGCTGATCAAAAATGACAATTTTGCCCTAGTCCTCCTTGGAGAACTAGAGAAACAGGGTGTGACAGATTACTCCCTCGTCTGGGACTTCGCTCATATCGGATACGACATTTATGAAGAAGGCGTCGCCATATTAACAAAGCACCCGATTGTGGAAGACCACCGCTTCTTTATCTCAAAAAGTCATGACCAATCCTACTGGAAAACCCGTAAAATCGTAGGAGCCACGATTTCATATGAAGGAAAGCCCCTCACCTTCTACTCCTGCCACCTCGGCTGGTGGACGGACAATGAAGAGCCATTTCAGTTTCAAGTCGATAACTTGATGGAGCAGGTCACGGCTGAATCCCCGTTCTTCTTAATGGGCGATTTTAACAACAACGCCCTGATCCGTGGGGAAGGATACGATTATCTTATTTCCAAAGGACTGCATGACACATTCGATACCGCAGCAGAAAGAGACAGTGGCATCACCGTTCAAGGAAAAATCGCAGGCTGGGATGAGAACAAACTCGACCTTCGTATCGATCTTATTCTCTCCAGTGAAAAAATGCCGGTGAAATCATCCCAGGTTATCTTTAATACTGTAAATAAACCTGTCGTTTCGGACCATTTCGGTGTGGAAGTGGTGTTGGGATAAGCAACTGATCTTAGATCGGTTGCTTTTTTTGTGTTCAGAAAGGTTATCAACCTTTATCAGGATTTATCAACCTTATTTTCATTTTATCGACCGTTCATTTATCAATCGGAACCCTCGGGATATCGATCGTTCTACATCCATCTACAAAAGTTGCACCACTCCTTCGCTCAACGTTTAACAAATCTCCAACGGTGGTAAAAAATCACTATTCAATCAAAGGAGGTTCCACTATGGCACATAAACTCTCAGGACAGGCAGCAGCAGACATCATGGAGCAATGGAACATCAAGCATGTATTCGGTCTTCCCGGTGATTCCATCAATCATTTTGTCGACGTGCTCCGAAGTGAAAAAGAAAACATTGAGTTCATCCAGGTCAGACATGAAGAAGTCGGAGCACTCGCCGCCTCATCTTATGCAAAGCTCACCAGAAACATCGGGGTATGCTTATCCATCGGCGGACCTGGAGCCATCCACTTATTGAATGGTTTGTATGATGCAAAGGCAGACGGTGCGCCCGTATTGGTTTTGGCAGGACAGGTGGCAACGGAAGAGCTCGGCATGGATTCATTCCAGGAAGTTCATCTCGATCGCGTTTTTGCAGACGTCTCCGTTTACTGTGAGCGGGTGACATCACCTGAGTCACTTCCCGATTTGATGAATCAGGCGATCCGGACCGCTTACGCGAAAAAAGGTGTGTCCGTGCTGATCATCCCGGACGACATCCCCGGACAGAAAATCAAGGACAGCGTGAAGGCTACATCAAGCATCCCGGCTGTAACCATCCCCGCTCCCCTGGACAAAGACATGAAGACCGGAATGGAATACGTACATAAAGCGAAGCGTCCGGTCATCCTTGCAGGAACGGGATCAAGGCATGCGGCCCGTGAACTAGAGGCTTTTGCCGAAAAAATAGGGGCTCCTGTCATCTTTACACTCCCTGCAAAAGGCATTTTCCCGGACAGGCATCCCCATAATCTCGGCCAGCTCGGCCAGATTGGAACGAAGCCCGCCTACGAAGCCATGGAGGAATCCGACCTCCTCATTATGATCGGTACGTCTTTCCCTTATCGTGATTACCTTCCTGACGATACCCCGGCCGTCCAGATAGATGCGGACGCAACTCAAATCGGAAAGAGATATCCGGTTTCCGTCGGGATCGTCGGTGATTCCAACCTGGTCCTGAAGCAATGGAACGAGCAGTTACCTGTCAAAGAAGACCGCTCTTTCTTGGAAGAATGCCAGAACAATATGAAAAACTGGTGGAAGCATATTGAAAAAGATGAAGTCGAAGTGACGACACCCATGAAGCCACCACAAGTCATCGCTGCCCTTCAGAAGATTGCCGCCGATGATGCAACCCTATCCGTGGACGTGGGCAACGTGACGGTCTGGACCGCCCGTCATTTCAAAATGACCAATCAGAAAATGATCATCTCGAGCTGGATGGCAACAATGGGCTGTGGACTTCCAGGAGCCATCGCAAGTGGCATCTCAGAGCCCGAACGCCAGGCGATTGCCGTTTGCGGAGACGGAGGTTTTACGATGGTGATGCATGATTTCGTCACCGCTGTGAAATACAAGCTCCCGATCATCGTCGTCATCATGAACAACCGGAAGATCGGCATGATCAAGTATGAACAGGAATCCATCGGCCACCTGGAATATGAAACAGACCTCCAGGACATTGATTTCGCCCAATTTGCCAAAGCGTGCGGCGGTGAAGGTTACCGAGTCGTTAAGCATGAAGACCTGCAGCCTGCCTTTGAAATGGCTGTAAAGTCCAATAAACCGGTCATCATCGACTGTGTCATCGAAGACCAGCCTCCCCTTCCAGGCAAAATCAATTTCGAACAGGCGTCAGGCTACTCCAAGCACGTCATGAAGAAATTTTTCAAGAAGCATGAAGTCGAAATGCCACCACTGCGAAAAGCGTTGAAACGACTATTTTAAAAAGGGATTGAGCCTGTAAAAGGCTCTTTCTCCCTATAGGAGGTATGAAAGTGAACAGCATTTCTGTCATTCAATGGATTCTCCTTACCGTCATCGTTCTTGCACTCGCGATTCCAATCGGACTGATTCTTTATTTATGGTTCACAGACGAAAAACAAAAAGAGCATGCGGTGTTGCGGAATTTCCCTGTTCTTGGAAAAATGAGATACATCCTCGAGAAAATCGGACCCGAACTCAGACAGTATCTCTTCCATCACGACAACGAAGGAAAACCCTTCTCAAGACTGGAGTATACCCATACCGTCATGGCCGGGAAATATAAATCAAGGATGCTCGGATTCGGCTCTGAGCGGGACTTCGAAAAGGAAGGCTACTACATACGGAACACCCTTTTCCCTGTCCAGCGGGACGAACTCCGCATCGATCACTCTCAAAAAGTCAAAACCAAAATCTACAAAATCGATAAAGATAACCTGCTCAGCCGCAGGGAACACAGGGAAGAAACCGAAGTGGATCCGTTTCTCCTGAAAGACGAAGACGCACCGGTCATCGGCGAGCATACGTGCAGACATCCGTTTAAAGTGAAAGGACTCGTCGGTCAATCCGCCATGAGCTACGGCTCCCTCGGTGAAGCGGCCATCACGGCCTTATCCACCGGCTTAAAGCTCGCTTCCGGATCGTGGATGAACACCGGGGAAGGCGGATTATCAAAGCATCACCTCAAAGGCGGCGTCGATATCATCTGCCAAATCGGCCCGGGTTTATTTGGAGTCAGAACGAAGGACGGGGAATTTTCCTGGGAGGAATTCAAAAAGAAAAGTGAGCTGAAAGAAGTGAAGGCCTTTGAATTAAAACTGGCTCAAGGTGCCAAGACCCGTGGTGGCCACGTTGACGGAAAAAAAGTAACAGAGGAGATCGCCAACATCCGTAACGTGGAGCCTTGGAAATCCATCGACAGCCCAAACCGATTCAAGGAATTCAACAGCAACGAACAGATGATGGACTTCATCGAACAACTGAGGGAAGTAGGGGGCAAACCCGTCGGAATCAAATTGGTAGTAGGAAACACAAATGATATTGAAGACCTTGCCTCCTATATGGCCACCTCCGGAAAACATCCCGACTTCATCACCGTGGACGGAGGAGAAGGCGGAACAGGCGCATCCTATCAGGAACTCGCTGCATCGGCTGGGATCCCAATCAAATCGGCACTTCCTTTCCTCCACGATACCCTGGTGAAATACGGGGTACGGAACAAGGTGAAAATCTTCGCATCTGGAAAACTATTAACACCCGATAAAATCGCCTTCGCCCTTGCCCTGGGAGCCGACTTTGTCAACATTGCCCGCGGGCTGATGTTCTCTGTTGGCTGCATCCAGGCTCAGGTGTGTCACACGAACAACTGCCCCGTCGGCGTTGCCACCACGGATAAGAAACTGCAAAAGGCACTTATCGTCGAAGAAAAATCATTTCGTGTGTGTAACTACATCATCTCCCTGCGCGAAGGCCTGTACAACCTGGCCGCTGCCGCTGGAATCGATACTCCGACGAAGTTTGGCCGTGAACATATCGTATTTCGGGATGAGGACGGACGACTTCATCCAATCAAGCCGGAAAAAGCACTGACATAAGGGTATGAAGCAGCCGATTGTGGATCGGCTGCTTCTCTTTTCGGGGGATGGGCGGCTGTCGGATTGGATATCGACCGTTATGGAGATTTATCGACCTTATTTTCAGGATATCAACCGTTTTTTCAGTTTATCGACCCTTCATTTGATTTTATCGACCGAAATCACCCGGATATCGACCGTTCTACCTTTTTCGACAAATTCCTCCGCCCTCCTGACCTTTGACCGAGCGCTCAATCAGCCTACGCCCAAACAAAAAGCACAGCGCCCCAAGACGCTGCACTCCCCTAACTATCTACTTCAACACCACATTATCAATCTCCACATCATGAGCTCCGATCGACGATCCGCTTTTACCCAGCAGGAACTTAAGACTCGTTGAATCACTAGCAGGCATCGTAAACGTATACTCATAATGCGCTTTATCTCCACCAAGCTGAACGACTTCTGATAAGTAGCGATGATAACCGGCATTTTCCACTGTCACTTCCATCGTCCGGTCAACCGTCGAACTCGCATCAAAGGAAAGCGTGTATTCCACTCCCGGCTCAAGCTTCAATCCACCCTGATAAAGCTGAACACTCCAGGTTTCATTTCCTTCATTTCCAATCGAGATCTTCGCCTGCCCATCTTCACTGGAAATACCAGCTGAAGCATCATAATGAAGGTAATTGTCCCAGAATTCCAAATCGGTATCGAAAGAGCCATTTTGAATCATATTCGCACCCGGCGCTCCCGCTATTTTCTTTAACTTGAAGTTATCCAGCTTTACCTCATCAGTGCTTCCTCCGAGATGGATGATCAGCTGGGATTCAAGATCTGTTACATCCGGCATCGTAAACTTCATGGCGTGATTATCCCAATCTGTAGTCAGAGAAATTGTTTCCGATGCATAGACCTCTTCCCCGTCTTTGCTTCTCAGCTCGATCACAAGGTCACGATCACTCTCAGCCACCCCGTCAAACGTCAATTCATACTCGTTCAACGCCTTAAGCTGTACCCCTTTTTGTACCATTCCAACCTCGTCTGTTTCACTTGATGGCTTGACCGCGAATACCCGCTCCTCAGGATCTACTCCAATGGATTCGGCACTCTCGGAACCTATCAGATTCCAAAACAGCAGACGGTCAGGGAATCCCTGATCGAACGTTCCATTATAGAGAAGGTTCCCGTTTGAAAGGGCTGGCTTGGAAGCATCCGGATCTACTTGTACAGGAGGGATCTCTTCCACCCGGACATTCCCGAGCCACACTGGGAGCTTGGACAATCCGAGATTAAACTCCACGCGTGCTGCAAGATCATTTGCCTCGGTCATCTGGAATACCATTTCATAGGATTCCAGCTCGTCCGTTAATGAAAAGGCTTCGCTGTTTGAATAAGCGCTGTACCCCCTGTCCGCTCCACCGCCTACTTTTACATTGATCGGTCGTGAACCGTTCGACTTCGCATCAAAAGACACACGGTAGTATCGGCCTTTACCGAGGGAAACATCTTGGATGAGCTGCACGGAGTAAGGCTGGCTTCCCGGCTCTTCCACATCCACTTTGGCAAAATGACTTCCATCAACCTGGTCAAGGGACACATTCGCCTTCCCTCCGAAATCAGGTACGGTCAAGAAGTACCAGTAATCCGTATTCTCCACTCCAGGAATACCGTCAACGTCTTCCCATTCTTGATTAAATCCATTGTTGTAAATCAAGTTACCATCTTCCAATGGCTGTTTCGCGTCATCCGGTAATGGTGCCTGTTCAAATACAGGCAGTTCCGGCGATTGATACGGTCTTCCTGTCAAATCATACACACGTACATAGTCCACATCCATCGATTGAGGGAACATCGTCTCCTCTGTCGGATCGCCATCGAAATTTCCGCCGATCGCCAGATTCAACAGCATATGGAACGGCTGGTCGAATGGAGCGGGATACGTGAAATTAGCGGCATTTCCTGTGCCTTTACTGTACCAGTTGTTCTGGGTCTGACGGAGTTTCCCGTCAACATACCAGCGGATTTCCCCCGGCTCCCATTCAACCGAGTACACATGCTCGTCGGCGATGGTCGATCCATTTTCAAAGGCATAGTGAGTGCCGGTATATTTATTATTCGGCCACGATTCACCGTAATGAAGCGTTCCGATGGCTTCACCCGGATTGCTTCCCTGTGCTTCTAAAATATCAATCTCACCGGAAGCAGCCCATCCGCCGTACCGGTCATCTTCAGGCAACATCCAGAACGCCGGCCAATATCCCTTTCCAACAGGCAGAGATGCCTTCATTTCAAATTTCCCGTAAGTCTTTGAAAAAAGCCCCTTCGTCTTAAGACGGGATGACGTATAGGCATACCCTTTATAATCTTCCTTCTTGGCTGTGATCAACAGCTTCCCGTCTTCCGTCCTTGCATTTTCCGGGCGATCCGTATAATATTGCCGTTCATTGTTCCCCCATCCCGGAATGAAGGTTCCGTTGGCATTGGTATAACCGTTGCCGATATCAAACGTCCACTTATTACGGTCGATCTCTTCCTCATTGAATTCATCATTCCAGACGAGGGACCATGGTGTAACAAAAGAAGCAGCGTCACTTGTTTCTTTCCCATTGAATTCGATTTCACTGTTCAATGTTGCTTTTTCAATGGATCCTTCTCCGTCGATGGTCGATCCTTTACCTGTTTGCGACACCAGAAGTTCTTTTACCACTCCGTCAGACGAAAGAGCGACAGATGAAAGCGTGTTCAATTCTAACCGCTCTGCAATACCGTCAATTTCTACTTGCGCTTCCCCCTTTTTCCCTGTCGTCGAAACCGTATCGAACTCACCTTTCAAATCGGCTTTTTTCGTTTTGACATGTGATGCCGATACAGTTACGTTCTGAAACCCGTCAGATGTAATCTCGTTTTCTTCTAATATAACATTTCCTTCCAACTCAGTCTCTTCAACGACCGATTCTCCCGAAACTGTGATTTTTGCCAAGTGACCGGGTCCTTGAACCGAGAGGCTATGCAACTCGGAATCTGTCAATTGCAGGGTATCCGGTGCTTCCCCTTTGATCAGGGTTTCCCCTAGCACCGTCACGTTTTCAAGTGTAATATTCTCTCCGGCATCCGGTGTGATCACCAGGTCCCCCTCAATCGTTTTATCCCTCAGGATTGAATCCTTTAGATGATAGGGCTTGTCTTTTTGTACGGCTTTTCCTATGGTTCCTGGTGGCAGAGTCATGATGAGACATGCAGCGGTAAAAGAAGTGACTGCTTTTTTTAACATGTGAACGCCTCCTGTATTTGTTTATGTCTCACGTGGGACATTTGTATATAACTATAAAACCCTCACGATGGATTGACAACATTTTTTTACAATAACAATCTCATTTTCTACAAAAAAAGAGCCCGTTCCCAAGGGGAATCAGGCTTACTTTTTACGGCAGGACTCCCTGCTTACGAGAGTCGCTTGAAACGGCTTCATCTTTTCATCCGGTACTCCTTCGACCCTGTGTATCAACTGTTCTACCAAAGAAACCGCCATCTCCACTCTTGGCACATTCATGGTCGAAAGGGAAGGAGACGTGTATTCCGTCAGCAGGATATTGTCAAAGCCGATGAGGGAAACGTCCTGTGGAACATTCCGTCCTGCCTCCTTCAATGCTTTGAGGGCACCAAAGGCAATATGATCATTGGAACAGACGATGGCAGACGGCAGCATCCCCTTGTCCATCCAATGGTGGACCGCTTCCCGTCCCGATTCTTCCATAAATCTTCCCTTAAATATGTACTCAGGCTTTATTGGGATCCCCGCTGCCTTCAATGCTTTCCGAAATCCACTGAGTCGCTCCCTTGCAGCATGATTGTCTTCATCCCCTGTGATGATGGCGATATCTTCATGTCCAAGCTGGATGAAGTGATTCGCCGCCTCCATCGCCCCCTTTTCATTTTCCAGTATCGGCATCGGAATGGAAGGTGTACGCTCGGTGAGATTGTTCTGATCGAAGACCCCGACCAAAAAGCCGGCCGACAGGATATTGTCCACAATGGGCTGTACGTTGCTCCAGCTGATAATGATGCCTGCATCGATACTTTTCTCCCGGTACAGCTTCATCACCGGAGACGGATCATCCAATTCGGTAATCGTCACGAGCACCTTGTAGCCCCGGAGAGAGCAGGCATTGATCACTGCCCCAATCACGGCGCTGTAAAAAAGATCATCCGAATAGATCCGGTCTTTCCGTGGATCCTGAATGATGAACAATCCGATCGTATGGGTCTTCTTCTTCACCAGCCGTCGCGCTGACACATTCGGCTGATACTGATGTTCTTCCATGATCTTCATGATCCGCTCACGGGTCTCTGGCCGCACCTGATCGGAATCGTTCAACACCCGCTGCACCGTCTTCCGCGACACCCCCGCAAGCCTCGCAATATCAAAAATATCCATAACTTCCTCCTGAATGGTTGCTTCTTCCTATTATAGCGGATGAAGATTGGGTTGGGTATATGGTAGTGGTAATCGGGTTGCCATCGTTCAGCGCTTCTGATCATATTTGCAGCCGACCTCCCTAATGAACGAAGCCTCCAGAAAGCGATATCTGCCAAATTTTCATTTTATCTGCCTTTCTGGTGATTTATCTGCCAGAATCTCTTTTTATCTGCCGTTCTAGAGGGATATCTGCCAAATTCCGATTTTATCTGCCATTCTACATTTCTCGACATCAATGACTCCTCTTCATCCTTTGACCGAGCGCTCAGTCAAAACCAATCACTCTCCCCAAAAAACAAGTGAAACCTCCCCACCCCCTCATCCGTATATACACTATAAACAGAATCACAACCTTGAAAGGGGAACATTATGGGAAACATTTTATTATTTTCACTGATTGTCGGATTGGTCATGGCGCTGCTGCTCGTACCAATGACCATCATGAAAAAACAACATAAAAAAGAGGGGTATCCATCCTTCCCGGCCCTGTTCGGAGCGACCCTCATCATTACTTCTCTTGTAGTATTTGTCTTCTACTACCTGACGAATCTCGATCAGAACTTTACGAGCATGTGGATCCTCCTGATCATTGCGTCAGGATTCGGGGCCGCATTTTCAACAGGAAAAGAACGAATGGTGAAAGGTCTTCTGTTTCTGGCAACCCTCTGCGTTGGTGCATATTTCATGACAGCCTTCGTCTTCAATGCCGATAAGAAATTCGAATCGGCCAAAATGGAGATCAAAACAGAGATCAAAGCTTTTGATGAAAAGGAAACGCCGGCAAGCGTCCCTCCACAATTCGCCCGGAATAAAATGAAGAAAGCGTTCGGTCAAGTACCGAATACGAGTTATTATGAGCTCGGCAATCTGCAGATCCAGAAGGTCGATGGGGAGTATGTGTACATCGCGCCTGTTGAATTCTCCGGTTTCTTCAAATGGCTTAAGGGGGATGAAACTCCTGGATACTTCAAGCTGAGTGCGACGGATTCAAACGCGAACCCTAAGTTCATCAAAGAAGAAATGGTGTATACACCTTCTGCTTTCTTCAATAAGAAAATCGAGCGTCATATCCGTTTGAATTATCCGAAGGAGATTTTCAACGGGGATGTTCAGCTTGAAATCGACGATGATGGAAAACCGTTTTATATCCAGACTTACGGGGATTTCATCTCGGCACGTAACGGATTCGAAGTGGAAGGAATCGTCATGGTTGACCCTCAGACAGGGAAAACGAAATCCTATGCCATTAAAGACGTGCCGGCATTCATCGACGGCGCAGTTTCCCCAGAAACGGTCAGCCTTCAAAACAGCTACTTCGGTAATTATGTTAAAGGTTTCTGGAACAGCCGCTTCGGAAAATCTGACGTGAAACTTCCTTCAGATGAAGGAACGGAAGCGAACGTGAGCCCGATCTTCGACGAAAATGGTGATATGTACTACTTCACCGATTTCACATCGCCAAAAGAAGGCGTCGATTCCATGCTCGGATACTCTCTGACCAATTCACGAACCGGAGAAGCGACATTCTACACAGGAAATCTGGAAGAATCGTATATGGATTCACAAGGTGCCCTGCAGATCATCCAGAAGAAATTTATCGAAAAGAAATGGGACGGCGAGATGCCGGTTCTTTATAACTTCTACGGTGAAGCAAGCTGGCTGACTCCGGTACTCGATGCGAATGGTTTCTTGCAGAACTACTTCATCGTGTCGGCCGCCAATCCTGAAATCTCTGCTTACGCAGGCACCCCGAACCAGGCATTGAAAGCCTATAAAACTGCCCTGCAAAGAGGCGGTGGAAGTGTCGACGGCAGTTCCAAAGCAGAGGAGAAAAAAGCCAACGGTACGGTCGTCCGGGTCTACAAAGAAAAATCCGGTGACTACACCGTCGTGTCCTTCCTCCTCGACAACGGAAAGAACTATATCGTTTCTTCCGAAAACAGTTTACTTGCCATCTACCTGAAGGAAAATGACAAAGTGAATGTCACGTATATGGATACAGGTGAAGCCTTCCTGCCTGTTAAAGACATGACGATTGAAGGTTTGCAACAATAAGGAAAAGGCCGGAATCATAGCGATTCCGGCCTTTTATTTATTCCCCTGCATTCACATAGTACACCAGATTATCCGTCCATTCCCCAAATTCATAAATGAACCCTTTCCTCGTACACTCATACTGCATCCCAACACCTTCCGCAAGGCGGATCGACGGTGTATTATCCAAATTGATATGG
Organism: Rossellomorea sp. NPDC077527; assembly: GCF_044542955.1. Taxonomy (NCBI): domain Bacteria; kingdom Bacillati; phylum Bacillota; class Bacilli; order Caryophanales; family Bacillaceae; genus Rossellomorea; species Rossellomorea sp. NPDC077527. The sequence goes on along the minus strand of NZ_JBITVL010000001.1, from coordinate 301,805 downwards.
GCTTCAATCCGGTGAAAATTCAATTTCACAAACGCAAGCTGAAGGGCAGCTTTCACTGCTTCCTTACCGTACCCACGATTCCAGTGACGATTATGAAGGGTATATCCGACCCTTCCCCAATTGAAGTTGTACCTCATGAGCGTCGAGAAATCGATGGTCCCGATATTTGCCTCATCCTCCTTCCGGAAAATTCCGAGGATATACACTTGATCCCCATCGATCATTTCGTCATGCTTCTCAAGCATCTCCCGGAACCAGAACTCCGTGCACTCGCTCATATCCTGATATCCCACATCATATTTATGCTGTGACGGGAGCCTGTTCAGATGTTCCCTTAACCAGTTTTCATAATCGCTGTTTACGAAGGGCCTGATCACCAGTCGCGGTGTTTCTATGGTTAAGTCCTTATGCTTCATCTCCTGCACCATCCCTTATGTACGCCTATTTCTCATCCAATTTCGATTGTATCTTTTTTAAAAGCTCTATTTGCGCGCGATGACTTTCCAACATTTTCCCCGTTTGCTTTTCAATCGTGATGGTAATCGACCAAAGGGAAAGTACGATGACCACAACAATGACCAAAGTCTCCATGCCCCTCACCACCTTATATGTTTAATAGTACCAACCACCCAACTGGAATGATAGCTCTTTTTTTCAAAACAGAAGGCGCCCCTCTTTACGAGAAACGCCTTCATCGTCATTTATCTTTATACCATTCTTCTTCTAATTCTTTCTCGATCTGTTCATCGGATAAATACTCCTCATCCATCTGCTTCACATGCTCGGTGATCCGGTTAAGCTTGGAATGCACGATCCATAGGCTGATTACCACGAATACCATGAAAAAAATGATGATAAGTCCTACATCCATATAATCGACGCCTCCTTTACCTATATTTATTAAAGAAACATAGGAAAAAGAAGGCTTTAGCAAGAAAAAGTACGGAAAGGTTCGAAAGTCCTTTTTTATCCGGAACGCACAAAATACCAGTGTTCAGCCAGTGGTTCTATCTCGATGAAATCTCCTCCAAAGTCTCCTGAACGGGGTTTCTCCCCTGAAGATGAGTAGACAAATCCTGAAAAGCTATCCAGTAATCCACGAAAGGTAAAGAAGAGAATCAGCATTTCATCATTCCGCTTATCAATCACAATGTCTCCCCCTCCTTTAGACAACGCACCATATTCCTCCGGGAGATGAATGACGGAATCATTGTAGGAGACGTTGGAAGTGAGCGTACCTTCCATCACTTTCTTCACCACCGCATCCCGCTCCTTACGATGTTTTTCAAAATCCAAATTCAGTACCACTTTGTTAATTGGGAAAAAGATGATGAAGATCACGGTCATAGCTTGAATGAGCACCGGCTTCCATCCCTGCTTCTTGAATAGAGCAATGATGGAGAAGATGGCTGTGACAAGGAAAATACCTGCCACCGCCAACCAAAGAAACGGCATCAAAAACGGTGTCAGAATGTGAACGAGATCCCACTGAAAAAACGCCAGTGCCACCATCATGGCACTACTGACTATCGACAATACAAGAAAGATATTACCTTTTCTCAATATGCCTTTGCCCAATACACCAGATGTTTCGCATCCTTTTCACAGCACACGCACGTATCGGATACCTGCTCCTGCTCAAACGGCATACAGCGTGAAGTGGCACTCGTTTCTTCCTTGATCTTGTCTTCACAGGCCAGATCCCCGCACCACATCGCTTTGATGAAGCCGCCTTTCTCGCTTACAATCGTTTTGAACTCTTCAAAGTCCTTGGCTACCGTCGTCTTTTCTTCACGGTGAACTCTCGCCTTTTCCAGGAGATTTTGTTGGATGTCTTCCAGAAGTTCAGCAACTTTCCCTTCCAGTTCTTCCATACCGACCGTGATTTTGTCACCGGTATCGCGTCTCGCCAGCACCACCTGTCCGTTCTCGATATCACGTGGCCCGACTTCCAGGCGAAGTGGGATGCCTTTCATTTCATATTCATTGAACTTCCAGCCAGGCTTTTTGTCGCTCGCATCTATGCCGACACGGGCAACGGCTGCCAGCTTACTTTTCAGATCATAGGCAAAATCAAGGACGCCTTCCTTATGCTGGGCGATCGGTACGATCATAAGCTGTGTAGGTGCAATCCTTGGCGGCACCACAAGACCCCGGTCATCCCCGTGAACCATGATCATCGCCCCAATGATGCGGGTGGTGAGTCCCCAGGATGTTTGCTGAACATGCTGCAGCTTCCCATCGCGGTCTGTAAATTGAATGCCGAATGACTTTGCAAACCCGTCACCCAGATGATGGGATGTCCCTGACTGCAGGGCTTTTCCGTCATGCATCAGACTCTCGATCGTATACGTATATTTCGCACCGGCAAATTTCTCTTTCTCTGTTTTCTGGCCTTTGATGACTGGAATCGCCAGCATTTCTTCACAAAGCTCTGCGTACACTTCAAGCATCTTCACTGTTTCGTCGTGGGCGTCCTGATCCGTCTCGTGGCACGTATGCCCCTCCTGCCACAGGAACTCCAATGTCCGCAGGAATGGACGGGTCGTCTTCTCCCAACGGACAACATTGGCCCATTGATTGTAAAGCTTAGGCAAATCGCGATACGAATGGATGATGTTTTTGTAATGCTCACCGAATAACACCTCGGACGTAGGGCGCACACAAAGTCTTTCCGTTAACTCCTCATCCCCTCCATGGGTCACCCACGCGACTTCCGGAGCGAATCCTTCGATGTGATCCTTCTCCTTTTGCAACAGGCTTTCTGGAATGAACAAAGGCATATACACATTTTCATGCCCGGTTTCTTTGATTCTGGCATCAAGGGCATCCTTGATATTCTCCCAAATCGCATACCCGTAAGGTCTGATGATCATCGAACCACGGACGCTTGAGTAATCGATGAGTTCCGCTTTCTTGACGACATCGGTGTACCATTGGGCGAAGTCTTCCTCCATGCCCGTTACATCTTTAACAAATTCTTTAGCCATTTTGAGCACCTCATTTTTCGTTGGATTGTATTTAACGGCGATAAATTGATTTTATCGGCGAAAATTTGGATTTAACGGCGAAATCGCGATTTTATCGAGCGAAATCACGAATATAACGGCGAAAATGTTGATATATCAGCGAAACTTTCAATTTATCGGCGATTTTCCGGATATATCAGCGAAATTTTCATTTGATCAGCGAAATCTCAAATATATCAGCGAACCACCAGACGGAAACAAAAAAAGCCCTGCTTCTCATCAGGGACCATTTCTGGCGGTACCACCCTGATTCAAAGCAAAGCTTTACACTCATTCCATGATAACGGTTTCGGACCGCTGATATCTTCATTCGATACAGAACTTAGAGGCAGGTTCAAAGGTTCATCAATGAGAGCTTTTCACCACGTTAGCTCCCTCTCTGAAAAGACAAGATCCCTTTACTGATCCTCTTCAATGTTTCAGTTATTTTAGATGATTATATAGAGATTTGATGGGGGTGTCAATATACATTAAAGCAAATAAAACCTCTCCATCTCTCTTTCATAAAAATCATTCCCATTCCGCGCATCAAAATCCGCCGCGATCTCCTCTGCCACCTCACTCATCACATCCACCGCAAAACCCGGACGATGCCCGGCTTCCAAAAGCTTGCGATGAAGGACGATCGCACTCATATAAAAATAAAACATCCCATACGGGTCCTTCCCGCTATCGGCATACTCGATGTGACGATCAAGTACCTTTATTCCCTTAAGAGGCTCTGTTAATGCAAGGAAGCGGATATGTTCGGATGCTTCCACCAGGAAGTGGGGTTTATCGTAAATAAAGAAATATCCCTCGGTCTGATAACGTCGGGCTTCCTCCACCTTCCCATGCTTATAATAAGGAAGAAGCAGCTTGCTATACGTCAGATGGGGAATTTCACCGCAGGTCACTTCCTTGGATAATAAAAGCTTTTCTATGGGAGCCGCTTTTTCGATTTCTCCCGTAATATAATAATACTCAAGCTCCGTCTGATATTCACACGCTTCACAATCTGCAAGGGAATCACGTTCAGCAGCGGTCCATTTGAGATAGTGGGCATGGGCTTCTTCCATTTCGCCGGTTTTTAAAGCTCGTTTATGCAAATGCTGATAATAAGGGCGAAGACTATATCCATAACGGTCATATGCGTCTTTAAAGTCAGTGAAAAAGTCATCTAAGATCTCCATCTCGATACCAGGCATCTTCACCAGATGCTCTGCCACCCACTTATACATCCACAGAATGTCTTCCACCCACTCCTCAAGATTCTCTTCATTATCATAAAAGAAGTCGCTGCACCACTCGAAATGATCAAATAACTCCTCGTACTCCCCAAGGTAGTTGACAGTCCCCATGATCCCGAACCGGCAGCAGAACTCCTTATATAGATCCCCTTCTTTTTGGGCAATGAACAACAGATCCTCCAAGTCATCCCACTTCTCAAAGCTCGCTTCTACCCGGTTCATCAGTTCTTCCCATCTGTCCCAATACTGATCTACTGTCATCTTCATCCGCGAACCCCCTTGTATGAGTGTGTTTTTATTTATTATAACATTCAGAATGTTGTTTTAACTGTTTTTTCCAAGAATTATTTTGCAAGCACATATTCAATATCAGCGTAATCAATAGCATGAAAAGGGAACCTCCTGCCACGGCACCTCGAATTGAAAGAGCTTCTGCTCCGACTCCGATCAGAACCGTCAACAGAATGACGAGAACTCCTTCAAGCAATCCATAAAGGCTGCCCACCCGGCCCATGATGTCCACAGGAATATGTTCTTGATAAAAGGTTTCAAATCCTGTAGTCGCAAAGGCAAGAGCGAAGGATAAAAGAGCAAATCCAATCGCAATTGTCAGGAAGTCAGATGAGCAAGCATAGATGATATACCCTAGGGAAACGACCAAAGAGCCTGCTCCCATCAGGTGCATATGATGAAGCTTATGAGAAAGCGCCGTATTCAGGAGTGACCCCAGGACGAATCCTCCACCTGCAATACTCACGAGATATCCGTACGTGCTGTCTGAAAGGTGCAGGACTTCCTTTGAAAAAGCGGCTTCAAGGGAATCGATCGCAGCTGTCATCACCAGCATCCCGGTAAACAAAATGTAGAGGACCATCACAAGGGCTGTGCGGCGGCTAAAGTTCAATACAACCTTCCAATCTGCCTTGATCATCTCCCATTTGGTACCGGTTGTATGAACCGCAGAACGATCGTCAAGCTTCGGTAAAAAGAGGGTGATCACTCCCGATAACAGAAGAGCCATGGCATTCAGATAAAGGGCAAACGTCGGAGTCCCCATCATGAACATCAATCCGGCAATCCCCGGTCCTATCAAAAACGCACCGGACCCAATCAGTCCCCGAAGAGCATTGAACCGCTGTCTATCGTTCCCCGGGATCAAGGTCGTGATATACGTCATCGCCGCTGGATAAAAGATCGCACTCCCCATATTGATGAAAAGCACGACCACATACATCCACCACCCTGTCGAAAGGAACGGTAACGCAGCAATCAGCACAGCCCTGAAAAAGTCCAGGGTCGCCATCAGGTTCCGCTTATTTACCCGGTCAATCAAACTTCCTGCCCATCCATTCGTTAAAAGAGCTCCCGCCGGCTTCAACACATATAACAAAATAACCGCCATGGGCGATCCCCATTCATCCAATACAATTAAATTAAGGGCAATTAAATAAATCCACCCGCCGATATTTGAAATCCCGATCCCCAGCAAAAGCAATAAAGGATTCTTCCATTTTTTCATACACTATTCCTCCCCGCGATTGTGTTTGTGAAACAAAAAAATCCCACCCCCAAGACGTTTATCTTGGGGGCGAGATTTCAAATCGCGGTGCCACCCCAGTTCGCCGAATATGTCACCATACCGGCCTTTTCGGGTACGGTTCTTTGACGTATACCCTAGCTCTACAACGGGAGCTCCCGTCACACCATCCCCTCATCGGTTCCGATGCGCTGCTCAGAGTCTTGGTTCAATATCGTCCTTCCTGCCCTTTTTCAGCTGCCGGGGCTCTCTGTTGAAGAATTCTGGATATCTACTCTTCTCTTCATGGCATTTTTTTGAAATTTTTATAATGGTAGCATGAATGGGGCGGTGGTGTAAATGAAAAGATCACATAATAAACTTTTGTTCCAACAATTCATCATATCCTGGTTTTTTCTTGATAATGTCAATGATAAGCTCACGGAGTTCATCGAGTTCCCTGGCATCAGCATTCGTATTGCAGTCTGAATATAGGAATTCATACCGGTCACGATTCATCCTTATTTTCATCATGTAGTTTCGACTCGGTTGGATCGCACATCTGTCTCCGTCCGAAAGATGCTTTTCTTCTTTCACATCCAAACTCTCCACAACTGTATATATCTCTTTGATTTCCTCCTCTGTGAAAATCAACTCTTTACTCTCTCCATCTTCGCTGGTGATAGAGTCAGAAAATGTACTTATCACCATCCCCCCACCGTACTGTATCTCCACATCAAAATTAGCCTTATTGGTAAAGAAACCACTTAGCTTTTCGTTCCCAAAGACACCCCATTGCTCCCCCTTCACTACAGCAAACACAAATACAAGGATCATGATGATGATCAAACTGACAAGGGGGGCATACCATCTGCGGCGATATTCCTTTTTGGGTTCCCCGTCTTCTACGCTATTCCTCACCCGTTCCTTCATGCTGTTGTTAAAATCAAATCCTCTCAATCCTTCATCCGTCATTTTTCTAATCTGTCGCTGAAGCTCCCTATCCATCATAAGGCACCCCTTTTGGATACATTTTTTGCAGTTTATCTATTCCTGTTTTCAATCTCGTCTTAACCGTATTGATGTTAAGTTCCAAGCATCCTGCAATTTCTGAAATCTTAAGTTCCTCATAATAATACAGAAACAGAACTTCCCTATACTTAACCGCAAGGGACAATAACTTCTTATGCAGCTCTCTGCTTGTTTCTTTATGTATGACTTTGGATTGGGCATCATTACCAGCGAACTCATGCAACATGCCATGTAGTTTATTCGTAAACAGCAGCTTCCTCGCTTCCCATTTCTTGAGATGATCCTTGCTCTGGTTGATTGCAATCTGAATGATCCATGTCTTTAAAGAGGATTCATGTCGAAACGAATCATACCGCTGATAAAACCGGATAAACACCTCTTGGGCAATATCTTCAGCTAAACGGTAATCCTTTACGTAGGAATACGCTATATACAACACTTCTTTACCGTATAGACACATCGCTTCTTCGAGCAAGTCATCCTTAGACTTATTCATTTCGTAGGCTATATCCTCATTCAATGGGAAATCACCTCCATTTTCTAATACTTTGACGATTATGTAGGGGAAAAGGTTTGATTTTTTTGAAAGATTAGATTTTAGATGTGCTTCAGTGCGGAGATTATTAATTATAGAGAGATAAATTCAGACCTGGTACCCGTTCCTTGTATGGTTATCTGCCATATCCAGGATTTATCTTCCATATTGAAGATTTACCTGCCATATTTTACTTTTATCTGCCGAAATATCATTTTATCTGCCATATTCGCGATATATCTGCAATTTTACAAAATCCGACAATTCTCTCCCCTCAAATTGATCCCCACAAACAAAAAAAGAGCACTCCCAATTCCGAGCGCTCCTCTCCCATTAGCTTCCCATTTTACGGCGGGTATTGCTGGGCTTCTTCGTCTGCTGACTTTGCATGCGTTGATTGGATGCAAGTCCTCCTGTGTTTTGCTTGCCGCCTGACTGGGCTTCTTTCTTCTTGGCAAGCTGCTGTTTCATGGCTTCCTGCAGGCTGATTTTTTTCTTTTCTGGCTGTATTGGTTGTTCATTATTCGACATAATGGGATCTCCTTTTGAGACGACTAAATTTTTGAAACTATCTCCATTATAAACCATCCTCCAGAATAAAGACATCTGCTCTATAAATAAAAAAAGCCAACCCGTGAAGGATTGGCGATGATTGTCTAGTGATATCCGTTCTGACCGTTTGCAGAACCGGATGTTTTTTGTTTCGGTGTGTGTTTACCGTTTTGCTTTGTGCCGCCGTCTTTTTTCGTTTTCTTTGTCATGCTGAATCACTCCTACGATATAGTTTGTGAATCATCATTATTTTGTGCAAAAAAAGAAAAGAGTTTCCCGGTAATAACCGGAAAACTCTCCAATTACGCTGCTGGCTGTGGAACTTCTTCGTCGACCTGGATGACCGTACCATCGTTTAAGCGCTTTCTCAATGTGTAGATAAAGGCCAGGATCGCCACAATGGTTACAACTGATGCACCCATGTAAGCTATTCCCATTGAAAGCCCGAATCCGATCGGAGCGCTCAGGATGTACGTGAACGTCACCATTGTCATGAAGATCGCCGGGATCGTTGCGACCCAGTGCGGTTTCTTTTGAAGACCGAGGTACATGGCGCCTACCCATAGAGCAATCATCGCTGTCGATTGGTTTGCCCATGAGAAATATCTCCATAACAGGTTGAAGTCCATGCGAGTCAGGACAACTGAAATCACGAATAATGGAATCGCAATCCAAAGACGGTTGGACATTTTCACTTGTCCGACTTTGATGTAGTCGGCAATGATCATACGTGCACTCCTGAATGACGTATCACCGGATGTGATCGGCAGGATGATGACACCAAGGATGGCAAGTGTTCCACCGATGGAACCAAGCATCAGAACAGACACTTCACTTACGACTGCTGCCGGTCCGCCTTCTTTTAGGATGGTATTCAGTTCACCAGGCTCGAACAGGCTCATGGCTGCCGCTGCCCAGATCATGGCGATGATCGCTTCTAGAATCATCATACCGTAGAAAATTTTGCGTCCGTTCTTTTCGTTTTGAGTCGTTCTTGAGATGATCGGTGACTGTGTGGCATGGAAACCTGAAAGGGCTCCACATGAAATCGTCAAGAATAATAATGGAAAAATAGCAACGGAATCAGGGTGCATATTCGTTAAGGAAACCTCAGGAATATCTGCTCCCGTGATGACTAACCCTGCTCCGATACCCACCGCACTGATGAGAAGAAGTGCTCCAAATAGCGGGTATACTTTACCGATGATTTTATCGATCGGCAATAATGTTGCGACAATATAATAAATGAATATCGCAGCGATGATTACACCAAGTGAAATCCATGCGGGTGTCAGGTTCGCAATCAATGCGGCAGGCGCGGTAACGAACACCGTACCAACCAATACTAGTAAAAGAATCGAAAATGCGTTCACGACATGCTTCATTGTTTTACCAAGGAATCTTCCTGCAAGCTCCGGTAAATGAGCTCCCCCGTTACGGATCGAAATCATTCCCGTTAAATAATCATGAACCGCTCCGGCAAAAATCGCCCCGAGTACGATCCAAAGGAAAGCAACCGGTCCGTATAATGCTCCCATGATTGGACCGAAGATCGGGCCGACACCAGCGATGTTCAATAGCTGGATCATGGAGTTCCGCTTCGTGTCCATTGGAACGTAATCGACTCCGTCCGCCTTTGCATATGCAGGCGTTGAACGTGTTTCATTAATACCAAAAATCTTTTCAATTAATTTTCCATATGTGAAGTAACCTATGATTAAGACAACAATCGAGACCAGAAATGTGACCATGCTTATGATCCCCTTTCGTTCATTTATGAATACGCTTTCATTATAGCAAGCGTTTTCACAGATTCGTCACATTCTGTTTAAGATGTCGGTAATTAAGGTTGAAGTGTGGTGAGAGGGTGTTGACGTGCATCGTATAAAACACCAAATCGCAACAAAAAAAGTGTACCAGGTACAAAAACGACTCATTGTACCTGGTACACACGGCAAACTCTACAACTCCAACCGCTCCCGCAGCTCCTTCACATAGTTCCGACTCACAGGGATCGCTTCATCCGCGCCGTGTACCTTCAGCTGATACACGCCACTCCCCCATGGGATCAATTCTTCCACAAATGGCAGCTGAACGAGGTAGCTTTTGTGGACCCGGAAAAATGGATAGGTAGTGAGCTTTGCTTCAAGATCCTTGATTGGGAGCCTGCACGTATACTTCTTTTTTTCCGTACAGATGAACGTTTCCCTCTCCTCACGGAATATATAGAGAATGTCTTGAGGATGGATGAACACGATCTTATCTTCATCCTGGACTGCCAGTTTGCCCATGGATGCACTTTCTCGGGGCTCTTTTTCTTCCACTTTCAATAAGTGCTTGAGTCTTTCCATCGTCTGGGCAAGCTGGTCCTCTTCAAATGGCTTAAGTAAGTAATCAATAGCTTCTACCCGGAACGCTTTCAAGGCATAATCCGGATAGGCCGTGGCAAAGACGATTTCAGGCTTTTTCTTCATCTTTTGCAGCGTTTCCGCGAGATCCACTCCGCTCATACCGGGCATTTCAATATCAAGAAATAGGACGTCCGGTTCTTTTGTCAAAATGATTTCCAGCCCTTTTTCTGCTGAACTTGCTTCTCCGACCACTTCCACCCATGGATAACTACCCAGGAGATGTTTCATCTCCTCACGGCTATAGGGTTCATCATCGATGATTGCGACTTTCATTCCCTTTCCCTCCTTATAGAGAATTCAACGGTGGTCCCGTTTCCTTTTGAAGATGAGATCAACAGTCCGGCTTCTTTCCCCATCATCATTTGCAGGCGTTTGCTCACATTGTAGAGACCGATGCCCGTACCCGACTCCGATTCCACAGGTTGTGTCAAAAGGGTTTGCACTCTGCTTTCATCGATCCCTGCTCCGTTATCTTCAACGCGTACGGTCACTTCTTCCCCGTTCTCAGCAATCGAAATTTTCAACACAAACCCCTCTTCTACATTCCTCATACCATGCTTGACGGCATTTTCCACAAGGGGCTGCAGGGTGATGGATGGGACTTTTGTCTGCAAGGCTTCACCTTCCACTTGATACACCACTTCGAGACGGTCAAAAAACCGCGCTTCTTCAATGGCGAGATACGATTTCACGTGCTGTACTTCTTCTTTAAGGGTGGACGTGGACTTTGTGCTCCCCGTCAAATTCTGCCTGACGAATTGAGAAAGGGAAATCAACAGGGTCCTTGCCTTATCCGGATTGATCCGGGTCAACGACACAATCACATTGATCGTATTGAACAGAAAGTGAGGATTGATCTGGGCCTGCAGTGCCTTTACTTCCGATTCTTTCGCGAGTTCTTTATGAGTATCGATTTCCGCCAGCTCCAATTGATGGCTAAGGAGGGTCGCAATCCCCTTCGTTAATTCCATCAGGATCGGAGAAATTTCTTTTTCCGAGTGAAAATAGAATTTAAGGGTTCCGACGATCTCATCTCCTTTTAGAAGAGGGGCCATGATAGCTGCTCCGAGTGGACAACCGGTCCTGTCACACTGGATATCCTCCCGTCCCACTTTCATCATCTCCCCGGTTTCGATGACCCTTTTCGTCGCTTCGGTTTGAATCGGCCGTCCTTCATGATGATGGTCTGAAGCCAGTCCCACATGAGCGAGGATATGGGATGTATTGGTTATGGAAACGGCCAACGCATTCACATCCCTCATGAGGATTTCGCATGTGGCCTGGGCTGACGAGGCATTCAGCCCTCTGCGCATATATTTCACCGTGCTGTCGGCTAAACGGAGCGCTTTTTGTGATTGAGCCGCTCCCATACGTTCTTCTTCATAAAAAACACTTTTGATGATGAGTAGGAATATCCCGGTTCCGATCCCATTTGCTAGAATCATCGGCAAACCGATATCAGACACCAGTAAAGAAGCGTCAGCAAATGGTTTTGACAGAAGAAGGATGAGGAGCATCTGCATTCCTTCTGCCAGGAAGCCTACGAGAAATGCTTTTTGCGGGGAGACGAGTCGGTTCTTTTTTTCCCGTTTCCCGATCCAGCCTGCCAGTAATCCGGCTAAAACCGTGGAGATTCCGCAGGAGAAAGCCGTAAAGCCACCGAGGAAATAACGGTGGACTCCCGCGACCAATCCGGCACCTAGACCGATCCACGGACCACCGAGGAGCCCCGCTACCACGACTCCGATGACCCGTGAGTTCGCGATCGCTTCATTCTGCTGCAGATGCCACTGCCACTTCGTATATTCTTCCTGAAACGGATTCACGATCAATCCTGTATATGTACCAACGATCCCGAAGAAACCAAACAGCAGGATGAGGAGAAGTGTCTGGGATTTCTTCACATGGGTCCGCTTTTCAATCAAATGACGGAAGAAGCTGATCCTCGTCATCACAAAGGCTATCGTCACGATGATGCCAAGCCTCTCGACCATGGCTGCAATCAGCATATGCCTCCTCCTTTCGGTTTTCATACAAAAAAAGAAGATTCACTAAACGTTTCGTTTAATTGAATCTTCCCCTTTTTTATCTTCTGATATGTCAGGGGAGTATGTTTCCCCTATTTTAACATGAATCGTTGTCCTTGATTGTCACGAGGGCATTGATTTCCCCGCCGATCATGATGATGATCCCGGTCAGATAAAACCAGATCATGAGGACGATGATTCCCCCGATGCTCCCGTATGTGGCCGAGTAGTTTCCGAAGCTCCCTACATAGTAGGAGAACGCAAGGGATACAAGCACCCAGCCGAGCGTTGCGAAAATCGCTCCAGGAAATGCACTTAAACATTTGATTCTTTTACTAGGCGCAAAATAGTACAAACCGACAAAAATGATGAAGAGAATGATGGGACTGATCGCCCACCGGATTCCATTCCAAATGGCGAGAAATTGATCTGAAAATCCAAATTGAGAAAAAAGAAAAAGTCCGATTTGCTTTCCGAATACCGGTAGCAAGAGCGCAATGACGAAAACAAGGATCATGGCGAATGTTAAGAGGATCGACATCAGGCGCGTAGCAATGAATGATCTCGTTTCCTCTACCTCATATGCACGATTCAAACTCTTCACAATCGCATTCATCCCGTTGGATGCCGACCAGATCGTAGCAATGATACTGATCGATAGTAAACCGGAATTACGGTTCGACATGACATCCTGAAGCGTCTCCTCGATCATCGACATCGTTTCACCGGGAGCAAAATCCCTGACCACCCCAAGAATATCTCCCTGTTCAACCGGCAGATACGGGAGGAGTGTGACGATAAATATCAACAGTGGAAAGAGCGATAATAGAAAGTAATAAGCAATTTGAGCGGCAAGTCCCGTCACATCATTTGCACTGATATTGGAGAAAAGACTTTTCGAGAATCCTTTCCACTCTCCTTTGACCGTTTCATTCGTCATGCTTTCACCTCATTTCTTTAATACCCCTTAAAGGAAGAAGCAATCGGCTGGCTGTCTTCATCCTGAGCAGTTAGTTCATTCGATGTTTCCCGTTCAGAAAACGTTTCTTTATATGCTTCTGATGAATCTTCAAAGGTTTCTTTCGTCTCCTCGATGATCTCTTTGACTTGAGGGGTCATCCCCTTGATTTCATCTACCTTCTCACTGATGAAATGAATGTCCCTGCTGACCTGATCGGCCGTTGTACGTAATTTTTCATACACTTCCCTGGATGTGTCCACAAGCCTCTGAGGGTTTTTCGAATATGCGGAAATGTAATTCCCGCTGTTCTTTAATGTGGAACCCACTTCCTGTCGCGTTGTCCGGTCCAAGAGTGATAGAAGTCCTCCTGCAACGGCACCCAGCATGACCCCTTTAAAAAATTTGTTACTTCCCATATGTATTACCCTCCTTCAAATGATTGTCCTCTTTTATTGTATTCAGTAATCGGCTGCAGCCGGATTCCACCAGATCATACACTTCCTGAAAATTCCCCGTATAGTATGGGTCGGGAACGTCCTTCTCCGGGCTTTCGTCCACCAGGTCTAGAAGCTTGAACACTTTTCCATGATGGTCCGGTTCAAGGATCTTCTTCATATCCTGTTCATTTGAGGCATCCATGGCCACGATGTAGTCATACTTCTTGTCTTCGCCATGAAATTGTCGTGCGATGAGTCCATCCGTCTTTATATTATTTTCTCTAAGAATGGCTAAAGTTCCTTCATGAGGTTTCTTTCCTACATGCCAGTCTCCTGTCCCTGCCGAATCCACCTCGATTACATCACTCAGGTTCTCTTCCTCTACCTTAGCCCTGAAGATCGCCTCTGCCATCGGGGATCTGCAAATATTCCCCAAACACACAAACAGCACAGATACCATGAACTCACCCTTTTCCATCGTATTAGCTTACCTACTCATTTCCCATTCCTTAATAGTGTAAAACATTCTCCGAAAAAAATCCTCCAAGAGTCACTCATGTTCAGTGGGCTTGTTGACAGGATGAAGGAATCATGGAAAGATTAATGGTATTAAAGGCACGTCAGAAAGGACGATTGGGAAATGGATTTAACACAAAACACGACCGAAAACATCGAATTCATGGTCACGGCCATCAAAGAAAAATTACGAATGGTCAATGCGGGTGCTGTTAAGCCTGAGGATTTTAATGAAGAGATGTACGAAGACCTCCATGACCTGTATGTTATGGTGAATCGCAAAGATCATTTCAGCCCGAGTGAAATGAATGCGATCATCGAAGAAATGGGGAACCTTAGACGAAAAGCATAAAAGAAGACACTTAGTGTCAATAAAAAAGGGGACATTCCCATAAAGGTATAACATACCTTGGGGAATGTCCCCTTTCATTCATCTGTCTTATTTAGAAAGAAGCGCCAATGCTTCACGATTGAATGCTGGAAGATCGTCCGGTGTTCTGCTCGTTACGAGCTGATTGCCGCAAACGACGACTTCTTTGTCCTCGTATGTGACACCTGCATATTCCATATCGACTTTAATGGACTTAAAGCCCGTCGCTTTTCGTCCTTCCAGTGCTTTTGCCGTAATCAATAATTGAGGACCGTGGCAAATCGCGAATACCGGTTTCTTCTCATCCATGAAATGCTTCGTGAACTTCACAAAGCGATCATCTGCACGGAGCTGATCCGGAGAAAATCCACCTGGCAACAAGAGGGCATCAAAGTCTGAAGGGTTCACGCTGTCGATGCTCTCATCGATCTTCACGGTGGCATCCCCCTGCTTGCCCTTGACTGATTTTCCTTTTTCCTTTTCAATCGTCACCACTTCATGACCCGCTTCTTTAAACGCTTTTTCAGGATCTGTAAATTCCACGTCTTCAAACATGTCTGTAAGTAACGTTGCGATCTTAGCCATAAAATGAAACACTCCTATTTATTGTTTGTTTTGAACACATTTGTACTTTACCCTGCACGTTTAAAATAAAACCCTTATTTATCCATCGTAAATTGAGAAAAGATCGTCTTTCTCTGTGCAATATATACTTCTTCCCCGACGATATCATTGATGATCTGGATATTCCGGTCAACGGCAAGACCAAGATTCGTCGCCCCGGCACCGTGGGAATGTTCCAGATTCGTTACCGTGTAAAAATGATGTTCACGGTCCGGGTTCTCTTTAAACTGAAGCTTATAGTTCCTTGAAACTTTGAATTTCTTCTCATCTTCCCAGACGATTTTATCCTCGAATTCATCAAAGAACCACCCGGGAATATTCGGCTTGTAACCCGTCGCTAGAATTACCTTGTTACTCTGATAGGAAAAATCACGATCTTCCTGCCATTGACGGCAATCCAAGACGTATCCCTCCCCCTCCTTATGAATCGCATTCACTTCCGTCAAGGGTTGAATCGTAATGCTCGGCGATTGATCGCTCACAGAATGGTTATATAAAATGTTGTAAATGTTATTAAGCGTATCGGGGTCGATCCCATTCCTGAGCTGATCCAAGGTTTTCAACGCTTCCATACGTTTTTTAAACGTCAAACCATGGAAATAATCCACATAATCAGGAGCAAAGAATTCCTGCCCGAGCTTCGACGACTCCAGCTGCAGAATCCCTTCTGAACGGGTCAGCCACGTAAGCTGATAGGAATGGTTCTCCTGCTCCTTCAATAAATCGAAGAACACCTCGGCAGCACTTTGACCAGATCCGACAATTGTGATCGAGGAGCCTTTCATCGTGGTGTCTTTATGAAACAGGTACTTGCTTGTATGATGGACATCACCATCGGGCAACCCTTCCATGCCATCCAGGATAAGAGGCTTGCTTCCGGTCCCCATCGCCACATGCTTGGCATAATAGACTTCACGAACGTCCCTTAACCTGTTATCGACTTCCACCTTATAGCAGTCCCCAACATCCGTTACCCCGATTACTTCGCTGTGAAATTGACAAGTTGTGAGCTGCCCCACCACCCATCGGGCATAGTCATTGTACTCCTGGCGGGGCATTTCAAACTTATGAAAAAAGAAAAATTTATATAAACGATTGTGGGTATGTAAATAATTCAAATAGCTGTACCGGCTCTGGGGATTTGCGAACGTCACCAGGTCGGCGATGAACGGCACCTGCAGATCCGTCAGATTGATCAGCATCCCCGGGTGCCACTGGAACTCAGGTGTCTGATCGAAGAACCTCACCTTCAGATCCGTCTTCTCCTCCATCAGGGCCGCCAAACTTAAATTGTATGGCCCGACTCCAATTCCGATACAGTCATATATGTCATGTCTACTCAATTGGCTCTCCTCCACATTCAGAATCTACTTTTTTATTTTTACCCTAAAATGATGGAGGGATATCCTGTTTTGGCAAATTAATTTGAGTGGATGTGTTTGAGAAACTCAGCTGCTGATGTTGGCTTGATTTTCAGCTGCTGAATTTCTTGTGGATTTTGACAAGTGAATTCTCCTAGCATTTCAGCTGCTGATTTCCATCCATTATTCAGCAGCTGAGCCGACCCCAAACAAAATAACAAGGATCAGTTTCTCCTAAAGGTCATCGCATACCATCCTCCCTCTTTCACGATCGGTTCCACGGACTCGACTTTGAATTCCGTTTTCCCGGCGAGTGTTTCCATCTCCTTCTGGGAAGGGATCGGGTAGAGGTTCTGGAATGTCATGAAGAAGCTGTTGAAGGCACTCGAGAATTGCTTCCCATGCTTGGACTTCTGCATCGGGGTCAGGACGAAGAACACACCGTCCGGCTCGAGCCATGATGATGCTTTATCAAAGAATTGCAGGCGCTCGGAAGGATCGATATAGTGAAATAGATTATTGGCCATGATCATATCAAAGCGCTGCCCGGGTTCATATTCATGTAAGTCCTTGCAAAGGATTTCCACATTTTGAAAGTGTTGAAGGGATTCTTCTGCTGCCTTGGCGACGGCTTCATGGATCTCGATCCCGACCATTCGTTTGTCAGGAAAACGGTCCCCTATCCTTTTCACATATCCACCTTCCCCGCATCCTAAGTCCAGGATGGAATCTACATTGTATTTTTTGATCGCTTTCTGTACTTTTGGAAAGGCAAAGCGCTCCAATAGAATGGACGTCTTCGCAACGGTGGATCCGTGAACATCCGAATTAAAATGCTGCTTTGTCTGGTTCCGAAGTAGTTGGGGATAAGATAACAGTGCCGGTATATGAAGCTCCATCATTTCTTTCAGGAGGATGCCTGATGAGTGGGGATCTTTTTTGGAAGTTGGAAGCTTCCACCTGTTTCTCGTTGTGATTTTTTCAGCCTCCACCCGCTTAAGATGCTTGATGGTGATGCCTACTTCCACCCATTGTTCAAGAAGATCCATTTCAATGTTTTGTGAGAGTGCCACTTCCTGAATGGACGCAGGCTCTGAGAAACGATCGAACAGGTCCATTTCGTAACCGACGTAGGCATGCCAGCTGTATAGAAACGGGACATTCTTCTTCATCCAGGTCCTTGCCCTCCATACTTTCACCATTTCTCCAATCATTGTAATGCCTCCTTTCCTTTCCATGGGTAATCCTGTTCTTCTGTAAAGGTTGGTGCTGTTTTCTCTTCTTTCGTCAACGAGTCATGTCTGATCGGGAGCATTCCCCCCTGGATCATCCGGTCATAAAGAGTTTCCCGCCACATGCCGAGACCCGATATATTGAGCATCTGTTTGTAATGAGAAATCGAATCCCTTTCCATCCTCTGCAGGCTCTTATTACGAAGCCATCCCACCGGACGATAAGGATATGAATAAACGAGGGCTGATAAGTGACTGAGGTGCATCTGATGGGCAACCCTATTTCTTCTGACCTTCGGGTACCACGTAAGATTAGCAGGGTCCAATTTTCCTTCTGCATACATATCACATAATAATTCCCCAAGGATACTTCCATCCTGGATCGCCATATTCATCCCTTCCCCTGCCATGGGATGGACGGTGTGGACGGCGTCCCCGATGAGGGCAAGATGATCCTTTACATATGTTTCCGCATGATATTTCAATGGGACCATCAGCTGGATTTTCTTCCAATCTTCTATTTGGTTCACATACCCTTCAAGGTCAGGGCACATTTCGATATACAGTTTATGAAACTCTGAAACCGGCTTTTTCCGTAGTGTTTTATACTCACCTGCCGGAATGAGATAAACGGATCTCACTTCATTGTCAGGGAGGGGAAACAGACCTAAGAAAGATTGATATGTAGAAATGATCCGCCCCTTCACCATGTCTCTTGGCCTGGGGAATGTGACGGTCAGGAAATGATGATTGTACTTTTTCTCCTTTACATCGATCCCCATATAGTCCCGTGTGACAGAGCTTCTCCCCTCGGCACCAATAATGAAGTCACTATGAATCTCCTGTACCATTTTCGTCTCGCGGTCCTCGATGGTAACGGTATGGTCATTGATTTTCTTGCAGATGGTGTTCGGCCGATAATGAAAGGTTGGATATTCTTTCCCTTTCTTCCTCAGGATGTCTTTTAGCGTTTCATGGTGGATCATGAGGGAAAACGGATATTGCGTCGGGAGGATCGAATAGCTCATCAAGGAATGGTCCGCCTTCGATTTCGCCTTTTTCAATTCAATCAATTCTAAATCGGAAATGCTGTGGCCGTTTTGAAAGACCTCGCCGATGACTCCCAGAGAATCGAATATTTCCAGGCTTTTCGGCTGAAGGAGTTCTCCTTTGTAGACAGAACCCGGCCCAGGCAACCGTTCGACGACGGTTACATCAATGTTGCACCTGGCCAGTTTCAGCCCGAGGGTCAACCCTCCGATCCCTCCGCCGCTTATAAAAACATTCGTCTTCATTTCTTCTCACCTCTTCTCATCCTTTATCCTGTTTCCAAAATGTTGAAACTTGCCGATGTGCTCTCGCCATGAGGTGACAATTTACTTTCAGTGGTGGCGCAATAAAAAAATTTGTAGAACTCACTATTTCCCGGAAAATATCAGCGATTCCATCAGGCGATTTTCAGGATTTGTCGGATGATCTCCCTTTAAAATATCGACAGAATCCAAGTAAACAAAAAAACTCTACGACAAGATTCATCCCTCATCGTAGAGTAGTATTATTGATCATTTGCAATTGGCAGCAGAATCGTGACGGTGGTCCCTTCGTTCACGTTGCTTTGGATGGATAATGAGCCATGATGCTCTTTGATGATCTTTTGACAAATCATCAGTCCGAGGCCCGTCCCTTTTTCTTTCGTACTGTAGAACGGTTCGCCCAGATGCTTCATTCTTTCAGGTGGAATACCGTTCCCATTATCCTGAATCGTAATTTTGCCGTAGCCGTCTTCCTTCTGAAGTTGCACACTGAGGAGTCCACCTGCAGGCATGGCTTCAAGGGCATTTTTCATCACATTCAAAATCACTTGTTTCATTTGATGGGAATCACAGTAGATTTCGGCTTCTTCCACGGAGAACCTCACATCCACTCCCTGCTTCAAGCACTCCATCTTGATGAACTCGACCGAGCTAGTGAGAAGGGTCGTCAACGATGTGAGTGAGAACTTAACGGCTCTTGGTTTCGCGAGCGCAAGGAACTCATTCGTGATGATTTCGATTCGGTCAAGCTCTCCCTGGATGACCCCAAGGTAGAAATCATCTTCTGCATTTTCCTTCATTAGCTGAAGGAAGCCCTTCAATGTGGTCAAAGGATTCCTGATTTCATGGGCGACACCCGCTGCAAGCTGGCCGATCATCGCAAGCTGCTCTGATTTCTTAAGTAAGTCTTCATTCCGCTTCTTCTCAGATAGATCACGGATGATGGCGGAAATTCCGATCAAGCGTCCATCATCATTTAAGATCGGATTCATATTAAAGGCGATCTCTACCGGTGAGCCGTCCTTCCGGTAGCGGACAGTTTCATAATCTTTGATCCGTTTCCCAGCTTTCACCGTGGCAAGATTCTGTTTGAATTGTCCGACCTGATCTTCCTGATGCAGGAACGTGATGACCTCACCCGTTATCTCATCCTTCGACCATCCGAACATTGACTCAAATTGTTGATTCACCTTTAGTACATTTCCTTCGGGATCAAGGAGGGCGATACCATCTCCGGCATGTTCAAAATATGCCTCAAGTAATTCCTTCGCTTCTTTCAGCTCTTCCTCCATCTGCAGTTTTTCCGTGATGTCCTGGCCAAAGCCGTAGATACCGATGACCTCATTTTTGACACGGATGGGAATATTGGTTACCGCTACATGGCTTTTGCCACCTTCCCCATTTTCGAAGGTGGTTACAAACCTTGACGCTTCTCCTTTAAGAGCGACTTCAAACTGTTTGATGGCTGTCTCTTTGCTGCCCTGTGCGATGAATTCACTGAAATGACTGCCGATCATATGAGGGGATATATGATCCCACTGCGTTTTCACTGCAGGGTTCACCTCTTGGATGATTCCGTTTGTGTCGACCATATAGATATTATCCGGACTGTATTTAACGATTGATTTATATTTTTGCTCACTCTCAATCAGCTTTCTCTGAATATCCTTGATCAGGGAAATATCCGATATAGATACGATGATCTCCACCACAGTACCCTGCCTGAATACCGGGACAATGGAAGCCAGATACTCTAATTCTTTGTATTCATCTTCGTACGTCAGTTCTTCCCCTGTCTCCCAGATCCGTTTCAGCTTTGGCTGAATCTTCCCTAAGTGATGGGAATCGAACACTTCCTGGATGGTTTTCCCTATAACCTTGGACGGGTTGAGATTCAGCTTTTTCAAGAGTTCTCCCGCTGCCATCTCAATGACAAAATCCTGATCTTTTTTCTTAATCTTGTAAGTGATGGTCTTCTGAAGGCGGAGAGTATTCTCAAGTTCCACCTTCAGTGACATCAATTCATTTTCATACTCTTTCTTTTCCGTGATATCGTGAAGGATGATCCCTACACTGTCAACCGTTCCATCACTCTTATAATTAGCAGGGGAAATGGTGATATTGCATGTGATTTTACGGAGATTTCCTATATCGAATGTCACTTCTTCCCCTGTTGTATTCAAACCTTTCAATCCATTCCTGACGATGGTAGTGAAGGGCTGGTTCTGAAGCGGGGACTGCCTGCACAAAGTCTGCCCGAGAACGTCATCGGAAATGTGGAACAGCTCCTGAAAGGAATCATTCATTTCCATGACCTTTCCGTTTTTATCGATGATACACACACAAGTCGGAGTATTGTGGATGAGGGATTCATACACAGCCGATTGAGAATCGGTTGAATCTTCACGTTTCGTTCCTTTAGGGATCATCATGACTAATTCTTTGGATTCATCCAGTCGTTTGCGTTTGAACCCATAGGGTTGATGATTCAAGCGGATTGAATAGTCCTCATCCTCTATTATCTTCAATAGAAGATTTTCTTCTTTCAGGATGATGCCTCTCCACTCTTCATTTTCTTCTATATACGATGGGTTGTTCACATCGATGATTGCTGCCGGGACGGGAATTGAATCAACATTCAATGCATGATAGGGGTGCATTTCAGCCATAGTACCTTCCTTTTTCGTAACGTTATTTACCATCATTTTACCCTACCTTTTCCAACATATAAATGGTGAATGTCAATTCATCTAAAAAACCCGGGCGCACTTTCCCCCGGGTTTCGCCTCTCTCTCTGATATTAGTTTGCCTCTACTTTACCAAGCCTGGCGAACCGAACTGCGATATCCGCCCCTACATGGGCATTATTCTTCACAAGGGCGATATTCGCTTTCAGGCTTCTTCCATGGGTCAATTCTTTCACTTTCCCAAGCAGGAAAGGCGTCGCTTCCTTGCCTTTGATCCCTTGTTCATCAGCTTCTTTCAGAGCTCGTTCAATGATGGAAGTCATTTCACTTTCATTCATGGCGTCCGCTTCAGGAATCGGATTGGCCACAACCACCCCACCCTTGAGCCCGATATCCCATTTTGCTTTTAAAAGAGCGGCTGTTTCTTCTGCTGATTCGACTTTATAGTTCACGGAATAAGGGCTTGTCCTTGTATAGAAAGCCGGTAATGAGTCTGTTTGGTACCCCAGTACGGGTACGCCCTTTGTTTCCAGGTACTCCAGTGTCAAACCGATATCGAGGATCGATTTTGCTCCCGCGCAAACGACGGCCACATTCGATACAGCAAGTTCCTCTAAATCAGCCGATATATCCATGGTCACTTCTGCATTCCGGTGCACCCCTCCGATTCCTCCCGTCACAAAAACAGGGATGTCTGCAATTTCTGCACATATCATCGTGGCTGCCACCGTTGTAGCTCCGTCTTTTCGAGATGCCAGGATATATGGGATGTCCCTGCGGCTTGCCTTGATCACCCCTGTCGCCTGCCCCAGATACTCAAGCTCCTCTTGGGATAAACCGATTTTTATTTTCCCATTCAGGATGGCGATTGTCGCAGGAACGGCACCTTTTGATCGGATGATATCCTCTACTTCTCTTGCCGTCCTCACATTTTGCGGGTACGGCATTCCATGTGAGATGATGGTGGATTCCAATGCCACGATGGCCTGACCCTTTTTCCTGGCTTCTCTGACCTCTTCTGAAAATTCTACGTACGATTCTATGTTCACACACATTTCCCCCTTAATAATAAAGACTGAATTCCTGTTTCAGCTTGCTTGTATTCAAAGTGGGTGCCACCGTATACCTCGATTGAAGTGTGATCGACGAACATATCACGCCGATCCGACATGCACCGTCTGTATCGGATCCTTTCAAATAGCCAAATAATATCCCAGCGACGAGAGCATCCCCTGCTCCTGTCACGTCCTGCACGTCTACTTTCGGAGGCAATATAGCCGTTGCTTCTTTATAGGTGGTGTAATAAATCAGCCCTTGATCTCCACGGGTGATGACTACCCGTTCAGCGCCCCTTAAGGTAAGCTCCTTGGCAGCTTTAAAATAATCACCCTCCGTTTCAATCTTCATATCAAGATACATTTCTGCTTCTCCTTTGTTACAGATGAACCAGGAAACACCTTCTAATGAAGAAGGAAGTTTCTTTACCTTCGGAGCGGAAACCGGTATCACCGTCAGTGGGACCCCTTCTGATTGACACCTCCGAATGATATACTTCAGCACATCCTCGGGAAAATTCGTATCAATCAGAACCATTTCAGAAGATGAAATCAACCCCCATCTTTTCTCAATGAATCCAATGTCAACGCTTTCATAAATGTTCATATCAGCGAGGGCAAACAGCATTTCCCCCCGTTCATCCAATATGGCAGAATACGTTCCTGTACGTTGATTCAATACCCTCTGTGAACCGGATACATCGGCAAAGGATTTCGTTTGCTGCAATAGCCAGCTGCCTTCTGTGTCTTCTCCCACAACCGTGATCAAGTTTGCCGTTCTCCCCAGCCTTCCCAGATTCTCGGCAATATTCCGTGCCACTCCGCCACTTGTTTGCTCGGTCTTGGCCGGATTGGAAGTTTCGGGAATCAGCTTGTCCTCAAGCTGCATTTTTCGATCGATATTCGCCCCGCCAATGCAGGTGATCCCATTCTTCTTTGGCATCACATACGCACGTCCCAGGATCTTCCCCTGCCTGACCAGATTTGAAATATAACCGGCCACTGCCGAACGCGAAATCCCACTTCGCTCTGATAACTCCTGCTGCGTCATGAACGGATTCTCTTCAATATATGACAATAAAAGTTTTTCTTTGTCGTTCACTTTCTCCCACCCCTATAAAGAAAAGTAACTTTTGTTAATATTCTAAACTTTTGTCTAATTTTACACAAGTTGGAAGTGGGAAATGTCATAAAAAAGATTGTTGTTCATCTAATCCCAGACTATGATTTGCAAACGCTCTGTCATAGAGGCTGTGCCAGAGGAGGCTCACCTCCAGACCCGCGGAAAGCGAGCACCTCTCGTTTGTTTAAAAGCAACAATGTTTACGAAAGCATAAAAAAAGGCTTGTTTTCCCGTCTAAGGAAAACAAGCCTCGCTATTCAAGATACTTTCTTCTCTTTCACTTTCCCTGTGTCCTTCAAATAATAGTCATCTGAAGTAAAGAATTCATCCGTAAGTTTTTTCACTTCTTTGCTTAGCAGAAGGACTGCAATGATGTTTGGAATCAAAATGGCAGCTAAGGCTAAATCAAGGAATTGCCAGATGACCTTTGCCGCTCCAACGGAACCGAGGACGATGGCCAGTGTATACACCACTTTAATTCCTTGGGATGCTTTCCAGCCGAATAAAAATTCTGCCTGTTTGGCTCCATAAAAGACAATGACGATGATCGTTGACAATACGAAGAAGATCAGTGAAATCGTAACGAGAATCCCTCCGAACTCCCCAAAATAGTTCGTGAATGCCTCTGTTGTAAGGGCAGATGGATCGTCAAGGGCATTCTCTGCTGTCCATACACCTGATGATAATACAACAAACGCTGTAGCCGTACAGACAATGATGGTATCAATCACGATTCCGACAATGGCCCAAAGACCTTGCCTGACAGGATGATCCGTTTGTGCGGCCGCGTGAGCGATAGGCGCGGTTCCAAGTCCAGCTTCATTCGAGTATAATCCCCGGGCAAATCCCCATCGGATCGTCTCAGCCACGGCCACTCCGGCAAAGCCACCCATTGCCGACATCGGCTGAAAGGCATTTGAAAGTATGAGACGGAAGAATTCAGGTACTGCCCCAACATTCATGAATAGAATCACTAATGCACCGCCGACATAGATCAATGCCATGAACGGAACAAAGATCTCTGTTACTTTTCCAATCCGTTTAATCCCCCCAAATACGATCAATACGACGATAAGGGCAACGGCAATACCAGTGATCAGGCTGCTTACATTAAAAGTTTCTTCTACTGTCGATGCAACCGCATTCCCTTGCACCATCACGCTGGGGATCAGCTCGATCATAAGGGCAAAGGCAAACCAGACACCTAACCACCTCATGTTCAGACCTTTCGTCATATAGTACATGGGACCACCCACATACTCCCCTTTTTCATTCTTCTCACGATAGCGGACGGCAAGAACACTTTCTGAAAACTTAAGAGCCATCCCGATCAGGGCTATCATCCACATCCAAAAGACGGCTCCCGGACCACCGAACATGATCGCAGCAGGGACACCGACGATGTTTGCCGCCCCGATTGTGGACGATAATGCCGAAGTCAACGCCTGCAATGGGGTGACGGTCCCTTCTCCTTTGGGCTTTTTAAACACGCTTCCCACGGTTTGCTTAAAAATATAGAGAGGATACCGAAATTGTATGAATTTCAATAGAAATGTCAGATACAAACCTGTTGCTCCAAGGACGATGATCAACGGGGGACCCCATAACCATGCCGAAACCTTACCGATGATGTCAAAAAACGTATCCAATTATGCTCCTCCTTCGATAGAGACAGTGGCTAATGCTTGGAATTCACCTAGGGGAAAGTGTCTACGTATGTATAAAGTCGATCAGCTTCTTAGTAAAGGACCCCTGATTCTTAAATATTAGCCACTGCACCTACATGCTTTTCCAGACTTTCCCCTGAAATGGGAACTATAAAACATTTTAAGGGAAATTCGCAGTTGAAAGTGTATTACCTCTACGAACTTCGACAGCATCCAGCCATTTCCCCGGAAATATGACAAAACGCAAAAAAACTGCAGCCGTTAACCAGCTGCAGTCACCATCTTGTTATTCTGTTACTCTAGGTAGAATCAACACTTCCACCCGGCGGTTCTGCCCACGACCTTCTGCCGTCCCGTTATCGGCGATCGGCTCGAATTCCCCGAAACCTTTGGCACTGAACCATTTAGGGTCAAGCTCGGGATTATCCAGGATGATTTTCATAAAGTTGACCGCCCGCATGACGCTGAGCTCCCAGTTTGAGTCAAATTCCGCATTTCTGATGGGCACATTATCTGTATGACCGCTTATGATGATATTCCGTGGTGGATTCATGACAAGGAGTTCGGATAATTCCCCGGCCACGCTTAGGTCACTTCCCTGGACCGTAGCAGATCCCGAATCAAATAGAACGTTATCACGAATGGTCAGGAGCAGCCCCTCATCGGTCAACTTCGTGATGAACTGTACCTCAAGATGATTCGTTTTGATATATTCGTTAATCTTTTTCTGAATCTCCTTCAGCTCTTCTTGATCCTTCAGGAAAGCCTGCTTATCAATCTCTTCTTTACTTAATTCCTTCTCTCTTTCTACTTCATTAGCCGATGAAGAAGCCTGCTTCTCTTCCTGATCACTCGACTGCTGAGGAGCCACGGGACTAGGGTACTCCATCATTCCCGTACCCCCTGTGAAGATTTCACTGAATACCTGGGACAGTTCCTTGAATTTTTGAGCGTCCACGGAACTTGATGCATAGAGGACGATAAACAGTGCCAGTAACAGAGTGAGCAAGTCAGCATACGGAATCAGCCAGGACTCATCCATGTGGTCGTCGTCATGTTTCTTCTTACGCCGCCTCATCCTCATCCCCCTTTAATAGCATGATCCTCTCACTTACAGGTAAGTAGGAGGCAAGCTTCTGTTCGATGACCCGGGGAGATTCTCCCTCGATGATGGAGAGGATTCCTTCCACCATCATCATCTTCAACTGAACCTCCACCTTTGATTTTCTTTTCAACTTATTGGCAAAAGGGTGCCACAGGACGTATCCCGTGAAGATCCCGAGGAGTGTCGCAACGAATGCCGCTGAAATGGCATGTCCAAGTTCTTCTGTATTGTCCATATGACTGAGGGCTGCGATCAACCCAATGACCGCTCCGAGCACACCCAGAGTCGGTGCGTATGTACCCGCCTGTGTAAAGATGAGCGCTCCCGCACTGTGCCGTTCTTCCATGGCGTCGATTTCTTCATGCAGGACATCCCTTATGTAATCTGCACTCTGTCCATCCACCGCTAATGAAAGTCCGTCCCTAAGGAAGGGATCTTCCACTTCCTGTGTCTTCGCTTCAAGTGCCAGTAATCCTTCTTTCCGTGCTAGATCGGCCACTTGTGAGAAGAATTGGATCGTTTGTTTCGGGTCCTGTATTTTTTGCTCTTTAAACAGTATGCCGAAAAGCTTCGGTACTTTTTTAATTTCATGTGTCGGGAAAGCAATGGTCACAGCGGCCACTGTCCCAAGTACAATAATCAGTATGGCAGCAGGGTTCAATAATGCAATAGGGCTTACCCCTTTGAATACCATCCCCACCCCAACTGCTATCAATCCTAAAATGACTCCTATCAAAGACGTCTTATCCATCTGATCGCTCCACCTTACTCATCGTAGTCTATTACTAATATCGGATAAACCTGCTGAATATTGAGAGATAGTTCAATTCAAATTTTTTTTGAAATTCCCTTAAATCGTTGTGAAAGCGCAAACTATTTTTGTCGATATATGGAATATACGGGTTTTATATTAAAAGGAGAGAAATGTCATGACCCCTAAGCAAGTGAAAGAAGTCGATAGTAAAAGAAAGAACCTTCTGCTGCTGATCACCTACGGAATCAGCCTGGCAGCCGCCCTCACGTATTCCATACTACATGAATCGGGCACCATCACCGTGGCTGTGTTTGCAGCTCAGATCCTGTTTCTGGCCGGATATTTTGTTGTTCTTCAATTAATCCTGAAAAAACCGAATCTCTTTGTGTATTTCAGCATCCCTACAACGTATATCATCATGGGAATCTGGCTTTTTCTTGAAGGATCCAATCCGCCTGATTTAGTCATCCTATTATTTTTAGCTGTGATCAGCGCCATTCACTTTAATACTGTCATTTTCGGAATCGGCTTTACGTCCGGTCTCGTACTGCTCGTACTGAATGGTGTATTGGCTCCAGATGGAGATCCGGTCTTCGCTGAATTATTTGTCCCTGCTCTATTGAGCTATGTGCTGCTTGGCATCGTCCTGGGTGTCGTCATCCAGCTGAATCGTACACAATTCAAGCAGCTTCAGGAATTTATCCACACGACAGAAAACGAAAGTAAGAAAAAAGAGGACCAACGTAATTTCTTACAAAAGGAATTGGCTACCATCTCAGCAAGCATTCAGCAAATCAACGAACAGGTGCAAACCCACCTCGTCTCACATGATGAAATGAAAACGGCTGTGACTGAAATTTCAGCGGGAAGTGTCACCCAAAGTGATCAGATCAATAACATCGCTCTCGTGACCGAAACGACCATGAGTAAAATGGAAGAAGTAGCAAGGCTTTCGGATGATCTTACCGCCCACTCGACCGATGCAAATGCCATCGCCGTTACAGGAAGTGAACGGGTCATGGATCTCCAGGAAAACATGATTGAGCTGAAAAATATCATTGAAGGTCTTCATCAAACCTTTAAAGAGCTCACAAGCAAAATCGAAGAAACCAACACCTTTATCGGAAGCATCCAGGACATTACGGACCAAACTAATTTGCTGGCTTTGAATGCGTCCATCGAGGCGGCACGTGCAGGTGAAGCTGGGCGCGGCTTCAGTATCGTGGCCGATGAAATCCGGAAATTGGCGGAGATCACCCGGAACACGGCTACCCGCATCAACGACAACCTGGCTTCTGTTAACGCGGTGAACTCTTCTGCCGTTGAAATCATGAATCTGAGCTCTGAAAAACTCAATGAAAATGTAGGGGCTACAGGAGAAGTAACGTCATACTTCCAGACACTTCGTGAGAAGCTTGATGCCCTGTCAAATGAATTCCAGCGCTTAACGTCCACTGCTTCTGAAGTAAGGGGACAAACGGAAGAAGCCGAGTTGTCAACGAAAGAACTGGCAGCCGTCATTCAACAGACATCTGCGGGCCTTGAGGAAATCAGCGCCACCATCGAAACCCTTCATGGTGACAACCGGACAATCGCCCAATATGTTCAAGATACTGCCACAAGTGCCGAGCGGATTCAAAACAGTGTAAATGCCTAACCTGTGGTAAACTAAGAAGAGTAGCTTTAAAGGATGTGGCACTTTTGAAAAAACGATTCACCATGATCATTCCTATCATGATACTCGTAGCCGTCGCTTCATATTGGATGCTCGGCAAATATTACTCCGAGATTGAGTTCGGTTCGAAAATCATGCTCACCATCGGGGGCACCCTTCTTTCGGGTGTGATTTCCTTTTTCTTATTTAAAGAAGACGAGGGACCACAATAACGAAAAAACACCACTTTCTTGGAGAAAGTGGTGTTTTCTTTATTTCAATAGCTTATTTTCTAATTTATGTTCATAATTTTTGAATAGCGAACTATTCGTGTTGACCCGTTTTTTTGAAAGCATGCTGTTGTACTTCAGCATTTTCTCATTCAGGCTTTGCTGAAGTTCCAGCTTTTCTTCGTCATCATCACACGCCCTGATCATGTCCTCGATCCGCATCATTTCTTTTTTCACATTCATTTCATCCATCGTGTAGCCTGCGTTCTTCATCATCCTGTGGGCCATTTTCAATTCCTCGGGCACACCTAAATCATCGTCCAGATTCAGCGGTTTGCCAAATCCGGGCAAGTGGCTAAACTCTCCGTCCTCATAAGCTTTCTTGATCCGTTGCTCCGAAACAATCATTGAAAAATCCAACTATACCCCTCCATTCAGTGGAATCGGTTGATTCTTAGCAGCAAGTAACTCGTTAGTATCATTATATCCAATCCGCACATTTTCTGATCGGTGGAGATGCGTCTATTTTCTGACAATTCACATTCACATATTTTCGGCCCACCTGGAAAAACTACCTGTATCACGAACGAAAAGGAGTGGCTGACAATGGCACGTGGTAAATCGTACGAATCAAAGAAAAAGGGACATCCAGGGAACTTCCCTCAAAATAGTACCGCTCAAAAACATTCTGAAGATGCAGTGGGCGATGAAGAATTGATCGTAACACAAGAAGCGTTCAAAAACCGTGAAGATGATGATGAACATCGTTATTAAAAGCGAAAAACGCTAGGGATCCCTAGCGTTTTCTCCTTGAAATGACCGAGAATCTGGATGAGGAGCAGGCTCCACAGCATTTTATTTTCAAAAATGGAGGTTTTATTTTCAATTATTCGATTTTATTTTCAAAAACGATGCTTTTATTTTCAAATCGTCAAACCGGCACACTTTCTTTCTTTGTAAAATCCATTGCCGGACCGAAGAATTCGTATCGGATCTTTGACACTCCCATTTCCTGCAACATCCCGATGACCGCCTTCATGAACGGAGCCGGACCACACACGTAGCATTCCGTCCCTACATCTACGTATTGTTTCAGGATTTCCTTGTTCAAGTACCCTGTAAAATGGGACAGAGATTCATCAAGGGGATTTTCATAGATATAGCCCACTTCCCCGTTCTCAATTCCGGTCATGTGCGTGTCGACCTCTTCTTTAAAAGCATGCACTCCTTCATTTCTGCTTGCATGGATAAACGACGTTCTGCGTTTCGGCGTGGTTCTCGCCACCTCTTCAAGCATGCTCATCATCGGTGTAATTCCAACACCACCGCTAATAAACGCTACAGGTAATTCCCCATTTTCAAGATAAAAATCTCCTGCCGGTGCACTTACCTCGATCTCGCTTCCTTCTGCTATTTGGTCATGTAAGAAATTAGATACTTTCCCTATAGGATTCTGCTCTGCTTCTCTTTTAACCGAAATCCTGAAGTATTCATCCATCGGAGCACTTGATAAACTGTACTGACGGATATGAGTGAACTCTTCACCAGGGATTCTCACACGCACTGATATATATTGACCCGGCATATAAGTTGGGACGTTTCCGCCTTCTTTTGGTTGAAGATAGAAAGAAGTGACACACTCGCTTTCCATTACTTTCTTTGCCACGATAAATGGTTTAAAGTCCCTGTATCCAGCCTCCTGGTACATATTTTCTTCCACATCGATGAATACTCCGGCGATGACACCGTACGCTTCTCCCCATGCCTCGATGATTTCATCTGTCGCTGCCTCTCCAAGAACCTGCTTGATCGCTTGAAGAAGATGCTCCCCTACGATCGGATAATGCTCTGGCTTCACACCTAAACTTCTATGCTTATGGGCAATCTGCTTCACAACAGGAAGAATGCTCTCGAGCTTATCGATATTCTGAGCCGCAGCGTAAACCGCATTGGCCAATGCCGTCTGCTGTCTTCCCTTTTTTTGATTGGCATGATTAAAGATATTTAAAAGCTCTGGATGATTGGTAAATAAATTTTTATAAAAAGTCGACGTAATTTCCGTTCCTTTGACTTCTAGGACAGGTGCAGTTGATTTCACGATTTCAATGGTTTTTTGAGATAGCATTTTGGTCACCCCTAAAGATATATTTTTAATACATATTTAAGTTACTCCTCTTCCGCTATTAAAGCAATATATAAAATACATCTTTAACAAAACAGTCACATTTAGACACAAACTTACTTCCTTCTGTATAATGGGGGTAACGGAACGGAAAGGTGAGATACATGAGACTAACTTTATACACCGACTACTCACTGAGGGTCCTGATTTTCCTGGCTTCCAAACCGAAAGAAGAACTCTCTAATATAAAAGAAATCGCAGATGCGTACAGCATTTCAAAGAATCACTTAATGAAAGTGACGTATGAGCTCGGAAAAATGGGGATGATCGAAACGATCAGAGGTAGAAACGGCGGAATCAAACTTGCCAAGTCCCCAGAAGACATAAATATAGGAAAACTCGTCCGGCTGACCGAAGAGGACTTTCATCTTGTTGAGTGCTTCGACAGTAAGAACAATTCCTGCATCATCACGCCTGTGTGCGGATTGAAGCATGTTCTCGGCAAAGCATTGAATGCCTACCTCTCCGTCCTGGACGAATATACCCTGGCCGATTTGATCCAGAACCCAATGGATTACCGGTTCCTCTTCCAGGAGCAGGGACAGGATGAATCGTCCATCTGAAAAAACTTCTCACCAATTGCGGTGAGGAGTTTTTTTATTGGCGGTTTATTCAGCTGCTGATAAAACCCGAATTATCAGCAGCTGACCATTACTTCTTGCTCTCGCTATATGTAAATGTCATAAGCACAAATAAGAAAAAGCTAAGTAATAGAGTACTTCCTCCGACAATGTAGAAAACCGTTGTGAAGCTTGATGGCAGGTTGAATGGATTTAAATTATACATCCACATCCCGACGGTCAACCCGACCGAACCAATGATCGCCGTCCACACATGGGCAAATGCCAGTTTAGAAGATTTCGGTACATCATAGGAGCGGTAATAGGAAGAATACGCAAATAAACTCAACCATCCCACAACTAAAATATGAGCGTGAATCGGCTTGAACGCATATGATCCTGCTCCTGCCATATGAGACCCGAGAAATGCTCCGATAAACCCATAAATGGCAGCCATTCGTAATAATAGGACATTCCACCGCATTATGCCTTACCTCCTTTTTTGAATAAAATATCGCTCCCATCATTATAGAATAGTTGTCCGAAATCAGGCTATGATTCTTGATTCAATGCCATAGAACGTTCACAATCTTTCCTCGATGCCAAATTATTTCCTCCACTTTTACACAGAATACAAACATAGGTGTAAACACTTGCAAACGGTGCCGGCACTGATACAATAAGAATGTAATAGAACATTCTGAAAAAAAGGAGAATACATATGACTAATTTCCAACAAAATCTTGAGAAATACGCAAGTCTAGCCGTAGAAGTCGGAGTGAACGTCCAGAAGGGTCAAACCCTTGTGATCAACACATCCCTTGATTCCGCAGAATTCGTACGCTTAGTAGTAAAAAAAGCCTATGAAGTCGGAGCAAAGCATGTTTATGTGAATTGGAGCGACGATTTCGTCAACCGCACAAAATATGACCTTGCCCCGGATGAAGCATTTCAGGAGTTCCCTGAGTGGAAAGCACGTGAAGTAGAAACGCTTGCTGAAGGCGGAGCGGCATTCATGAGCATCGTTTCATCAAGCCCTGACCTTTTAAAAGGGGTAAATCCTGAACGCATCTCAAACTTCCAGAAGGTTGCAGGTAAAGCGATGTCCAAATACCGTCAGTTCATTCAATCGGACAAAGTCAGCTGGTGTGTACTGGCCGCTCCTTCTAAAGACTGGGCTGCCAAAGTATTCCCAGATGCCTCTGAAGAAGAACAAGTAGATCTATTATGGGACGCGATCTTCAAAGCAGTGCGTGCCGACCAAGCTGACCCTGTACAAGCTTGGAAAGATCACGATGCAAACCTTCACGAAAAAGTGGAATACTTGAACGAAAAGAACTACCAAAAACTTCATTACACAGCACCAGGGACGGACCTTACCATCGAGCTTCCTAAAGGTCACCTGTGGGTTGGAGCTGGAAGCGTGAACGAAGAAGGAACAACTTTCATGGCGAACATGCCAACAGAAGAAGTATTTACGGTTCCTCTTAAAACTGGTGTTAACGGTACAGTATCGAGCACGAAACCACTTAGCTACGGCGGTAACGTGATCGACAACTTCACGATCACCTTTGAAAACGGACGTATCGTGGACGTAAAGGCTGAAGAAGGCGAAGAAATCCTGAAGCGTCTTGTCGATACGGATGAAGGATCTCACTACCTTGGAGAAATCGCCCTTGTGCCTCATCAATCACCAATCTCTCAATCGAATGTGTTATTCTACAACACATTATTCGATGAGAACGCATCAAACCACCTTGCGATCGGTAATGCCTATGCATTCTGTATCGAAGGCGGGAAGAAAATGAGTGAGGAAGAGCTTGAGAAAAACGGCTTGAACAATAGTATCACTCACGTTGACTTCATGATCGGTTCAGATAAGATGAACATTGATGGAGTAAAAGAAGACGGCTCGACTGAAGCAGTATTCCGCGATGGCGGTTGGGCGTTTTAATATGTAGGATGAATCCCCGGGAGGCGGCTTGGCTGCTTTTTGGGGGTTTTGTTTTTTGATGGGTGAGTTGGATTGAATTTTTTTGACCGAGCGCTCAATCAAATGGGTTCATTTGTAAAATGACGCAATAAACCTTATTTTGACGCAATCCCCTAAGAAAATGACGCAAATATCAAAAAAACGACGCAAATAATTTAAATTTGACGCAATAAACCCGATAAATGACGCAATTCCGGGCTCATACCCAATCGAATCACCCATCCAACCACTAAACACTGAGAAAAATACCCACAATCACTACTACCCATACTGCTTCGTCAACGCAATCGCAGCGATTGTCGCTCCTGCTGCCTGGGCATAGCTCCCGAATGTCGTCACCTGCAACCCAATATCCTTCATTTCCTTCAAAATATATACTTCCCCTACCGCTTCAAGGGCTGCCCCCAGGGATTGAAGTGTATTTCCATACGAGAGGAGCTTTGAATAGGCACGCGGACTCAAGGTTGCTCCATATGCTTCAAGCCCCGCGCCGGCAGATTGAACGACATCTCCAAAGATATCCAGATTCAACCCTTCCAGCTCTTTCCCGGAAAATTGAATTTCAGCGGCAGCGACATTTGTCACGTTCCCAGCTGCTTGAATCCAGTCACCAATCACCCGATAGGTCTCCCCAATGGAGCCATCTGACAGCTTTTCCGCCCCTACCGCCTGCAGGGAATTCCCTGTCGCTTCGAATCCATTCCCGATTGACACCAAGCGATATCCGATAGGCTCCAGTTCCAAACGTTCTTCCCGTATGATCATGGTTTCACCGATGGCAGCGATCACAGTTCCAACAACCTGGGTCCACACTCCCGTAATGAGAATTAGTCTATCGATCACCTCCGTCCACCGATCCTTTCATCATTCATACATTCAATGTATTCAAAGGATCGAAATTGGTATCTTTGGACTCATGTCCTTCTTGAGTGGATATTTTACAAATACCAGTAAATGAGTCTTGTTAAATTTGTCCCATCAGGCTATGATAATCTAGTTCATCTAGAGTTTCATAAGGGGAGGGAATGGGATGAGAATTAGGGATTGGGACCGTAATTTAAAGGTCCGGCTGTTTGGGGAAGCAGCGATTAACATTACCTTCTGGATGTTCTTTCCGTTTTTGACGATTTATTTTACTGAATCGTTTGGAAAGCAGACGGCAGGTTTATTATTGGTTCTTTCACAAGTATTCGCCGTGGTTGCGAATCTGATGGGAGGCTATTGTGCGGACCGCTTCGGACGTAAGCGGATGATGGTCATTTCGGCGTTCGGACAAGGCTTTGCTTTTTTAATCTTCGGACTTGCCAGTTCACCTTGGCTCGATTCTGCCATGATCGGCTTTATCTGCTTTAGTTTGGTTGGTGTGTTTGGCTCATTTTATTGGCCGGCCAGTCAAGCCATGGTGGCCGATGTGGTGGATGAGAAGGACCGAAGCCATGTGTTTGCCGTCTTTTACACGTCCATTAATATCGCTGTTGTCGTCGGACCGATATTAGGGGGCATTTTCTACGTTCATTACCGCTTTCAATTATTGATCGCAGCCGCACTTATATGCATGCTTTTAGCTCTTCTTTTATACAAAATGACGAGGGAAACGGCGCCGGATGATAAGAATAAACTTCTTGTCACAGAAGGAAAAAAGAAAGCTTGGCATAGTGTGATGACGGATCAGTTTAAGGATTACAGCGTTATTTTTAAAGATAAAACGTTTTTATTGTTTATTTTAGCCGGGGTTTTGGTAGGTCAAACGTTCATGCAATTAGACCTCTTGATTCCTGTATATATAAAAGATGTGATGGATAAAGCCACTCTGTTCAGCTTTGGGGATTGGTCATTGACACTCGTGAGTGAGCAAGTATTCGGTTTGATCCTGTCGGAAAATGGATTTCTGGTGGCTCTTCTTACAGTGGTCATTACACGATGGATCACAAAATTCCGTGAGCGTAATGTGTTCATTCTGTCTTCTGTCATTTATGCGGTTTCGATCTTTATGTTTGGTCAAACGAGTTCCGTATGGATGTTTGTGATCAGTATGGCGGTGTTCACATTTGCAGAGCTGATGACTGCCGGTATCCAACAGAGTTTTGTATCAAAGCTTGCACCGGAGCATATGCGCGGGCAGTATTTTGCCGCAGCGAGCCTGCGTTTTACGATTGCAAGAACGATTGCACCTCTTTCCATCACCCTGTCTCTTTATGTAGGGTATGATTGGACGTTTATCATCTTGTCGATTCTAGCTCTTGTGAGTGCCGGACTTTTCTTTATCATGTTTGAGCGTTTTGAGAAAGAAAATTTGGAACTGAAGAAAGCTGCTCATTAAAAAAAGGAATGATCCGAGATGGATCATTCCTTTTCTTTTCTATTACAGTCCTAGATCAATTCCTTCATCGTCAGACTGCAGCATTGTATTTAGACCAAGATCTGTCGAAAGTCCAAGGTTGAATTCTGAATCTGAAGACTCTTCATTTTCCCATTGAGTGTAGCTTGCATCTGCATTTACACCAAGGTTTGATAGAAGAGAAGATTCATTGTCCTCGTCAGAAGATAAGAATCCAAGAGCAGTATCTGTACCCGCATTTAATCCGGCACTTGTATACTCTTCTTCTTCAGAATCCATTGATTCAGCCCATAGTCCTGCTTCCACTGCGTTCATGACAGTAGCAGCAGATTCGTTATCTTCATCGTTCGTCATTGCACCAAGCATCAGGTTGTTCGCTGCATTCGCTTCGAACTTGGAATAGTCGTCACTGTTTTCAACCGTCGTCATGACAGAAGTATCGTTCATTGCTTCTACCTGAGAAGAATCTCCATCTTCTTTGTCCATTGTTCCAAGTACTAGACCATTTGCAGATTCAGTACCGATGAACGTTTTAGAAGAATCGTTTTCTTCACTGCTTTCTGTCATCACCCATACATTGGAATCAGTCATAGCATCAGCCATTACTTCATTCTCTTCATCAGATGCAGAAGCATTCAGACCAGAAGTAAGGTTCCCTGAAGTCTTAGAAGTATAAGAATCATCTTCTTCATTGTACATTGTTTCGTTCATGATTCCAGCGTCGGTCATAGCGTCTACTGCTGCTGATCTGTCTTCTCCTTCAACCGCTGCGTTTACATCTTGGGATGCTCCTGCTTCAGTCATGGATGTGAAAGAATCATCTTCTTCACTGTACATCGTTTCGTTCATGATTCCAGCGTCCGTATCAGCATTCACTTCTGCTGATTCGTCTTCTCCTTCAACTGCTGCATTTACATCTTGAGATGCTCCCGCTTCTGTTTTAGAAGTAGCTGAATCTTCTTCTACCATTGTTTCGTTCATGACCCCAGCGTCAGTTTCTGCATTCACTTCTGCCGATTGATCTTCTCCTTCAACAACTGCGTTGACATCCTGAGATGCTCCCGCTTCTGTCTTGGAAGTAGCTGAATCTTCTTCCACCATTGTTTCGTTCATGACTCCAGCGCCAGTTTCTGCATTCACTTCTGCCGATTCGTCTTCTCCTTCAACTGCTGCGTTGACATCTTGTGATGCTCCAGCTTCAGTCTTAGAAGTCGCTGAATCTTCTTCCACCATTGTATCATTCATGACTCCAGCGTCTGTGTCTGCATTCACTTTTGCCGACTCGTCTTCTCCTTCAACGTTTGCATTCACATCTGAAGTTGCTTCTGCACCATTGTTAGTCGTAACAGAATCATTCTCTTCATCTACAACCGTTTCATTTACGACGTTTGCATCAGCATTGGCATCCGTACTCGATTCTTTGTCTGATCCACCGATGTTAAGTCCATTCAATAAACCATCTTCGGAATCAAGGATGTTGACGTTTTCCAATAATCCATCATTGCTGTTTAGCAGTGAATCATTCCCTGCCGCTAAGCTTGTGTGACCTCCGATAGCAAGACTTGCTGCTAATCCACCTGTCATAACCAATGTTCTAAATACGCTTTTTCTCATTTTATTTTTCTCTCCTTTTAAAAGTTTTTAAGCTTATATACTTTTGAAAAGAAGAGAATCTTGAGGTGGTTGGGACGGTGGTGCGTTTAACCACTGATCATAGTAGAGATTCTTTTTCTCATACATATTGGCTTTTTGGAAGTTGACGGCCGTTGCATACTGCTCCGACACAACCCATAAAGAAGTTGATCCTGTTACCTGACTGCTCATTCCACCAGTACTGGAAGACTGACTTGGTGAGTTCATTGAAGTTGTCATCAGGACCGGTTCCATCTTTTTACGGGGTGGAAAAGGATGTTCGTTCTGATTTTTAGGTTCTGCCATCTTAACGGCTTCCTTTTCCTCAACTTTAACCGGTTTTGTAAGTATGGTTTTACTTAGTCTTTTTGCTTTGCTTATCTTATTGGAAATCTTATCAGGTTCGACCGTAACTTCTCTGATCGGTTCCTCCTGAACTTCTTCTCTCTCCATTTCGACATCCTCTGTGTCGTTCAAAGGCCCCTCGGGCACTTCTGTTTCAACGCCCACTTTAACAGCTGGTTCCTTTGAAACATCGGCGTCGACTACACCGGTATCCACTTTGACCTGTGGATCTTTGGAAACTTCCACATCAACGACCCCTGTATTCACTTTCACTTCAGGATCATCGGACAGGTCTACTTCCAATAAAGGTTCATCATCTGACAATGCGTCGGTCACGGGTTCCGTTGTCTTTTCCACCGTATTGGTGACCGTCTTCGTCGTTGAATCCACTGTACCGGTTACAGATTTCGTTGTTTGTTCAACGGTATTTGTAACGGCCTTGGTAGTGTTGTTCACCGTTTCCGTTACAGGAGCCGCTGAGTCCCCTACGATATCTGTAACTGGCTTTGTCGTGTTCTCAACGGTCTTGTTCGCTGTGTTTCCTACGGTTTTCATTGCGTTGTTCACTGTGCCTGTAACCGATTCTGTCGTCTCATCGACCGTATCTGTCACCGAATCAATCGTATTGGAAAGGACATTTCCATTCGACTGATGACCATCCTCAGAAGGCTTGTCCTTCTCCTCGTCAGGAGCGGACACGGCATTATTCACAGTCGTTGTTGCGGTGTCAGTGACAGTATTGACTTCATCCGTCACATTAGAGAGAAGCCCTCCCTCTGCTGAAGCAAAGGTTGGAATACTGATGACTCCAAGAAAAAGCAAAGCCTGAATTAGGCGTTTTTGCACTGCGTCTTGTCACCTCCTTCCGATTCAAATAGCGGATGCTGAAATGTTTTTTTGGGGGTGGTGCCGTATCTGTTGTACCTGGCACAAAAAGAATTGATTGTACCTGGCACACTTTTCGATAATCACTCTAAAAACCCACCATGCATCCGATTTTCACCAAGCTAACGAAGGTGGTTCATATTTGGATCACTTTTTTTATAAAAAAATTTTATTTTTCTTCTAAGAAATTTTCAGAAAAGGATGAATCCGAAAAATTCCGTTTACCCCCTTTCCCCATAAAAAGTGAGATGTTACAATGTACAACCGTAAGCAATCTTATCGTAGCTCGTAAAGAGTTAGTCGGAGATTCCAATCAATACTACGCAAAGAAAGGATGTTTATTTCAATGCATATCGGAAGCAAAGGCTGGTACGTACAAGAGCTAAAAAAAGCAGGCGTACGCCGTTACGAAGAACGCTATGTCGAATCCTACAAAAAACACGTTCTTGCAAATCTACTAGAACGCACTAAATAAAATGAGAGGGACGGACCTCGATTCCTATGACCTGGTCATAGGAATGAAGGTCCGTCCCTTTTTTATTTCAGCCATTCCCTAGCACTCTATTATTTTCGGAATTTTGTTAAAAATGGTTCTTATGGAGCACCACGTTTTTCCAACCTTATCTTTTTGAAAAAACGGTTGTGGGGGGCTTTCATCCTGTGATAAAGTAAAGAACATATTTTGAAAATAACTTCATACGAATTCCTTATATATCTATGGTGATATGGACCATAAGTCTCTACCTGGCAGCCGTAAATTGCTGGACTATAAGGAAAGTCTATATGCGATCTAGAAGTGTATGGAGACTTTCCCTATGTGTAGTAGAGAAAGTCTTCATGCACTTTTTTATTTTGATTTTTCAAGAAGTCTGACATCATACGACATACATCTGAGGATTCGGTGAAGAAACCACTTTTGGAGGATTGGTATTGTGAGTTTAGTGTTTGGCATCTTATCGTTACTTGGCGTTATATTCCTGGCATGGCTTTTGAGCAGCAATCGCTCTGCCATTCAATGGCGCACGATCGTCATCGGCATCTGCCTTGAATTTCTGCTTGTGCTTTTTGTGTTAAAGGTTCCCTTTGGGCAAACCGTATTGAAGAAAGCATCCCTTGGAGTCCAGAAAGTCAT
Organism: Rossellomorea sp. NPDC077527; assembly: GCF_044542955.1. Classification (NCBI taxonomy): domain Bacteria; kingdom Bacillati; phylum Bacillota; class Bacilli; order Caryophanales; family Bacillaceae; genus Rossellomorea; species Rossellomorea sp. NPDC077527. The sequence continues at coordinate 261,318 of NZ_JBITVL010000001.1, read as the reverse complement.
CGATTACAGTAATGAGGGAATCATGTTTGTTTTTGGTGGTTTTTTTGAAAAAGGGACGAATATTTCATTTGTTTTCGCCATCAATGTATTAGGCGCGATCATTTTCATTTCAGCTTTGATCTCAGCTCTTTATTACTTACGGATCATCCCGTTTTTCGTTAAATATATCGGAATTGGACTGGGGAAAATCCTTGGCACGACGAAGGTTGAATCATTTAATGCGATCGGGAATTCGTTTCTCGGATTGGCTGAGGCCCCATTATTGATCAAGCCTTACTTAGCGAAGCTGACCCGTTCCGAACTATTTGCCGTCATGGTAGGGGGAACTGCTTCAGCAAGCGGGGCCATCCTGATTGGATACTCATTGATGGGAATCGACATGAAATTCCTGCTTCTCTCAGTGTTCAGTGTTCCCATCGTTTCTCTTGTCATTTCAAAGATCATCGAGCCTGAAACAGAAGAATCCCAAACCAATGGAGATATTTCATTAGGGAAAACTACTCATACAAACGTATTTGAAGCGATCTCAGAAGGCGCACTGAGTGGAACGCAACTGGCCATCAACATCGGTGGACTACTGATTGCATTCATCGGGATTCTTGCCGCTGTAAATGGTTTACTCGGATTAGTCGATACGAGTCTTTCAACGGTATTCGGTTATGTATTCTATCCACTGGCACTCCTAGTCGGCATCCCGATGGACGAAGCATTCCGTGCCGCTTCCATCATCGGAACAAAGCTGTCTGTCAATGAGTTTGTGGCATACAAAGAGCTGTCAGGAATCATGAACGACTTGTCACCCAAAACGGTTGCGATCCTTTCAGTGGCTCTATGCAACTTTGCGAACCTGTCTTCCATCGGTCAGCTGATCGTCGGATTGGGTTCATTAGAGCCTACCCAACGTCCGATGGTATCCAAACTAAGCTTGAAAGCCATCATTGCAGGAACGCTTGCGAGCTTTATTACAGCCATCATCATTAGTATATTTCTATAACTTTTTCTCTCATTTAGGTTTCTTCCGGTGCCATTTTGTGAATAGTATAAGGTAGCAACCTTTTTGCACATTGAATACGGAAGGTGAAACCATTGAGAGAAAAAAAGACCATGAAAGAAACCAAAACTAGTAAAACGACCCACGTTCTTCCCCCGGACACGAACCATCACGGCACGCTGTTTGGTGGAAAACTGATGGCCTATATAGACGATGTGGCCTCGATTGCAGCCACCCGTCATGCCCGTAAGCCCGTCGTAACGGCTTCCACTGATTCCGTCGACTTCCTTCAGCCCATAAAGGTCGGTGACGCCGTTACATTGGAAGCTATCGTCACTTATACCGGGCGGAGTTCGATGGAGATTTGTGTGAAGGTGACATCGGAGGTACTTCTGACAGGCGAAACCAATGTGGCTGCCATTTCCTTCTTGACGTTTGTCGCACTGGAAGGAAATAAACCCGCCGTCATCCCTGAAGTCGTACCGGAAACGGAAGAAGAAAAATGGCTGAACGAAACAGCCAAAAATCGTGCCGAACACCGTAAAGCACGAAAGAAACATAGTGAAGAGCTGGCGGAGTTCTTCCGGAAAGCGTATTAGTTTTGAAAGAGATGCTTGTTGTGAGCATCTCTTTTTTTTGTGCGGTGAAATCGGCGTTCGCTGTTATATTCGGGATTTCTCCGTTAAAATTGACATTTCGCCGTTATATCCAGGATTTCGCCGTTAAATTGTTATTTTCGCCGTTATATCCTGGATTCCGCCGTTAAATTAACATTTTCGCCGTTATATCCTGGATTCCGCCGTTAAAATTGACATTTCGCCGTTATATTCGGGATTTCGCCGTTAAATTACCATTTCCGCCGATATATCCAGAATTCCGCCGTTAAAATTCAGATTCCGCCGTTATCCCCCTCCAAGAGCTATGATCCCCCCTTATCATCCACACCCATCAACCAAAATCACAACCTTCTTCCCTTTTTTCACCTCCCCCCTTCAAAATAGGTCCGTCCCTCCGATAATACAGAGGTACGGACATGTGAAGTGTCTTATCATTTTTATTTTTGGAGGTTACGGTTTGAAAAAAATAGTGAGTATGTTTCTTCTTGTCATGCTTTTGATGGCAGGGTGTTCTTCGCCTATGACGAAAGAAACCAGCAAAGAAAAGCAGCATAGTATCGGAATTCTTCTCTCGGACACGGGTCTTGGGGATGGTTCTTTTAATGATTCCGCCTTCAGGGGCCTTGAACGTGCCCGTGATGAGTTGGGGATTATATTTGATTATCGGGAAGCGCCGGACGGGGATTTCGAAGGAGCCCTACAGGAGCTTGTCGATCAGGATCATGAACTTGTCATCGGGCTTGGATTCTCCATCCAGGATGCCCTTGAAAAGGTTGCAGAAGAAAATCCCGATCAAAAATTCCTTTTGATCGACGGTTTTTCAGAACTCGATAATATTACATCCATTACGTTTAAAGAACATGAAGGAAGCTTCCTTCTCGGTATGGTGGCCGCAATGAAATCAAAGACAGGTACGATCGGATTCATCAGTGGAGCCGATGTTCCCGTCATACAGCGCTTTGAACAAGGCTATATACAGGGAGCGAAGTATATCAATCCTTCTATTAATATTATAAAAGATACGGCCAACAACTTTGGTGACGCCGGTTTAGGGAAGACCCTCGCTGAGAAGCAAATGAAACAGGGTGCCGACTTTCTTTATCCTGCCGCCGGTTTTACTGGTGTCGGTGCGATACAAGCTGCTCAGAAAGCAGGCATTTTATCGGGAGGGGTCGATTCAGATCAGTATTTCATCGCTGAAAAATCCGTCGTCACCTCCATGGTCAAAAAAATCGACAACGCTGTTTTCAACATAACAGAGGAACTTATGAACGAACAAAAAATTTCTCAGCATGCCTATGAACTGGGCATTAAAGAAGACGGTGTCGGACTTGCCCCGATCCGTGTCGTGAGTCTTTCACCGGAAGAAACAAAAAAACTGGAAGACGCTAAAAACAAAATCATCTCTGGTGATATTACCGTCAACATGCAATAAATCTACTTAAGGAGTAATGTCATGGCATTAAAAAAACGTTTATTGATCTTGGGGTTGATCCCCCTTGTCCTATCAACCATCATCATTGGGTATATCGTTTCACAATTGGTTTCCCTGCAAAATTCCACCAAAGACGATGTAGAGGTGCTGCTCGAGACTGAAACCTTGCGCGGGGATCTCATCGTGACGAAGCAGGCCCTATCGAATTATTCGGTGAACTCAACAGAGGAAAATAAGCAAATGGTCGAAAGTTTGCTAAAACAAACCTCTGCTCAAATCACCGACCTGAAGAAACTCATTTCAGTAAAAAACCAAAAACAGACTCTTTCTTCCATAGAGTCTAAATTCACCGATCTGAAATCGGCATCGGACAATGCTCTCAGCGAAATGGACAAAGCGGAAATCAAACGGCAGTCGATACGAATTTCCGGTGTTTTGAACGACATGTATCTATTGCATAAGCAAACAAACGAATGGTATGAAGATTTACTAGAAAAAAATAAGAGTCAGATCCAATTTATCGTCTGGGCCTCCATCATCGGTTTTATCGTGACGGTCCTTCTCTCTCTGGCAGCATCGAACCTGCTCAGCCGAAGAATTGTCAAACCACTGAACCGGATGGTGGATAATGCTGAAAAGATGGCTAATGGAGATTTAACGATCACGATCGATTCGGTCAAGGAGAAAAACAGCCGATTCGAAGTGGATAAGCTCCAAACAGCCTTTCAGCATATGGTCGAAAATCTGCGAAGTACGGTTCAATCCGTCCATGACATCGGAACCAATGTCGAACGGTTCACCCAGGATGTGCGCACACAGATGACAAGTCTGACGGAAAGCAGCAATCAGGTGGCACTTTCCACTGAAGAACTTGCGAAAGGAAGTCAATCGATTTCTGAGGATATCCAATCCACCGCTGCTCTTATGGCGGTGATGGGCGATGATTTCGCTCAGACTGTCGAACAGAGCGTCGAATCATCCGAGAGCAGTAAAGTGGCCCTTTCATCTGTCGGGAACGGTCGTACGTCTTTAAATCAGCAACAGGAGTTTGCCGAAATGATCGCTGAATCATCGTCCTCCATCATGGAGTCCGTTGAATCCTTCGCCCAATATACAGGGGAAATTGAGGATGCCGCCCAGGCGGTAAAAGAAATTGCCGATCAAACGAACCTACTTGCGTTGAATGCAGCCATCGAAGCCGCCCGTGCCGGCGACGCAGGGAAAGGTTTCGCCGTCGTGGCCCAGGAAGTGCGTAAGCTTGCTGAAGACTCTTCCGTTGCCACCGAGCGCATCGGTAGTATGGTTGGGAACATCAAACAGGGCATCCATTCGATTATGGATGCTTCCCAAAAAGGGAAGACTCTTTCTAACCAGCAGGTGGATTCCATGAGCTTGACGGAGCGGGCTTTTGAAGAGATCTCCGGTAATGTTTCTACGATCTTTGATAATCTGTCCAAGCTTGAAACCGGGATGCATGCCTCTTCCGAGCGGACCAATCAGGTGATTGCCGCCGTCGAAAACATTTCGGCCATCACGGAAGAAACCGCCGCCGGTACGGAAGAAATCTCGTCTTCTACAGAAGAACAGCTTCGTTACTTTGAACGTATGAATGAGCAAGTGGGCGAGCTGAACAAGATGACCACGGAAATGAAGAAACAACTGGAGCGATTTACACTTTAATAGATTGGGAGAATGCCTCGTGATGGGGCATTCTCTTTTTTAAAAATTGAAGGGTAAATGGATGGCTCGCCGATAAATTAGGATTTTCGCTGATATATCGGAAATTTCGCTGATAAATATAGTTTTTCGCTGATATAACCTACATTCCGCTGATAAATGAGGTTTCCTCCGCTACCTAGGTATAGAAATGCCCACGAAACCACCAATCAATCTCCTATATTCCGGTAATTACCTCACACCATTCCCCTACGACTCCCTTCCCCACTCTTTATGACTAGTTAATATAACCCCATATTATTATTACAGAACGTTTAAATTTTTTTAACGAACAATAAAGGAAGGTCCGCCCTCTTATACATACCAGGGTATAATAAACCCCTGTATGAAGACTTTTTATTTTTTGATTGGCGCTTTCACTTCTGTCATACTTTGTAACAATATGTCGGTGGTAAATATCTCCACCTACACAACCCCCGAAAATCTCCTATACTGTATAGAAGGTTATACTGTCTAGAATTCTTATAGTTGGAGGAATACTGATGTTATCAAACTCTGAAATTGGGATCGATTTAGGAACTGCAAATATACTTGTTTATAGTAAAAATAAAGGAATTATACTTAACGAGCCATCTGTTGTGGCCATCGACACTGAAAACAAAACGGTATTAGCTGTTGGAACCGAAGCCAAAAGCATGATCGGGAAAACACCAGGCAAAATTGTGGCTGTGCGCCCTCTTAAAGACGGTGTGATTGCCGACTTTGATGTGACAACTGAAATGCTGAAGCAAGTCATGAAAAAAGCGAGTAAAAAACTTGGATTCTCTATCCGTAAGCCTACGGTTGTTGTATGTACGCCATCTGGTGCGACAAGTGTTGAGAGAAGAGCGATTCAGGATGCGGTGAGAGGAAGCGGAGCGAAATCCGTGACCCTTATTGAAGAGCCTGTCGCTGCCGCGATCGGTGCAGATTTGCCAGTAGGCGAGCCTGTTGCCAACGTCATCGTTGATATCGGCGGAGGTACGACGGAAGTGGCGATCATCTCTTACGGAGGCGTTGTATCTTGTAATACGATCCGTATCGGCGGAGACCAAATGGATGAAGATATCGTTCAATACGTGCGTAAACGCTACAATCTGCTGATCGGTGAAAGAACGGCAGAATTAGTGAAAATCGAGGTAGGTCAAGCACTTATCGAGCATGAAGAAAGAACGATGGATATTCGTGGACGTGATCTTGTCACAGGTCTTCCAAAAACGATTGAACTTTCATCAAATGAAATCCAGAATGCCTTGAAAGAGTCTCTTCTACACATTTTAGAGACCATCCGTGCAACATTGGAAAATTGTCCTCCAGAATTAAGTGGGGACATTGTTGACCGCGGGGTCATCTTAACAGGTGGTGGATCCCTTCTGAATGGACTTCAGGATTGGTTGAGCCAGGAGATCGTTGTACCGGTTCATCTAGCTCCGAACCCGCTTGAATCTGTGGCAATCGGAACAGGACGTTCTCTATCCGTGATCCACAAATTGCAAAAAGTAAAATAAGCAGAAACCATCCCCCATTTGATTGGGGGATTTTTTTATCCTCTCACACAAAACCCCCTATTTACCCCACTAACATTTTCTTCAAACATTTGTGATCCAAATTCTTATTCCTCTCGTTAGCTTATTAAAATTGAGTTCTACTCCGTTGTCTAGTATCCTTATTTTATATGTCAAAGATAAGGAGCGTATTATGCCCGATGATCGTCAGGATATAAAACTATATCAACAAGTTTTGGCAAAAGACTCGACTGCATTACGACATCTCTATCAGCAATATGAAAAACTGATCTATTCATTCTCATACAAAATGACTGGAGACCGCGAAATCGCTGAGGAAGTGATCCAGGAGGTCTTCATGAAGCTGTGGAAAAAGCACTCTCCATATGACCACACCAAAGGAAAGTTTTCGTCATGGCTGTTGACGATGACGAGGAACACGTGCCTTGATGCGCTACGCAGACGAAAAAAACATGAATCGGTTGAATATATAGAGAAAGACTCCCTTCAGGTTTCCTATGAAACTCCCGCCGATCAACTGGAGTGGAAAGAAAAAGGAACAGCCATCAGGGATTGTATCCAAACATTGAAGGACGACCAGCAAAGAATCGTGCAATTATTCTACTTTAAAGGATTGACTCAACAATCCATTGCTGAGTCCACAGATACTCCACTCGGAACAGTCAAAGGAAGAATCCGCTTAGCCCTGAAACATTTACACACGTGTTTAAAAGGGAAAGGAGGTACATTTGAATGACAACACAACCATGCGATCAATTACTGGATTACTACAACGGACATTTATCTGAACTTGAGAAAGCTCAATTTGAGAAACATTTAAAGAGCTGCGCCCAGTGTCAGGAAGAGCTCCATGAATTGGAACAGCTAATAGAATTCATGCCTTTCGCCTCTGATGTTGTGGAACCTCCAAAAGACTTGGAAGACCGTGTTTTCGCTCATATTCTGGCTGATGAGAAATCGGCAGGCGTTGAACCAATCAAGAAAGCGAAGAAGAAAAACTCGTGGTTCCTTCCTTCTGTCGCGGCAGCATTAGCTCTTTCCCTCATCGGGAATGCTTATCTATTTACACAGCTCGAGGATCAGGAAGAAGTCGTAGAACAAGCTACAATCGATCAGGTCGTCCAATACGTCGACCTCGCCGCCGTCAACGGCAACGCTAAGGGAACCGCCAGCATCATCAAGCAAGGTACACAAACGAGCATGGTCGTCCAGGCTTCGGAGCTTCAGGACCTTTCAGATGAAGAAGTGTATCAGGTATGGCTCATAAAGGATGATAAGCCGGAGCGTGCCGGCACATTTGTCACTAGTAAGGATGGCAAAGGCTCTGTTGTATTTAAATTCAATGAAGAATTCACGAAGAAGGATTGGGATACGGTGGCCATCACCCTGGAACCGGATGCCAATAGCCAGCTTCCCCAGGGAGACATCGTGTTAGCCTCGGAAATATAAAAAAGTTTCATAAATGTTTTTTCGTCCAGCAGTCCTATACTGCTGGGCTTTTTTTATGGCTTATCTATCACGGGCTTAAATATTTTCGCCTATCGAAATGTTTGAGATATTCGAACTAGGGAATTAAGTCCTATGTAACAGAAGTTATACAAATAATAAACAAATGTTTTACTTATTTCCATTCTACTTTTTTTAAAAAGGATTACATAGTAAAAGAAGCTAGATCCATTCTACATCTATCACCCTACTTTTAACCTAATTAAAAAGAATAGAAAAAGTTTTAAAAAAAGTGATCCATGTTTCAACTTCTGTCGTTAGCTCTATGAAAATATAAAAAAACAAAAGGAGAGATTCCATTATGAAAATGAAAAAAAGTTATTTAGCCGTCCCATTAAGTATGACATTATTGATTCCGACTGCAGGTGCAGTATCAGCACATAACGGTGAAGATCATTCTCATGATGCCAAAGTGGATACACCGGCAGGAGAATTAAGAACAACATTGGATCGCTTACTTACCGAGCACGCATACTTAGCAGTCGAAGCAATGAGACGCGGAGCTGAAGGAGCAGAAGATTTCGACGCAGCAGCCGGTGCTTTAAATGATAACGCGGCAGACTTAAAGGCAGCCATCGCTTCAGTATACGGTGAAGAAGCCGGAAACCAGTTCAACACAATCTGGACGAATCACATCGGATTCTTCGTGGATTATGTAAAAGCTACCGGAGCTAATGATCAAGCAGCGAAAGACGAAGCCCTTGCGAATCTCGCGGGATATAAAGAAGAGTTCTCTAATTTCCTAGAAACGGCAACGGGTGAACGTTTGAAATCGGATAGTCTGGCAGAAGGTCTTCAAATGCATATCAACCAGCTGATTGGTGCATTTGATAGTTATGTTGCAGGAGACTATGAAAAGGCTTACGAATATGAGCGTGAAGCGATCAACCATATGGCCATGGTATCAAAAGGATTATCCAGTGCCATCACAGACCAATATCCGGACAAATTCGAAAACACGATGGCGGTGACTCCGGCAACGGACTTACGCTCTACTCTTAACCATCTGTTAACCGAGCATGCTGCTCTTGCGACGATGGCCATGCAAAATGGAATTGATGGTTCAAAAGACTTTGACGCTTCGGTTAATGCGCTGAATGCCAACACGGAAGATCTTTCAGCAGCCATCGCATCAGTATATGGTGAAGAGGCCGGTAACCAATTCAAAGAAATGTGGACGAAGCATATCGGATTCTTCGTGGACTATGTAAAAGCAACGGGTGCTGAAGATGAAGCTGCCAAAAAAGAAGCGATTAAAAATCTTGATGGATACCGTGCTGAATTCTCTAAATTCCTAGAAACAGCCACAGACGGACGTTTGAAATCCGATGCCCTTGCAGACGGTCTTCAAATGCACGTAGAGCAACTGACTGGCGCATTCGACAGCTACGCAGCAGGTGACTATGAAAAAGCATGGGATGGCATCCGCATGGCGTATGAGCATATGTTAAACCCGGCAAAAGGTTTATCAGGAGCTTTCGCTGATCAATTCCCTGATAAATTCAAAGCCAACATGCCTTCAGAAATGCCTAATACGGGTATGGGTGGAACCGCTGACGAAAACGAATTCCCATTCGAATTCCTTCTTGCAGCCCTTCTCATCATCGCGGGTGGAACAACACTTGGAATGAAAAAATACGCTTCACACAAACAATAATCTTTAACATGAGAGGGACGGACCTATTAAAGGTCCGTCCCCCAGTGTGAAGATGAAAGGAGTGGCTTCACATAATGTATACTATGAGGGTTGTACTTCTTGTGCTTGTACTATTGCCCATTTCTGCCTGTTCTGCTGGAATTAGTTCAACTTCTACAGGAGATCATCAAGCAGCTACGCAAACAGCAGAGAAGCAGGAAATGCCGACAACTCAGATGGCCAGTACCACAACCTCCCCTTCTCCATTTGCAGATACCATCATTAAAGATGAAAGAAGTGGAATCGTACCCGCTACCATTGAAATCCCTGCCATTGGTGTTTCCACATCCATTGAATCGGTAGGATTAAAGGAAAATGGTGAGATGGCCGTTACTGAAAGCTTTAAGACGACCGCCTGGTATCAGGGCGGATACAAGCCTGGTGAACCCGGTAATGCCGTCATCGGCGGGCATGTGGACAGCCGGAATGGTCCAGCGGTATTTTATAAGCTGAACAAGCTTTCAAAAGGGGACGAAATCACGGTAAAAAATAAAGCTGGAGAAAAGAGGACATTTGTTGTTATAGACAAGAAAGAATATCCTTGGGACGACGCTCCCTTGAAATCAATCTTTGGATATTCAGCTGCAAGCTCTCTCAATCTCATCACCTGTACAGGAGACTTTGATCACTCTGCACGAAATTACAGCAAGCGTCTGGTCGTATACACCGAATTGAAATCCTGACGGAAACAGCACGGACTCCCTCCGATGCTGTTTTTTTATGGATATTTTTAGAAAGAATTGAAATCCTAACAGTAAGGAAGGTGATACCATGAATGAAGAACAACTGGAAGATCTGTTCAGCTTCTATGGATATGAGGATTTATATAAACGATTCAAGACACCCCTTTATGTCACTGGAATCATGGATGATGCCGACACCGAATTACTCGAGGATTTCTTTGAGAACTTTACATTCGATGGCCGGGTATTGTTTGATGAGTTCAGATTCTGGTTTCAATATTATGAAGTATCAAAGCGACCGCCTTTTACTCTTTGACTCATAAAAAAAGCTGTTCTCTGCACATTCACAGAAAACAGCTTTTTTCAGTATGGTTTATCCTGATAGAAATAATTGGTCGCGTTCCACGCATTCCCATATTCTTTATGAAAAATATGAGTCGTCGCCGGTGAAACAGGCGGGATCAACCATGTCCAGTCCCCGGTTACCTCACGATCAGCTCTCTCCTCGTTTTCTTCAAACAGACGGAATTGCTGAGCAGCCGTATGGTGGTCCACAATGCTTACTCCATCTTCTTTAAAGCTGTGAAGCACAGCAATGTTCAATTCGATCAGGGCCTTGTCCTTCCACAATGTGGCGGCTCTCGATGTATCCAGTCCCATGCAGCTGGCCACTTTCGGAATGAGGTTGTAGCGGTTTTCATCCGCAAGATTTCGCGCTCCGATTTCCGTTTCCATATACCAGCCGTTGAACGGGGCCGCCTTATAGGAGATTCCGCCAATTTTCATTTCCATGTCAGAAATGATCGGGACTCCATACCACTTCAGCCCGAGATCCCGGAACCAATCAAATTCGGGGTGACGGAGAGATACCTGCAGTGTAAGAGATGGCTCGATTTCCCGTAGTTTCGGAGCCTCTTCCCCAATCTGCACGACGAACGGAAGAACGTCAAAGTCCGTCCCTTCTCCTTTCCATCCAAGCTCCTGGCATTTCCGTGTGAATTCAGTGGAATGGGGGTCACCGATGTACTGTCCATTTTCCTTATAACCTGCATACCGGATCAGTTGATGATTCCATAACCGTATGTCAGGCTTATTCGGGTGTGATGATCTGAATACCGTGATTGTTGGACGGATCCTGCCGCCGTTCGACGCAAATTCCAAATGCCGCTCAAGTGCCTGGAACACCTCCTCTTCCGTATCTGCTTCCCGCTCATCCAACACATTCAAGGAATTCCAGAACAGGCGGCCGATGCAGCGGTTGCTGTTTCTCCAGGCCAGCTTTGCGCCAAAGGAAAGCTCTTCTTTTGTATGGGTATAGGTTCCTTCTGTCGCTAGTTCATTTTCTATTTGTTGTAAACGAAACGTGATGTCTGCTTCGCTTTTATCCAGTTCTTTATACATTTGTTCAATGAAGACTTTCGCCTCATCCATAATCGGTGTCAATATAATCGCTTCCCTACTATCTTATTCAGCGCATACTGTACCTTCAAGTATACCATTTTTCCCATACCTTTTTCCTTGGTACATTTGAACAACCGTTGAATTCTAGAGAGTCACGGCTTTCTCATAGCATCGGTATTCCTGGTGTCCCTCAGGCTTTGTGGTGAAATGGACGGAGCCACGGTATTCATATCCCATTTTCTCATAAAGAGCCTTCGCTCCTGTGTTCCTTGAGTAGGCATCCAACCGGATACTCCTGTATCCTTTCTCACCTGCCAGCTCCTCACATTGTTCCATGAAAATCTTACCGAGGCCATTCCCCTGCTGAAGCGGATCGAGAAACAAAGCGTGGATTACCCATTCGTCTTTAAGTTCCCATGGAATTTCCGACCATTCAGGTGACTGCCACTCATTTAAAGTAGCTGATCCCGCCACTTCGCCGTCCACCATCAGCACATAAAGATTCCCGTTATCCATCACTTCTTCAAAATACTCCCTGCTCGGGTACTCGTCATTCCATTGAAGCATTCCTTTTTCATCCAGATCTTTTTTGCATCTTCTATACACATCCATAATCGTGTCGAGCTGCTCTCTACTTGCCTTGATCAATTGTATCGTCATCGTATGTCTCCCGCTTATCGATTGAATTATGTAGCTCTTTGTAGTGTTTGTCCTGAATGTGGTCGTTATGCGGGTATATCATATTCCCTTCCGCTTCTCTGCTACCCTTTCCCCTGCAGAAATGCCGGATAAATAGGCACTCTCAAAGCGTGTTCTTCCCGCTTCATCTTGTTCACGGAGAAACGCATCTCCGCAGATGATGATCCGGTTATCGCAGCCCGTTTCTATGAATGGCTTTCGGATCACAGTCTCTGCTTCTGCATATCTCCAACGTTTCAACTCCGCTCCTGCAATCTCACTTCCCTCTGCAAGGTAACGTTCTGCCACCTTTTGGATTTCTTTCAGTACCCCATTGTCTTCGAACTGTTCATTCTTCTTTGACCACTCACCTGTCATATACACACTGACCGTTACGGACTGTGAGATACCTTTCTTATGGTGATCCACCACCCTCTCTACCCCTTGAGGCAACTCATCATCCAAATGTCCTGGTTCGGGGATACTGCTTGGACCTTCAAGGGTGAACATGCCCACGAAACAAGGAGCAAAAGAAATCGTCGATAGCTCGTCTTGTTCCATTCCCTTAAGCAACGATAAAGCCTGGGGCGCTGGCGCCGTCACAACGCAATGATCCGCTGAAATGGTTTCACCATTCTCCAGTTCCACTTCCAGAGGTCCGTCCCTCCTGTCACGAATGGCACTTACTTTCGTGTTCTGTTTGACAGGGATGGTTTCTGCCAATTGTTTTGCAAGGGCATTCATCCCGTTGACGGATGTGTATCGGGGATAGGGGTTCCCGAACCACCGCTTTACCCATCCTGCTTCTAGCCACCTCTCCACATCCTTTTGAAGCTCCGAAGATCGCACAGTGAAAAATAGGGCACCGTGGTCAGCTATTCCTTTATCGATCCTCCTTGTGGCGAGCCTTCCGCCGACGCTCCTGCTCTTTTCTACTATAAGAATATCTTTTATCCCCTTGTTCAAAAGGGTTCTGGCCGCCATGATCCCTGACAGGCCCCCTCCGATGATGATCACTTCTTTCTTCTCCATGTTCCTCATCCTTTCTTTGGTTTCTTTATACGGATTCCTTCTTAGAAATTGAAAGGGAGATGACTGTTGTCGTCATCTCCCTTTTCCTATGCCAATATGTCTTCTAAGTCCTGATACATTCTGTTCCGTTCCTGCTCTTTCTGTTCTTTGTCCTTGTAAAGTTCTTGAAGGACATCAAGATCTTGTTCAGAGAGAAGCTTTTGTTCAATGATAAAGATCTCCTCTTCCATCCGTTCGAGGTCAGCTTCTATTTCGTCCATGTTTCGTGCAGGTTTTTCTGGAGCCGGTTTAGGCGGTGTATCCTTCACCACCTTTACAACAGGCTCTTCCGGTGCGATTTCGGGAAGCTTTTCCTTCGCCCAGCTATAGGGTCCGTCGAAGAAATAAAGCTCGCCCCGGTGAATCCAGTATGTTTTATGAAACAGTTTATTTAAAAAGTAGCGGTCATGGGATACGGCAAGGATCGTGCCCTTGAAATCGTCCAGTGCATCCTCAAGCACCTCTCTCGAATCGATATCCAAATGATTCGTCGGCTCATCAAGGACAAGGAAATTAATGTCCTGATGCATGAGCTGGGCAAGTCTGAGCCTCATCTTTTCCCCTCCACTTAATTGACCGACCTTCCTGAACACATTCGGTCCATAAAACAGGAACTTCGCGAGGATATGACGGGCATCCCCTTCTGTGACAGGTACTTCTTCCCTGAAGGCATCAATCAACCTCACTGAAGGATCGGCCACTGTAAAGTGCTGAGACAGATATCCGAGCTTCACATTGCTTCCGAGTTTCACCACGCCGTTATCCGCGGTTTCCTCCCCAAGGAGCATCTTGATGATCGTCGACTTCCCTGTTCCATTCTGGCCGACAATCGCTGTACGGTCCTTGAAATGGACGTTGAGACCTGCTTTTTCAAATAAAGTTTTTTCCCCATAGGCTTTCGAGACATCCTCCATGGAAAAGACGATTTTCCCGCTTCGATCACTTTCCTCAAATTCCAACCCCATCTTTTTCCGGTCAAGAATCGGTCGCTTGATTTTCTCCATTCTCTCCAAGGCTCTTTCCATATTACGTGCGCGCTTGTGTAGGGCTTCATTCGGGGGATTAGCCTGATTCGCCCATTCTCTCAGCCTTTTAATGGCTTCCTTCATTTTCTTGATTTTCTTCTGTTGCTCCTGATAGGCCTGAAACTCGATCATCAGACGTTCTTCCTTTTCTTTCACAAATCCGGAGTAATTCGTATGATAAACCGTCAGCTCGCCGTCCTCTAAGTCGTACACTTTGTTAATGACGTGATCGAGGAAATATCGGTCATGGGAAATGCACATCACGGTTCCTTCATACTCTTTCAAAAAGTCCTCCAGCCATTCGACTGCACCGATATCAAGATGGTTCGTCGGTTCGTCCAGAAGCAGTAAATCCGGCTTTTGCAATAAGATCAGACCGAGACAAAGCTTTGTCTGCTCTCCTCCGCTACAGCTGGTGAAATCTTTTTCCACAAGCTCTTCAATATCAAGACCGTTCACGATTTTCGCGATACTGGACTCGATCTCATACCCTCCTAAAAGAGTGAATTCATCTTGACGTTTTCCGTATTCCTCTAGTAATCGATTGAGCTTCTCAGGATCCTGCTCGGCTCCCATCTTGCTTTCCAGCTCTTTTAAACGCTCTCCTATTTCGATGAGTTCAGAAAACGCTGATCTCAGGACGTCGATCCCCTTCGTTCCTTGCCCGTACTGAGGAATTTGTGCAAGGTAGCCTACCTTCGCCCCCTTTTTTAAATGAACGAGTCCTTTATCCGGTGTTTCCACTCCTGATAGAAGCTTAAAGATCGTCGTCTTTCCTGTCCCATTCCGACCGACGAGTCCGATCCGGGATCCTTCCGGTATTTCAAAAGATAAATCTTCAAATATGAGATTTCCACCAAACATCTTACTTAATTCCTGTGCGCTGCAAATAATCATTTTCCTCTTCCTTTCGGGTATCTTTATATAAAGGTAAGAGATTCAACAAAAAAGCCATGGAGAAGCAGAAGGCTCCCCCATGGCTGATGGACATGCGGAATGGAATACACCGCACCCCCTCTTTTTATAAAAGAAGATATAAAAAAAGAGAGCGAAAATGCCCCCTTTTTCCGATTCTTTCATCAAAAAGTGATTGGAATTGAGACCTCTTACCGTTCAGTATTCATATTCACTTGCTGAAAAAGGGCATACGTGTCCCCTTGAACGCAAATGCATGAAAAATTGCACGGCAAAGGTAAATAAAATCTAAATACTTCCCACGCAATCCTACAGAACGATTCATCTCAATTCCACCTCCTTTTCTTAATCACGATCGTTATTGGTTCTATTATATAATTATTCTGAAAGCTTTTGCAACGTGTTATTTCTTTTTATAGAGAATCCTTGATAATACGAGACCGATCACACCGATTGGAATCAGGATCATGGCTCGGATCGTGAAGTCCAGGAACACAAGGTCGGCAAGGAAGAATTTCACCAGCGCCAGGGCCAGGAAGCTGATCCCCACCCAGCGGTAAAACACATCCTTTCTGCTTTCCCCATAAATGAGATAGCCGATGGACAATGTTGCGATCGCTACAGTGAAGGCCGTCGTCCTCGGTGTATACTCCCAGCCGATGACGATAAAATCGGTCAAACGCAGGATAAAGAACATCACGAGACCTGTCAGAAAGACTTTCACCGTGGTCGTTGAAACATCCAAGAAAGAAGATTCCTCTTTGTTAAAACGGGAGAACACATACACATAAGTAAATGCAAAAATGAAAATCGGCAGCTCCACACTGAAGAAATCTTCCGACGCACTGGTCATCATCCCCAAGAACGAAAACATCATCAAGAGAAATGAACCGGCAAAGCTGACATAGCTTTCTCTTCTCCCTGCAAGCCACAACAGGGCATTCGCCTCGATGGCCACCAGCACGAAGCGCCAATCGTACTCAAACCATTCGAACAGGAAGAGCAGCACATGCAGGAATCCAAGGACAAGCAGGACATCCTTCGTCCGCTTCTTTTCCTTTGGCTCAATGAAGGAGACCCCGATATACACAGCAGCAAACGCGACATAGTAGAGAAGTGGAATCTCTGCATAAATATCATTCAACAATCCAAGAAGGATGAAGCTGCCTGTCACGAGAGCCGGAATCATCTCGGCACTCACCCGTTCATCCCGATTAAGGACAATCAGCAGCAGGATGTAAGCGTGCTGGATCGCAAATGGGATCAGCACGGTCAGCGTGACCTCCCCAACTCCAAAGGCCGCAAAGAAGAATAGTGAAAAATAGAGTAAATAATAATGAATATTCCAGGCGATCCGGTATCTCTTTAACGTACTGAACGTCATCAGCACAAAGAACAGCACAAGCTCGTAGCCGTAAAACAGCCACTCATTCCGTTCATCCCCTGCAAAAATGAATGGGAACAGATAGGCACCTGTCCCGATCAAGCAAAGGATCAATTGAGAACGGTGCTTATGGGATGCCCACAGTCCCACAGAAATGATCAGGATTAATAAAAGATTCGTGATGAGTCCACCTATATATCCGTAAAGGATATTGGCTGAAAATAACGTGATGATCGCAAGGACAATGCTTCCCGATATAAGCGTGATGGATAGTTTACGCTGATCCCGGCTGTACCTCTCACCAAGTGCGAACATGACGATACTGATCAGGGCTCCGGTCAACACCCTCAACCCTGGTGTCACCCAGCCGTTTTGGGAAGCCGCCATGAACCCCCAGATACTCCCTATTAAGAGAACGAACAGAAATACTTTTGGAAGCCAGCGTTCGACTGAGAAGTCAAATGGCTCTTTCTCTATAAAAGGCTCTGTTGTTTCATCAGCTGTGATCTGCGTTTCAGGCTCCTTGTACACCTCCGCTTTTTGTATAACGGGTGATTCTTTCTCGCTCTTTGCCTGAATCAACTGCCTTTTGACAAGATACAGTTCTTTTTCCAGAAAGCTGATTTTTCTCTCGAGCCTCTCAAGTTCTTCTTTTTCCAATATTTCCACCCCCTTACTTCTATTTATACAAGAAGATTGAAATATTTCCCTTTATTTTTTCCGCTCTTTTTGCATAGATTGTTGCTATAAACAGGCGAGCAGTTGTTGATTTCCGCTCCAGGTGCTCGCTTTCCGCGGGGCTGGCGGTGAGCCTCCTCGGGCTAAAGCCCTGTGGGGTCTCACCTGTCCAGCGTTTCCCGCAGGAGTCGAGCACCTTCCACTCCAATCAACTTTCTGAGTATCAGTTTTTTGTACAACTAAAATATTCAAAAAAAACTCCACCTCATAAAAAGGTGGAGTTTCTTCTATGCTAATCTCTTAAAGTTTTGACCCAAGATTTCATTCATCGTGTGAACAGTGATGAATGCACGGTTATCAACCTGGGTGATGAAGCCTTTCAGCTTGGAGAAGTCCTTACGCCCAAGGATCGTCGTGATGACTTCTTTCTCGTCGGACGTGAACGCTCCCGTTGCTGTGTGGATCGTCGCCCCTTTACCAAGTTCATGGACGATATAGGACTTGATTTCATCACTGTAGCGGCTGATGATGACAATCTCTTTATTGGAATTGAATTGCTGCAGCGCATAATCGATGACGAGTCCGTTCAGGATGACACCGAAGAACGCATACATGCCGACTTGCGGTCCAAATAGTACAGCAGATGAAAGGGCAATGGACAAGTCCGCTAAGAGGACGCCACGGCCCACATCTATATTGAAATATTTATTAAAGATCAAGGCAATGATATCTGTTCCACCTGTTGATGCCTGCTGGTTGAACACGATGGCCATACCGGTTGCGGCAATGCACTGACCAATGATCAATTGAATCAAAATATCATTGCTGAGCGGCGCACTCATCGGAGCGAATTTCTCCAGTAACCAGACATAGAATGAAAGAGCAAAACTCGCATAAATCGTTTTTGCACCGAAATTGAAGCCGAGAAAGATCACACCGACGATAAACAGGATGACATTGATGATAATCATGAACAGTCCAAGAGACATTCCCGGGAACAAATCGTTCATGATGATCGACAATCCACTGACTCCCCCT
Source organism: Rossellomorea sp. NPDC077527 (assembly GCF_044542955.1). Lineage (NCBI taxonomy): Bacteria > Bacillati > Bacillota > Bacilli > Caryophanales > Bacillaceae > Rossellomorea > Rossellomorea sp. NPDC077527. The sequence goes on along the minus strand of NZ_JBITVL010000001.1, from coordinate 242,958 downwards.
GTCGCTAAATTATTAGGCGATAAGAAAAAATGGACATTCACCGAAACAAGAAATGCACCGAGATTCATCAATAAGAAGGATAATATTCTTTGTCGCATCACCGCAACCTCCTTTTTCTTTTAGATTTTTTTGGTTTTCCGTAAATGGTTGAACAACGGGATTATAAAGCCCATGAAGACCCTTTGTAAAGGGAATCCGGCTAAAAAAATAAGGTTTAATAATTGTGACAATTGGAAGGGTTTGCAGATGTGTAGAGGATGGGATTTTGGTTTCTTGCGGTAGTTTCTGTGGGAATTGGGTTGCGAAGGGAAATTGTCGTATTTTGTAGAACGGTCGATAAGTTGTGGTCTTCGGTTGATAAAATGAAAGAACGGTTGATATCTTGAAAATTCGGTCGATATATCCTGATAACGGTTCAAATTTCTCCATAAAGGGGCGATAAATCTCGCCAACCACAAAAGAAGCCCCCTTCATCCAAGAAGGGAGCTTCCATTTACCCAAATTGTTTTCGTGATCGGGTAGGTCTTATATCAAATTGAGGGATTGCGATTCCAATTAATATGAGCAGTATTCCCAGGAACTGAAGTGGAAGAACCTGTTCCTCCAGGATCCACATGGCTGCAAGGATGGCCGCCGGAAGTTCCGCCGCCCCCATGATCGTCGATAAACTCGAATCGATATGCGGTGTGCCGATGGCGAAAAACACAACGGGAAGGATGCTCCCGAATATCCCAACGAGCATACCGAAGTCAGCCATCTCTACAAGCTGTACCGGCTCATGTAAAAAGTCGGGGCGAAACGCGATGAGTACGACAAGCAGACCACCAAGGGTGATCATCATGCTCTTTTGAATCGTCGGAACTTCTTTTGCCACTTTTCCACTGAAGAAAAGAAACAGGGCGAAAGTGATGGCTGCAAAAAATCCAAATAGGATACCTATACTGTTTTCAGCCCATCTGAAGTCTGATGAAGAGCCGATCCCGCCCGCCAACAGGGTCCCCATCCAAAGAAACAATACTGACAGTAACTTTTTATTAGAAGGAAGTTTTCTTAAGTAGATGGATTCAATCAACACGCCGATCCACGTAAATTGAAAAAGCATGACAACCGCAATGGATGCAGGAACTGCTTGAAGACTGAGCCCATAAAAGATCCCCGTCATGCTGAGTAATAGTCCGACTCCAAGGAGCGAGATCCAATGCTTTTTACTCAACCTTATTTTTTTCGTAAAAAGAAACGCCAGGAACAGCATGGCCACTCCAAATAAATATTGAACACCCGTCACCTCTGACACCGAGTACCCCTCGGCGAATCCCAGTTTTACGACAGAAGCATGAATCCCGTAGGAGCCCGCTCCGATTAATACACAAAGAGAAGCGTTTAATGGTCTCATCCTGCCCCCTCCTTTTCTATCTCTCAAGCAAGTATAATCCCCGTTATTTATTTCGGCAATAGAAATATCCGCCTAAAAAAAGAACGATTCTTTAAAGAATCGTTCTTACATTTTATCGATTATCTATTTTCTCAGGGTACAAATCATGGTTCATCAAGCGATGGTCGGCCATTGTTTCGTATTTCGTACCAGGCTTTCCGTAGTTGCAGTAAGGGTCGATGCTGATACCACCGCGTGGAGTGAATTTCCCCCATACTTCGATATAGCGCGGATCCATTAATTCGATGAGATCGTTCATGATGATGTTCATGCAATCTTCATGGAAATCCCCATGGTTACGGAAGCTGAACAGATAAAGCTTTAATGATTTACTTTCTACCATCTTCTCACCTGGAATATAGCTGATATAGATGGTTGCAAAGTCCGGCTGTCCTGTCTTCGGACAAAGGCTTGTGAATTCCGGGCAATTGAATTTAACGAAATAATCCCGGTTCGGATGCTTATTGTCGAATGCTTCCAGAATGTGTGGAGCATATTCAAATAAGTAATTGGTTCCTTGATTCCCTAATAATGATAAATCTGTTAAATCTTCGTCTTTTCGTCCTGACATATAAAAATCCTCCCTTTCAGAGTGCTTCGAATGAAGGAGGACATAGCATTAGCCTAAGAATCGACATAACAGGCGGGCAAATTGCAAAAAATGTTTGTTCCTGTTACGCTTAAAGGATACTTGGCGGAAAATAAGCCAAGGTCAGATTCGTAGAACCATAGTTTTTTATAGAGGGTTAATGCTATGAACCTCTCTCAGGCAGTTAAGCGATATATAGTGTTACAGTGGTAATATTAAATAAGAATGATGGGAAAGTCAATCCAATTATAGATTGAGCTAGTGGCAGGAATTTCAATTCGATCTATTGAATATAGTAATTGGTATTTTCACTAGGAGTGATCAAACATGAATCAACTGGTCCAGGCTTTCACCAAGTCCATCCTTGCTGGAGATGTGCATGCACTGATGGAATTGCATTCCTCTTCCATTCACTCAAAAGTAGATAATTTCACTTTTTACGAGAAAATTATTAAGCCATCCATGTACAGGATCGGTGACCTTTGGGAGAAAAATCAAATTACCGTTGCAGATGAGCACCTGGCCACTGCAACTTTAAAGTATTTACTTGCTCATGTTTTTACCCACCACGAAGCTTTTGAAAACCATCCGAAAGCTCTTTTATTTTGTATAGAAGGCGAGCAGCACAGCCTTGGTCTAGAGCTTGCAAATGAAGTATTCAAAGAAAAAAAGTGGAATACCCGCTACCTGGGTTCCAACGTACCAATCAAGGATGCCCTGTCCTTCATCGGTGCATGGGAACCACATGTCGTGGGGATCTCGATTGGTATGACAACGGAACTGACTAGATTAAAAGAGTGCATCGAAGGAATCAGGTCTCAACATGAAGAAATTGAAATCCTTGTCGGAGGACGGCTGATTTCAAACTATTCCCTTGATTTCTTGGATAAATCAAAGGTAACAAGCTTTCACGATCTGGTAGAACTCAATGAGTATCTAACGGATATGTCAAGTGGACTTGTTTCCATGAAGGGCTAACTCCTTAATCACATGCAGCCTAACAATATAAGGTTCACACAGGAGTGATCATGTGGAAAATTTGCATTTATGCCCAATTCCTTATCTGATACTGGATAGGCAATTCAATTTAATAGATGCCTCAAATTCAGGCTATGATTTCTTAATGCCCGGTGAAAATTTCATGTCCATCATAGAAGAGGAAAGTTCACCGAAGTTTGCCCGGATCATCCATAAAGATTCTCAAGGTGAAATGGAACTGAACTTGAAGAAGAACCATTCTTTTGAGCTTTTCGACCTCTTCTTTCAATTTTCAGAAGTACAGCAATATTTCCATGTAGCCATCATTGCAAAGGATGATCAGTATAAAAAGGTATCGGAGCAAATGAACGGCCTGTTCGATCTGATGGGAAAGTCCACTTATCCAAGGAAACAACCAAACCTGACAGAAGTGCTGGCAAAGGTTTCATCCTTATATTTAAAGCTTTCCAATACATCTGATTGGAATCGGCAAGAGATTATGGATAAAATAAAAGAGATTGAACATCACATTCAAAAAAATGTGAAATAATTTCATTTATAGGAGAAGACGATATGACTTTATTAACGGACATACTAGATTACAATCAGCAATTTGTAGAAGAACAATCATATGAAGAGTACCGGACAACAAAGTTTCCGGACAAGCGCCTGGTCATTCTCACTTGTATGGATACTCGTTTAGTAGAGCTCTTACCTAAATCCATGAACATGAAAAACGGTGACGTTAAGGTTGTCAAAAACGCTGGCGCCGTCGTAAGCCACCCATTCGGAAGCATCATGCGCAGCCTGCTCGTTGCAGTCTATGAACTTCAGGCAGATGAAGTACTAGTGATCGGTCACCATGACTGCGGCATGAGCGCCATCAACAGCGACCAAATCCTGAACAAAATGACGGAACGCGGCATCACGCAAGATACACTCGACACCGTCAACTACTCAGGGATCGACCTACACGACTGGTTGAAGGGCTTCAACTCCGTACAGGAAAGCGTTGCCCACAGTGTCGACATGATCAAAAACCATCCGCTGATGGATAAAAAGATCCCTGTCCACGGACTTGTCATCAGCCCAGAAACAGGGAAGTTGGATCTTGTTGTAGAAGGGTATTAAAGAAGAAAAGCGGAAGGGGCTTGCCCTGGGGCGACAAGCATAAGACGAGTCACCCAGAAAGGCGTTTTTTGCCTTTTTGGGTGACTTGGCTTATGACCTCGAGCCCCAAGCCCCTGGAGCTGGACAAATCGAAAAGCGGAGGCGGCTTGGGCAGCCCCGACAAGCATAACTGGAAAATCCCTGAAGGCGTTCTTTGCCTTTGGGGATTTTTTTGTATCACCTTGGAGGGACGGACCTCCAAAATCACCACTATTCACTAGAGGATCCTTATCATATCAATGTTTCTGTTGTTAAATCAGAGGTCCGTCCCTCTGGCAAAACCCTTCAATTCTTTCAAGATCGGCATTTTTCCCATTTCGTCTGCGGTTACGTGGTCCCACTCGATTCCTAGTGGTTTTGGGTATGGGGTGTTGGTTTCTTTGATGCCTTCTTCGGTTATGATCCAGTCGACTGCGAGATCGTAGGAATCTCTTGGGATGTTGTCTTCTACGAGCTGCCTGCTATTAATGGTTGTGATGACCGGTACCGGCTTATTCCCGATTTCCCGGAGTATGGCATATTCACGGTCGGCATAGCCCTCTCCCTTCCCAAGCCTCCTACCGTCGGGGTGGATGGCAACGGAACCCACCACAATCAGGTCGATGTTAGGTATGTCCGTCAAGGGTACGACTTTTCCATATGTATTCATATGCTTGATGCTCGCAGCTTTTCTCTCTTCCCCGCCAGGGACCCATTCAGGCTTGATCATGACAAACCCGTCCTTTAAGCGTGGCGTCGGAATGAGCAGGGTTTTACCGTCCTTTAGGATAGCTGCCCGGAGAGGAAGCTGAGGGGCATCCGGATTCACTTTTACTACACCTGCCGATTTATAGATATCCATACTTTGTACATGTGAGGCCGCTTTTTCTGCCCCTTTAACATTTGGGATCCTCCCCACTAACGGAAATGGAAACCTGCCAAGCTTCTCTTCGGTCAGGCGGCTCCATACTTTGTGCCTAATTTCATCCTTCACACTCATACTTTTCTCTCCCCTTTTTTCAAAAAAACCTGGAAACAGGTACTATTTTACTATACAATGAAGTCTGTTTAAAATTCCCTTAAATGGAGGTGAATAACATGTCTATCTACGGACTATTGATTCTTGTCCACGTTATTGCTGCAGTGGCTGGACTTGGTGCAAGCTTTTCCATGCCCGTCGTGATGAAAACACCGGAGACGGCTCATCAGGCAAAATTCTCTTTAGAGCTTAGCAAAAAAATCGAAACCTTTGCAAAGGTCGGCAGCATTGTATTGCTTATCACCGGGCTCATCATGGGGATCATGAACCCTTATTTATTCAAAGCCGGTTGGTATATTGCATCCATCATCATTTACATCGGTGTACAGTTCATCGTTGCCGGGATCATGCCTAAGAAAGTAAAGCGGATGGCTGAAATCATCCATAACCATGAAGGTGACGACGTTCCTGAACCTTATGGAAAAATCAACTCAGAGTTAAAACCATTCAATATCATTATACATAGTGCTGCTATTATACTTATCATCTTAATGTCTATCAAACCATTTTAATCTGAGTCGCCAGCCTGCTTGTATCGCAGGCTGGTTTTATTATGTGATTTTAGGAAGAGTCATGCATTTGGATATCCCTTTTTACCATTTTATGTATTATTACGCATGAACACTTAAAAATGACGCAATTATCCTCATTTCACGTGACTCATAGCCTATTTCCCCTTCGAACCTCTACTCCTGAACTGTTTTTCCATTCCAAGCAGCCTCTTTTTCAACTCTAACCCGCTTTTCCCTCACCCTTTTCCATTTAATATCGAACATCACCGGCATGTTCTCACCTCATGCTCATAAAATAGTGAATGTAAGGAGTGATTCGAATGAAGATATCACGCGCCCGCCTTTCAGACTTGGAAGGACTTGTGGAACTGTTTAATGGCTATCGTATGTTTTATCATCAGATGACGGATAAACTCGGGGCAAGGCAGTTTCTCGAAGACCGTCTATCACATGATGAATCCGTCATCTTTGTCGCGATTCAGGATGACGAATATGTAGGCTTCACCCAGCTGTATCCTTCTTTCTCTTCCGTTTACATGGAGCGGATATGGAAGCTGAACGATCTTTATGTAACTTCCGGGGCACGGAACCGGGGGGCCGGTCAGATGCTCTTGGAAGCAGCCAAAGAACATGCTGAACAAACGAATGCGAAATCGCTCATTCTGGAAACGGACTCGGACAATATGCAGGCACAGGCACTGTATGAAAGAAACGGCTATAAAAAGGATGACTCCGTTTATCATTACACCCTGAAACTCAAATAGAAGGTCCGTCGAGGGACGGACCTTCTATTAATTTATATCCAAGACCCTCTGCACCGTTCCCTTCCACATCGCTCTTCCCTGCACTTAATCTTCGTCTGAAACTTCATGTATTGATAAAAAAGAAAAGCATGTCTTCCTTCCCGTGAACCATGATCGATTTCACTCTCCAGTTTCCTCATGAACATCCGGTCACACTCACAGGTCGGGCCGTACCGCTCATAGCACAGGTCATGGGCTTTACACGCTGCATCCACTGAATTGATGGGTGCACCCGGTCCGCTGCAACCCGGTCCACACCATTTATATTCAGGGAAGATACATAATTTTGGCCCCGCATTGTTTCTTCTCATCGAAATCTTCCTTTCTGAACATTCATACGTTTTATTTCGAACATAAAGGGAAATACACTCTATGTAAGAAAATACAAGTACTATACTGTATGAATTTCCATCTGCTCAGGTTTGTCCTAATGCCTATATGAATCGAAAGAAAAACTAGGAGGAATGAATAATGGCAACTTTTCAATTAAATGATACGGTACCAAATTTCACGCTCCCGGCAGTTTCAGGAGAGACATTCTCGTTTGAGGAGCACCAGAAGGAACATCAAAGCTGGCATCTCATCGTCTTCTTTAGAGGATCTTGGTGCCCGGTCTGTCAGGAAGAATTAAGAGAGCTGCAGGCCAATAAAGAATACTTCGAAAAACATAATGTACATCTGTTGACGATTTCCAGTGATAAGATGGAAGACCTGCAGGAATTTGCGAATAAGGAAGATTTGACATTCCCAGTATTGGCCGATGAAAAACTGGAAGCCATTAAAGCCTATGATGTTTTCTATCATGGGGAAGATGCACCTTATGAGGATCACGGACAGCATGGTGAACCTGCCTACTTCCTTATAAATGAAAAGGGTAAGGCCATGTATCAGCAAAGACAAACAAGTCCGTTCGGCCGCCCCCATGCCAATGAACTTCGTAAAATCGTGAAATACATTCAAAAAAACGTGAAATAAGAAAAAGCCTGGTTGCTGTAATCTCAACCAGGCTTTCTTCATGTCAGCGCAAGTTCCAGGCTTTTCTGTGCTTCCCTGACTGTATGGGGCTGTTTTTCATGATAACCAAATAGAAGCAACACGACATTTGTATACACGGCTTTGAAGCGTGCATATTCCAATTCGATTTCTTCAACCTGCCCGTATTCCTTGAAAAACAAATCACGACCATTTGAACCAAGAAAGCTATAAACAAGATTTAAATCAACAGCTCTTTGACCGAGATGAACATCTCCCCAATCAATGATCCCCGATAAGACTCCTTCTCCATCCAAGACTATGTTTTTAAAATGAAGGTCGCCATGGACCAATGTGGATTTTTCAGGCAGAACTCTATGAGGTAGATGATGTAGATATTCCTCTAACAATTCCACTCCATGAAAGAGGTTGTGCTTCCTGATTTCTTCCGTGTTCTTTTCCAAAACAGGACGACGTTTCTCAACATCAAGCCGATCGAGCTCATCATAAGGGACTCCCTGTTCTTCTGCTTCACTGACACTTGTACAGTGAAGCTTTTTCAGGAACCGCGCGAGCCTGATGGCTGACGCCCCTTCGCGTAATGCTATTTCTGCCATGGAAGGAATCGTTCCCTTCACGAATCGATATCCGAGAAACGGCCATTCGTATGGAAACGAAGGCTTACCATAATAGAACGGAACCGGAATCTGAAGTCCCAGCTCATTGGATGCAAGCAGCGGTAATAACCGTCCTTCCGTTTCCAAAAGCTTGACCGCTATCTCCCGGCGGGGAAATCGGAATACCCATTTGTCACTCACTTTTATCACCGTATTGTCAAAACCATAGTCGATGATCTCAAGGTCAGTCGGGATCAAATCCGGAAACTGAGACTCAATCAGCTGTCGAGCCAGACGAGTGGTGACCTCAGCCTCTGCATCCCATACATTAGCCATCATTATCACACCTTTCTCAAGTGTTATTCTTTGTAGAATCAGAACTTCTTGTGATAGATTTCAAGTAATCGGAAAAAATGAATATAGTCAATTTCTAAGGAGGAATCGTTATGCTACCTGAAAAACAGCACCAAATACAATTAGTCTCCCGTCCTGAAGGAATGCCTGTGAAAGAAGATTTCCTTTATAAAGAAATCGATGTGCCACAGCCTTCCAAAGGAGAAGTGCTCGTCAAGACACTTTACCTTTCCGTGGACCCTTATATGCGGGGAAGAATGTCCGATGCCAAGTCATATGTCGAGCCTTTCAAACTCAACGAAGCTTTGGCTGGCGGTGTGGTAGGTGAAATCGTGGAGTCACAGTCTGAGCATTTCCAAAAAGGGGACTTTGTAGTGGGCATGCTGCCTTGGCAGGAGTATTCCATTGCCAATGAGAAAGAGGTCCGCGCCATCGATCCGAACGTTGCACCTGTTTCAACTCACTTAAGTATCCTTGGATTGACTGGATTGACTGCCTATTTCGGACTATTGGACATCGGTCAACCGAAAGAAGGCGAAACCGTTGTGGTTTCCGGAGCTGCAGGCGCAGTCGGGTCTGTCGTTGGACAAATCGCCAAGATCAAAGGAGCCCGTGTCGTTGGGATTGCAGGATCTGATGAAAAAGTCAGCTACCTGACAGATACACTCGGATTTGACGAAGGAATCAACTATAAAACAACTGACAATATCTATAAAGCGTTAAAAGAAGCATGCCCGGGCGGTATCGACGTGTATTTCGAAAACGTCGGTGGTGAAATCGGTGACGCTGCCCTTAGTTTACTAAATAAACATGCACGTATACCAGTGTGCGGGGCGATTTCTTCTTATAACAAAACAGATCGGGACCTTGGACCGCGTGTCCAAACGAGACTGATCAAATCAAGCGCCCTCCTGAAAGGCTTCGTGGTCAACGACTACAGTGACCGTTTCAAAGAAGGCGCAACCGAACTCGGCCAATGGCTGTCACAAGGAAAACTTCAATACGAAGAAACCATCACAGAAGGTCTCGACAACGTAACCGACGCCTTCCTAGGACTCTTCCAAGGAAAAAACATCGGCAAACAACTCGTCAAAATCGCCGAACCAAGCCAATAACCACTCCTGAGGGACGGACCTCCATATTCACACCCTAAACCCTGATATATCAAGGATCTCGGGTGTGTGATGGGTGTCCGTCCCTCACCTTTTGCACATCCCCAGGTTTACTCCTCCAAGCTGACCGGGAAAAGGGTGTGTATGTGATGAATCAGTTCAACGAGGAGGAGTAGTTGTGAAGAAGTATCAAATGTATGTGAATGGTGAGTTTGTTGATAGTATGTCGAAGGAGACGTGGGATGTCATAAATCCGGCGAATGAGGAGAAGATTTCATCCATTCAGTTGGGGACGGAAGACGATGTTAATCACGCCGTAGATATTGCCCATACGGCTTTCCTTTCATGGAGTAAGGTTCCTTCCAAAGAACGGGCTTCGTACTTATATCGTATCGCTGATAAGCTGGAGGAACGCCGTGATTCATTTGTTGAGATGCTAACAGAGGAGAACGGGAAGACACTCGCTGCCTCTGAAGGCGAAGTCGACCTTGCCATCGAGTACTTCCGCTATATGGCGGGATGGGCACTCCGCTACGAGGGTGAAATCCTGGAGAGTGAACGCTCGAACGAGAATATTCTTGTCTATAAGAAGCCGATCGGTGTCGTGGCTGGAATCGTACCGTGGAACTTCCCGATGTTCATCCTCGCGAGAAAAGTGGCGCCCGCACTCGTGACAGGGTGTACCATCGTCCTGAAACCAAGCCAGTACACTCCCAATACGGCATGCGAATTTGCCAAGATCATAGATGAAATAGGACTTCCCAAAGGCGTATTCAATCTTGTGACCGGAAAAGGTTCTGATATCGGGAACCCGATGTCAAGCCATCCTAAAGTTCGAATGGTGTCCATGACGGGAAGCTACCCGGCAGGCTCGAAAGTGATGGAGGCAGCCTCCAAATCGATCACGAAAGTGAACCTGGAATTGGGCGGAAAAGCCCCTGCCATCGTCACCAAGCATGCGAATATCGATCTAGCCGTTGAGAAAATCAAAACGTCCAGAATCACAAACTCCGGACAGGCGTGTACGAACGCGGAACGGGTATATGTCCACGAGGATGTGGCTGAAGAATTCATCAGCAAGATGACAGAAGCGATGAAAAACACAAAGGTTGGGGATCCAACAAACCGCGACAACGACATTGGCCCCCTTGTAAATAAAGACCGCCTTGAAACCGTGACGGAGATGGTCAACACCGCTGTCGAAAAAGGGGCAAGGATCCTGACCGGAGGAAAGCCGGTTAAAGTAGATAAGGGGTTCTATTTCGAACCGACCGTCCTAGTAGATGTGAAGCAGGAGATGGATATCATTCAGGAAGAAATCTTTGGACCAGTCCTGCCCATCATGACATACAAGGATTTCGATGAAGTCATCGAGCTTGCCAATGATACGGAGTACGGACTGTCTTCATCGATCTTCAGTGAGAACCTCCATGAAATCATGAGAGCGGCGAACGAACTTCGTTACGGGGAAACGTTCGTCAACCGGGAGAATTTCGAAGCCATCAATGGGTTCCATGCCGGCCGCGGGCAATCGGGAATCGGCGGAGCCGACGGGAAACATGGTCTGAATGAGTACCTTGAAACGCATGTCGTTTATCTCGAATATGATGAAAATTACAAAGGATAACAGTACGAAGAGCCTGGCCGCATAACGGTCAGGCTCTTCTCTAATTTACTTTAGCCCAATAAAAAAAAGCCCTCCACAACGGATAGGGCTTTTCAACACATTATGAAATAATAAAGAAATTTGCTAAAGCAATTAAGAATAGTATGATGGCAACACCTGAACTCATCCAAAGAATATCCTGAAAATCCATCTTCATATCAGCCAGTTTATCCCTGTTTAGCAACGGACTTCACTTCCTTGAAGATTTTCAATAAATCCAATCACTTTAAAGAGTGATAGGTCCAATTTAGGATCTGTTGAAGTGGAGCAGTTGGAGCATTCGATTTGACTGACATTCATCGTCGACCTAAATTCTTTCTCACAGCGCGTACATTCCAGTATATGTAGATCCTTTTTCTTTCCCTTGCGATCAAATTGAATTCGCTCTCTTCCCTGGTTAATATATCTCATCCTATTCTCTCCCGTCGAATGTTATTTAGTACATATTTACCCGGTGTAAAGAACATAAAACATGATTTATCTGATTTCTTGGAGAAAATGATACTGCAAGCCTCCTCTATGCTACAATGATCCCAGGACCATATTGACAGGAGGCTGCGACATGATCAATCAACCAGCAGGTTTTTGGATTCGATTCGGTGCAGGCATTGCCAATGGGATTTTTATAAACCTCCCATTGATTGTTCTTTTTGCGATTGTGACGGATGAATTCAATCCCGACGACCCAGGTGTTTCGTTCATCATGTTTCTCTACTTACTATTAACGCCCGTTTTCTGGAAGGGATACGACGTCGGGAAAAAGACGATAGGCATACGAATTGTAAAGAAAGATGGAAGCAATGTACATATAGGGAATATGTTGATGAGGAATGTGGTTGCGGGAATATTCTATTTGATCACCTTTGGCTTTGGTGCCCTCATGAGTGTCTTTTTCGTTATATTCCGGGATGATAAACGTGCGATTCATGACTTTATGGCCGGAACGTATGTAACCAAATCGACTCCAGAAGAAATGTCCCTTGATTCAGGGAATTAAAAACAACCAGCCACGGCTGGTTGTTACAATCTCTTCTCCATAAAATGCTGACTCTGTCCCTTCGGAAAATCCTTAAGGACCCCAAACTCTTTATACCCCAATTTTTTATAAAATGCCGGCGCCTGAAAGCTGAACGTGTCCAGCATCACAAGATGACAGCCTTTCTCCCTTGCATACTCTTCTGCCTGGTGAATTAATTTTGCCCCGTAGCCACCACTCCGGTATTCCTCTGCTACCCAAAGAAAATCCACGTGCAGATGATGCCAGAACATCTGACCAGTCACACCGCCGACGATTTCACCTTCGTCATTTCGCATGACAAAACTGATCTTCTCAAGCTGCGTTTTCGTCTCTTCATCAACCTGGGACACATTGTACTCGATCAACTTTTGACGTATGTAATCACTATCTTCCTGAACCCACTGTTTCTTGATCTCCATCATCATTCCTCCTCAATCACTCTATTCTTCCTCAAAGAAGATTACCAGTCAATTCCCTTTTTTACAAAATCATGTTTAAACCCCTCCTCAACCGTTTATATGAAAAGTAAGGAAATGATAAGGAGGAGTTCCATGTCTTTAAGCAAAACCTTACATGTTCTTGAAAATTTGCACTTGCAGAAACCCGATAAGTTGCTGACCGTCTATTTGAATACGGACCGGAGCGACCCTGATCAGCAGGGAGGCGAATGGAAGATCGCTCTTAAGAACGGGTTCAATCGACTCGAAGAATATCTCGAAAGCGCACCTGAGGAAAAAAAACGGCTTCAAACGATCCGTCCTAAAGTGGAAAACTATTTGCACAGCCTGGAACGCGAACTGCCACGGAGCTTCATCATCTTCGCTTCAGCAGACAGCGGCATCTGGGAGACGTTCGAACTGCAGGTTCCCGTGAAAACGAATTTCTATTGGGAGGAAAACCCCCATCTCGATCAATTGAAGTCCCTGCATGAAGAATATCCTTATACGGGCCTCGTGCTTCTTCAGCAAAATCAAATCAAAATCCTCACTTCGGCATTCGGTGAAATTCAGTCCAGTGAATTCATGGAATTCGATCTGGAAACCGACGGCTGGCGAAAGCATGAAGGACCTCATCATGCAGATGTCAGCATGGGGAGCGGAGGCGGAAAGGCCAATCAGCAGGAGGAATTCGAAAGCCGCTTGAAAGCCAACCAACAACGCTGGTGGAAAAGCCTCGGCAGCATCCTCGACAAAAAGGCAGCGGATGAAAACTGGGAGCGAATCGTCCTTGTCGGCGATAAAGAAGAAGCCGCTGTATTGGAAGAAAGCATGAATAAAAATGTTCATGAAATCATCGGGAAAAACTTGTTGAATGAGAATGAGCATAGAGTGGTAGAGAAACTGCTGGCATAACCATCGTGTCCACCGTCTTTCGTCTAGGCGGTGGTTTTTTTGTTTGGAGAATATCTGCCGTATTGGGGATTTACGTGCCATTTTTCGGATTTATCTGCCTTATGTTCATTTTATCTGCCGGTTTCTACTTTTATCTGCCAAATCCCCAATATATCTGCCATTCTACAAAAATCGACACATCTCACATCCCCCCTCCCACACCCAAAGCCCACTAAAACAATTTCCTCAATACAGGCACACACACCTCTTCCCTTCATACACTGAGATAAGGAGGTGTGTGTCCGTGCTTTCACGTATAAAATGGTTGTCGTTTTCAATTGAATTATTTTTGGCTGTTCCCATCTTCGGTAATGTCGCCGGAGAAGCAATTCCTTTTCTCCTCTGTTTAATAGCTCTGTGGCATGCCAGTGTATTGTATATTTCCAGGTCGGAAGATCAGCCGATTCTCGGTAGCATTCTTGGGATTCTTGCTTCCTTCTTGAACTTCTTCCCGATTATCCGATTGATTGCCCATGCGATCACTGCAATTGTACTTATTTTCGAGATACAGAAGGCCCCCGGGATGGAGTAAAGGTAAAAAGGGTGATCCTCACTTTGAGGATCACCCTTTTTTCTTTTATTGCACCACTCCGCCAGCATTCACGTATCTTGCGTTGAATTCTTGCAGGAATTGGTTCGTGATGGCATCGTCATGGATGATGAGCATGTTCTCATCATTCACATTATTTCCGTTCTCACTCCAGTTGGTCGACCCGACGATCACGGTTGGATCACTGTTTGTATCTGCGTCGATCAGCATCGTCTTGGCATGGAGCTTACGGCTTTCATTGGCTGAGTATACAGGCGCCGGATTGGCCCAACGCGTGTTAGGATTATTCGTACTCGTCTGAGAAGCCGTTCTTCCCGTCATTTCAATACTCGCCGACCACCATTGGTTCCAGAAACTTGGATCGAAAACACCTTTCACGTCAAAGCCAGTCAGCGTTCCCTGGTTATCCACATAGCTTCCTTCCCATTTGTTCTTTAATTCGTCCACCAGTGCCTGGTCACTCCATGCAAAGATGGTGAAGTATGCATTCTCGTCTGCTTCTGTTTTGACAAGTTCTGTCATGCGTCCAACGGCATCATCCCCTGAAGAGAAGTAGATTTCGACCGTATCTCCTCCTATTGTAAGGGTATGAGGCGTATTATCAATTTTGCGGGTGCTGAAATTAGATACCGTATAATCAGGCGTCGTTGTCCCACTTCCCCACATTTCTTCAAATTCCGTTTTATAAATTGAGGCAAGTTCAGGTGAGTGAACTTCTACGACATGCTGTTGATTTCCGTCCAGGATTCCTTGATTCATGTTTTCTTCTGAGCCATAAAGTCCTGTCACCGTATAGTTCCAGCTGCCTGTGAAGACCCATTCACCATCGATCACGGCAAATTTGTTATGCATTTGATTGCCTGGAGAATAGTAGCTGTCCGTATCTTTATATTCTCCTTCCACAAACATATAGCCGGTTGTCGCTGTGCTTCCGACTGTTACATTTCGTTGTGGAAAGTCTGTGAAGCTTGCCGGCAGATTGTATTCCGCCCGTTTCGTTGCATCTTCTACGACAAACATAGGAGAATCCGATAAGATATGGGCATCATCCCCTGTTCCGACTACGCCATCCTGACCGCGGACGAGCTTTTCTAAATATAAGCGCATCGTTTCATAACGTTCAGTATAATGTGGGTCCGTTGCGTCTTTTGCATCCGCAAGAATTCTCACATCCACCCCTTGGGCTGCTTTATTCATCAGTGCATCAATCACTCGTGGCAAATTGATTTCATATGTAGCTAAATCAATGGATGTCGTTGCAGCGTTTAAACGTTTCAGCAAGCGATCCTCCAGGTTGACATTGTAATTCGCTTCGTTACCAGGCATCGCATATTGCGTCGATGCACTTTTATTGAAATATACGTTGATCGCACCAAGCTCCTCACTCACATTCGTAAGGGATTCAGTGCCGCCACCAGAAGGAGCAGAAGAATTGGCAGCTTTAGGTGTTCCAAAACCACCTTCATAAGAAGTCGTTGCTGTACTCCAATTGGTTGAAACCGTTCCGCTGACAGAAGAATCAATTCGTGCCAAAGTGGCTTTTGTCGTATTGTCCCCTGCATACCAGCTGTCTACTTCATCGATAACAGCGCCTGTTGCATCTTTTAAATACAGGATTTCATTAGAATTCCCAAGGCTTCCTGTATAAATCTGATCGGCTGCTACCGTTGAAATCGTGTTGTCGCTTGTTCTTTCCAATAAAAAATAATCCTGTGCAGGGACCGTTCCACTTAAAGCAATACTCGGAGATCCGTCCTGAGCTTCAAGGGTCCACCCATCCAAAGATAGATCTGTTGATGTAGTATTGTACAGTTCAATCCATTCATCATTATATGAACCCGTCGTCCCCATCCAGGCCACTTCATTGATGACAGCTGTCTGAGTCGCTGCTTCCACACTTTTGTTTATACCTAGAGGTTGAGCCAACACTCCAGTCAGTAAGAACAGCATACTGATAATCGATAATGAAACTTTTTTTGTCCTCATACCTTTCCCCTTTCGAATACAAATGTATAAAAATGATTACAAGTTCAAGTATATTTTGTCGCATTTTGTAATGTAAGGGGAGAATGGACATGATTTTTCTAATAATTTTGTAAATTTTGTAGAGAAAGTGTAAATCGACGCCACTATCCTCCTACTATTTTCCCTATATTTACTAATCTATTTAGACTATTCGGAAAGAATCCTTTAGATAATAGGAATGAATCTTTTATAAGCATAAAGACTCACACAAAAAAGCAAAGTCTTCCTCAGACTTTGCTTTTTTCACAATTCGATTTCCCATTCTTCCCTTAATGCCACATATAGAAGAAGAAGCGTGTTTTCCAATTCTTCATACGTCTTGCCTTCCATATCGATTCCCAGTTTCGGAAATAAGATATCCGCCAATTTTTTGCTCAGGTGATTCCGTTCTGCCAGTGGCAGCTGCGAGAATCTGTTGGCGTACGTTTTAATCAGGCTCCATTCTTTAGAACCGAGCTGCTTTAACGTCCATTCCTCTACTGACAGGTCTTCCTTTTGAAGCCCCCGTTGACGTATTTCTTTTTCAATGGTTTTTTCTTTTCGCTTCCCTTTCACCCGACGTTCATGAACGACGATGGTTCCTGCGACAATATCGCCTAACCGTTTATGCTTGGAATGAAGGAAGATCATGATCATTCCGAGGAAATAAGCGGCCGGCAGCGAATCGATGATTCTTAATAGATTTCGGATGAAGCAGGATAGAAGGGTCACACTATGACCGTTTTCTTGCATCACTCGTATCCCCAATAATCGCTTGCCTACAGTCTTTCCACCCCAGAAGTATTCAAGGGCAAAGAAATATCCCCAGTTCAATACAAAGAGGCCGATGATGGCGATTCCCCAAAGGGTTGAATTAACATCAAACAGATACCAAGCAAATGGACTGTTTCCACCAGTGGTAGCGAAGACCAACAGGACCACGATCAGAATATTGAGGATGCCCAAAATGATCTGATCGATCATCAGGGCTGCGGCCCGGCTTCCTAGGCCGGCGGGTTGAAATTGAAGGGAAACATATTCAGGGGTCCTGATATCGACTTGTTCTTCAAGCATGTCCTTCCCCTCCTTTTGGTTGATTTTACCTTAAATAGTTTCTATTTTTTTCTAAACTTACTATAATAGGAAATAAGAAATCACAAGAACGAGTAGGTGGCACAATGAACGTAAAGCAGTTTGTCAAGCAGCACCGGGGCGATTGGAAGGCGCTTGAAGATCTCCTTGGAACCCTTCGCAAAAAGAAAAACATAACGGGGAGCTCCATAGATCAATTCAATCGTCTCTATCAAAAGGCTGCCCAGAATCTATCGTACAGCCAGACGTATTTTCCCAATGAAGAAGTGACGGATTATTTAAACGGCCTTGTGTCGAAGTCTCATAATCTATTATACAAAGATCAAGTCTCCAGCGGAAAACAGGTCCGTCATTTTTTCTCCACTACGTTTATCGGACTGCTTCTAGAGCAGTGGAAATTCGTCATCCTGGCGATGGCATTATTTACGATCGGTGCGCTTGGTGCCTTTCTTTCGGTGGTGAATGATTCCCTTCATCTTTATTCGATCCTGCCGCCTGAAATGTCCCAGGGAGTGGATCCGGGTAATCTGGGTAAAAGCGACGGACAGGTGGAATCCTCCATCATGTCCGCTGGCATCATGACCAATAATATCAAAGTGGCCTTTCTGGCATTTGCAGGCGGTGTCACATTTGGTTTATTAACAGTCTATATGCTCATATACAACGGAATCATCGTCGGGGCCCTTGCAGCCGTTTTCTGGCACCAGGGCATGAGCTACGAATTCTGGGCTTATATCGTCCCCCATGGGATGATCGAGCTGACGGCCATCTTCATTGCAGGCGGTGCCGGATTGTTGATGGGCTATAAGCTCTTTGTACCCGGTCGCTTCACAAGGGGGTATCAATTGAAGGAGCAGGCGAAGCGTTCCGTTCAGCTGCTCCTCGGTACGATTCCGCTGTTTGTCATCGCCGGGACCATTGAAGGCTTCATCACACCTGCCGCGATCCCCCTTACTGCGAAGTATATGGTCGCATTATTGACGGTCATCGGTCTGATTCTCTATATGATTGTCGGGAAGCTTCGCCTGAACAAAGCGATCCTACACTAAACCTCGGTTCATCATATCGATATAATGCGAAACGGCCATCGTGGCCAGTTTCTCTTCTCGGGCCTCCACCATCAGGAGGCCTTGTTTTTCCCACTTGGCTTTCTCCCTCTTCTTGACGAGCATCTGCTTCTGGGCCATGCTTTTCATCATGGCCTTGATGTCATCAACCGGCTCATCCTTGATTTGCTTCATCAACAGCTCATCCTCTATTCCTATCATTAAAAAAAGATGCTGTCTTCTCAAACGCTGCAGATAGTATAGAGCATTGTCCTCATGAAGGAATGTGTGGATGTCGCTGAATAATAGCAACAGGCTCCGTTTCTTCTGAACCGTCTGGACATAATGGAGGACCGCTGCATAATTGGATTCCGCCGCATCCACCTCAAGATTGTAGATACGGTGGAGAATGGTCTGCAAATGGGCCATCCCTTTTGCCGGGGGAATGTAGGCCTTCACGTTTTTACTAAAGGCGAGGACCGACACATAGTCTCCGTTTTGGAGAGCAGCGGCGGCAACCGTCATGGCTGCTTCAAGGGATTTTTCCAAGCGGTTCCCTTTTTTTAGCTCTGCCCCCATCATTCTTCCGCAATCAATGAGGATCGTAATATATTTTCCATGCTCAGGTTCATATTCGTTCGTCATCACTTCCCTGAGCTTTGCCGTCTGACGCCAATTGATCTTTCTCGGGTCATCGCCGACCACGTAATTCCTGATCTTCGAAAACTCCCCTGCTCCACTCTGCTGTTTCCGGATTTTCACCCCTTCATATAATAAAAAACGCTGGGCATCTTCCAGTACCCTTCTCGTCTCTGTCAAGTCTGGGATGACTTTCACATGATCCTGACTCTTCACCGTCTTTTGTTTCTCCCATAATCCGAGGGAGCTTCGATAGCGAAAGTACAATCTGGTCAATACATAGTCTCCTCTAACCGGTGTCACCACTCCGTAGGAATGGTTCCTGGACGAATGACCTGCTAGGGTCCCGTTAAGGGGTAAGGACGCCTGAAAGCTTTGCGGCGTCCCGTCCAGGAGGCGATAGGTAAGCTCACGATGAGACGTGTTGTTGATAGTCAGGTCCACCTTGTATTCAAGACCCCTTTCCATTTGATCAGGAATACTCCGCTTCACCCCGACTTCTTTATTCGAAGGGGAAAATGTTAAATCAATGAGACTCAATCCGATAAACAGACCATTCAGGATCATAATCCACATCCATGATAAACCGAACAATGAACCAACCAACAGGATGCCGGAATAACACAGGTACCCAATCAGTAGCCTACCCGTCGGCAAGATCCCCTTATCTTGGAACAGTAATCGACCCAATAAGCTCCTGGATGACTTGGTCAATGGTCAGTCCCTCCAATTCTACGTGCGGGGATAGCTGGACGCGATGTCTGAGGGCGGGTCTTGCCACCATCTTAATATCATCCGGTGTGACGTAGTCCCGTCCGGACAGATACGCCCATGACCTTCCTGCCTTCCCAATCGATATGGCCGCCCTTGTACTCGCTCCGAAGCGAATCGATTCCGTTTCCCGGGTCTTCCTGACAATCTGCATAATATAATCCAAGACCGAATCATTTAGTGTGACCTCTTCGATTTCCCTTCTGATCGTTAAAAACGTTTCCATATCGAGGACCGACTCCACATCACTACGGTCGGCATGATTCACGATCACTTGCCTTAAAACGGATTTCTCTTCTTCAAATGAAGGAAAGTCAATATCAAGCTTGAACAAGAACCGGTCCTGCTGTGCTTCCGGTAGCGGATAAGTTCCTTCAAACTCGATTGGATTCTGGGTCGCCACCACAAAGAATACATCTTCAAGGGGATACGTCTCCCCCTGGATGGTGACCTGCTTTTCTTCCATGGCTTCTAACAGGGCAGCCTGGGTCTTGGCCGGTGTCCGGTTGATTTCATCCGCCAACAGGACATTGGTGAAGATCGGTCCCTTGATTGTTTGGAAGCTGCTGTCCTTCATGTTATAGATTGTACTTCCCGTTATGTCGCTCGGCAGCAGGTCAGGTGTGAATTGAATCCGGTTAAAGCTTCCCCCAAGTAAGCGGGACAGCGTTTTAACCATTAGAGTCTTCCCGGTTCCTGGCACTCCCTCGATCAATACATGTCCTCCTGCCAGAACGGATGACAACAAGAGCTTCAGATTCGTTCCCTGGCCAACGATGCGTTCTTCAAATTTCTCCATTAAGGATGTGATTTCTGGTTTCAATGATCCTCCACCTCTTTCCTGAATAATTCGATTTTCTTCGACCACACTACATATTCTTGCTTATTGATTCGTTCTTTCTTTAACACAGCATTCAAACCGGTTACAAAGGAATTGATTTCCCCTACTGAGAAAGTGACCAATCTTCGTTCCAACGGTCCTTTCAGTTCTGTCCATTCCCTGCTTGTCGGGATCCCCCACCGTTCCTGAAGGAGAAGCCTTAGATAATCGGACTGGATATGAAGGGAGGTCTTATACTGTTTTCCTTTCAAATACCAGGCTGAGAGAGCCTTGATTCGCTCATCGCTGAAGCGGACCATCTCCTCCCGGGGGACAAGAATGCTTCCAAACCGTTTCCCCTTCATCCAGAGCCACAGAAGGGTCAAGATCGACAGCTGAAGGAGGAGCAGCAATAGCCATTGAGGATAAAGGGTCGTCAGGGAAGCCTGACTCTCTCCACCATGGAGATACTCATCAATCAGGATGGGTCCGTCACCCGCTCCCCCGTTTTGTAACAGGAGAAGAATCATAGAAAGATGGTCTTTCTTGAGAATATTCCCATTTGTCATCCATGCCGGGGTGGTGGAGACGATCAGTTTCCCTTTCCCCACTTCCGAGCTATAGGAAATCGTACCTGCCACATCCTCCAATAAGACCTTATCCTCTTCCTCCACTTCCAAGCGGACATTTGATAATACAGTAGACTGATATGTATTTCCCTTGCCATCCCTTAAATGATGAACCTCAGTATCATCGCCTGCGGAGATTGTTTTCGTACCGAACATCCCTTTTGGATTGTCCATCATAAGAAGAATTGTGTTGCCCCGCCTCATGAAATCCTCGTACTCTTCCATTTCTTCCTGTGCCGGTATCGTAAACGGTCCTGCCATGATCAGAAGCTGACCAGATTCTTTTTTGGTTAACCGATCGGGCGACAGGGTCCAGCGTCGGACCGTTTCTCCTTCTTTCTCCAAGTACGTGTACAGGGCCTTGATTCCCGTAGGGGAAGGGGACTCCGATACGTATGCCGGATACTCCTTCAGCTTTTCCGGTGAAAGAAAGATTCCGACCCCGATGAATAAACCAAGAAACACCAGGAGCCAGATCCACGCTTTGATAGTTGACTTCAATGCTCATTCCTACCTCCTTTCTCTGAAACTATGTATCTATGAAGATCCATTCTCTAGCCATCCATGAGCTTCCTGTTTATAGTGGATGTACTCGTCTTCGCTCACTTCACGTTCACCATATGCCACCTCGTCGAACAGGAGGGCAAGCATGTAAAATCGATCCGCCCACTTTTGATTTACTTTACGCAGTTCGTCGTAGTATTCCCAATTCGTTTTCCATACCCTGGCCTCAAGGTATTCCTTTTCATGAAAATAAAGCAGCAGTGCCAGGAACATGTGACGGGTCGCTTTCGAATAATTTCCCAAAGCATCCTGCTCATGGGCTTCCTCCAAATGACTCGAATAGGACCATTCCATTTCGTTCATGGATTGAAGGGGCTTATTTGAGCGGAATTTTCTCTTTCTCACTCCATTGCGGACCGCCATAAATGCGAAGTATAGGAGAATGGCCACACCGATCACCAGCAGGGTAATCAGGATACCCGATGCAGTCCCGCCTGTCGGTTCAAGAGCGGGATCAATGTTCCCGAGAAGATCCCGGATCCAATCCTTTGCCTTTTCCCACCAACCAGCAAGCAATCCTTGATTACTCTGGAGATAAGCCTGGTATTCTTCCCCTTCCAGAATGTCCTTGATTCCATCCCTTGCGTTATTTTCATTCAACAATTTCTTCACCTAGCTTTCAGATCAAAGCCCGGAACCCCGGGCCAGACTGGATACTTCCGTATTTTAAACCCGATGATAATCATCGATCATTTCATTTAGATCATCAGCGTCATGTCTTGTTTTCAGGTCAAAGAAGATGACTCCGAATCCGACAGCGCCAAGCATGCTCGTAAACAGGGTTACCACATTGATAATCATTCTGTAGAGAACACTGTTCCCCAATACCAACCCAAACGTAAACTCAAATGCCGTACTGACGATTCCGATGATCAAGGCGAACACAATATATAATCCGATGATCGTAAAGACGCGCTTCTTCGTCAATCTCCAGCTTCTGCCGAGACCGGGTGCGTCCTGCTCGATGGCCGCAGCACCCAGGTAGAAGCTCCAGCGTGTACATAGGTAAGCGATAACGAGGGCGAGGACAAGAAACAGGATAATCGCTGTGACGATAATTCCAACACCTGGGTCAAGAAATGCAGCACTAAATACTCCTGCAAAAATACCCGAGACAATTGGAATGAATATCAATCCGAAAATAATCAGCACGAATAGGATGCTGCTTCCGATGATTGGCCAAAAGCGGGAAAATGCTTCTTTAAGGACAAGCTTCACAGAGTACTCTTCATTTTTCCTCATATGATTCAGGGTGAATAATATGGCAGCTTGGGCAATGGGGGTTAGAATCATCGTGATCAGTCCTATAAGACCTGCTCCCATTTCCTCCGCCAAATTCACATCCTGTCCGGTTTCAGCTGAAAATTCTCCTGAAAAGCTGTTGACGATCCCGTCAAACCAGGTTTCACCAGATCCGACCGTCCGGAAGAAATCGACACCTGCCGCCAGTTCAATGAGTGCCTGCAGCACATAAACAGGACCCAATAATATAAGAAAAATAAGGAAAAAATCTTTAAAATGGTTCTTACTTAATCGAAATGTATGATCCAGAATTTCACCGAATCTTTTTGGTTTGCTGAATTGAACGTTCATGTTTTGATCCCCCTACCGATATTTTTTCAAATTTTTACAATATATCGCTTATTTTAACATTATTCCTCCCTCAGATGATGAAATATTTGTCATTTTCAACACTTGCAGCATCAGGACTCTTTAGATGTATATTGCTCCATTGTTTTTTGATGCTTGTGGCAAGTCTTATTGCCTTCTTCTTTCTATACGAAAAAATGACCCGAAAAGTTTTCATTTCGGGTCATTTTCTTACATTATTTAGCTAAATCATGTTTAAAGGCATAGATTACGGCCTGCGTTCTGTCCTGTACACCAAGCTTAGAGAGGATATTGCTCACATGGGTTTTCACTGTTTTCAATGCAATGAACAACTCATCGGCAATTTCCTGATTCGTCTTGCCCTGAGTCATGAGAAGGAGGATCTCAAGCTCTCGGTTCGTCAACTCTTCATGGGGATGGGAGACACTCTTCTGCCTCATCCTCGTCATCATCTTACCCGTCACTTCGGGTTCCAGGATGGATTGACCATTATGAGTTTTACGCACTGCCTCTGCAATCTCACTTGCTTTAGATGTTTTCAGCATATAACTGACAGCCCCTGCTTCGAGGGCGGGATACACCTTGTCATCATCCAGGAAGCTGGTGACGATGATAATCTTTGCATCCGGCCATTCCTGGATGATTTCCTTTGTCGCCTGAATGCCATCCATCTCTTTCATCACAAGATCCATCAGGATGATGTCAGGTCGCAGTTCAAGAGCCATTTGAACACCTTCTTTGCCATCAGATGCTTCCCCGACGACATCAATATCCGTCTGGGCTGATAAATAAGAAGAGACTCCGATCCTCACCATTTCATGATCATCCACAAATACCACTTTAATCATTCTTTTCACCTTCATTCTCCACTACGGGAACCTTCACTTCCAGACGGGTCCCCTTATTTGGCACACTGATGATTTTAAACGTCCCACCTATTTCGATGGCCCGTTCTTTCATATTTTGAAGCCCATACGAGCTGGTCACCTTCGATTCATTTACATCAAACCCTTTGCCATCATCCACCACCCTCAATATGATGATGGATTCCCTTTTTATGAGGCGGATGTCCAGAGAAGTCGCTTTGGCATGTCGGAGCGTATTCGATACGGACTCCTGCAGTATTCTGAACAGATGATCTTCAATCCCCTTATCAAGACTCATGTCTTCGATTTTCCACTCGATATCGAGGGGTACCTTCTGTGCTAATTCGACCAAGAGCTCCTTCATTCCTTCTTGAAGATTCTTTCCTTTTAACGCCACTGGGCGAAGATGGAGTAGAAGCGCCCTCATTTCAAGCTGCGACTGATGGATCATCTGCTCGACCATTCCAAGCTGCTTCTCTTCTTGGGGTGTTCGTTGTGGGGAAGGAGTTTCTTTGATCGCTGACATGAGCATTGATGCGGCGAACAACTGCTGACTGACCGAGTCATGCAACTCCCTTGCCAATCGGTTCCGCTCCTGTGAGACAATTTCCTGGATCCGCTTTTCCTGCTCCTCGGCTTTTTCATTGGCGAGCTTCTGGGAGTACCGTGCTTGATCCGTGAGGTGCTTTCCTAAAGCCTCCACCTTCTTCCACACCTGCTGCGCTTCAGAGGTTGCCGTATCAGGGATCGAGATGGCACGTCCCTGTTCCGCATGGTGGAGGGCATCCTCCATTTCCCGAAGCTGACGCTTATCCTTTAATCCCGTCCGGATTCCGAAAATGATACCGATCAGGATACTGACCACCAGAATGAACCCTGCACCAGGTATATCCATGATCTCTTCTTCCCATAATAGGGACCATTCCTCTAACGGATATAAGTAAAAATAGGATAGAGATAAAAATAACACCATGATGAGGGAAAAGAGAATACCCGCAACGACCTGTTTACTGACCGTACTCATATCCTCTTCACCTCTAAATCCCCGATCCACATCGAAGTGATGATCTTCACCCGTTGCACGGCCTCATCGTAACCCGGTGTTTGATAATAAAGGGACTGATTGATCGCTTTCGGCTCGACTTCATCAAAAATTTCAATGGATCCCGCCAGGACAGAGTGATGGACACTCACTTCCACATCATACGGGATGAGAATCTCGATATTCCCCAATATATTCCGGATCGATACAACGGAAGTACCTTTAGGAAGCACCGTATTCCCGACGTCGATGACCGAGTCCCCGATCACGCCCTGAATATTAATATCATTCCATTCATATACGTTCTCCGGCGTCCGCTTTGGACCGAACCATTCATTCTGAAGAGCGGATCTCTTCATGACGAGTGGTTCATGGGATTGAGAGAATGTCTCCTTGATGGTCGGAGAAATATACTTAGGATGTTTCTTGGAATCAGCAAATCTAACTATCACAAAGAGCAGAATGCCGAATAACAAAAATTTAAATGCCACCGTATTGAAGATATTGATGGCCAGACTGATGATCCCGAACCACAGCAGGATCTTCCCGGATGTCCGGGGCAGCTTTTTACGTCCTATATAGATGCAAAAAGCCGCGATCGATAGAAAGACCAGAACCCCCCCATCATAAAAGGAGACTTCCAGCAGTATAAGTAATGTTCCGATTAAAATGATCCAACTGATTCCGTCTGAGCGTAAGCGATTGAACATGAGGGGTTCCTCCTTTCTGGTTATGTATATGACTTATTTAGAAGCTTATATCCTATGATAAAACGGGGTGAACCCATGATGAGCTCCCCCTTTTTTTGATTATCATGTTTTTCTTAACTTAGAATACCATGTTTCACGATGGAATGGCTTCTGTTTCCTCATTTTTCATGTCTTTTTCTAATTTGGCGACCTTTGCGTCGATTGTGTTCCGGTAATAAGAGGAATTCACTCCATGCTCCAGCTGGTCTAAGTAGGTTTCAATCTCAGTAAACTTAGAAAACGCATGGTTATTATAACCGGAAGAAGATTCAAGGACGGAATTCATTTTATTATGGGCACGTGCGATATTTTCCCTGCCCATCAGCTCCATGCGCTTGATGTACATATCCTTCAGCTTGTGCTTCATCTCTTCGTATTTCCGCTCAAGCTCTTCAAGTTCTTTCGTTGCTTGCAGCTTGGATTCCTTGATGCGCTCGGCGCGCTCTTCGTAGTATTTCTGTTCCTGCAGGGCAAATTCATACAAGCCTTCTTCTCCTGCTTTGGATGCTACCTCAGCCTGATGCTTTCTCTTATCAGCTAAAACGGATGCCTGCTGATATTCTTTTTGGAATTCCTCTTTTAAAAGGTACTGTCTTTCAACCAGCTTTCTTACTTTTTCCACTTCCTGCTCACACTGTCTTAAGTAATGATTCAGAACCGCTATCGGGTTTTTCTTTTCTTTCTTATCTATTGCTTCGTGAAGGTCGGACATGACGGTATTTTTTAATCGTTGAAATAGGTTTGCCATTGTATAATCGCTCCTTTAGTTTTTTAATTGTGACCATTCTCTTTCGAAATTCGTGAAAGGATCAGATGATGATTCTTCCATGATGACTTCTTCTTTTTTCCAGTTTTTATAGATGACATACAGGACATACAGAGCAACAAGCCCGATGATGGCCGGGAAGTTCGATACGGTTGCACTGAATGCTGCAAGACCGATCAATGCCCATAGAATCTTTTTGCCTGTCGAATCTGTTTTGATAAAACCTTTGAAGCTGTAATACATGATCAATAACGAGATCGCAAGCCCTACGATCGGTCCTAAATTGGCAAGCAGGACAATGGCTGCAATCCCTCCTGCTAAAAGCAATCCAAATTTTTTCATATGTTTGTTGCCTCCTTTCTTCTTCATGTCTTTATCCTACCTATTTTGCGGATTTCCCATAACGAGCCGGAGCTTTATTTTCGTATCGGACTTGAGGCTTAGAAGGGGTAGGACTATGCGGTTTGGAAGGGGATTTGGTTATTTGGGGAGGGATGAGAGGGACGAGTGCGAATTTTGTCGTATTTGGGAGAACGGTCGATATAGTGAAAATTAGGTTGATAAAATGAAAAAACGGTTGATAAATCTGGATGAAGGTTAATAAATTCCCGTAAAGGGCCGATAACCGGAGAGAAAGGTCGACAACCCAAACAAAGGTCCGTCCCTCAACTCCAGGGACGGACCTCGACATGCTTATTTAGTTTGTCAGTTCAAGGAATTCTTCCACATCGGCGATGCAGAGGTTGATTCCTTTTTCCCAGAATTCTTCTTTAGTGATGTCCTCGCCGAGGTGTTTCATGGCAAGGTCTTCAACGGTCATGACGGCGGTGTCGCGAAGCAGAGCCATATATTTCTCTTCATAGCTTTCTCCGGACTTCAGTGCCTTGGCGTAAATGCTCAATGAGAACAGGTAGCCGAATGTATATGGGAAGTTATAGAACGGCACCCCTGTAATATAGAAGTGTAGCTTCGATGCCCAGAAACGCGGGTGGACTTCGCCAAGGGAATCAGCGAAGGCTTCCTTCTGGGCTTCCACCATCAAATCATTGAGGGTATCGACGGATACAATCCCTTTTTTACGCGATTCATAGAAACGTGTCTCGAATAAGAAACGCGCATGGATATTCATGAAGAAAGCGACACTCCGCTGCAGTTTATCTTCAATGAGAGCGATCTTATCTTCTTTTGTTTTGGCTTCCTTGACAGCTGCATCTGCCACGATCATCTCGGCAAACGTCGAAGCGGTTTCCGCCACATTCATGGCGTAATTCCGATTCAGCGTGTGCATCGGCTTAAGGGCATACGAGTGGAAGGCGTGGCCCAACTCATGGGCAAGCGTCGATACATTCGACATCGATCCCGAGTACGTCATAAAAATACGTGATTGATCACTTAAAGGGAAAGATGTACAGAAACCGCCCGGTCGTTTTCCGGTACGATCCTCCGCTTCAATCCACTCATCCTCAAATGCTTTCTCTGCAAACTCGGCCATTTCACTGCCAAAACGAGCGAACTGCTTGAGAATAAACTTCGCGCCTTCGTCATAGGACATGGTGCCCGTTGATTCCGCAACCGGAGCGTCCAAGTCAAACCAGTCCAGCTTCTCCTTACCAAGTAGTTTCGCTTTCCTGTCCAGGTACTTCACGAATGGTTGTTTATGTTTTGAGATGGCACCCCACATGGCATCGAGGGTTTCCTGCTTCATTCGATTGTATTCAAGGGGCTCTTTCATTAATTCATCCCAGCCCCGCTTCTTGTAAACATTCAAACGGAAACCGCCAAGATGATTGAGTGTACGGGCAAATAGCTCTTCATTCGTTTCCCATGCTTTCTCCAATTGATCGAATACCTCTTTACGGATCTTCGCATCCGGACTCGAGAGTAAATTATTTGCCTGCCCCACTGACAGAGTTTTACCGTCGTGAGTGATTTCCATCGCTCCGACAATTGTGTCGTACATCTGACCCCAGCCGTGATAACCATCAACGGCCAACGCTTGGATCAAGGATTCTTCTGTGCTTGATAGCTTGTCTTTCGATTTCCGTCTCCACTCATTCAACACAAAACTGATTTCATTTAGCCGTTCATGCTTCAGTAGCTCTTCCCATACTTCCCCTGTACAATCAGAAAGCTGCTGCTGAAACTTTGTAAAGGTCGATGAAAAGTCGGCACTCTGCGTTGTGACTTCACTGCGCAGGGAATCTGCCTTCCGGTCATGCATGTTCTGGGCTTCCAGACAGCTGACGAATGCACCGGCCTGCCGAAGATACAGCATGACTTCCTTCGCTTCTTCAATCAGCTTCCAAACGAGTTCTGCATCATTCGCCGATTGAGGCGGATGAAAGGCAAGGGCGTTTTCGGCGAAAGCATTTTTCTTCTTCTCTAACGTATCCAGATGCTGCCTAAACTCCGATGATTCACTTCCACCTTTGAAAAAAACATCTAAATCCCAAACATTTGAATATGTATGTGTTTTATGGTCCATAATGTCCCCCTATTTGAATTGTGTCAATTGTCCCTATCCTTTTTTAAATTCTCGATAAATCCTCTAATTCCTTCATCATCTTTCACGATTCCTTTCACCTAAACTCTCTCCCTATGGTTTTTAAATGGAGAAAAGAGGAATAGTATATATCACAGCACCTCATGAATCCCCCACACTTTCAGAGGAGGAATGACGATGAAATTATTATGAAATCTTGTTGCTTTTGCTTTGGTGATTGTCATGAATACGCTGGCTGTTACCTTGCCTTTGAATAATCAATCAACCAGGGAGATAAGTGACAGGCTCGATATCATGATCACCCCGGCAGGGTATGTCTTTTCGATTTGGAGCCTGATTTATCTTTTACTGGCGATTTGGATCATCAGGCAGTTTCCTAAAGACAGGCGGGATCTTCCTCTTTATCAGGAAACAAGCGGATTATTCGTCTTAAGCTGCCTGCTCAACTCCACTTGGATCCTTGTGTGGCACTATAACTATTTCCTTGTATCAGTCTTTATTATGCTCGGACTTCTACTTACCCTGATCGCCCTATATAAACGGATCAAAAGCACAGGTCCGTCCCTCTTAGATTTAGCACCGTTCTCGATATATTTGGGTTGGATTTCGATTGCTACGATTGTGAATATCACTTATTATTTAACGGATATCGGCTGGAACGGATTTGGGATTTCCGAACTCGTTTGGGCGTACCTTGGATTGATTGTCGCTACCGTACTCGCCTACTGGTTCCGTATCACACAGCACGATCTCCTTTATCCACTGGTCTTCGTTTGGGCCTTCATCGGGATCGGGGTGAAGAACATGGCAGAGCACTCCACCTATTCGTACACGGCCTATGCTCTTGCTATCATCATTCTGGCCTTTGACCTCGTATACAAGCGGACACGGTAGATGAGGGACGGACCTTTATCACTGTATAGAATTCACCCCTATGACTGACATTAAGTGATAGGGGGTGTTGGAATGAATCAGCCAAAGAGGAATGTAACGAAATCCGGGACGGATATTGATGAGGTCAAACGTCAGAACGCACAGTCCGGTCTGACGTACAACCAGGTGAAGCAGCTGCTGGGAGAACAATACACCGGTAAAAAGTAAAAGAAAGCGTCGACTCAGTCGGCGCTTTCTTTCTTTTTGTCTTCTTTTGCCTTTGTTTCCCGCTGAACAGTCAGCTTTTCCTGGATCTTGTTAAGCTCTTTACACGGTTGAGTCAGGCTGACAACGACGTCCCCCACCTCGATCTTCGGAGATGAACCTTCAGTGAAGAATTCAATCCTTCCCGTTGGTTTATGAGCAAATAACAACAGGGTATGTTCATTCCGTTCCTTCAGATAATCTTCAAACGTGTATTTTTCCGTGATATTCGTCTTTCTGAATACATCTCCCCGCTCGACACGTTTATTCAGCTCTTCCCACGTCACATGATTTTGAAATAGGATACGGCCACCGATCGTATGGACCATGTCCTCGAGATCATCATCATTCTTGCTTCTCAGGCTCAGCTGAAACAGGTTATTCCTGCCGATCTCAGGCACAAAGGTCGTACAAACAAGGGCGTTATAGGAGTCGAGCTCCGTCGCCGCAATCATATACTCATACGGAGTCATATCTAAATAATATTCGGTTTGTTCAGACAGGATCTCCCCTCTGTAAAATGGAATCCCTGCTTTCCTTACCGAAAATAACCGCTGCCAGGATGAATCCGTGATCAGGACGGGAATTTTCATGGTCTGAAGGGTCTTGGCAAATTCGGTACTGAACTTACTTCCCCCTACGATGACAACCCCAGGCTGGTCACTGATGGCCAGATCAAGTTTCTTCGCCAGCCATTTAATTGAAAATCCGTGTGCGCACACCGTCGAGAACACCAGGGCAAAGGTAAGGGACGTCAATATCCTTGCATCCTCAAACCCCTTGTCCAATAGTACAGAGGCAAAGTAACTCGAAACGGTCAACGCAACGATCCCTCTCGGTGCGATCCATCCGACTAGGATTTTTTCCCTGACGGAGAGGTCCGTCCCTATCGTAGACAGCCAGATGGATATCGGCCTTACGATGAAGAGCATGAGCAGGACGAATGATACGATGTTCCAGTTAAAAATCTGGAATAAGGTATCTACGGTTAATGATGCTGTCAGCATAACGAATATGGTCGATATTAGCAGAACCGAAATGTTCTCTTTAAAGTGACGCATATCATCAATCGATGATATATGCATATTCGCGAGCGTCATTCCCATGGCTGTAACAGCAAGGAGTCCCGTTTCATGTGTGATATGATCTGAAATTGTGAAACAAGCCAGGACAAGGGCAAATACAACCGGTGACTTCAGGAACTCCGGTACATGTCCTTTTTCAAAAATGAATCCGGTGAATTTCCCCAGTGCCCATCCAAACACGACAGCAAACAGGGAAGCCGCAAAGAACAGCAGTAGAGATAATCCTGTTACATCATCACTGATTAAAAAGTTGATAATTTCAAAAGCAAATACGGCAATCAATGCACCGAATGGATCGACGACGATCCCTTCCCATTTCAGAATCGCAGCAGGTCTCGGCTTAAGCTTCGCCTGTCTGAGCAGCGGCAGGATGACCGTTGGCCCCGTAACGATGAATAAACCACCGATCACAAAGGCCACGGCCCAGGATAAGCCGGCTACATAGTGAGCCCCTAATGAACCGAGAAGCCACGCCAAAAGGGCACCGATCGTGACGATCCTGAAGACTGGTTTCCCCAGTCCCCTCACTTCACGGAAATCCAGGTTCAGGCTTCCTTCAAATAGGATGATGGCAACAGCCATCGAAATGATGGGTTTGAATACATCCCCGAAATCGTCCTTTGGATTGATGAGGCCGAAGATGGGACCTACGAGCAACCCGACAATCGACATGATGACGATGGCAGGCAGCCTGAATCTCCAGGCAACCCACTGGGAAGCAATCCCCAGTACTCCTACTAACATGATGTTAAATAAAATAGAATCGATCATAGACTTCTCCTTTGAGGGTTTGATCATCCATTGTAATAGTGAATGGTATGTACATGTTGTTGAATACAACTAGAATAAAAGGTCCGTCCCTCATTATGCAAAACAAATGCCTTCCGATCTGCACATCCGTTTTATATAGTTTACATTTTTATGGCTGATTTTAACCAAAGAGTCGTTTCCAGTTCCCGACAGATGGTCACGTAATGGAGCATGGTGATGAGAACGGCTCCAGCATTCATGCCGAGGATGACCCCTTCCATTCCGAAACGGGATCCGAGCAAGTATATGAGCGAAAATGAAAAGATGCTCGACCAGACGGTATGCAGGAGGGCGTCCTTCACCAATCCCAATCCAATTAAAAAAGCCTGAAGGGGAAATACCAGAAAATGAAACAGGAAATACGGCCACAAGAGCTTCAAATAATACGCTGAAGAAACCGAGTGAAAAAACGTTCCTGTAATGTAGTCACCAAGGGAATAATAAATAAACACAGCTGGTACACCGTAACCCAATGTGATCCACAACACTTGTTTAAGGTGTGACAGGATACCCTCAAAATCATTGGATGATACTTTTTCCGATACGGTCGGGATCAGGACGATCAGCATCGAAAACGCAATGAATGACGGAAAGAATCCGATGGTAAGGGCAATACCTGCAAGCATCCCAAAATGCTCATTCGCTTCTACTGCCCCCAATCCTGACAGAACGAGAGCCCATTTTATCAAAAAGGGCTGAATCGCATGGGTAAGGGCATGAAAGATGCGCAGGGCGGTTGTTGGAATCGAAACCGATAAAACTGATTTCCTCATATCACCTTTTGGTAATACGGAATGGCTGTTCTTTCTTTTACCCTTAATTTCAAGAATGTAAGCATGGATTAAATAAACAAATACGACCGCTTCACTCGCAATCAATGTCCCGAGGGCAATAAAGATGGATGTATCCATGCTGAAGGACAAAAATTGATAGATCGACACCAATAAACCTAATTGGATGCCTCTACGAAGGAAATTCGCTGCCGCTATTTTCCCCATCTGCTGGATTCCCATGAAATATCCCCTTGTGATGGAACTGAAGGCCACAACGGGAATCACAATCAAGATCAGCCAGCGGATGCCGGGATGATAACCTTGAAACAACGGCGTCCAGGCATAGACCATCACCATGACTAACAGAAGGATGCATGTCGTGATCACCGCAAATCTGAAAGCATAATGGAGCATCCCCCGATGATATCGTTCTTCCCGCTCTGCAAAGAATTTGGAAAGACTGATCGGCAGCTCCATGCTCGATAAAATCACAATCAGAAACACTGTAGGGAGAATCGACATGTATGTACCAAGCCCCGCTTCACCAAGCTCCCGGGCCAGGATCATATTGATCACAAATTCTAAACATTCGCCTATGAAAGCCGTCACCACCAACACCAATGTACCTCTTAGAAACAAACTCATATGTTTGTACCCTGCCTTTGTTTTAGATGGTCTATTCTATGATGGTTGTCCGGGGAATATGTGATGGGGTGAGATTGGATGTTTTTGTTGCCGTATCGCATTGCACTATGGAGATATTAAGAAAGTATGGGCTATTGTTCGGCAAGCTTGTGCCACTTTCAGAAAAACTTGTGCCACCTTGGGCGAAACTTGTGCCACTTTCAAGAAAACTCGGTTTGACCCCCTAATTCCTAACGTTTACTCCATGGGTCTTAATTGTTCTTAGTTTTTCATTTTGTTTTTCCTTCCTCGCTTTAGTGAAGAAGGAAAAACCTTCATTTTAAAGGCTTAAAGCCATTTCTTCAGGAAAACCACTATCTTTGTATTTCTCATAAAACTTCACGGGTGACATTCTTCCAAGGCCCCGTGATATCTACGGTGGTTATAGAATTCCATAAACTCATCAATTTCGTAATATGCTTCTTCAAAATAGGTAAATTCGTATCGCCTGAATAAATCTCGTTCCAAAATACTAAAAAAGGATTCGATATAGGCATTGTAGTTTGGTGATCTCGGAGGAATCCGTTCATGAAAAACGTTGTTTTTCTCACAAAACTCCCCGAATAGATTACTGATAAATTGCGGACCATTATCTGTTCTTACCACAATGCAATGTCGTCCATTAGAGTCATCAATAACCTGTAACTGTCGTCTAATAATGGCTTCATTAAGCATTCCAGTTATGTCTTTGGCTGTACACCTTGGTCCTCTGTAATATCCAACGATGGAGCGATCGAAGACATCAATTGCACATGCGACAAAGAAAAATCTTCTGCTTCCAACGATGTTTCCATACTTAATATCAAGCTGCCAAAGTTGATTAGGGGCAGTTATAATACGGTTCCGGACAAGCCGTTTAGGGTATTTAGGATTTCCCTGTCGTTGTGGAAGTAGAATTCCTAGTTCTTTGCACAACCTAGCTACCTTTTTATGATTAATTTGAAGGTCATGTTCATCTTTTAATAATTGGGTGAGATTCTTTATACCATACGTGGCACCGTCTCCCTCAATGGCCTCCATCAAGAATTCTTCAATTTGCTCATCTGGGATGAAATCTCCTGAATTGGTCATTCAATAACCTGGAATTGGGCGGCCCCTTTTCTCTACCATTTCAACTGGTTCCTCAATCGCATTATGGTAATAATACAGGGATCTGTTTGTCCCTGTGACCTCTGTCAGCTTAGTAATATGAAACCCCTCCCTTGCCCATACTCGAATCTCTTCTAAAACGCTTATGGCCGGTATTGGGTTTTTTTTAATAAGTTTCTAAGCATCGCAACTTCAAGTTCTTTTTCGCCAAGCAGTTTCATAGCTTGTTCATATTTTGCTTTTAGTTCTTCTTTAGAAGGCTCAGTGGATAGGACAGCCGAAGATGGATCTTCCATTTGATTACGTACTTCATCCTCATATTCCTTGATCCACCTTGTCAAAGTGGACCTTGAAATCCCAGCATTTCGAGAAATAGATGAGTAATTCCCACTCTCTAAAGCCATCCGGACATAATTTCTTTTTACTTCTTCTAAGGCTTCAATCTTTTTCGACATGGAACAGCCCTCCAAAATCCCTCTGTATTTATGGTTCTAGTGTACTGTTTTAAGTACAAATGTGTCCAAAGGAATTAAGGGGTCGTAAAGAACTCGTGCCACTTCCGGCGAAACTTGTGCCAAACTGCCCTCCAATACCCATTTAGGTACTTAAACACACAAAAAAGCAGCCCCCAATAGGACTGCTCTCCAACTACCGAATAATAAAAGTAGCAATCGAATGCAACGGAAGACTCGTGCTGAAGTTATTAACCCCGCACTCTAACGAAATCTCTTCCTCACGGTCACCCGCATTCATCACAACCACGACAATCTCCCCGTCTGCATTTTCAAAAGAAGTGGCCAGTACAGCGTCACCGGAAACCTCACACCCGATGCGTCTTGCACCTTTTTTAATGTATTTACTGAAATGCCCGATGTAATAATAAGAACTATTGTAGCGGACATCATCGTTCACAGTATCGACGATCACCGGCGCATCGCAATAGTTCCCGACGTGATTCGGACCGCCTACTTCATTCAGCACCATATTCCAATCGATCCACGCTTCAAGGTAATTGTTCAAGTCACCGATGATGTTCCGTCCATAGCGTTCACCTGTATCCCAGGCACCAGGCTGAACCCCGCCTTCAATGCACCCTTCTGTGAAAATCAAATGCTTGTCGGGAAAATCATCATGTACCTTTGAGAGGTTTTCAAACTCCTCGGAAACATACCAGTGGACCCCTGTTCCCCAAACATACTTAGCCGCTTCGGGATCGGACAACACAGCTTTTGCACGCTCATAAATCACATCACGATTATGATCCCAAATAATGACCTTCACATCCTCATGGCCATGTTTCTCGAGGGACGGACCTAAATGATTTTTAATAAAGTCCCGTTCTTCTTCCCCCGTATACAGGCATGAATCCCAAACCTGCTTCGCTTCCGGTTCATTCTGGATCGTCAATCCCCAGATCGGAATCCCCTCTTTTTCCATCGCATCTATATACTTTGAATAATAGTCCGCCCAGACGGATTCATATTGAGGTAACAGTTTCCCGCCATTGTTCATTTCTCCGTTCGTTTTCATCCAAGCAGGTGGACTCCAAGGGGAAGCAACGATGGAAAGTTCCCGTCCGGCCACTGTCATCGCTTCCCGGATTAGAGGAATCACCAGTTTCTTCTCCCGCTCGATAGAGAAGCTTTCTAACGAATCATCCCCATCCTCCACATATGTATAGTTTTCTAACGAAAAATCACAGCTGTTGATATGGGTCCGACCAAACCGATACCCAAGTCCCTCTACCGGATCAAAATACCTGCGAATGATTTCTTCCCGCTTCTCCGGGCTGATGAGGGAGAGGCTGTGAGCCGCCGATTCAGTGAACGCACCGCCGAACCCAAGCATTTCCTGATATTTACGCTCTGGATCAAGCTGAATGTGGGTATTGGCACGACCTTCTGAAAAAGAAACCGGTTCTTTTTCAGAGAACCGATCTCCTGTTTCTTTGGCTGTCAGAATCATCTTCATATTCATTGCGCGATTTCCTCAGTATGAAGGTTATGCTTCACTTTATGATCCCGGATGATTTCAGCGTAGCGGAAGGCGCTGTCTTTCCAGATCCGCTCCTGTGTATCGAAATCGACATACAGGATACCGAAGCGCTTGTCATATCCGAAGCTCCACTCAAAATTATCCATCAGTGACCATAAATAGTATCCTTGAATGTTCATGCCTTCTTCATTCAGGTCGGAAACGGCCTGAAGATGCAGATTCAAGTAGTTCACACGATCATGGTCATGTACGCGTCCGTTTTCCAGCACATCGTCATATGCCGCCCCGTTTTCAGTGATGTAGATCGGCAGATCCGTATATTCCTGCCTTAGACGGCGGATGAGGTCCTTGAACTCATTAGGGGCGATATCCCAGCCCATGCCTGTTTTCTTATAATCCGAGTAAGCTCCTTTATGAAGGAAATCATTGGCTGCACTGAACTCGACGATCCCGCGGCTGTAATAGTTGATACCGAAGAAATCACATTCCGTTGAGATCAGTTCCATATCCCCTTCTTTAATGAAGTCATACGTATGAACGTATTTTGAGAATAAGTTCATCATATCTTTCGGGTATTCCCCTTTGAATACGGGATCAAGGAACCAGCGATTGGAATATCCGTCCGCGTTGTTGGCAGCAAGTGCGTCGTTCACTGAATCCGTGTTTGGATAAACGGGTGAGAGGTTCAACGTGATGCCGATCTCCGTCTCGGACTGGAATTCCTTCTTAAGCATTTCCACTGCTTTTCCGTGTGACAACAGCATGTGATGAACGGCTCTTACTGCTTCATCCATATTGGTATGACCCGGTGCATGAACACCCTGATGGTAACCGAGGAACCCTGCACACCAGGGCTCATTGTGAGTGATCCATGAATCAACGATGGAATCAAGCTCCTTGAAGCAGGCTTCTGCATAATCCAGGAACCATTGTACGGATTCACGATTGACCCATCCGCCTTCCACATGTGCCCACAACGGAAGATCCCAGTGATACAACGTTACAGCAGGCTTGATTCCTTCTTCTTGAAGTCTTGTCGCCAATTTTTTATAAAAGTCCATTCCTTCCTGGTTATACTTACCCTTTTCAGGAAAGATGCGCGGCCAGGCAATGGAGAAACGATACGTATCCACGCCCAAACGCTTAATATGCTGGATGTCTTCTTCTAATCGGTGGTAGTGATCACAGGCAACGTCACCATTATGCTGCTTATAGACTTTCCCCGGAATGTCACAGAACATATCCCAGATGGACGGTGTTCTTCCCCCTTCATTATGTGCTCCCTCTATTTGATACGATGATGTTGCGGTTCCAAACGTAAATGTTTTATCAAATTGCATAGGTCATTCTCTCCTCTATTCTTTGATTGATCCTGCTGAAATACTGTTTACGATATATTTTGATAGGAATAGGAAGGCAATCATGATTGGCACAACGGAAATCGCAATCCCTAAATACATTGATCCTAAATTTTGTGCTACTTGAGACCCTTTTAAGAATCCCATTAAGACCGGCAGCGTATATTTCTCAGGCGAGAATAGGATGACGAGCGGCATGATGTAGTTATTCCATGATCCGATGAATGTGAAAATCGACATCGTCGCGACTGCCGGCATCATAATCGGAATCGCCACTGTATGGAAAATCTTGAACTCACTCGCCCCATCAATACGTGCTGCTTCTATTAAACTTGGATGAAGGGTAGTCTGGATATATTGTCTGAGAAAAAAGACGACAAACGGACTGGCAATCGCCGGAACGATCAGTGGAATGAAGGAATCCAGGATCCCCAGATTCTTACTCAGTTCGTAAAAGCCGATCAGTCCCAACTGTCCTGGGACCATCATCATCACAAGCATGAAAACGAATAAGAAATTCTTCCCTCGGAATCTGTAAAACGCAAATCCATAAGCAGTCAAAGCGGAAAAATATCCTGATAAAACAGTCGTGAGGACAGAGATGATCAGACTATTCTTGAACCCCGACCAAATGTTGACGTATTCCATCATCGTCGAATAGTTTTCCATTAAGGCACTGCCTGGGATCAGGGTGAAACCTGACAGGATCGCTTCATTTGACCTTGTGGCGTTCACAAGCATCATAAGGAATGGAATGAAGCAGACAATCGCCATCAAGACAAGCAGGATATAGATGATGCTCTTCACAATGGTATTTCTGGTCTTTAGTTTCGACTCATGTGGAAGAAGTTCGGGCTTTGACTTCTCTACCTTCTGGGTCGGTACATCTTTTTCAACGGCTGTTTTTCCCAACATGCTTTACACCTTCCTTGCTTGTTTGCGTTCATTTCCATACATCCCTTTGAAGACAATCGCCGAGAAGATCAAGGTAATGACAAACAATCCATATGCGACAGCTGATGCATATCCGTAATTGTTAAACTTGAATGCCTGATTGTATAGATACAGAACCATGGTATTTAATGATCCATCTGGAGAACCGATTCCATCTGTCAGGAGCATCGGCAGATCAAACAGCTGAAGGCCTCCGATCAAGGATGTGATCATGATATAAAGTAAAATCGGTTTTAATAAAGGAATCGTGATTTTCGTAAAGGTTTGCCACCTGTTTGCCCCATCAATCAATGCAGCTTCATAGTAGTCCTTAGAGATTCCGGAAACACCCGCCATGACGACGATGAACGAATGGCCGAACCACATCCAGGTGAGGATCAGGGAAACGGAAAGCTGTGCAGTCGCGGGCTCGTTCAGCCAATTAATCGGTTCTGATATAAGACCTATATTTAATAGAATCATATTTAATGATCCGTGCTGCCAGTCCAGTAGAATCCCAAACAGAAGGGCAACAGAACTAATGGTGATTAAATTAGGTAAATAAAAGATCGATCTGAAAAATGCCAAACCTTTTAACTTCATTCTCATATCAGAGAAGATTAATGCGAGTATAAGGGCAAGACCGATTTGCAGGGCAAAATTGACACCCCAGATTTTCCAGGTGTTAAAAAACGCTTCTACAAAGTAGCTGTCTGTGAGTAATCGGGTATAGTTCGCAAGACCGACCACTTCTGCGGTCCCGCTCCCGGAATAGTTTGTAAAGCTGTAATAAAATGTGAGTGCAACGGGATAAATACTGAATATTAAAAAGATGATCCAAAATGGGGCAATAAATAGATAACCATAGCGATCTACTTTTTTCATTCCCCAGCCCCCCTAGTTGTTAGATTTGGCAGGCAGCGTGAATCCATGCCGCCTGCCCTTAAATTTTACTACTTAGTTTTTTGGTACTTTCAAGTCTGGATATGCGTTTTGTGCTTTTTTATAGAACTCTTTAATTGCATCTTCTTTGGATTTTTTACCGTCCACGTATTGCTGAACAGCGTTTCCATAGAACGTGTCAAGCTGCTGGTCGTATTTCGTTACGATACCAGGTTCGATATCTTTCGCCTGCTCCAGGAAGAATTGATAGTTGTTTTGACCACCAAGGAATTCGTCACTGAAATCATCTTTGATTTTGTTCGTTACAGGCAGGTAAGAAAGTACATCCCCAGTTTCCTTCGCCCAATCTGTCAGGAATTCATCATCCTGTGTCATCATTTTCACAAAGTCATACGCAAGTTCTTTGTTTTCAGATTTATTGTAAACTCCTAACCATGTGCCACCCCAGAAGTATGGGCTTGGTCCACTCGTCACTGCCCAATCACCTGCAGATTCCTTGACGTTCGTTTTAAGAACACTGTGAAGTCCCCAAGTCGGAAGAACATAAGAGAATACTTGTGTTTCTTTTTCCTTGCCGTTTTCTTTCATTTTGATCGGTTTATCCATCGCCTCGAACCATGATGGAGACCACTCAGCTGCAAGCGCTGTATAGCTGTTTTCACGTAATTTCTTAGCAGAGTCCATATATTCGATCTTTTGATCTGTTAACTGCAATTCATTCTTATCGTTCACCCATGGTTGCGGGTTATCTCCCTGAGCGAACCAACGGATGGATCCTTCATCAGGGAACATGCTGTAGCCTTTCTCTTTCATCTTTTCCGCTACTTTAAAAACGTTGTCCATTGAATTCATCATGTTACCTACTTCGGTTGGATCGTCAGTACCAAGCACTTCTTTCGCGATACTTCTCTTGTAATAGATTCCGCCCGGTGTTGTCTGCCATGATAAAGCCCTTACATTTCCGTCTTTATCTTTACCTAAGTCAAATACATAAGGTACATATTTATCTTTGATTTCATCTACGTTGTATGGTTTTTCTGATAAGTTTTCCCAGTAACCTGCGTCCACCCATTGTTTAAGGAACGCGATTTCTCCCGTGAATACGTCCGGTGCTCCTACGCCACTTTCAAGAACCGGCTTTAATTTCGTCGGGTAGTCGGCAATCGGAACGATCGTCAATTCTACTTTTACACCGTTTTTCTCTTCAAACTTCGTGATGGGTTTCTTCAGTTCATCCGTGAATGACCATACCTTCAAATCTACATCTTTATCCGACTTGGAACTGCCGGATGACTTGGAATCTCCCGAACAAGCGGAAAGCACTCCAGCCACTAGTACAAACGTCATGAATAATGCTAGAACTTTCTTCATCATAATCCCCCTTTTTTCATTTGAAAATATTGATACGAAATCGGTTTCGTTCACTTTCACTCGAAAAGTCCGAAACCGGTTTCGAACTATCTTAAAAAAATATAAGATTATATCTTTTTTTCTTCTTTTAGTCGTGCACAAGATTCTCTGATGATAAGTTCAACCGGAATGACCTCGGTCGTAAGCAGCTTTTTCTTCTGGATGATCTGGTTCATCAGTAATTGTCCGGCACGGATACCGATTCGGTCCGTGTCCTGTTTGACCGTAGTCAGCTTTGGCGTGAGGTAGGCAGCCATTTCGATGTCATCATATCCGATGATGGAAATATCCTCAGGAATGCTTAAGCCATTCTGTTTGATGGCTTCCATGGCACCGATCGCCATATGGTCACCAGCTACAAAGACTGCGGTAGGTACTGTTTCAAGCGAGAGAAGCTTTTCCATCGCCGTTTTTCCTTCCTCGATGGAGAACATGCCACCGTTCACAAGATACCCTTCTTGTATGGGCAATCCCGACTCTTCCATCCCTTTCGTGAACCCTTTGATTCGCTGTGCACCGGCATCGATTGAAGGATCGCCCGAAATATGGGCGATTCTTGTATGCCCCAGTGAATGAAGGTACTCAACAGCCAACCTTCCACCCTCAATATTATCCGAGTAGACTACACTGCAGTTCTGGTTGCTCATATCGATCACAACGATCGGCACATGACTATTGATCATGTCCTGAACCTGAGGATCGCTTGGATCCGAGCAAATCACGACGATCCCATCCACAGCACGATATAAGAAATGCTCCAGATAACTCGTATCCCGATTTCTAAGATTACGAGAAGCAAAGATTAAATCATACCCTTCCCGCTCCACAAATTTGCGGAAACTTTCAATAAGGGCGCTGAAGAACGGATGCTTCAAGCCGACCTCATTGTCCTCTGCGAACATGACTCCGATCGTCCAGGACTTCTTCGTCGACAAGGACTGAGCATGAGCGTTAGGTAAATAGCCCATTTCTGCCGCCGCATCAAGAATTTTTTGCTTTGTTTTCTGGCTCACGTCGGAATAATTATTAAGAGCCTTAGATACTGTCGTACTGGAAAAACCAGTTCGTTTTGCTAAGTCATAGATTGTAACCATTACTGTCTCCTCTTCATCGAAAGCGCTTTCGTTAATTGTTATTATAGTGCAGACTTTTGAGGGAATCAATATAATTTTTAGAAAACTTTTATTTTTTGTTGGTTTCTTTTTTGCCATTCCTTTTAGAATTCCTCGCTTGTACGAGAGCAGCACTGGTATTTTTCAGTTACATATGCGCTTATTGGGCCACCTTCTTTTTTCGCAGACCCCATAGTGGACGGAATCAAGTCGAACCCTTATCCATATATTGGTACATCAACCCAGTCCTCCTCGTGCCAGCCCAAACAAAAGTTGTCCAACTGAAAGAAAATTCCCATAAAGAACCCTCGACCCCCCTAATAAAAAAAGCAGCCCCACTAAAGGACTGCTTTTCTCTTAAACTATTCTTTCACCGCTTTCCGCTTCCGTCTACCAATCTT
Source organism: Rossellomorea sp. NPDC077527 (assembly GCF_044542955.1). Taxonomy (NCBI): domain Bacteria; kingdom Bacillati; phylum Bacillota; class Bacilli; order Caryophanales; family Bacillaceae; genus Rossellomorea; species Rossellomorea sp. NPDC077527. The sequence continues at coordinate 199,984 of NZ_JBITVL010000001.1, read as the reverse complement.
CCCTTTGATTTTCATCAAAGTTTCATACACGATCGGCACAACGACAAGCGTTAAGAGCGTCGAGCTGGTCAATCCACCAATAACGGTTACACCGAGTCCTTTCGAGATCAATCCGCTTCCTTCAAGACCGAGTGCCAATGGGAACAGGGCTCCGATTGTGGCAATGGCCGTCATGAGAATTGGACGAAGTCGGGTGGAACCTGCTTCGAGCAAGGCTTCCCTTGTGGATAGACCTTCGTTTTCTTTGTGAATCACACGATCGACTAACACGATCGCATTGGTGACGACGATTCCGATCAGCATAAGTGCTCCGATCATAGACGAAATACTGATCGTTTCTCCTGCAATCAATAACGCTACCAACGCTCCGATAATCGTGAATGGTAGTGAGAACAGGATGGCAAATGGTGCTAGACCGCCGCCGAATGTGATGACAAGAATCAAGTAGACAATCGCGATCGCTGCAAGCATCGCTAAACCTAATTGTGTGAAGGATTCCTTGATATCTTCTGTTACCCCGCCCATGTTCACATCGATACCGGATGGAATATCCATATCCTTGATTTCTTTCTGGATATCTTGAGATGCTTTCGACACATCGTCGGTTTTCAGTTCTCCACTCACTTGAGCAAAGACTTTTCCGTCCCGTCGCGAAACGGTATCAGACGTCTTCCCTTCTTGAACTTCAACAACGTCTTTAATTGGAACTTCCACACCCAGTGGTGACTGGATGGTCTTATCCGTCAAGTCGTTGATGCTTTCATACTTTTCTTTCTCAACATCCAGGTAGACATTCACTTCTTCGCCGTCTTTTTCAATCGTCGTAAGGACCGGACGCTGACGTGTCTGACCAAGCTCCATGGCAATTTGACCTGCTGTCAGACCAAATTCGCTCAGCTTTTCCTGGTCTGCGACGAACGAATACTCATCATAGGATTCAGAAATGCTTGATCCGACTTTTTTGAAATCTTTCTTGTCTTTCATCATGTCTTGAATATCGTTGACAACCGGTTCGATGTCTTTCAGGGTTTCCCCGTACACATACACGACAATTTCATTGCTGCCGGCACTTGCAGAGAAGTCCTGTGAAGCCCATTCCCCTTTGTCAGTTGCTTTCTGCAGATCTTTGATGACCTTTTCTTTTTCTTCTGAGAAATTCTCTGTGTCGTCGTTATATTGAACGTAGAAGATGGCATTATTATTGCTTCCCGGACTCATCGGATTTTCACCGCCGACAGAGTACTGAATGGTTTCAGCCCCTTTACGGTCCTGGAAATACTCCTCTGCATCCTGTGCGATTTTTTGGACATCATCTTCTGTTTGACCAGGTTCTGGTTTATACGTCGCCATGATCATCTTCTCTTCATCGGATGGAAGGAAGCTGACGCCAATCAATGGTACTAGGAATAAGCTCCCGACCAGCATAGCGATTGCAAGGATCGACGTGATGATTTTATGATTCAGAGTCCAGTTCAATACGCCCTTATACCAAGTCGCTAAACGGCTTTTCTTCTCTACGTGCTTCTTGCCTACACCCTTTTTAAACATGGAGTGGGCAAGCATCGGTACGATCGTAACGGCTACAAGAAGGGAAGCCAGTAGAGCAAACACGATCGTTAAGGCGAATGGAAGGAATAGTTCCCCGATCATTCCTTGAACAAGTCCTAGCGGAAGGAACACAGCAATCGTGACAATTGTGGAAGACGCGATCGGAACAAACATTTCTTTCGTTGCTTCACGGATCAGGTCTTTTCCTTTCAGAATCTCACCTTTCAGTGACATTCTTCGATAGATATTTTCTACCACAACAATGGAATCATCGATTACCCTCCCGATGGCGACCGTCATTGCCCCAAGGGTCATGATATTTAACGTAATGTCCATCTGTTTCAGAAGTAAAATTGCGATTAATAGAGACAGTGGAATCGATACGACTGAAATGAGCGTCGATTTGATATCCCGTAAGAACAGAAGGATGATGATGACCGCGAATACGGCACCGAATAAGGCTTTATTCAGCATGGTGCTGACAGATTCTTCGATCGGTTCCCCCTGGTCAAAAGTAGAAATGATTTCTACACCATCAATGTCTTCTTCAAATGTTTTGATTTTTTCTTTGACCGCATTGACAACATCCACCGTATTGGCATCTGCTGTTTTCACCACTTGAAGGCCGATGGATTCTTTTCCGTTCGTTCTTGAAATGGATTCTGCTTTCCCAATCAATTCAATATCAGCAATATCTGAAAGTTGAATGGTAGGGATCTTCATGCCCGCAGGTGCTTGCGGTGTTTGCCCCTGCGCGGACGGCTGCTGTCCTTGCGCCGTAGCTCCACCTGTATTTGGAGTTACAGGGATCTTCATTTCTTTCAAATCTTCAATCGTCGTAATATTTCCGTCGACCACAACGGATTTCTGGCTGTCTTTGAACGTATAAAGTCCTAATGGAGCCGTTACGTCCGAGCCTTTGATCATATTTTGGACCGTCTCTTCTGTCAGACCGTACTTCGCCAGTTTTTCTTCATCAAATACAAGCTGAGCCTCTTGTACCTGCTGACCTGATGCCTGTACAGAAGCTACCCCGTCCACTCCTTCAAGTTCCGGAACAATTGTGTCTTCTACTGTAGACGTTAATTGCGCCAATGACTGTTCTTCATTAGCTACACTAAGGGCGATGACTGGAAAGGCGTTGAAGTTAAGTCTTGAAACTTCCGGCTCATTGACTCCATCTGGAAATGGTAGATCGGAAAGAGCCTCTTCCACTTCGGTCTTGGCTTCATCCATATCCTTTGAAAACTTGTATTCTATTTGGACGGCTGAAGCATTCTGGTAAGAGGTGGAACTGACTACATTCACTCCATCTAAATTCTTCAAACGTTTTTCAATCGGTTCAGAAACCTTGTCCGCAACATCTTCCGGCGTAGCGCCAGGATACACGGTTGTCACACTGACAATCGGTGTGTTGATGTTAGGTAAAGTTTCCAGCTTCATATTAAATCCTGAATATAAGCCTGCCACAATGACAATGATCGTCATTAGCCAAACAGCAAACTTATTCTTAAGCACAAAATTAATAATACTGTTCACGTGTATTCATCCCTTCTCTTTATTTCTGACCGACTAGTCATAACATATTTTAATATAACTGACCACTCAGTCATAAGTCAATATACTTACAAAAGAAAAGGTTTATTTTTTGTGACCAATCGGTCATAATATACGTAAGGAGTTTATCAAGGAGAGGAAAGTATGAAAGAAAAAGAAAAATTGATTATCGAGACATCCATTAAGCTCTTTGCCACGAAGGGATTCAACGCTACCTCCGTTCAAGAAATCGTGAGCGAATGTGATATATCAAAAGGTGCATTCTATCTTTATTTCAAATCAAAGGAAGCACTGCTGCTGGCTATCATGAATTACTATTTTAAAATGATCACGGACAAAGTGAATGAAATAGAAAACGAGGATATACCTCCTTACGAGAAATTCCAAAAACAATTAGAATGTCAGCTCATTGAAATATGCAAACATAAAGAATTCATCATTATGCAGATTCGTGAGAACGCCATGCCGTTCAACGATGAAATCCATGATCTTCTCAGCGAGATGAAAATGAACACCCATCGGTATTATAAAAGAAGGTTATTTGGGATCTACGGAAAAAAGATTGAGCCGTATTTCTGGGATATCACGATGATGATTCAAGGATTTTTCCATTCATATTTAGAGTTGGTCATGCTTGATAAAATCGATTTGGACTTTTCCTACTTGTCTCATTTCATATTGAAACGTACGGATGACTTGGTGGAAGGATTAATAAAAAGCGGGGATGAACCAGTTCTTTCCTTTGAAAAGCTGGACGATCTCGTCAATGACTTCACGTCTTCTGCCCGAATGAACGAGTCGACCCTCATTCATATGGTCGAGGATGCGCTTGAAGTGGCTGAGGATGAAAATATCCGGATTTCACTGGAAGTCATAAAAGAAGAAATACAAAAGGACGAAACCCGCCCTGTCGTCATCAGAGGGATGCTGGGGAATCTGGATGAGGACCCTGCGTTGAAGCATTTGATGAATGCTTTAAGACATTTTTATAAAATCTAATGACCGTGTTCGGTCTCTTGTAACACCGCCGCCCGATTTCCGTGCAAGACTTCGCTTTCCTCGGGCGGAAGGAGTCTTCGTCTTGCACTCCAATCAACAGCTAGAACCTGCTTTATTAATGACTTATGCTTTTTCAACAACAATAAAAAATCCGAACGATTTCGAATGGTCGTTCGGATTTTTCTATGACTAAGGTATTTCTGTCCCAGCCTATCTCTGTTAAAACTACATTCTTATAAGAACTCACGCCAACACTTTCTCCCGCAATGCTCCGATCCCTTCCTTGCACACTCCATACTCCAGCCAGGAGCAGCCTTTACATAGATGGTCAAGATCTTCAGGTTTGACCTTTTGGGCCGTTGCGTTGATCAATTCGGATTTCAAATAAACTTCACCGTGCTTCACTCCTAAGTGGTTCAGCACCCTGCTGTCTAATGCAAGGACATGGTCATTGGAGGCGACACTTTTTTCACATGCTGATTCCCCTTTATGAGGGCAGGCGCCACAGGCATCATCGAAAGCTTGAACGACCTGGATGGGAAAGTCCATGTTGTCGTTGCGTATGTCTTCCACTATCTCAGCCATCTTCTGAACAAATTCAGGACTGTACCCCATGCCTTTAAATCCGTGAGTACACAGAAGATGATGTCCTCTCAGTATTCTCTTCATGGTATCCCCCTTTTTTAAAGCTGTTGAATTTGATCTGATTCATGGATGGTTACTTTCTCACTGGTTGAGCTTATGGCTGCGCGGTACATCCCATACGCAACCTGCTTGCCTGAAATACTTCTGTACCGCTTCAACCTGCCAACCATGACCGGACGGACGGCCCTGGAGAAAAGTTCACCCGCTTTTTCTCCAAGACGGAATTCCTGTCTCTCCCCCAATAAAAGGGAGGGTCTGAAAATGTGAAGGGAGGGATAATGAAGTTCCCTTAAGCCTTCTTCCAATTTCCCTTTCACCTGACTATAAAAGAATGAAGAACCCGTGCTTGCACCAATGGAAGATATGACGAGGTATTGTTTTGCTCCATGTTCTTTTCCAAGCTTACCGAGTTGAATGGGATATTCATAGTCCACTTTCTTAAATGCTTCTTTCGTCTTCGCTTTTTTAATCGTAGTACCGAGGCAACAGAACACATCATCCACTTCTTCATGAGGCAAAAGCTTCATCCCATCAAACGAAATGATTCGTTCATCCAGCTTTTCATGCTTCAAACCGCTAGCCCTTCGAACAAAGGAAATCACTTTTGTATACTCCGGACTCTTTAGCAGGATATCCGTCAGATGGGAACCGACCAGGCCGGTTCCCCCTGCAACCAATGCTACTTTCGACATCATTCAATCCTCCTCTCTTATTCCGATAAATCCTTCCAGCTCCCGTAATGATGGACGGCGATTCCTTTGTAGGAAGAATGGGTTTCATACTCCGCATCAACCAGCGCAAGCTCATCAAGCATGGTAGCCGCCCCTTCTTCGTGAAAGGTCAGGAAATTCCCCTCAGCAGATGGAGCTGTCTCCACTCCAACCTTCACTTTTTTTCCTGCAGACTGGGCGAAATCCATTTCATTTCTGACAAGTTCTATGATCCCGTTCTCTCCAATGGCCAGATCCCGATATGCCATGATACCAACTTCTTCTGTCTGCCCAATGACCCACTGAGCAAGATTCCCTTTTCCAAATTCATTATTGTATGTTTTCCCATCAAACCAAAATGGAATGTCCATCCCTAATGGGAGTTGAAGCGAATGAGAACGATTTACCGCTACCTTTACCATCTTTTGATAATTCAACACCGTCTTCCCGTAAGCGGTTGTCCACCCGGGTAAAAGGTAAGGCTCTACATCCAAATGAACCCCTGTAAATCGTTGAGCCTCACTTGCTTCAAGCTGGTACGCATAGAGCCAATCAAAAAAGGCATTAAGGGAAGTTTGTCCTTTTAAGGTTGCCCATTTCGGTGCTCCGTCCAATGCATATACGTGTATATTTTCAGCACTCGCCATTTCGATAAATTGGTGATAGTATTCCTTTTCAACTGCCGGATTCACTTGCAAGTATACTTCATCTACATGATGAGATCTAAAAAAGTCGATGATTTCTTCTCTCTGTGTGACGATTTCCACTGTATTCCAAAGCCACGTACTTTTCCCTCTCATGTCTACACCAGCTGCCTTTTCAGTTGATGGGTAAGAAATCATACTCATCATGATCAAACAAATACAAACCCATTTCAAACATCTACTCATCTTTCATTCTCCTCTTCCTGAGCCTTGGCTCTTTTGAGGAGCCTGGCAGCTTGGCGACCATTCGAATCGATTAGGCCCATAGCTTTGCGTCCTTGCTTTTCAACAAGTTTGCCTTTTTCAGTTTTTGTTTTATCCTTCCTCTTTAGTATAGTCCTTTTTTCACCGGTGAAAAGATGTAATTTTCAAAATTATCACGTGACAGAAATTGCCTTTTTTGAATTCTTTCTATATCCTTTACAACTCTTTTTCACCTGTGAGATAGTTGGAACTTGTGTTTTTCAAAGAAAAAATAAAGGAGTATTTAATATATGTCTAAAACGCATCACACATCAAAAATTGATTGGCCTGTCTTTGCTATCAGTGGTGGATTGCTCATTCTTTTCGTCATCGCCGCTTTCATCAGTTTGGACAGCGTCACTGCATTTGTTAATAAAGGTTTCGCCTGGTCTTCAAAGTACTTTGGGGCTTTCTGGCAAGTACTAATGCTGGTACATTTCCTTGTAGCACTTTATCTGGCGTTCTCAAAATACGGAGGTGTCCGATTAGGTTATATGGAAAAACCGGAAATAGGAACGTTTAAGTGGTTATCGATCATCATGGCCACTTTACTTGCAGGCGGAGGGGTGTTCTGGGCGGCAGCTGAGCCTATGTATCACTTTATGACCGTCCCACCCATGCATGAAGGAATCAATGCCTTGACCCCGGGAGCCATCATGCCGGCCCTGGCGCAAAGCTATATGCACTGGGGCTTTCTCGCATGGGCCATCTTAGGGACTTTGAGTGCCGTCGTTATGATGTACGGGCACTACCACAGAGGGATGCCGATGAAACCCCGGACCCTTCTGTATCCGATCTTCGGGGAAAAACTTAAAAAGAGTGTCCTCGGAACCCTTATCGATGCATTTGCCATCATTGCCGTGGCTGCAGGTACAATCGGGCCGATTGGCTTCCTTGGTTTACAGGCAAGTTACGGACTATCCGCTTTATTCGGTATACCAGACCGGTTCTCGACTCAGCTTGCGATTATCATTTGTTTAGTGATCGTATCGACCGTATCTGCTGCCACCGGCCTTCATAAGGGGATTCAAATCCTGAGTAATGTGAATGTACGATTGGCCTTTGGATTGATTCTATTTGTTTTATTCTTCGGTCCTGGAGGATTCATCATTGATTCCTTTGTGTCTTCTTTCGGATTTTATGCAGATCACTTTGTTCAGCTCAGCACATTCCGTTCAGATAAGAACTGGCTGGGAAGTTGGACCGTGTTTTTCTGGGGATGGTTCATAGGGTATGGACCGATGATGGCCATTCTCGTCAGCCGCATATCCCGTGGCAGGACAATCCGTCAAATCATACTGGCTATTGCGATTATCGCTCCCATTGTCACCACATTCTGGTTTACCGTTGTGGGGGGTTCAGGGATATTTTATGAACTGCAGAATCCAGGAAGTGTTTCACAGGAATTAACGAGTGGCGGAATGCCTGCCGCCATGATTGCGATCACCAATCAGCTTCCACTCTCATGGATTATTTCACCGTTATTTTTATTATTGACGATTCTTTTCGTTGTCACGACAGGGGATTCCATGTCTTATACGATTGCCATGGCGGTTTCGGGTGAAGGAGATCCCAAAGTGTCCTTGCGCGTATTCTGGGCAATCCTGATGGGATCCATCGCGGCGATCCTGCTTTATATAGGTGATGGTAGTGTCAGTGCACTCCAAAACTTTATCGTGGTCACGGCTGTTCCCGTCTCTATCCTTCTGCTCCCAATGCTGTGGCTTGCGCCAAAAGTGTCTAAAGAATTACTTGGTGAACAGTTCCGTTCAATGAAATAAATTCAAAAGAAACGCCCATCATCTTTTAGATGGGCGTTTCTTTATGTAGTTGATTCTTACCTCTATAACTCTTCATCTTCAAAAAATTGCTGTAATTTTTCCTCTTGTTCAGGACTCGCTTTTTCTGTCGCGTAGGGGTTATCTTTTACTCCTTGCGTATCCATATTTGTTTTGATTGCGAAAAAAGGGCCCTTCGGTTCTTCGGCTATGACACGATCATTTAATTGCTTGAAGTCGGGCATATCTTTGTTTCCTTTATCCATCTTATCTTCCTCCTTCAAGGTGTTGTTTCATATTTTTATAGGCAATTAACACAATATCGTCATTCGTTTCCTGACGAAGTTCGTTTTCCATATTCCTTACTTTCACCAAAGTATCTTCAGACAAGTTTGCAAATGGAAAATTATTTTTAGTCATTCTTTCATCTCCTATCCATTTTCAATCGTTTGGTCGATTATCTTTTCTGCGATGAACTCGTTCGCATCCTCTATCGCATGATGCTCCTCCAACGATTCTCCCGGTACATACACCTGGCTGGTATTACGAATTCGCTCATTTAGCTTAAACTCCGGATTGAGTGGTGTGTCCATTCGTAGTTCTTCCGTTTCTTTTTTATCCCTCATTGAATCCACCTCCACTCATTAGTATGGCTAGAGATAAATAGAATCATCCAAACTCTCATTCAACAAAAAAAACGTTGAGCAACCAAAGTTACTCAACGTCAGCTTTAAACCCAGGTATAATCCTTTCCCCAACTATCCCTGGCAAGGTCTTTAATGTCATCCACAATGTCATTTTCCACCGCGAAGGCATCACCCTGTTCATAGGGATTGTAATGGAAAGCATACAAGCGTGAGACAAATTCATGAAACGGGAGGGAGCACTCTCCTTCCCTTTCCCCATTATCCATAACGGAAGGTTCGATTCCCTGCCCCCAATTTTGTGACCCGTCATTGTTCGGGTTGTAGAAATAGATCCGATACTCACCTTTAGGATCTTGAGTGATCCGCAAAATCGATACGGCGTGAAATCCAAGAAGTTTCCCATGCACGTTCGTAATGAAAATCCCAACTGGATTTGGATAAATCAAACCGTAATCATCATTATATTCTGGATGATGAGTGGCATAGAACAGTCTTACAAAGCCCGGATAGTCGGAAATGAGCCCAGATAATGGATCGATCACCGTGCTGAATCCCTTTTGAACCCAATCGCCATAAAACTCAGGATTCACCCAGCGATGTCCATCTTCCCCTCTAAGGGATACCCTCCTCATCATCTCACTATAAATCCGGTCAAGATGAGGGACAAGGACAAGGGACACGGGATCCAGCTCCTGATGAAGCTCAGGTGCAAGCCCACCGCTTAAATCCTTGGAATGAATCGGTGTGCCCTCAAACTTGATATCAATATCCCCGTCTCTTGCAGCCCTTGGAATCAGTTCAAGTAAATACCCGGGAGCATGTTGGGCCCAAAGGCTGATCCCACGTGCTGTTTGACAGGTTGGATTCAACCCTTGTCCGATCCCGATCGGCTGCCCAAGGACATTAATGACACCTGCAAGGAGAACCGAGTTTGCCGTAATACCGTCTCCCGATTTGCAGGAATTAAGGAGGGTTTTTCTTACTTCCGGTCTAATATCAAGCTCAATCAGCCTCTTCAATCCCGGTGACACAGGGGAAGATGAAAGGACCCCTCGTTCAAGCATGAGGGCAAGCCCATACACCGATTGTTTAGTGGCAGGATAGATCGCTACCTTGATCAGTTGAAACACAAGCTCAGCATGTTCATCAAGGTTTGCTTTCCCTTTATCATTTAACTGAAGTGCAGCCGGAACAAGCTCCTGCACCTTTCTGGACAGGTACCTCAGAAGAATCGCATGCTGAGGGGCGACCAACCCGGTTTCCCGCATGGACTGGGCACATGCGACTGCTTCTTTCTCCAGCTCTTCGTGAGACAGATCCATCAGCTTTTTACGATATTCACCCGGCTGAGTTATCGACTTGCTCAACGGGGACGGACCTTCAATGGCAGAGACATACTTCTCCAATACCAGACGCTCCGCTACACTAAGATCAGAATGAAGCATTTTCTTGGCCGTTTCAATCATGGAAACGGTCCGCTTCACCATGATCGGACGCTGCGCAGTCAATCGTTCGACCTCTTTGATGAGTGTCGTGGTCAGCGCTTGATAGGAAAGCTTATCCGATAGGAACCTGAATAAGTCCGTTGCTCTTTCCCTTTGTTCTCCAGCTTCAATGCGCGCCGCTTCTGTTGCTTCCGGGAAAAGAAGGTTTAGATTCAGGACCATGACCTCATTCAGGAAATCCTGCGCCATTTCGGCCGAAACATCAGGATGATCATATTGATCTTCCGCGATTGAAAGCATCCTGAGTTCGCTCAGGATTTCTATGATCGAAGGCAACCCTTTTGCCTGCAGGGATCCGGAAACAAGAGGTGGTTGGAGCTTGGATGCTTTCTCCCATGGCCCGTCCTGGAATACCCCTGCCTGTTCAAAACGGTCTGCGCTCTGATATAAGATCCCTAGCCCTTCATCTGTATCCAGTAATCTCTGAGCTTCCTGATAGACGTCTGTCTGATACATTGATTTCGCAAAGGAAGCTGCACTCTCCAATTCATTCAGCGCTTGCAAAAATCGATCTTCCAACTTAGACGTTAATTCAAATGCCATTTCAAAACTCCTTTATCGATCAGAATATCGGATAGGCTGTTTCTGAAAGGATGACTGGTATCATCATCGTTCTTTAAATATAAAAATTAAATTGTTCGTATTCTTTTAACAAACCCCTCATAACTTCACTGTCTTCCCCATAAAAGAAAATCGTCCCGTAATGATTCCCAAAACCGATCCGCTGAGCGACTTTCCCCTGAGCCGGACTGAACATATCATGCTTTTCGAAATATGGATGATTCTCCAGTTCATCCGGTACCTCCAGCTTCTCCACATAATTCACATGAGGATGGACCATCAGGCAGCCTGCATGAGCCTTTGCTTTCTCACCTGTCGATGGAAAGAACTCTCTAAGTTCTTCTTCTGTCGTATTTGGATCACCGCAAAGGATCTGGGCTTGATACGCACTGAATCCGTAGGCTCGCTCAATCAGATCAAAAATGTGTCCGCCCGGTACTCTGGCTGCGACCTCACCAAAATGAAGCGTCCCATCAGAGGTGATGAAATATTCAGGGTGAATCACACCGTATTCAATTTCGAATGCATCGATGAGCTGCTGAATAGCCTCACGGATGATCGGACGCTTTTCTTCAAGGGTCGGAGAAGCCGGTACGAAATTGGAATAGCCCAATCGTACGTACTCCGTTATATTTAAAAATTGGATCTTTCCTTTATGAATGAATGCTTCGCACGAGAATTCCTGACCATCAAGATGACTTTCCATCAGGAGAGGGAATTCAGATTCAGTGAGAGCATCGATATCTTCTGGATTTTCAATGGCCCGATGACCGACGGAACCGGCTTTATCAAGAGGCTTGACGTGAATGGGGTCGTTCTTATCCCCTTCCACTTTCAAGAGGGCTTCATTCACACGCTTCAAAAATCTCCTTACATCCTCTTTATCCCTTGCTTCTTCAAATACACCTACTTTGATTCCCGCAATTTGGGCTTTACGCTTCATCATCCCTTTATCCCTTAAAAGGAGCGAACGGTTAAAGATGCGCGGCTCATTGCGGAAACGGGAGTTCAATGCCCCTGCCCATTCCACACATTCTTCATATAGTGGAATGGCGACTTCAGCACCAAGTGCCTTCAGCTGTTTGTAAAGATGATCTGAACCTTCGTTCAACCGATCGAAATCCCAACCGACAAAAGCAATATCATGCTTTTCTGCATAAGCCTCAAAATCAGGCGGGCCAACAACGACAAATGGCCTTTCTAACTTTGCACACGCTTCGATGGCCGGCAGGCTCCAACCAATCAGTGCCGTTAAATAGGGTTTGGTTTTATCCTTCACATTTTGTTTTGCTTGCTGCAATTCAAGTTGATCTAGTCCCATATTTTCCTCTCCCTCTTTCACGTATTTATTCAGATTTCATCTTTAGCATAACAAAGCCCCCTGAGAGAATGAAGTATTATGCTGAATTTTCAGTCTATTCGACAAATAAAGTGTTTATACGACCTTCCCCGACATTTTTTATTCATCATGTAATTGTAAAAGGCATACTCCCATTTTTAGGAATATGCCCTGTTTTTTCATATGGCTCTTTTCGTAAAAATTGATCTCCATGCTCTATCAACAAGCAGGTGCTACAGGGTGAGGGGAACTACTTCGCTTTCCGCGGACTTACGGCCGAGCCTCCTCAGCACAATTCGTTTCCGGGGTCTCGGCACGCCCGTTTTCCGCATGAGTCTACGCAGTTCCCCTCACCCTTTTAACCAGTTTCAAGTGACAGAGCTAAATAAAGACAGTTGAGAAATGATTACTTTATCAACAGAAACAAGAAACAATTTTATATTAGAAAGTACTATTTTTAACACTGGAAAAGAATTCAATTTTGTCAGCTGATTGTAGCGGAAGGTATGAAATGCGGAGGAGGCTCAACTCAAGCCCCGCGGTAAGCGAGCACCTGGAGCGGAAATCAACCACCACTAGCTTAGTCAAAAGCAACAGTCTTTGCAAAAAGAACCTTTTATTAATACTAAAAAGAAATGCCTTCTTTCTTTGAGATATCATCGTTAATGATGCCCAGACCGCTGATCTTCCCTGGTTGGACATCCGGTTGAACCGACGGATTGGACGGATAGGTTTTGCCATTGAAAAGTAATTGTTTATAGCCTCCTTTTATACCTCCACCGGAAACATACATGATGATATTTTTCCACCCGTTTGTTTTTTCGTTTTGAATGATAATAGGACTCCTGACCAATGAGAATACCGTCATGAGTTTATACTCATTGTTCTCCTTTGTGAATAGCGCCCCGCTGCATCCACCGCTTCCACACACCGGGAAGCCAACTACATATACAAATGTTTCCGGTTGTTGATCATCATTCAAGTCGACATGATTATAATAATATTGGACATGATCTTCACCGCGTTTCAAGTTTAAAGCTTTACTAAATGCTTCCTCTAACTTAGGATCAGGTACCATTTCCGACTGAATATACGTCACATCGCTTACGTCGACTTTGGCACTTTCCTGATCAGGATGGGCATATCCAATTGAGCAGAACCCCGTGTATAGGAAGACCATTACCACCATAAATCTTAACTTCATTTTCTTCATTGGATCACCTCTATTAAAATGGATATCAGTAGTTTTACCACTTTAATTGAGATTATCTGAAGTTTCTTAAGCTGTTTATTTAAAAAAAGCCCCTTGGCGCACTAAGCGCAAGGGGCTTCATCAACGGTTATTCACCTAAATCGACATTATGATAAACCTGTTGAACATCCTCCAGGTCTTCAATCGCATCAATCATTTTCTCGAATTGAGCTTGATCGTCACTAGAAAGTTCAACATCATTCTGAGCAAGCATCGTTAGCTCAGCAACTGTAAAGTCAGTGATACCGGCACCTTTGAATGCTTCCTGAACTGCGTGGAATTGATCCGGCTCTGCATATACGATCACGGAATCCTCTTCTTCGATGATATCACGCGCGTCCACGTCTGCTTCCATCAGGATTTCCATGACTTCTTCTTCGGATTTCCCTTCGATTCCGATCACGGCTGTCGCATCGAACATGTAGGCAACCGATCCACTCACACCCATGTTTCCGCCATTCTTACCGAATGCTGCACGTACTTCTGAAGCTGTACGATTGACGTTATTTGTCAGGGCATCCACAATGACCATGGAGCCATTCGGTCCGAAGCCTTCATAGCGTAATTCGTCATAGTTCTCTTCTGAACCGCCCTTCGCCTTCTCAATGGCACGGTCCACGATATGCTTCGGTACACTGTATGTTTTCGCACGCTCAAGAACGAACTTCAACGTCTGATTCAGTTCAGGATCCGGCTCTCCCTGCTTCGCAGCCACATAAATCTCGCGACCGAACTTTGCATATATACGACTTGTATTTGCATCCTTAGACGCTTTCTTTTCTTTAATATTATTCCATTTACGTCCCATTTTCGTTTCACTCTCTTTCACATTTATCTATAGATAATCTCTGATAATAAAAGGTATATTCGTTTCTATTATACATGAAAAGGACATGTTTTGGCTAAGTGATTCCTTTCGGACGTACTTCCAGAAAAAAAGCCGACTCAATCGAGTCAGCTTCCTTCCTGGTAAGCACTGATGGCTTCGTATTCTTCCTCTAACAAGCGTGGAACCCGGATGAAGATCGGCATCAGCCTGGTGTAAGCTTCTGTCGCTTTCGGATCAGGCTGATGGGAATGAACAGAGCCCACCATTTCACTAACTGCCTCCAATGAGTCGATCATTCCGCTGCCGTACATACCGAGCACGATGGCTCCAAGGCATGAACTTTCGAAGCTCTCGGGTACTTCCACTTCTTGATCGAACACGTCGGAGAGCATTTGTCGCCACAGTTCAGAACGGGCGAATCCACCGGTAGCCTGTACCCGTTTCGGTGTCCCGATCAGTTCCTCCAGGGCAAGGAGAACACTGTAAAGATTCATGACAATTCCTTCTAAGACCGCACGGATCATATGCTCTTTTTTATGATGCATCCCCAGTCCGAAGAAAGAGCCGCGTGCTTTAGCGTTCCATAAAGGAGCTCGTTCCCCAGCCATATACGGATGGAACAGGAGTCCCTCTGATCCGGCCTCCACTTTAGCTGCAATATCCGTGAGCACTTCATAAGGATCCTTCCCTAATCGCTTTGCCACTTCGACTTCTCCTGAAGCGAGTTCGTCACGGACCCATCTGAAGATCATTCCTCCATTGTTAACAGGTCCTCCGATCACCCAATGCTTTTCCGTCAAGGCATAGCAGAATATACGGCCTTTCGGATCTGTCACAGGCCGGTCGGTGACGGCACGGATCGCCCCACTCGTTCCGATCGTCACAGCCACTACACCAGGTTCGATGGCATTTACGCCAAGATTCGATAGAACCCCGTCACTTGCACCTACAACAAATGGCGTTTCGGCTGGCAAGCCCAGCATTTCCGTGTATTCAGATTTTAATCCGACCAGGCTTTCCGTTGTGGAAACCGGAATCGAAAGCTGATCCTTTGATACACCCGCCACTCTCATTGCTTCTTCATCCCATGCCAGATTTTCCAGATGGAACATCCCGGTTGCCGAGGCAATTGAATAATCCACTACATATTTTCCGAATAGACGCTTGAAAACAAATTCTTTGATCGAGATGAATTTTGCGGCTTTCCCGAACAATTCCGGTTTTTCATCCTTCAGCCAGGCAAGCTTCACAAGGGGAGACATCGGGTGAATCGGTGTGCCGGTTCTACGATAAATCTCCATCCCGTTCATTTCTTTCTTTATTTTCTCAGCCCAAGCAGCACTTCGGTTATCCGCCCATGTAATGGAAGGGGTCAAAGGCTGATCCTTCTCATCCACAAGGATCAAACTGTGCATGGCAGAGCTGAACGACACAAACGAAATCGTTTCTTTTGTACTTGAAGCCACTTCCTTGATGCACTTAATGACAGCCTGAAAAATTTCTTCAGGATCCTGTTCAGCCGTCGCCGGCGTTGGTGTATGTAATGGATATTCGATCCCGTGACGCTCGATCGCTTTTCCTTCTTTATTGAATAGTACCGCTTTTGTACTTGTGGTCCCGATATCGACACCAATCATGAATTCTGACATCTTCTTTCCTCCTAAATAAATAGAGAAAAGGAAGAAGCGACATGGCTCTTCCCTCTTCTACTATTATTCTATCCTATTTTAGCCAATGAATATCCCTAAAATGAACGCTACTCCGAATCCTACAAATCCAATGAGTGTTTCCATCACTGTCCAAGATTTTAACGTATCTTTGACGTCTAATCCAAAGTAACGGTTCACTAACCAGAATCCACTGTCATTCACATGGGAGAAGACCGTTGCTCCTGATGCAATGGCGATAACCATTAAACCAAGGACAGGACCTTGCATACCCAGCGTTTCAATCAGCGGGCTCATCAATCCTGCTGCTGTAACCATTGATACGGTCGCGGAACCTTGAGCCACACGAACGACCATGGCAATCAAGAATGCAAGGGCGATCGGAGGCAGACTTGAACCGGCCATCATCTCACCAAGTACTTCCCCTACACCAGAGTCGATCAAGACTTGTTTGAATACTCCACCGGCACCGGTTACAAGAATGATGATTCCAGCTGGCTCAAGTGCCTTCGTTGCAATATCCTGAACATCCTGGCGCGAATAGCCACGCTTTGTTCCCAAGAAGATGAATGTCAGTAACGTTGCAATCGTTAACGCTACGAAAGGATGTCCCAAGAACGTCAAGATTGAGCGAACGATGTTACCTTCATCTAACATAACACCCGAAAGCGTATTCAATAAGATCAATACTAATGGAATCGAGATAAGTGAAGCAATCAGAGCGAAACTCGGCAGCTCTTTATCGTATTCCATTTCTTCAGCCTGCATATAATCAGGCACAACTGCATGAATTCGTTTTGAAATCCATTTCGCAAAGAGTGGGCCTGCAATGATCATGGATGGAACCCCTGCAATCGCACCAAACAGGATCACCCATCCAAGGTCTGCACCGATTAAGTCCGCAACCGCAATCGGTCCTGGAGTCGGCGGGATGAAACTGTGTGTAACGGCAAGACCTGCAAGTAATGGAATTCCATAGTATAGCAGTGACTTTCCAGTTTTACGTGCCAATCCATATACGATTGGTACAAGAATGATAAACCCTACATCAAAGAATACGGGAATGGCTACCAGAAAACCTGTGATACCAAGTGACCATTGTGCCTTATCTTCCCCGAATTTGTTAATCAGTGTTTGAGCGAGGCGTTCCGCCCCCCCTGATACTTCAAGCATACGACCGAACATCGCACCTAAACCAACAACGACAGCGACAAACCCGAGGGTCCCGCCCATTCCGCTTTGTATCGAAGCAACGACTTCCTGCAAAGGCATTCCAGCGGCGATCCCTACGATTAAACTCACTAATAATAGGGCAACAAAAGCGTGAAGCTTTGTTTTAATTACTAAAAATAATAGAAGAAAAATTCCGGCCAGTGCCACTAAAATAAGCATTTGATCTGACATTGTGTATCCCTACCTTTCTTTCGTCACGACAGCCCCGCTGCCAATTTTTTTATAACATATGATCCTGACAGAATCGTAAAGCGTTTCCAAAACACTTTATGTAACTACCACTCTCTCAATTTAGTAAGAGAGCTTTTTTCAAATGAACAAAACTACCAGGAAAATTATTTTCTAACTATCTCTATTATAAAAAATATTTTTCTTTTTGCAACCGTTTACAGAAATTATTTTTATTTTTATTTAAATCTTGTATAATGTAATTATGAAAACCCTTACAGGAGTGGTGTCTAATGAGTCAACATCAACATTGTTTAGCTAGCATCCGTTCCCACTATCCCCAGTTCAGTGTGACGGAGAAAAAAATTGCCGACTATATTCTTGAAAACCCGACCGAAATCATTCATTCAACCATCAATGGGCTGGCCGAAGATTTAGGAGTTGCCGACTCTACTGTCTTCCGTTTCTGTAAACGAATCGGCTTTAAAGGATATCAGGCGATGAAAATTGCCCTTGCCTCTGAAATTGTGACAGGTCTTAAGGACATTCATGAGCGGATCGATGAAGGCGATACGGCACAAACCATTGCCACAAAAGTATTCCGATCCAATATCAAAACCATTGAAGACACATTGATGGTGGTAGATGAGAAAAAACTGTTGAAAGCAGTGGACATCATGAGCAACTCCCGCTCCATCGAGTTTTTCGGAAGTGGCGGGTCCGGGGTCATCGCACTTGACGCCTATCATAAGTTCATCCGGACCGGCTTACGGGTGCACGCAGCGAGCGACAGTCATATTCAGCTTATGACCGCTTCTCAGATGACGGATGAAGATTGTGCTGTGTTCATTTCACATTCCGGTTCGACGAAGGACATCTTACAGGTCCTTGATATCGTGAAAGAAACCGGCGCAAAGACCATCTGCATCACCAACTTTGCCAAATCACCCTTGAGTCAGAGAGTCGATACGTCCCTTTTCACTGTATCGGAGGAAACCGACTACCGTTCAGAAGCACTATCTTCCCGTATTGCTCAATTGACATTAATTGATGCTCTTTATGTGAATCTCATGATGAGGCGGGAAATGGAGGGACAGGATGCCCTCAGAAAAATGCGTAAAGCCATTTCGGTTAAAAGACTCTAAAGGGTCGATCAGTGAACAACTGATCGACCCTTTATTATGTCCCCTACTAATTTATAGTTCTTTCAACCTATATTCAACAAAACAAATATAGGTATAAAGTTTTATTTTACCTATTCGAAAGACCTCTATTTGTTGTAAATTTCGAATAATTTTTTCTATTTCCCTACCAATTGTCCTGTATAGCCTTAGCCTTCATCCCAATTTTTCCCTTCGTGTCATTTTCAGCCGAAAATCTGATTAAATCAGGCTTTTTATGCATTTTTTATCGAAAAGAATATGTGCTAAGGTTAAGGAGAAATGTTTTTACGTGAGACAAGCATTCATGAAAAACATCACAACGAAAGACATTTTCAAAGCCTCTAACTACCTCTAAATTTTTTTCAATGGTTTTATGGGCAGGTAGACCCTTTCTACCTCATCCAGGCTAAAATGTGTTTATCTTTTCACCGGTGATTATATTGTGATTAAGAAATGAATCAACGTTCTCTCGCGTGAACAAATACTGTTCAGGAGATGATCGTTTTATGGAATTACAACAAAACCCGCAGTTATTATGGTTTATAGGGATTTATGCCGTACTCATGATTGGGATTGGTACGTATATGTCCAAGAAAGTATCCAGCAGTAATGACTTTATTCTCGCTGGAAAAAGTTTAGGTCCCTTTGTTTTAATGGGGACATTACTGGCAACGTGGACTGGAAGTGGAAGTATATCAGGAGGGGAAACGTCTGTAGCCTACAGCTTCGGGATTATCCCTTCGTTAATGCTCATGATCCCAACCCTTGTAGGGATCGGAATCCTTTACCTTGTAGCGCCTAAAATTCGTGCATTCAGTAAATATACGGTTTCAGCCATCCTCGAAGAGAAGTATGGTTCAACTGCACGAAATCTATCAAGTATCATCATTATCTTAGCTTATGTAGGAATCGTTTCTTATCAGATGAAAGGTTTCGGTTTCATCCTTAATCTAACAACAGGCATGTCTGTTGGACTTGGTACAACCATTGGTGCTGTACTGATCATTTTCCTAGCGATGATCGGTGGCTTACGTTCTGTATCTCAAACAGATGCGCTGAGTGGTTTTCTAATGGTCGGTGGATTGATCATCACCGTTCCAACCATTTTCTTCATTGCCGGAGGATGGGATGAAATTGTTAAAAATGTACCTGCATCCCATATGTCAGCAACAGGCAACTTATCCATCATCCAATTGATCGGTTATTTACTGCCTTCTCTTTTCTTGTTATTGGGCGATCAGAATATGTATCAAAGGCTGGCTTCATCTAAAGGAGATTCTTCATCAAGAAAGGGACAAATTGGTTGGCTTATTGCCATGATCATCATTTCTCCTGCCATTTCTCTCATCGCCTTTGCATCCCGTTCTCTATTCCCGGATATCGATCCAGGAATGGCTTTAATGGCAACGACGATTGCAATGCCGATCGGAATCGGAGGAATCCTTCTGGCAGCAGCAGCTTCCTTTATCATTACGACAGGAAATTCGTATTTATTATCTGCTGCAACGAATCTAACCTATGATATTTACGGAAAGTACATCAATCCAAATGCTTCTGATGATAAACAATTGAAAATCACAAAGATGTTCATTGTTGTACTTGGTGCTTTAGCATTCATCATCATTAATTACTTCCCAAGTGTGTTGGATGTTCAAATGTACGCCTACACTGTTTATGGCGCTGGCATTACTCCTGCGGTGTTGGCCGTTTTCTTCTGGAAACGCGTGAATGCTGCCGGAGGAGTCTCTTCAATGGTAGCTGGGGTGATTTCCACATTGGTGTGGGAGATTGTCCTTCAGAAACCGTTTGAATTAAACAGTGTCGTCATTGCGGTTCCGTTAGCCATCATTGTGTTGATTGTCGTGACTCTCATGACTTCTAACAAAAATGATGCTCAATTACAGCAAACAGCATAATATCATCATAAAAAGGCCGGAAACAGGTACATTTTTGTACTTGATTCCGGCCTTTTGCTTTGGCTGTTTCAAAGGCTCTGTCAAAGAGTGTGTGCTGAATGGTGAGGGGAACCGCTTCGCTTTCCACGGACGTTCGGCCGAGCCTCCTCAGCATACTTCGCTTCCGGGGTCTCGGCACGCCCGTTTTCCGTAGGAGTCTACGGAGTTCCCCTCACCATCTAAAAAGTTTTTTGTGACAGAGCCATTCATAATAAAGTGGTAATAAAAGAATTTATTATCATCTTGGAAAGTTAGAGACCCCACATAGCTTTAACTCAAGAAGACTATGGCGGCTCACGACACGCTGAAAGCGATCATCTTGTGCGGAAATCCGCAACTACTCTCTTTTTCAAAAGCAACATAGTTTACAAAGATAGCCTTTACTTTTAATCGAAATGACTCATCAACGTAGCCTCATATTCACTAAGTGCCTCATCTAACATGCGCAGTCCCTCATCGATTTGTTCTTTTGTCACGCTAAGGGGAGGAATCATGCGGATCACTTCAGAGTGGTTTCCACATAGGTAAAATAAGACCCCTTTTTCCAATGCCCGATCGAGGATGTCCATTAAGCCTTCCTGATTCGGTTTACCCGATTGGGGATGAACGATTTCAATCCCGATCATCAATCCTACTGCCCTGATACTTCCAATCACAGAATGTTTCTCCTGCAATTTTTCAAGCTTTGAAACGGCATAAGCCCCCATCGTCTTCGTATTATCCAAAAGGTGTTCCTCTTTCATGACTTCTAAGGTAGCAAGACCAACTGAGCAAGCGATCGGGTTTCCA
Organism: Rossellomorea sp. NPDC077527; assembly: GCF_044542955.1. Taxonomy (NCBI): domain Bacteria; kingdom Bacillati; phylum Bacillota; class Bacilli; order Caryophanales; family Bacillaceae; genus Rossellomorea; species Rossellomorea sp. NPDC077527. The sequence continues at coordinate 178,692 of NZ_JBITVL010000001.1, read as the reverse complement.
CCGAACGTCGTCCCATGGCTTCCAAGGGGCCACTGCCTCATCAATTTATTGGATGCTACCGTCGCGCTCAGAGGAAGTCCAGAAGCAATTCCTTTGGCAATCGCCATAATATCAGGTGTCACATCAAAGGTTTGCGCGGCAAACCAATTTCCTGTACGGCCGAACCCCGTTTGCACTTCATCAAAAATCAATAAAATATCGTGGCGATCACAAATTTCTCTCACTTTTTTAAGCCAGGCCTTCGGAGGGACGATATAGCCCCCTTCCCCAAGTACGGGTTCCAAAATGACACATGCCACTTCTTCAGGAGTTACCTGATGATTAAAAAGCGTTTCAAAATCCTTTTCGAGCTTGCTGACAACATATGAGGCTGAATCCTGTCCATCTGGGCACTCCCGTTCGTTTGCATAGGGAATTTGATACGTTAATCCTGATGGCTGCATAAACTTTCGATACTTACTCTTGGAAGTGGTGACACTTAAGGCACCAAGGGAGCGTCCATGAAAACATCCAGTAAAGGAAACTACATATGGGCGCTTCGTCACATATTTAGCCAGCTTGATTGCCCCCTCAATCGCTTCCGTCCCGCTGTTGGCAAAGAAGAAACTATCCAGGTCACCAGGGAGTATCTCTGCCAGTTCATCTGCCAGGCGAAGGATCGATTCATACATGATGACACCTGACGGACCGTGCATCAGCCCGTCTGCTGCATCTTTGATGGCCTGCACGATTTTCGGATGACGATGCCCCACATTCGTGACGGCGATCCCTGAAGTGAAATCAAGGTATTTTTTCCCGTCCAGTCCATAGTAATAACATCCTTCTTCTTTGACGACTGGTAAATTCGGATGATCCTTAGCCATACTCGGTGCTAGGCGATCAGGCATGCGCTCAATAAGCTGTTCAAACGTTCGTTCCATTTCTGTAACCCCCATATCCTTTTTGTATAAATCTTCGAGGTCCTACATAAAGAAAAAATGCGCCAATAACGCTACGATTGGCAATGTAATGATCGTACGTTGGATAAAGATGATGAACAAATCTAAAAAGCTGATGGGAATCTTGGATTTAATCAAAAGGATCCCGATCTCAGACATGTAGATTAATTGAGTAAGAGACATAGCGGCAATCACAAATCTCGTTAACTCACTCTCAATCCCACTTCCAACCACCGCCGGCAGGAACATATCAGCAAATCCGACGATCATCGCAGGTGCTGCATCTGTTGCCTGTGGTATTTGAAGGAGCTCAAGGAATGGTACGACCGGATAGGCTAATACATCGAACACTGGTGTATATTCTGCAACGACTAAAGCCAGTGTCCCCAGTGCCATGACGAGTGGAATGAGACCGAACCAGATATCCAATACATTTTGCAGTCCTTTTTTCGTCACTTCCCCTACACTTTTCACTTCAGATGCCTTTTCTACGGCTTTTTCGAATCCCCATTGAAGACGAGATACGTTTTCAGGGACCGTTTCAGAAATTTGCATGCCGACCGGTTCATAATAGGTGTCTTTCTTTCGGGAAAGCGGCGGGATCCGTGGGCAAATCACTGCGGCAGCAATTCCTGCAATCACGACCGTCCCGTATAATTGGACAAACATTGATTCCAAACCGATAAAACTGACAATCACGAGACTGAATGCGATGGAAGCAACCGAGAAGTTCGTTGCAATCACAGCGGCTTCACGCTTGGTGTAATATCCTTCTTCAAATTGTTTTGTGGTAATCAGAACGCCTACCGTCCCACTCCCCATCCAGGAAGCAAGGGCATCGATGGACGATCTTCCCGGCAGCTGGAATAAGGGCTTCATGATTTTCTGAAGTAGCGTTCCGAAGAAATCCATCAGTCCAAAATCCAGGAGGAGGGGCATTAATAAACCTGCAAACAAGAACCACGTGGTCAAGACAGGAACTAACGAATACAAAACCGTCCCACCTGTAAAGTCGGATATGATCCATTCCGGACCGATTCCATTAACGGTCATCACTGCAAAAACAGTCCCGATGACGCGGATGGCGATCCAAAAATATCCTACATCAAAAAGTCCTTTCAAGAATGATTGTTTAATAACCCACTGGGGATTGAACACTTTCGTATAAATGGCCATCAGAGCTGATAGGCCAAAGATGACGGTCATGAATAATGGCAATATATCTTCGAGCATCCCTTGAAAATAAGAGGCAAATATCCCGACCCCAATGGTCATGTTTCCTTCATAGGTGATAGGAATCAAAAACAACAATACCCCTAGTAAGGAAGGAATGATAAACTTCATCGCTTCCTTTACCGATCGACCGGACTGATTTTGTAACTCACTGACATTTTGTTTTCCAACTTCCATTGCTAAACACCCCTTTGAAATGTAATTCTCGATCTTGGACGTTCAAATTCAGACCCCGCTCCTCCTTCTTCCGATTTTGATTCTATTCACCTTATTATCTTGCAAGTATCATGCCAATTTTTATTTTATTTTGTACTTTTTGAGTTTTCTGACTACGGAAGGTTGACTGATACCAAGACTTTGTGACATCTGAGTTGTGGTCTTATGCTTGTCTCTCGCCTTCTTCAGAACCTGTTCCTCAACCGCTTCAAGAATATCTTTCAACGATTGCCCGTCATGACCAAGCTCAGACAGGTCACCAATATGTTTTATGTATTGCCCCGGAAGGTTTTCCATTTCGATTAACTGATTGGAAGATGTCACAATCAATCTCTCGATCAAGTTCATTAATTCCCTGACATTGCCTTTCCATTCTTGGATCAGCAGCTGATGGATCACTCCTTCATCCATCGTTCTCTGACGCTGATATTTGTCACAAAAATAACTCACAAAGTAATCGATCATGGTAATGATATCCGATGTCCGCTCCCTTAGAGGCGGGATCGTAATGGGAACTACATTTAACCGAAAGAACAAATCCTGCCTGAACTCCCTCTTCTCTACCGCCATCTCCAAGTCTCTATTGGTCGCAGCCAAGACACGAAAATCCACTTTCCTTTGCTTCGTTCCACCCACCCGATAAAACTGTTTCTCTTGAATGAACTTTAGAATTTTCACTTGATTTGATGGTGAAAGTTCCCCGATTTCATCGAGAAAAAGCGTCCCACCTTCTGCCAATTCAGCTAATCCTACCTTCCCCTTACGATCTGCTCCAGTAAACGATCCGGGCTCATACCCGAAAAATTCTGCTTCAAATAAGGATTCTGGAATAGCCCCGCAATTGACTTCGATGAACGGCCCGCCCTTTCTTTGACTTTTGTTATGAATGAATTTGGCGATATGGGACTTACCGACACCGGATTCCCCTAACAACAGAACGTTCACATCCACTTCCGATACTTGGAGGGCAACCTGCAATACTCTTTTCATCTCATCACTAGTCGCGATAATTCCTTCTGAATAATGATGGAGGCCCCTGAGAATTTCAAGTTCACTCTTTACCCTTTCCATCTCGTCTTCCATATCCTCTAAGTATTTTTTCATATTCAATAATTCCGTAACATCGTGTGAATAGCTTACGACCCGAACAAGTTCCCCATTTTCATGAAAGACAGGGATCCCTGTAACCAGTAGTTTCTTACCTTCTTTACTCGTTTGCACAAGGGTGATTTTTTTCTTTTCCTTTAACACGATGGGTGTTAATAAAGGAGTGAAGATTCCTTCCCTCTCAAGATCATAGACGGATTTCCCCACCATATCCTCCGATTTCACATTATAGATCTCACCGGTCGCCTCACTGACTTTCAAAATGATTCCATCTGTATTTGTTACTAAAATATCATCCTGCAACGAATGAAGAATGGCTTCATTTTCATTCCAGATTTTTTTCGATTCAGTCACCGACAGTCTCCCCTTCAATCCTCACGAGATTATTCAAAAATGAATAATAATCGTGAAAATTATTATATTAATCCATTTATACCAGACTTTTTTGATTATTTATACATTTACGAATAATTTATTCAATAATAAATAACTTTCTTTTGTGAATCGAAATAATTATTTTACTATTCAAATCATTTCGATTATGATTTTGGTAAGACTGTACAAGGGGGATTGGGATGAAACATACAGAAGAATTAACACTGGCACATGCTAAGGAATGGGATAAACAAGACTCACTGACTCATTTCCGCAATGAATTTTACATAAAAGAAGATCACTACTATATGGATGGGAATTCTTTAGGCTTATTATCGAAACGGGCGGAGAATTCACTGCTGACGTCCCTCCAAGATTGGAAGGAACACGGAATCGATGGATGGATGGACGGACAGGAGCCATGGTTCTATTATTCTGAGAAACTTGGAGAGATGACTGCCCCTTTAATCGGAGCAGAAAAAGAGGAAGTCATCGTCACAGGTTCCATTACGACGAATCTTCATCAATTACTGGCCACTTTCTATCAGCCTGGTGGAAAACGCACAAAGATCCTGGCGGATGAATTGACATTCCCGTCCGATATATACGCGATTCAAAGTCAGCTTGAGCTGAAAGGCTACTCCCCAGACGAACATTTGATACAAGTAATGAGCACGGACGGATACACATTACGAGAAGAAGATATCATCGCGAATATGACAGACGATATCGCCCTTATCCTATTACCTTCCGTTCTTTATCGAAGCGGTCAGCTATTGAATATCAAACAATTGACGGACGAAGCACATAAACGTGGTATTGTGATTGGATTCGACCTGGCCCATTCCATCGGCGCCCTTCCCCACCAATTACACGAGGATGGGGTAGACTTTGCGGTTTGGTGCAATTACAAATACTTAAATAGCGGCCCGGGTGGTGTAGGTGGACTATTCGTTCACAACAGGCATAGAGGGAAAAAGCCTGGTCTATCAGGCTGGTTCAGTTCCCGTAAGGATACGCAGTTCGATATGGATCATACGCTCCTTCACGCTGACTCTGCCGGAGCTTATCAAATTGGCACTCCGCATATATTAAGCAGTGCACCGTTACTCGGCTCCCTTGAGCTATTCGAGGAAGCAGGGATGGAGAAACTGAGAAGAAAGTCCCTTTCTCTTACAAGATTCATGATGGACCTCATCAACCAGGAACTTTCTGGTCATGGTTTCACCGTCTGCAATCCACTTGATGACGACCGCCGAGGCGGGCATATCAGCTTAAAGCATGAAGAAGCCGCAAGAATCTGCAAAGCCTTGAAAGCAAACAAGGTAACACCTGACTTTCGTTCACCAAATGTGATCCGATTGGCTCCAGTGGCTCTTTATTCTTCCTACGAAGATGTCTGGGAGACCATTCAAATCCTGAAGAACATCATGGAAAATGAAGAATATAAGCAGTTTGAAAACACGCGGAATGTTGTTGCCTAATATCTGATAGAAAGGATGAAACCACTTGAAGATCATTGATATTTCCAGACCCCTTAAGAATGATACACCGATCTGGCCGGGAGACACTCCCTTTACCTTCTCATTGAACTGGACGAAGGAGGAAACAGGATCCGTCAATGTCGGGCAGCTGACGATGAGCTCACACACCGGCACCCATGTTGATGCTCCTTTCCACTTTGACAGTGACGGGAAACGGATACTCGACATGCCCCTTGAGCGATTCATGGGACGGGCAATCGTGGTATCGGTAGAGGGAACTCTGGAAATCAGTCCTGAACATGTAATGGGGATTGATTTTACTGGTGTAGATAAGGTTCTATTCAAGACCAACGCATGGAAGCTTTCAGGCAAATTCCCTGAGAATATTCCTCCTGTTCATAAAGAGCTGCCCGCTTTTTTGAAAGAAAAGGGCATTAATTTGATCGGTGTGGACCTTCCTTCTGTCGATCCTTTGGATAGCAAGGAATTAGTCGCCCACCATTCTCTCCGGGAACATGATATCGGGATTTTGGAAGGGATCGATCTTTCCCATGTAGATCCAGGGGTTTACGAACTGGTGGCTCTCCCCCTTCCCCTACAAGAAGGGGACGGCTCACCGGTTCGCGCCGTTTTGATTGATCGACGCACTTAACAAGAATTTTCATTGAATTATTTTGTCCTTCAGGCCGAATATATCTCCCCTCCTTTTTCATAGACTAATACTAGACGTTTAAAATGATGACATTTTGACGATAGCTAGATAAAAAAGGAGGGCATCATCTGATGGGAATTACGATAACGATTGGCTTGATCGTGATGCTGGGCATGATCATGAGTATCCTGATTTATTTCTTAAGACAGGCTTTGGATTCAAATGATGCAAAGAAGATTGATTCACATGATGATCATTTTTCACAATGATGTTTTAGCTTTTTGATGAACATGTGTGCAGAAAATGTTGATTTTGTAGAACGGTCGATATCCTGAAACTTCGGTTGATAAATCCGTTTAAAGGTTGATATTTTTCTCTAAAGGTCGATATATCCGTATAAGGGTCGATAAACCGCAGAACAGCCCCGGTATCCTGTCTTTCCAGGACACCGGGGCTGTTTTTATTCCGTAATTTCCTTTTCACCGAGCTTCATCGGACCCGAACAAATGGGACAAACCTTTGATTTCGTATCCTCATGGGTTTCCGGCCTCTGCCATGCAATGCATTTGGGGCTCGTACAAACCCATGCCAGAATCTTACTCACCTTTCCCCTTCTTGCCTTTTGATCCGTATTCGGCTGTTCAGCATGCGGAGTCTGCCTGAACAAATCTGCAATAAACCGGGAACACTTCCGCTGTTCCCCTTGGTAATAGGCCGGAGAAGAAATAAATAATTTCTCTTTTGCCCTGGTGATGGCCACATAGGCCAACCGCCTTTCTTCCTCTACCGCTCCCATTGCCTTCTCCTTTTGATTCGGATCTTTGTACACCTTATCTTCTAGCTTATTGGCATTGAGGGCAGAACTGTGAGGAAGATTCCCTTCGATGGCCCCGATCAGAAACACAACGGGAAACTCCAGACCCTTTGATCGGTGAATGGTCATAAGGGAAACGCTGTTCGTGTCCTTGCTCCCTCTTTGATTCGAATAAATCTCCTCATACTTTGCTTTCATATCATCTATGAAGGTAATGAAACTTGAGATGGTATCAAACCGTTTCGCAGAGCCTTCCAGCTCATCCAGCATCTCTTTGATCAGTTCTTTCTGCTCTGTCACCACATGTGATTCCTGGGCATCAATGTATTGATGGTAGAATTCCTTTCGGATACGCTTAATCGCGGTTTCCGGTGACTGATCTCCAATTCCCTTCAGAAATTTCATCCGTTCTTTTATATTTTTCACCTGAAACGGCTTGAGTCCTGGTAAAGTCGTTAAGTGAATGAGCGGATACTTCTTTCTCTCTTTCTGTTCCTCTTCCAGAATATGCGCCATCCCCCGGTCTCTCCGGATGAAAAGGGTGGGCAGGACCGATTCCATGGCTGAGAAGTTTCTTGGAACAATCGATAACCGTAAGTAATCCACCACCGGTTTCACCGTCCAGTTTTCATAGAAAAGGGAATCTTTCTGATTATAGGGCGTGAAGGGAATTTCCTTTAAGAGAAGCTGCTCGAACACAGCACGCCCGCTGCTCATGGTGCGGTGGAGAATCGTTATGTCCCCATAACCATAGCCTTCCCCTATTAATCTTTGAATCTCCTCGGTAATCCAGACCGCTTCTTCATCTGCCGTTGCGGGTCTTGAATAGAGAGGCTTATGTCCTTCCACTTTAGTGGCGATCAGCTCTTTTTCCCGCCGATGATCATTCTTCCCGATCACTTCATTCCCGAGCCCGATGATATAGGCATCGGATCGATAGTTTTCTTTCAGGGTCACGACTTTTGCATCCGGGAATTCTTCATCAAAGTCCAAAATAAATTCATTTCGTGCTCCATTAAAGGTATAGATCGTTTGATCATCATCCCCTACCACGAACAGATTGCGATGAGCGGCAATCAATTTGATAAGCTCGTATTGAACTAGATTCGTATCCTGAAACTCATCCACCATTACGTATTGGAAACGGTGCTGAAGAGACGTCAATAGATTTGGATTTCCCAATAACAATTGATACGCCTCGGTCAAAATATCATCAAAATCCATCTTATGATTCATACGTTTCCACTCTTCATATTTTAAAAGAATGCTCCGCACTTCTTTTTCTGACTTAGATTTTTCAGGGAGCTCTCTGATATCCTTCTGATTCAGCTTATAATGAGAGAGTTTGGCGAGGAGCGTCTCTGCATCATAGGGGTCATAAATATTCATTTCCCTCTGGATCTGTTTTAATATAATCTGTTTATAGCGCTCATTCCCAATGACTTCCTGTGTATAATGGCGGGATCTCAATAAATAAAGGAACAAGGCATGAAACGTGCTGGCATGTACCTGTCCACCATGTTCAGTACCCGGTAGCCTCGCGATCCGCTGCTTCATTTCTTCCGACGCTTTCTTCGTGAATGTCACAAGCAGAATATTCCTTGGTTGAATATTCTTCACCGTCATCAAGTAACCTGCGCGGCAGACAAGGACCGTCGTCTTCCCCGTACCCGCACCGGCAAGGGTCAGGCACGGACCATCGACATGACGGACCGCTTCAATCTGCGAAGCATTCAGGTGGATGCCCGCCTCTTCCATCGTCCGAAAGAAAAAAACATCCTCATCATGGGAGGATATCAGTTGCTTCGAAGTCTCTCCCTTATGGAGTGACGCGATCGGGATTTCCTTCTTTTCTGCCTCATATGGGTAAATAGAATAGTTGGTCAATACTTTATTCAAAGCTCATTCTCCTAGCTTTTCTTTACGATTCATAACCTTCTCATCATAACAAGACCCCTTCGGGAATGGCAATGACAATCTTAGGACGTCATGGGATATGTAAATTCTGTTAAACAGTTGTTTAATGCCTTGAACCCTAGTAAAATACACATTTTGAATCACTAAACAAACGTTTGTTTAAATTCAGTATGCTCTCTGATGATTAGGAACGAATAGAAATGGTAATAGAACATTAGGTGATGAATGATGAAACTGACAAAATGGGGCTTTACCCGCTTCAACAGCATAAAAGCAGAATTTGACCACTTCCCCCATTCACTGGTCATCCTCAGGAAAATCAGAAACTACTACTTCGTCAACAAAATCCACTGGTCCCACCTCGACCCCGTCGTAGAAACGCGGCATCTTGAAGAAATGGAACTACTTGTGAACAGGGAAATGGATCTGGAAATGAATTACCTTAATAGAAGATTGGATTAGCAACTGTTTTTTCACGATTCATTGATTTAATTAAGCAGGAGAAGAGTTATATGCTCTTCTTAAGTAGAATGTTTTTAGGGCTTGATCTATTCATTTTTTATAGTGACTAATAATGAAGAAGCACAGAGTGGATTGGAGCGGAAGGTGCTCGACTCCAGCGGGAAACGCGTGAAAGTTGAGACCCCACAGGGCTTTAGCCCGAGGAGGCTCAACTCACGCCCCGCGGAAAGCGAGCACCTGCAGCGGAAAGGAACGGACCACGTAATGTTTTATAGCTAATAAAAATGATTTTCAAAAAACAAGAAAAAATGAGATAAAGTAAGATAACCACCAATTTCAATTCAAAAATCAGCCCAAATCGCATTATATTGATTACTCTGAACATTTGCATTAATTTTATAATTTGTTAATATATAATTAATAAATGATTTACAAACAACATCTTTAAAGGAAGGCGTGATTCCAATGAAGTGAGTTAGCAAAACATGTCAGCATCACATCTCGCTTTTGAGATCGGCCCGTGAAAACTGATTTCAAGATGTGTGGACATGTGGGAATGCGCAATCTTATTTCAGGAGATGATTCCAATGAAGAGTGTAAGCGAAGCATGCTAACATCATGATACGCAAGAGGATAGCCCGTGAAAACTATCTTCGTAACATGTGGGCGTGTGGGAAAATCAGCGGCAAGATAAAATAAACTAAATAATACATGCAAGACCATTAATTTAAAATGAATTAAATGAATGCTACGTATGTGTATTAGTAAGAAAGGATAGGAAAGTTAATTGAATAAGGTTTACTTAAGTTAAGGCGCTGTTTATGTGGTATAGGCATAAGCAGCGTCTTAAATTTGTGGTTAGAATTCTTCTTTTAAAAGAGAGCAGACAGCCGCATCGCAGAAGACACCTTTTTCAAATGCCGCTTTTCTCAATACACCTTCAAACGTAAAACCAGCCTTCTCAAGACTTCTTTTTGAAGCGATATTTTCCGGATCATAAAACGCTTCTATTCGATTAAGGTCCATTTCTTCAAATCCGTATCGGAGGATAGGTTTCAAAACTTCTGTGATAACCCCTTGTCTCCAATAAGCAGGATGAACTTCAAACCCCACTTCTGCTTTAAAATGCTCTTTTTCCCATTGATGAAAACCGCAACTTCCGATGATTTCATTGGATTCTTTTAAAGCAATCCCCCATCTGATTCCTTCATTTACGTGAAACCTCTCGTTCCATTTGTTGATGATGTCAACGGCCTGCTTTTCCTCTTGAAATGATTCCAGATCATAATATCGGGTGACTTCATCTTTTGAGAAATAATGAAATACACAAGGGGCATCCCCTTCTTGCATCTGACGTAAACGGAATCTTTCTGTTTCCATTACCGGGAAGGTTCTTGTCAGCATACTCATTCTCCTTTTCTTCTTGTTCTCCTTATGTATTCAACATGGGATTTTACAATGCCTTCTTGAAAGGGAAAGTTTTCATAAATTGTGTTCCTTCCTTATTCTGGTTACAATCGATATATCAGATGATAAAGGATGGGAATGGCGATGAAAGCCGATAAAATCATTGTAAGTACGGCCCTTTTTACGGGGAATACCTCTTCTCCGATGGACGGGTTCGCAGCTGTAAAAGATACAGAGGTCATCGGGGTTGGCCCCCGTTCGGAAATGGAAGGTTTCAGGGGACCGGGCACTGAAGTATGGGATGTCGGAAGCCGCCTTGTGATTCCGGGGTTTCATGACTTTCATCTTCATTGGTTTTTAGGAGCGATGTTTGAAGGGTTTTGTCAATTGACTTTCGGGTCTACAGAAGAAGCTACGGCGAAGATGGTGGCCGAATATGCCGGGAAACATCCAGACGAGGAATGGGTACTTGGGTTCGGGTGGCATCATGTACGCTGGCCAGGCCAAACTCTTCCCACCCGTCATTCACTGGATCAATATATTCCTAACCGCCCAGTCGTCCTCCTGAATGAAGAAGCTCATAGCGCATGGTTGAATACGGCTGCACTTGAGAGGTTGGGGATCCACCGGAATACACCTGAACCCCCTTTCGGAAAAATTGAAAAAGATGAAAATGGAGAACCAACAGGTTTTCTATATGAGACTGCCGTTCAGTATGTGGTGAAAGCTTTCACATTTGATGAGAAGGTGAAAAACAGATTGATGACCGGGATGCTCAAGAAGGCCTCTTCCTTCGGGATCACTTCCGTTTCCGACATGCTGCCTCTTCCGGGTTATACATTGGGCGACCCCACGTTTTATCGGGAATTTGAAGAGAAAGGAAAACTCACGACACGTATCCACTTCCTGGACGTGTTGGACGGAGACCTTGAGAGAAGCAAGCGTCATCGAAATCATTTTCACTCGGACAAGCTTCAGTTTTCTGGGTTGAAGCAGTTTCTGGACGGGGTTCCACTCACGTATACCGGGTATTTGTTGCAGCCATATGCTGACCGCCCCAACGAAACGGGTGGAATCATTTATGAGCCCGATGTGTACCGAAAATGGATCGAGGATGCTGACCGTGAAGGATTCCGGATCCGTCTTCATGCTTGCGGGGATGCAGCAGTGCGGGTAGGACTCGATCTGTATGAGCATGCCCGGAATGTGAATGGCCCCCGGGATTCCAGGCATACCATCGAGCATATTGAAGTATGCAGTCCACAAGACTTCGATCGATTTCGGGAGCTCGGGGTCATTGCATCCATCCAGCCTGAGCATCTGACATCGGGATCAATGGACACTCATGCGTACTTGGACCGACTCGGCACAGAACGTTCCAGGTACACATGGCCGATCGGTTCCTTGCAGCAGCATGACGCGAGCATTGCATTTGGAACGGACTTTCCGATCGTGGACCTGAATCCAATGCTCGGTCTATACAGGGCTGTCACCCGAAAACACGAAGACGGTACTCCTCACGGTGGATGGAATCCGGAAGAGAAAATATCATTGGCACATGCTTTGATCCATTACACGAAATCACCTGCTTACGGGAATTTCAGAGAGCATGAATTGGGAACGATTGAAGCGGGAAAGAAGGCTGATATAGTGGTTTTAGACCGAAATCTCTTTGAAGTCAGAGCAGAAGAAATCCTTGAGACGGATGTATGGATGACCATGATGGATGGTGAAATTGTGTTCGGAAAGTAGTGGCGGCATAGAATAAAGGTCCGTCCCTCACACTTGAGGGACGGACCTTTGACATTGCAATACTATTTGGTTTGCGGGTCTTGCAGTCCTCCGCCGCGGATGGTTTTTTCCTGGAATGGGAGGTTGAGTTCTTTGCTTAGTTTTTCAAGGAAGCTTAGTTCACGCTTCGATACAAGGCAGATGACGGTACCTTCCGCCCCCATGCGGCCTGTTCTTCCTGACCGGTGAATATATTGTTTCGTATCACTCGGGAAGTCGAAATGGATCACATGTGTAACGTCCGTGATATCTAGACCACGTGCCGCAACATCTGTTGTGAGGAGCATGGACACTTTACCTGAGCGGAAGCGGTCAAGGGACTGTTTACGTTCCATTTTATTCGATTCCCCTGCCAATACTTCGAGCTCGACGCCCTTATATTTTAGCTTTTCTTCCATTTCGGAAAGCTTCTCTAATTGATTAAAAAATACAAGAGCCTTGATTCCTTTGAAGTATGAGATACTTCTGAGGGCCTCCATCTTATCCCGTAACTCACTATATACAAAGACGTGGTCTACTTTTGGATTATCAAGATTGGTTTCCATTTTGACGATTTGATGATCCTGCAGGAGTGTTTCGGCAACCTGTTCCGTTTCATCTGACAACGTAGCAGAGAAGAACAGAACCTGGCGTTCTTTCAGGGTTGATTTGATGATATCCTTCACTTCACGGATGTGCTCAGGGGAAATCATTAAGTCGAACTCATCAACCACGATGGTTTTCACTTCATGCATCTTCAGTTTTTTCATTTTCATCAGTTCAAGCAGACGGCCGGTTGTTCCGACGACGATATGCGGCTTTTTCTTCAGCTTCTCGACTTGCTTTTTAACGTTTGCCCCTCCGATGAAGGCAGCACTGGTTACATCGGTTCCCTTCGCCCATTTCTGGATTTCCTGCTGTATCTGCATGACCAGCTCTCTTGAAGGAGCAAGGATGACCGCCTGAGCCTGTTTTCTAGACGGATCGATGGCCTGGATGATTGGAAGTAAATACGCAAGGGTCTTTCCAGTTCCCGTCGGCGATTCGCAAACTACATCCTTTCCCTCCATAATGATAGGTACAACTTTTTCCTGTACAGGGGTGAATGAAGTAAACCCTGATTCTTCCCAATTTTTCTGTATGGCCTGTGAACTGATAATCGTTGATATTGAGTTCATTCGATTCTTCCTTTCTTACTCTGGGGCAGAGGAATCCACATCTTCCTTGATTGGTAAACTGATTTCCACTGCCGTTCCTTTTTCTTTTTCACTTTTAAAGTGGATATGTCCTTGATGTCGTTCAATGATTTTTTGGCAAACAGCGAGACCTAGACCCGTTCCTTTTTCTTTTGTGGAGTAAAATGGTTCTCCCAGGTGCTCGATTCTTTCCGGGTCCATCCCCACCCCATTATCCTTCACGATGACATGAACGTCCTGACCATGCTGATTCAATGTAATCGCGACCCTTCCATTTTCACCTTTAGGGATCGATTCCACTGCATTTTTAATGATATTGATGAAAACCTGTTTCAGCTGATTTGCTTCTGCCAATACGTACAATGGTTTTACAGCCAGGTTTTCATATGAAATGGACACATTATCAAGATGAGCCTGTGCTTGCATCAACACCAGTACTTGTCTTAGGATATCATCCAGTCTTTCATGGTGAAAATGGAAATCTTGTTGTTTTCCCAGGATCAGCATCTCACCTGAAATTAAATCAATACGATCCACTTCGGAGAGCATGATATCCAAATGGTCATGGTTGATCGTGTTGGTGGTCTGCATGAGCTGGATGAATCCCTTGAGCGATGTAAGCGGGTTGCGAATTTCATGTGCAACAGCGGCCGCTAATTGCCCTATGACAGAGAGTTTTTCAGATGCGACAATCATTTCTTCATTTTCTTTAATGTGAGTAATATCCCTTGCAATGGCGAATATTCCCGTTACCTTCCTGTTCACGATGATCGGAACGAGGGAGCATCGCAATATTTTCCTTTTGTTATTGGGCAAATGAATTATGGTTTCAAACGAAGAACCAAGACCATTGAAGGATTCAAAGAAAAAGTCTGTCACGCGTTTCATTTCTTCGTCATGCAAAAATTTTCTAAAATTCACTTCTTTCAACTCTTCAAAAGTCGATTCCAGTAACCCTTCAGCCTCTCCATTGATAGATACCACATTACCGTCCAGACTCAACTCCAGGACGGCATCCGGATTTTGTTCGAACAAAGAGTGATAGTGTTGATTCTTTATTTGTAGCTGTCTCTCTTTATGTGTTAATTTTTCATTCGATACGATGAGTTCATGCGTCCTCCGGTAAACCATTAAAAAGAGGATCGTACCCGTCACAACCATGAAGAACCAGCCCTTATACCGTTGAAAGTAGATATACATATCAAGGTTTTCATGGGCAAGCGTCATAAAAAAATAGTCTGATAACATTATCCAGAGGATCCCTAACAATACATAGGTGATGGTAATTTTAATGGCGATTTCTTTTGCTTGTTTCATTCTGGAATGTTCACCTACATTCAGATAGTCTTTATCCTATGGTTTCACAGTTCTTACCAATTTATCAATAATCTTTCTCCTTATTTTCCCCTTTCAGGAACAAGGTGGAGAAAGGATAGATCCCTACGCTTTGAATCACAAGTGAAAGCAGGATGACTCCGAATGTTAAAGAGTGCAGAAGAAAGGGACCTTGATCATCTAAACCTAATAATAAGGCAACCGACATTGTCCCCTTAATCCCAGACCAGGTCAAGATGAATACTTCCTTCCAACCATATATCGTTCTCCATGATTCTTTCATCTTTACAACACCAATAATAATAACATAGCGGACGAATAAGGAGAGAACAAAAAGGAAGAAGATCCATCCAGTCAATGAGAATGATAAATATCGTGTCATTTGGATGCCAATCAATAAGAATAGAAAGGTTAGAATCGTTGGTTCAACAACCGTCCAAAACCCATCCAGATCCTTCCTGAAGTGATCTTCTTTTATCGTTTTTCCGAATTCATAGGAAAGCATGATCCCTGAAGATACAGTGGCAAGGACGCCTGAAACACCCAATTCCTCCCCTATATAAAACGTTCCGTACGCAAGAATGATGCTGAGCATGATTTGATATCGTGAATCTATCGTGAAATGGATTGCCTTACTCGCTAACCACCCAAGTGTAATACCCATTACGACACCCCCTAGAGAAACCAGGACGAATTCCCCTAGAAAAGAGGGAACTGAAAAGGTTTCCCCGCCGAAATAGATCCCAGCGACAACGGTAAAGAGTACGATGCTTGTGCCGTCATTGATCATCGATTCTCCTTCCACTATATCGGCTATGTCCTGTCGATTAGAAGACTCCTTCAAAACCGAAACGACTGAAATTGGATCCGTTGGCGTCAAAATCGTCGCAATCAATAATGCTTCTCCATATGTAATCGCAACCCATGGATGTAAGCCGTAGTAGAAGAGAAGGCTCATCAATACTGTTGTGACGACGATACCGACCGTACTAAGGATCGTAATGATCCCGGCATGCTTCTTTAAAGCCTTTGTTGGAAATTGATACGCAGAAATAAATAAGAGCGCTGGCAGGAACCACTGAAAGATGATTTCCTTTGTAAGAGTGACGTCAGAAAATGCAGGAACAAAGGAAAGCCCCATCCCAATAAGGAGTAATACAACAGGAACGGGTATGTTTTTTTTCTTTTTATCAAAGGTATATACGCTGTATCCAATCATAAGTAAGAACAAAATCTGTATGGGTTCGATGATTCACACCTCCAAATAAACGTTACGATTCCTCTCACTTCATTTTACTAAATTCCCCCTCCAACCTTCTTCCTATTTTTTCAAAATTGTGTTTATTTTTTATAAAAAAGGTAAAAAGAGAATCAAAGATAGTGAAAGCAGGTGATCCATCATGGTGGGCTTGATGTATGGAAGCAAACCATTCAGTAAAAGCGGCACAATTACTCTTCCCCACAAATGGAGACAGCAGTTTGGGTTATTGCCGGGACGGCTCGCGGAGCTCTTCTATCAAAACAAACGCCTTTATATTAAGAAAGCCGTGAAAGATTCCACTCATAATAAACGTTACATCTCAGAAAAAGGGACCGTTCATATCCCTAAAGAACTTCGTGAAGAAATGGGGATGAACGAACAATCATGCTATTGTCTGCATGTCATGGAAAAAGAGAATTGCTTTATGATTACCAGGGAGAACGAAAGATAGCTAAAGGAATCCAGTAAATCCACAACCTTTCTCAATAGGCTTTTTCAATTTCAGGATAGATTGAGCACATAAGCTTTAATCAATAAACAAGGTCCGTCCCTCACTCGTTTAAAGCGATGAGGGACGGACCTTTGGTTGTTGGAGGGTGATGCTACTTCCTTCTTGAGCGATGGATAGTTTGCGGACGTCCATGGATGGGAAGGATTGTTCGAGTTGGCGGTGGAGCCAATCACTTGCTTCCCGCTCAACGAAGCAGGCTATCGTTGGTCCTGCACCGCTCAGGGCGACACCGAATGCACCGAACCGGCCCGCCACTTCTTCAACTGCAGCGTAGTGTGGAAGAAGCTTGCGTCGATGGGGCTGATGATATCGATCCCGTTTCATCATCCTACCGACCATTTCCCAATCCCCTGTCAAAAATGCCGCAACAAGCACATTGGAAATCGCTCCAGCCCCTACTGATTCCGCAAATGAATGAGTGGACGGAAGGACATTCCTTGAGTCGGATGTTTTCAGTTCCACCTTCGGGATGACGCATACCACATCGATTGGAAGGTCTGCTACAGTGATCAGGTTTACGCCCCTTTCATGCTGACAGCTGACGATAAACCCTCCGTAGAGTGAAGCCCCGACATTATCGGGATGACCTTCAAATCGGTTGGCAAGCGACAGTTTTCTTTCAAGGGTCAGGTTTAGGCCGCCCAGGGCATTTGCCAGCTCGATACCGGCCACGACGGCAGCGGCGCTGGAGCCAAGCCCCCTCGTCAAAGGAATATCACTTGAAACGTACAGATGACACGGTGTCGCCTTCTTTCCGTATTCATGACATACTTCCTTGACCACTTCTACAATGAAATGAGACTCATCAGCCGGAAACACCTCGAGGGCCGATGACAGGGGAATCACCTGCCATTCGTCAGCCTCATGTGCTTCAACGGTTAAGTACACATCTAAAGCCAGACCGAGTGAATCAAAACCTGCACCTAAATTTGCCGTACTTCCAGGGACGACGATTTTCCAAGAACGCCCCCCCTTCATACTCCGATCGTTCCCTTAATGTAATCTTTTACTATTTCACGGTCATTCGGTAGTTTTACCGGTGTCACCGGGCTGCACTCCATGGCCGTCACCGGATCCTTCAGGCCGTTACCCGTCAGCACCGCGACTACCTTCGATCCTTTTTCAATGAGACCTTTTTCCAAGGATTTCTTGATCCCTGCAATGGATGCACAGGAAGCGGGCTCTGCAAATATCCCTTCTTTCCTTGCAAGCAGCTGATAGGCATCCAGGATTTCATCATCTGTCACTTCATCGATATGACCGTTTGATTCCTTCAACGCATCGACCGCCAATGTCCAGCTTGCCGGGTTTCCGATCCGGATCGCAGTCGCAATCGTTTCGGGCTGTGGAAATACACGGTCATGGACGAGGGCCGCAGCACCAGAAGCTTCAAAACCGAACATCCGGGGCAGTGTGGAAGCGTGTTGGTGAGAATATTCCTTAAATCCTTTCCAGTATGCTGAAATATTGCCCGCATTGCCGACGGGGATCGCCAGCACATCTGGGGCTTCCCCTAATCCTTCTATTACTTCGAAGGCCGCGGTTTTCTGCCCTTCCAATCGATACGGGTTCACTGAATTCACGAGAGTGACCGATTCGGTTTTGCTTAACTCCCGAACAATCTCCAGCGCTTCATCGAAATTCCCTTCGATGGAAATGATCTCAGCTCCATACATGACGGCCTGTGCCAATTTCCCTTGAGCGATCTTCCCCTCAGGGATGACGACGATGCAGTTGATTCCCGCCCTTGCAGCGTATGCCGCTGCAGAAGCACTTGTATTACCTGTTGAAGCACAAATGACCGTCGTGCTTCCTGTTTCCACCGCTTTCGCAACCGCGAGGACCATTCCCCGGTCCTTAAAAGAGCCTGTCGGATTTGCTCCCTCCACTTTTACATAAAGCTCGATGCCCCATTCCTTAGACAGCGACTTCAGCTCGATCAACGGAGTGTTTCCTTCGTTCAAGCTTAAAAGGGGAGTCTCTGCATTTAATGGAAGATGTTCTTTATACTGTTCCAGCAACCCTTTCCATCTCATCCTTTTTCTCCTCCTTCAACGCGGTATGAGCTTTCGATGGAATGAACGGCTTCATAGTCCTTTAACTCCATCAAGATATCCTCGTAATGATCGAGGGAGGCTTTATGAGTCACCAGGACGATTTCAGCAAACTCATCGCTTTCCAGCGGATTTTGCAGGATTTTCTCGAAGCTGACTCCATGGTTTGAGAAGATGGACGTCAGTTTGGCCAGTACACCTACTTCGTCCTGAACGTGCAGGCGCAGGAAGTATTTCGAGTGGATTTCATTCCTCTCTTTTAGCTTTTTAGGAAATTGAGGATTCACGGCACTCTTACCGTTGACTCCCAATCTCATATTCTTCATAATTCCCACCATATCGGATACGACAGCTGTAGCCGTTGGAAGGCTTCCGGCCCCTGGACCGTAAAACATCGTTTCTCCCACTGCTTCCCCGTACACATACACGGCGTTATATTCATCGTGGACAGAAGCGAGGGGATGTTCATTTTGCAGCAAAGTCGGTTCCACGCTCACCTCAACCTTCTCCCCTTCACGGTGGGCGTACCCTATAAGCTTCATCGTATAACCGAATTGCTCGGCATATTGAATGTCATCACCCGTTACTTCCGTGATTCCTTTCACTTTCACGTCGGCAAGGTCCACGTTCATGGAGAATCCTAATGTGGACAGAATCGCCATTTTCCTTGCTGCATCAAGCCCGCCGACATCCGCCGTCGGATCTGCTTCCGCATAGCCGAGATCCTGAGCTTCTTTCAGGACATCGTCAAAGGTCCGTCCCTCTTTCGTCATCTTTGTCAAAATGAAGTTGGTTGTCCCGTTGACGATCCCCATCATTTTGGTGATGCGATCGGAGGCCAGGCCGTCTACTAAACTTCTTAAAATCGGGATGCCTCCCGCGACGCTTGCTTCGTAGAATAAATCACAGCCATTTTCCGAAGCAGCCGCTAATAACTCCGGTCCGTGGAGTGCCATGAGATCCTTATTTGCCGTCACGACATGCTTCTTCTGGTTTAAAGCATGAAGGAGATGCTCCTTTGTTGCTTCGATTCCACCCATGACCTCGACCACAATATCAATTTCAGGATCAAACAGGACTTCCTCAGGATTTAAGGTCAGTATGCTGTTTTCAATATCCAGTCCCCTGTCTTTCTCTAAATCCTGTACGAGGGCTTTTTTCACCGTCACCGGGCAGCCGATTTGATGGGACAGTTTATCCTGATGATTCTCTACAATTTTCACCACTCCAGCCCCCACCGTGCCGAGTCCTAAAAGTCCGATTGAAATTGATTCCATAAGCCGAAAACCTCCGTTTGTTTATTTCTCGTGTACATTTGTTCTTGTATAGTGGACATTATAGTTGAAAAAATTACCTATTACAATAGGTATTTGTGTATTTTTAGAATGTAAGAGCTTTCAATATTAATTGATTGTGAGATTGAGTTTTTTTATGGTGATTCTTCTTATATCCAACGAAAACTTTGTTGGATTTGTACTTTTCATAGGGTACAATGCTTTTTTGGGACTTTTTTCCGGATTGTTGTGATAGATTCTATGGCTCTTGCGGTACTTTCACTAATTGTTGCGGCACTTTAACCGGTTGTTGCGGCACTCCCAATCCCAACTTGTGCCACCCTTCATCGAACTTGTGCCACTTTCTATTAAACTCGTGCCACTTCTGACCAAACTTGTGCCACTTTCTACTAAACTCGTGCCAAGTTGCTAAAAACAGAGGACCGCCCCCAACTACATCCATAGTTAAGAGCCGTCCCCCCTTTACACAATATGATGAAGCTGCCTGGCCATCTTGGATAAATCCCTGTACACAGGGATCTTACTCGGATCGGCATTCCCACCACTGATGACGCAGCCCACTTTCCTGCCCTTCACCTTGACCTTCTGGCACATAGCTGCTGCCAGGGAAGCGGCCCCCGCTCCTTCGACCAGGGTCTTTTCCCGCTGCAGCATGAACATGATGCTGTAGGAGATTTCTTCATCTGTCACCGTGACCATATCATCTACATATTTCTGGATGATTGGAAATGTGAGTTCTCCTGGTTTCTTGACGAGGATCCCATCTGCAATGGTGTGAACATGCTCCAATGTCCCTTTATTTCTTCCCGTAAAAAAGTTATACGTAGCCGGTGCTCCTAGTGCCTGCACTCCCACGATTTGTACCCGGGGGTTAAAGGCCTTTACGGCGAGTGCCATCCCTGCCAGCAAACCACCTCCGCCGACGGGGACGAGGATCATGTCCAGATCACTGAGCTGCTGAAGCATTTCCAGTGCGACTGTCCCTTGTCCAGCCATCACTTTATGATCATCAAATGCATGAACATACGTTGAGCCTTTCTTGACTTTCTCTTCAAGTGCTGCCCCGTAGGCCTCCTGATAGGTATCCCCTGTCAGGACGATTTCAGCTCCGTAATGTTTCGTTGCCGCAACTTTAGTAGAAGGCGTCCGCTTCGGCATGAAGATTTTCGACGGGACCCCTCGCTTAGATGCAGCGAGTGCCACTCCCTGGGCATGATTCCCTGCCGATGCAGCAATGATGCCCTTCCTCGCTTCCGCTTCAGACAATGACATGATTTTATTCATGGCACCCCTTACTTTGAATGACCCTGTGCGCTGCAGATTCTCCATTTTCAAATAGACTTCTCCACCTGTGTAGGCATTCAGTGTCGAAGATTGCTTTAACGGTGTTCGATGCACCTGATGACTGATCCGTTCCATCGCTTCTACAACTTCAGTGTTATCCATTAAATTCCCAAGTCACTCACCTCATATTTTTTTTCGTAGTCTTCGATATTTTTTCCGTAATGCAATGTCAGATCGATTTCATCCAATCCCTTTAATAACATCGTCTTCCAGTAAGGATCGATATCAAACGTGATCCGAAGTCCCTCTGAATCACAAATGGTCTGGTGTTCAAGGGACACTTCCATCTTATACAAATCTACCTGACTCTCATTCTTCAAAAGGGCATCCACTGTTGCTTCATCCAATTGAATGGGCAGAATCCCATTTTTCAAACAATTATTATAAAAGATATCAGCAAAGCTCTTTGCTATGATCACTTTAAACCCATAGTCCTGAAGGGCCCATGGTGCATGCTCCCTTGATGAGCCGCAGCCGAAGTTCTTTGCTCCAAGGAGAATCTCGGCATCCTGATATTTGGGTGTATCCAATAAAAAGTCTTTCCTTAGGGATTCCCCATCGTCTTCAAACCGCCAATGATAAAACAAATACTGACCGAATCCTTTCCGTTCGATCCTTTTTAGGAATTGCTTCGGGATGATTTGGTCCGTATCTACGTTGTCTCTCCTGAGAGGAAAGACCTTTCCTTCCACATGGTTGATTGCCATGGATTCACCTCCTATGAAATCGGCAGTTTCTCAAGTTTTCGCACATCAGTCAATTTCCCTGTCACGGCGGCGGCAGCGGCCATGGATGGGCTCAGCAGATGAGTTCTTGATCCATTTCCCTGTCGCCCCTCAAAGTTCCGGTTGGATGTCGATGCACAGCGCTTGCCCGGCGGAACGATATCATCATTCATGGCCAGGCACATGCTGCAGCCCGCTTCCCGCCATTCGAATCCCGCTTCTTTAAAAACGGTATGCAATCCTTCTTCCTCTGCTTCTTGCTTCACTTTATAAGAGCCAGGAACGACAAGTGCGGTGACACCTTCTTTCACTGTATGGCCCTTCACCACCTCCGCAGCAGCTCTCAGATCGCTCAAGCGCGAATTCGTACACGAACCGATGAACACATAATCAACCTCGATATCTTCCATCCTCATACCTGCCTCAAGCCCCATATATTGAAGAGCCCTCTCAACCCCTTCTCTATCAGAAGGATCCAGATACTCCTCTGGATGAGGGACGGACCTCGAAATCCCCGCTCCCATCCCGGGATTCGTTCCCCAGGTCACATGCGGCTCGATTTCTTCACCTTTCACCACGATGGTGTGATCATAGGATGCGTCACTGTCACTTGAGAGTGATTTCCACTCTTCCTTGCACTGTTGGTACGATCGATCTTGAGGCAGATACCTTCTTCCTTCTAAATAGTCAAAGGTCGTTTCGTCGGGACTGATCAACCCTGCCTTGGCGCCGGCTTCAATACTCATATTGCAGACGGTCATCCTTTCTTCCATCGATAAATGCCGGATGACATCACCGGTGAATTCTATGATGAATCCTGTTCCGAACCCGACTCCATATGTGGAGATGATATTCAGGATCACGTCTTTGGCCGTGACACCGAAACCGAGCTCCCCCGTCACCTTCACTTGGAGGGTTTTAGGCTTCGATTGCCAAAGGGTCTGGGTCGCAAGCACATGCTCCACTTCACTCGTTCCGATTCCGAATGCAAGTGCCCCGAATGCTCCGTGGGTGGAAGTGTGGCTGTCCCCGCATACAATCGTTTTCCCCGGCTGGGTCAGACCCAGTTCAGGGCCGATGACATGGACGATCCCTTGATCAGGGTGATGGATATCGGCAAGGGTGACACCGAATTCAGTACAGTTTTTCTTCAATGTATCCATTTGAAGACGGGCGATTTCATCCCGGATGACGTGTCGTTCCCTGGTCGGTACGTTGTGATCCATTGTAGCGAATGTTAAGTCCGGCCTTCGTACTTTCCGGTCCTTTACGCGCAGCCCTTCAAATGCTTGGGGAGATGTGACTTCATGCACAAGGTGAAGATCAATGTAAAGCAAATCCGGTTTTCCCTCTTCTTTGTGCACTATATGTTTATCCCAAATCTTTTCGATGATATTTTTCCCTGCCATGAACTCCCTCCTGGTCTGGTATGATTTTTATTTCGATAAGGTCTTTACAAGTATGCTGCGAGGATTGAAGACAGTGCGTGATCGGCTTCCAGCCTCTCCACCACCATCTGGCTCATGGCACCCGTCCCTACAACGGTTCCTCTGCCCATCGTCCAAAGATCCCCTGTCCGGTAGCCTGCATTCAGAACTTCCTGTACAGCCATTTCGACCATTTCTGCTTCTTCTTTTAATCCGAAGGAATGCCGGAGCATCATCGCAACCGACAGGATCATGGCCAGGGGATTGGCTTTCCCTTTTCCGGCGATATCAGGAGCTGATCCATGTACCGGTTCATACAGGCCGAAGGAATCTCCCCTTAGACTTGCGGAAGGCAGCATGCCCAGTGATCCTGTGATCATGGAAGCTTCGTCGCTCAGGATATCCCCAAACATATTCTCCGTCACCAGAACATCGAATTGTTTCGGCTGATACATCAGTTTCATGGCCGCAACATCGACCAGCATGTGCTCCACTTCCACATCCGGATATTCGACTGCCACCTCATTCACGACTTCCCGCCACATTCGGCTTGTTTCCAGAACATTTGCCTTGTCGACAGAGGTTAATTTCTTCTTACGCTTCTGAGCAAGCTTAAATGCTTTGTGGACGATTCGTTCGATTTCACTTTTTTCATAAACCAGAGTGTCCACCGCTACTTCATCCCGCTTCCCCTGGCGACCTGACGGCTGACCGAAGTACAATCCTCCTGTCAGTTCCCTGACAATCACCAAATCTACTTCTTCGACAATCTCCCGTTTGAGCGGGGATGCCCCCAGTAAACTTTCAAATGCCTTCACCGGGCGCAGGTTCGCGAATAAGTCGAACTCTTTGCGGATGGCCAGGAGCCCTTTTTCAGGACGGATCTCCTTCGGCAGATGCTCCCATTTTGGTCCTCCCACTGCACCTAAAAGAACAGCATCGCTCTCTTTGCAAAGCTTGATCGTTTCAGGAGGTAATGGCGTACCGAAGCGATCGACCGCTGCCCCGCCAATGTATCCTTTCTCCACTTCGAATTCATGGCCGAACCAATCACCCACTGCCTTAAGCACTTCTAATGCCCCGTCCATGATCTCTTGACCGATACCGTCTCCTGGTAGTACAGCGATTTTCTTCTTCATTAGAATTACCTCCTGTTTTTGTGGTATGGGGAGCCTTGGATGACAAGGCTCCTCTCGTTTATAAGCTTGCTTCCACCGCTTCTTTTTCCCTGGATGTTGATCGCTGAGCTGAACGATTCACAGCGTTTAAGTAAGCACGAGCTGACGCTTCCAACACATCCTGTGCGGTTCCCCGTCCGCTTGTCATTTCTCCGTCATACTCCAGTCTTACGTAAACCTCGGCAAGTGCATCTCGACCGCCTCCGACTGAGTTGATCTTATAATCCAGCAACTTAGATGGACCCGGCAGCATCTTTTCAATGGTATTGTAGATGGCTTCCACGCTTCCTGATCCTGTTGAAGCAAGTCGGGTCATGTTTCCGTCCTCGCACTTCAATTCGATTGTCGCCGTTGGAATGTTATCCATTCCGTATTGAACCTGCATTCGTTCTAATGTAAACCCGACGGCATCGGTCATTTCCGTCTGCTTATTCGTCAGGATGCTGAAGAGATCTTCATCGACGATTTCTTTCTTCTTGTCTGCCAGATCTTTAAATGTATGAAATGCTTCATTCAGTTTTTCATCCGATAATTCAAAGCCGAGTTCCACCGCTTTGTTTTTGAACGCGTGCCGTCCGGAATGTTTACCAAGGACGAGACGGTTGGAATTCACTCCAATCAGTTCAGGTGTGATGATTTCGTAGGTTGTTTTTTCTTTCAACACGCCATCCTGATGGATTCCTGATTCATGGGCAAAGGCATTGTCACCGACGACCGCTTTATTGGCGGGTACCCTCATTCCAGTCAGCTTGCTGACAAGAGAACTGGTTTTCTTGATTTCATCCAATTTAAGTCGTGTTGTCGCTCCGTAAAAATCTTCACGGATACGAAGAGCGACCGCTACTTCCTCCAGAGCTGCATTACCGGCACGTTCACCGATACCGTTAATGGTTCCTTCAATTTGGTCGGCTCCGTTTTCAATGGCTGCAAGGGAGTTGGCAGTCGCCATACCAAGATCATCATGGCAATGTGCCGAAAGCTTCACACCGTCGATATTCGGGACATTTTCCCTTACGTATCGAAACAGTTCGCCGTATTTATGAGGGGTGATGTACCCCACCGTATCAGGAAGATTGATAACAGAAGCTCCTGCATCAATGACCCTCTCCATAATCTTGACTAAAAAGTTGAGATCCGACCTGCAAGCATCCTCTGCCGACCACTGAACGACCGGGAAAAATTTCTTCGCGTACTGTACGGCCTGGACGGCTGTATCGATGACCTGATCCGGTGTCATCTTCAGTTTATGAGTCATGTGGATGGGAGAAGTTGCAAGGAAGACATGCAGCCTTGGTTCCGCTGTTCCTTTAAGAGATTCCCATACCGCATCGATGTCACGCTGCTGGGCCCGCGCAAGTCCCGTTACGGAGCTGTTCTTAATGGTAGAGCCGATCCTCTGCACGGCATCAAAGTCTCCTTTTGAAGCTGCAGGAAACCCAGCTTCAATGACGTCCACACCAAGTCTTTCAAGCTGCTTCGCCACCTCGATTTTCTCAATCGTATTCAGATTCACACCGGCTGACTGTTCCCCATCCCGAAGAGTTGTGTCAAAGATCTCAATGGTTCGCACTCGCTACCACTTCCTTTTCTTTAGTCGAAGGTTTCTGTACAAAAGGCATCATTTTGCGAAGCTCTCTCCCGACCACTTCAATCGGATGCTGGCTTTCACGCTGATTGATGGCGTTGAATTCCGGACGATTTGCCTGGTTCTCCAGGATCCATCCCTTCGCAAATTTTCCTGTTTGGATATCCGTCAGAACTTCCTTCATGCGGGCTTTCGTTTCCTCGTTCACTACCCGTGGTCCTGACACGAAATCCCCCCATTGAGCGGTATCGGAAATCGAATAGCGCATCCCTTCCAGTCCCTGCTCATACATCAGGTCGACGATCAGCTTCAATTCGTGTAAACACTCGAAATAGGCAACTTCTTTTTGATAACCGGCTTCGACAAGAGTTTCGAACCCTGCTTTCACAAGGGATGTCACACCTCCACATAGGACTGCCTGCTCCCCGAATAGATCGGTTTCCGTTTCTTCCTGGAAGGACGTTTCAAGGATTCCCGCGCGCCCTGCCCCTACACCTTTTGCATAAGCTAGGGCAAGCTCACTTGCTTGACCTGATGCGTCTTGATAAACGCCGAAGAGTGCGGGTACTCCTGCTCCTTCTTCAAATGTACGTCTTACAAGATGTCCCGGCCCTTTCGGTGCGACAAGGAATACGTCCACATCTTCCGGAGGAACGACTTGATGGAAATGGATATTGAATCCGTGTGCAAATGCCAATGCTTTTCCTGAGGTGAGGGCCGGCTTGATTTCCGCTTCATACACTTTCGGCTGATGCTCATCCGGCAAGAGAACCATGATGACATCTGCCTGTTCACTTGCTTCCCGGACAGAGTAGACATCGAAACCATCCTTTTCTGCCTGGTCCCACGACTTTCCTTTTCTCAATCCCACTACAACATCAAATCCGCTTTCCTTCAGGTTCTGAGCGTGTGCGTGACCTTGTGAACCATAACCGACTACCGCTACTTTCTTCCCTTTTAAAACCTCTTCATTTACATCTCCGTTATAATATACCTTTACCATTTCCCTCATCCTCTCCATTTTTTTGAATAATACGTTTTTTGGATTCCTATTAGTTCACAATTGAATACTGTTTCAGATCCGTGACGGATTTTCCGTTACCTCTTGCGAATGCCGTGATGCCGGTCCGGGCGATTTCCTTGATTCCGTAGGGTCTCAACAGATCGATGATGGCTTCGATCTTGGATGTCTCCCCCGTCACCTGAACCGTTACGCTGTCCCTGGCAACATCAATGATGGCGGCTCTGAATGGTTCGACAATGCCATTGATTTCGGATCGGGTCTGCCCTGTACTCAACACTTTGATGAGGGCCAGTTCCCTGGCGACCACTCCTTGATCCGTGATGTCAGAAACCTTGAGGACATCGATTTGTTTATGGAGTTGCTTTAACAGCTGCTCGATTTTCCTGTCGTCTTCTACGTTGACAACGAACGTCATCCTTGAAATACCCTCGGTCTCCGTGTACCCGACCGAGATGCTTTCAATGTTGAACTGACGTTTCGTAAACAATCCGGTCACCCGGTTCAACACACCGCTCCGGTTATGAACAAGGGCCGTTACAATCCGTTTCCTCATGGTTTCACTCCTAACATTTCGTGTAATCCTTTTCCTGGAGCCACCATCGGGTAGACGTTTTCCTTCGGATTCACCCAGCAGTCGATGAGCACCGGTTCATCACTCGTCAAGGCCTCTTTCAGAACGGAATCGACTTCCTCCTGGGTTTTCACTTTATACCCTTTGATTCCATAAGATTCAGCCAGTTTTACAAAATCAGGCTGAGTGGAGAATACTGATTGTGAGTATCTCTCTTCGAAGAAAGTTTCCTGCCACTGCCTTACCATCCCTAGCGTCCCGTTATTGAGCAGTACCACTTTCACGGGCAGATTCAGCTCTTTCAGGAGAACAAGCTCCTGGAGAGTCATCTGGAATCCCCCGTCTCCTACAAAAGCAACCACCGTACTGTCAGGATTCGCTAATTGCGCACCGATTGCGGCCGGGAAACCGAATCCCATTGTTCCAAGTCCACCGGATGTGACCCAGTTATTCGGCTTTTTAAAAGAGTAGTATTGCGCCGCCCACATTTGATGCTGTCCGACATCCGTTGTGACGACTGCTTCCCCGTTCGTCATTTCATATACCTGCTCAATCAGGCGCTGAGGAGAAAGCACATCGTGAGCCTGGTTATACCAGAAAGGATATTCCCGTTTGTAAGAGCGCAGATGGTGATGCCAGGCATCAAAATCAGGTTTTTCAGTTTCATGCTGCAGAAGTTTTTCGAGAGCCTGTTTCGCATCTGCTACAATCGGGATCTGGGTTTCAACGTTCTTCCCGATTTCAGCAGGATCGATGTCGATGTGAACCACCTTCGCCCGTGGTGCAAATGTGGAAAGATTTCCTGTCAGCCTGTCATCAAACCGTGCACCGATATTGATGAGCAAATCACATTCGTGGATGGCCATATTACTGGCATAACACCCGTGCATGCCCGCCATTCCAAGAAACAACGAGTGATCAGCCGGAAATCCCCCCAGTCCGAGCAGGGTGTGTATCACAGGGATGTCATACTGTTCTGCGAACGCCTTCAGCTCCTCGGATGCCTTCCCGTGAAGCACTCCCGCTCCTGCTAAAATGACGGGCTGCTTCGACACCTTGATTGCATCAACCAGCTTCTTGATTTGAAGAGGGTTGGGATAGAAGTTAGGCTGATACCCTGGTAAATCCATTTCTACTTCTCGCACCTGATACGCATGTTGAAGGGTCAAGTCCTTCGGAATGTCCACGAGTACAGGCCCTGGTCTTCCAGTTGATGCGATATGAAAGGCTTCCTTCACAATTCGCGGTAAGTCTTTAATATCCCGAACCTGATAATTATGCTTTGTGATTGGCATCGTAATGCCGACAACGTCTGCTTCCTGGAATGCATCTGTGCCGATTACCCCCGAAGCCACCTGACCAGTAAAGACCACCAGTGGCAGTGAGTCCATCATGGCATCTGCAATCCCTGTCACGAGGTTGGTCGCTCCCGGTCCCGACGTGGCAATGACGACACCTGGCTTACCCGATACCCTGGCATATCCTTCCGCTGCGTGGATGGCCCCTTGTTCATGACGGGCGAGTACGTGCTTGATCGGGGCTTTGTAAAGAGCATCGTAAATCGGCAAGACCGCTCCCCCAGGGTATCCAAACAGAATCTCAACTTTCTCCTCCTTCAAAGCCTTCATGAGCATATCAGCACCATTGATGTTTTCTGTCAGTGTCTGTGAAGCCGGTTCTGCCTCAACTTTTGCCCTCATTGCCTATCTCTCCTCTCCTTTTTTAAAAGCTATGTTTGATATTTGCCCTGAGCATTGTTCATCCATTTAATTCAAACAAAAAAGACCTTCCCACCCACTACGACAGAGTTCATCTTTCGCAGGGGCGAAAAGGTCTTTATCCTTTCCACGGTACCACCCTAGTTCAGAGACGACGAAAAGCATCTCCCTTTGCAGGCTGATCGGTTTCACCAGCCTTTGTTTTTGTAACGAGTATCATCTACTCGATCGTTCCTACTTACATGGTTCAGAACGATACTCAGAGGGGATGTCGGTATTGGTTGTATTACTGGTTCGCAGCTCCACCAGCTCTCTGAAAATACGATTTCCAATCCTTTTACCTCTTCAACGCTTTCTTATCTATTCTGTTTTCAAGATGCCACCGGTACTTGCTGATGTCACAAGCTTTGCGTATCTTGCCAGATAACCTTTTTTGATTTTCGGAGGAGGCTGTACCCATTCCTGTTGTCTGAACTTCAACTCTTCTACTGATACCATCAAGGAAATTGTCCGATTCGTCAGATCAATGAAGATGGGATCTCCATTTTCCACGATCCCGATCGGTCCGCCTTCAGCCGCTTCCGGTGAGACATGGCCGATCGATATGCCCCGGGATGCTCCAGAAAACCTTCCGTCGGTCATGAGTGCAACCTTCTTCTCAAGGCCGCGTCCTGCGATGGCTGCTGTCGGGGCCAGCATTTCCGGCATTCCAGGACCGCCCTTTGGTCCTTCATACCTGATGACCACGACATGACCTTCTTTCACTTCCCCGCTTTCAATTCCGGCCAGCGCGTCATCCTGGGACTCGTAAACAATCGCTTCCCCCATGAATGTTTTGATGGATGGATCGACTGCCCCTACCTTGATGACGCCTCCATCCGGAGCGATATTCCCGAATAGGACGGATAACCCTCCGACAGGACTGTGTGCATTTTCCCTCCGACGGATAACATCATCATTTTGAATGTGAGCATCCTTTACATTTTCATAAAGTGATTTTCCGGTAACGGTGATTCGATCCCTGTGTACGGCTTCCATCTCGCACAGCTCTTTAATGATGGCGCTGACCCCTCCGGCATTGTGTACATCCTGCATAGAGTAATCGGAGGCCGGGCTTATCTTGGACAGATAAGGGACCCGTTCAGCCACTTTATTGATCCGGTTGATGTCATAATCGATCTCCGCCTCATTGGCAATTGCAAGTGTGTGAAGGACGGTATTCGTTGAACCTCCCATCGCCATGTCTAAAGCGAATGCATCATCGATGGTGTCTTCTGTTATGATATCCCTCGGCTTGATGTCTTTCTTCACCATTTCAACCAGGTATTTCGCTGCGTCCTTGATTAGTTGATGCCGCTCTTCAGAAGTAGCGACAATCGTTCCATTTCCCGGTGGAGCCATTCCGAGCATCTCCATTAGGGAATTCATTGAATTCGCCGTGAACATCCCTGAGCAAGATCCGCATGTCGGACAGGCATTGGCTTCGATATCGAGAAGCTGCTCCGCCGTCATCCTTCCTGACTGATGGGCACCGACCCCTTCGAAAACAGATACAAGTGATAATGGCTTTCCTTCACTTGATACTCCTGCTTCCATCGGGCCTCCCGATACGAAAACGGAAGGGACATTGGTTCTGACTGATGCCATCAGCATTCCCGGTGTAATCTTGTCACAGTTCGGGATGTAGAATACTCCGTCGAACCAGTGAGCATTGATGACGGTTTCTGCTGAGTCGGCAATCAATTCGCGGCTCGGCAACGAGTACCTCATACCGATATGCCCCATGGCAATTCCGTCGTCAACACCGATCGTGTTGAATTCGAATGGAATCCCGCCTGCTTCCCGGATCGCTTCTTTCACAACCTGAGCGAATCCGTTTAAATGCATATGACCTGGAATGATATCAATGTAAGAGTTACATACTCCGATGAATGGTTTTTCCAGGTCTTCGAGCTTCACACCTGTCGCATATAGTAAACTGCGGTGAGGAGCCCGGTCGATTCCTTTCTTGATCATGTCACTTCGCACGTCATCACCTCCCACTTAGCCAACTTGTGCATTTTGTTTGTAAACTTTTCTTCCATCTTGCGTGACAGTATTTCTGAACTCCTGCAATAATTGGTTTGTATATTCCCCAGGTTTCCCATCCCCGATCACACGTCCGTCCACTTTGACAACGGCAATGACCTCGGCGGCGGTTCCTGTTAAGAACACCTCATCCGCTGTGTATACATCATGACGGGTGAAGACTTCTTCTTTCATTTCAAATCCTAATTTTTCGGCAATTTCGATGATGGCATTTCGGGTGATGCCCTCAAGTGCCCCAACGTATCCAGGCGGTGTCAGGATCTTTCCTTTTTTGACAATGAAGATATTGTCCGCTGATCCTTCCGCAACATACCCTTGATCATTCAACATCAATGCTTCACTTACACCAGCGAGATTTGCTTCGATTTTAACGAGAATGTTATTTAAATAGTTTAAGGATTTAACCTTTGGAGAAAGGACATCCGCACGATTTCGGCGGCTCGCCACTGTTACGATATCGATGCCCGTTTCATATAAGCTTTTAGGGAACAAAGCCAGTTGCTCCGCAATGACAATGATTTGTGGCTTTCTACAAGTAAATGGATCCAGTCCCAAGTTTCCAACACCTCTAGAAATGACCACACGTATGTAGGCATTTTCCAGCTGATTTTTTTTCAATGTATCGACGATGATATCACTCATCTCCTGTTTCGAGATTTCGATATTCAGCATGATCGATTTGGCCGAATCATAAAGGCGATCAACATGTTCTTCTAAACGGAATACGTTCCCGTCGTACATTCGAATCCCTTCGAACACTCCATCTCCATATAGAAAACCATGGTCGTACACTGATACAACGGCGTCTTCCTTTTTTACGTATTGTCCGTCTAAGTAGATCCACTGTTCGTTCATGTTAATCATTCCTTTCCAGTCTGTAATTTATTTGATTATTCAGAAATTTATTTATACAACGATAGTTCGCTGACCCGGAGCCTGATGCAATCGGCTTGATTTGGTTGTTACTGCCGCTTCCCGGTGGCTCAAGATTTTTTTATTGAGGACAATATTACTCCCGTTTTCCGGTAAGGTCAACAGGCTTTTTATAAATTATTTGACTATTTAGATTAATCTGATTATAAGTAAACGCTTACATCTTTGTCCTAGTGGAGTTTTATGGAGTGAAAATATTTTTTGGATTTTTTTATTTTTCGGGGTGAATAGTGGTTCAGAATGGGGGGAGGTGCCCTTCAGAAAATCTTTCGACAAAATCCTGTAGGGGCACGGCTTCAGGGGAAATTAGACCTGTGTGTAAATGACTGATTTATTCTCACTTATTTTTTATAATTGAGAACCTTATTTTCGATTTAGATACTTGTTTGAATTTTTATCAACCTAAAGGTCTGGTCACCCAGAAGAAATCGACCTAGCTTGTTCCCCTTTTCTGTAATGGATACACGACTCAAATGCCGGGTTCATCATGGCGACGATGATGCATAATATCTCGAAAAAAAATATATTTTCCCAATGAGGGACCAATCCTTCTTTAAACTCTATACAAATAAAAAAGAATCAATCCAAGCAGCCAGGCCTTTGGATTGATTCTACTTTCACACCCACGTAAACATATAATTCGGATCTTCGACATCATGTGCTTTTTTTACAATCTTCAATGGCTTGAACGTATCGATCATGACGGCAAGCTCGAGTGTTTCTTTTTTCCCAATACTGGCTTCTGTCGTTCCAGGATGTGGTCCATGGGGGATCCCGCTTGGGTGCAGGGTGATAGAACCTTCCTTGATCCCCTTTCTGCTCATGAAGTTTCCTTCTACATAGTACAGGAGTTCATCACTGTTCACATTGCTGTGATTATAAGGAGCCGGGATCGATTCCGGATGATAATCATATAATCTCGGTACAAATGAGCACACAACAAAGTTATGACCTTCAAACGTTTGATGAACAGGCGGCGGCTGATGGACACGACCAGTGATCGGCTCGAAATCCTCAATATTGAATACCCATGGATACAAATATCCATCCCAGCCTACTACATCCAAAGGATGATGATTTAATACGTGTGAATGAAGGGCACCTCTTGATTTCGTGATCACTTCGAATTCGCCCTCTTCATCCTTCGTTTCGAGCTTCTCAGGTCCTCTTAAATCCCGTTCACAAAACGGACTGTGCTCCAATAGCTGGCCGTACTCATTACGGTAGCGCCGGGGAGTCGTGATCTGACTGAAGGACTCGACGATCAGCATTTTCGTGTCTTCTTCAGGCACTACACGGTAGATGGTTCCGATCGGGATTACCACATAGTCACCTTTCCCATACGTGATGGTTCCGAACATCGTCTCCACTTGCCCTTTACCAAAATGGATATACAGCATTTCATCCCCGTCACCATTCCGGTAGAAATTCGTCATTTCCTCCGTGACATAAGCGGTACCGATCAGCAGATCCGAATTCCCGAGTAGGTACTCACGGCTCTTTAAAGCACAGCCTTCCTTCTCGACTTTGTCGGTAAAGAAATGTCGATGGCGAAGGGCACCCTCTTCCTCAAACTCCGGCATATAGCTCCCTAAATACTCTGTTTTCGCCACAGCCGTAGGCAAATGATGATGATACAAAATGGACTGTGTCCCTGAGAACCCCTTTGTCCCCATGACCTGCTCCCTGTAAAGCGAGCCATCGTCCTTTTTAAACATCGTATGACGCTTATGAGGTATGTTCCCCAGTTGACGATAGTACATGTTCATCCTCCTCTCTTCTCTCTGCAATCGTGTTCCGTAAAACTCCCAATCCCGTAATCTCCAACTCTACCACATCTCCGGCCTTCAACCACGGATGTGTTTCTGTTCCAAGTTCCAGGATGCAGCCTGTTCCTACCGTACCCGACCCGATGACCTCACCAGGATACAGAGTGACGTCTTTCGATGCGCGCTCGATCATGTCACTAAATGTGTAATGAATATCCTTGTAATTCCCCTCAGATAAGAGGGTTCCATTTACCTTTGCCGTCATGGAAAGATCAAACCGGTCTCCCGTTCGATAGGACTCCAGTTCATCCTTCGTCACCAAATACGGACCGAAGGAAGTAGCGAAATCCTTTCCTTTCGCGGGACCAAGTCCGACCTTCATTTCATGCTTCTGGATGTCCCTTGCACTCCAGTCATTCATGATTAGGTACCCATAAATATGGTTTTCGGCACTCTCTCGGGGAATATTCCTGCCTTCCTTACCGATGACGCAGGCGATTTCTAGTTCATAATCGAGCCACTCACAGTCAGCCGGCTTTTCTATATGATCAAGAGGGCCTTTAGCCGCTAAATGATTCGTGAAATAGAAGACGGGGATGTCATACCATTCCGGCACCACATCAAGCCCCCTCCTTTTACGGGCGGTTTTCACATGCTCTTCAAATGCATAGAAATCGCGAATGCTGACAGGTCTTGGAATCGGCGACTTCAGGGTGACCTCACGTAGAGGGTGCACTCCCTTTTCCCCCTCTGAAAAGGTGCCAAGCTCTTTCAGCCGTTTTAAGCCTTCATTCCCCAGTTCAATGATTGATATCATGTCTTTTGGGAGCGAGCCATCGCTTACAGCATGGATATCCACGACCAGATCATCCTGAAGGATCCCTGCCCTAACTTCTCTTTCTATTAAAAAACTGACCAGCTTCACGTGTCATCACCTTTTTCGTATCAATTCAAATGAATCGGATAATGGTTTGGTGTACATCTGACCGGCAAGCCTGCCGACAGGTTTCAGTTTCTCTGAATCTATTTTTCCATCATAATAGAGCTCATCATCGACTCTCACACATTCTACCTTCCCGATGACCAGGCTCCCTGCTCCAGGGTGGTCACCGAAGTGAAGAACTTCATGAAGAACGCATTCCAATTGAACCTTACTCTCGAAGACTCCCGGAGGCTTTACCGTGACGGATTCCTTCTTCGTCAGACCGACCTGTTCGAATTCATCCACTTCTGTTTCAAATTCAATGGCACAGTTATTCATTTCCTCTACAAACTCTTCACTGACGATATTGATGACGAATTCCTTCGTCTTCTCAATATTCTGAAGGGTATCCTTTTTGCTGCCATCCTTCCCTCTTCTCATCGGGGAGAAGCATACGAGCATGGGTTCAGCACAAATCGCCGTAAAGAAGCTATATGGTGCCAGGTTTGCATTTCCTTTTTCATCAAGGGATGAAACAAAGGCAATCGGCCTTGGCAGAATCGAACCGATCATCAATTTATACGCTGCCTGCCATTCGAGCGTCTGGGGTTTAATATCCACTCACTTCACCCCTCCATTTTGTAAAATGTCTTCCATTGCATGGATGAATCGCTTATTATCCTCTTCTGTTCCGATCGTGACCCGAACCGTTGTCGGATAGCCGAGAAGTGTTCCTGAACGGACAACGATCCCTCTTTTCACCAATTCATAAGAAACGATGTCTCCATTCATTCCCGTATCGACCATGATAAAGTTCGACTGAGACGGAAAATACGAGATTCCAAGTCTGTCGAATTCTCTTTCCATATAGAGTCGTCCCTTTTCATTCTTATGGGTGCACTCTCTAATGAACGCCTGATCTTCCAGGGCAATGATTGCAGATTTCTGGGCAACCGTATTTACATTGAAGACGTCCTTCACTTTACGTAGCTGTTCTGCAATCTCTTCATTCATGACCCCGAATCCGACCCTTAACCCCGCCAAACCATATATCTTTGAAAATGTCCTGAGGACGATCAGGTTATCAAATGCCGATAAAAGCGGCAGGGTTTCTAAATAATCATCTGTTGTCACATACTCCATATAGGCTTCATCCACTACGACAAGAATGTGCGAAGGGATGCTTTCGATAAATTCCAGGAGTTCTTTCTTCCCGACGATTGTTCCGGTCGGGTTATTGGGATTACATACAAAGATCAGCTTCGTGTTTGAGGTGATGGCATCATGCATCCCTTTTAAATCATGGGTCCCGTCAATGAGTGGCACCGTAACCGGAGTACCCCCTTCTAAAAGCACATTGGTTCGATACCTTGGAAACGTCACATCAGCCATGATGGCTTCGTCCCCACTGCTTAAATAGGCCCTCGTCAACAATCGGATCACTTCATCCGAGCCATTACCGAATACAAGTTGCTCTTTCCGGACTCCCAAAAACGTCGAAACCTTTTGACTTAAATCGACCGCTGCCCCGTCCGGGTACAGAAACAAATCGCTACCATCCTCTTTAAACCACTGCTTCACCTTCGGGGAGCAGCCGTATATATTTTCATTTTCTGACAGCTTCCTGATTGAATTCAGACCATGCTCCTTTTGTAAGTCTAAAAGCGTCTTCCCCAGCACATATGGAGCAATATGTGTGACGGCTTCCCTTGTCTTGAACTTCAATGACATACATGCATCCCCTCTTTCCTCATGGATGAAGGGGGTTGACTCATGTGTCAGCTTATCTTCAACCCTTCACCTGTCATGTGTATGAGATGAAGGGTTGAAGTAGCTGATCTCTTCATGAGTTAACCCCCTGACCGGTCCTTTGACCCCCGTTATATATGATCTATCTATTTTTTATAAGTTTCCTCTTCGTTCCTGCTCGCGCTCGATGGATTCAAAAAGTGCTTTGAAGTTCCCTTCCCCGAATCCTCTGGCCCCTTTACGCTGGATCACTTCGATGAATAATGTAGGACGATCCACGATCGGCTTCGTGAAAATTTGAAGCAGGTAGCCTTCGTCATCACGGTCTACTAAAATATTCAACTCTTTGATTTTTGAAATCTCTTCATCGATTTCACCCACACGCTCTGAAAGCATCTCGTAATAAGAATCCGGCGTGTTTAGGAACTCTACGCCATTCTCTTTCAGAATGCCGACAGTCTTCACGATATCTTCTGTCAGGATGGCGATATGCTGCACGCCCGGGCCGCCGTAAAACTCAAGATATTCCTGGATTTGTGATTTACGTTTCCCTTCAGCAGGCTCATTGATCGGGAACTTGATGCGTCCGCCGTTATGCATGACTTTGGACATCAGGGCTGAGTATTCGGTTGTTATGTCTTCATTCGTGAAGTGACGCATTTCCTTGAAGCCCATTACTTTTTCGTAATATTCTACCCACTCTTCCATGCGTTCCACGTTTCCGACGACATGATCGACCGCGATGATACCTGCATCTTCATTTTTCAGGGCAGTATCATACTTTTCAAAACCTGGCATGAAGATCCCCTTGTAATCTTTACGCTCTACAAGTGTATGGATCGTGTCCCCATATGTACCGATGACGGCTTTCTTCACTTGTCCGTGATCGTCTTCCAGTGTGGAAGGAGGCATGATTTCGATGGCGCCTCGGGAAACCGCTCCATTGTAAGCCTTTTCAACATCATCCACAACAAGAGCGATGTCTTTGATACCGTCCCCGTGCTGCTTCACGAATTGGGACACTCGGCTGCCTTCGTGCAGGCTTCCTGTAATGAGCAATCGCACTTTATTTTGTTGCAGTACATAGGATACTGTGTCACGATTTCCTGTTTCGAGTCCTGAATAGGCAACAGTCTTAAAACCGAATGCTGTACAGAAGAAATGAGCAGCCTGTTTCGCATTTCCAGTATAGTATTCTAAGTAGTCAACATCTCTTACCGGAAAAATATCTTCTACCTTTTCCTGTTTTTTCGCTACATTCTCTTGCATCCTAACCCCTCCATTAATCTGCATATTCTGAATATATAGTAAATGGTTTAATCGAACTTCTCAAGAGCGGCCGGTAAAGCTTAAACGCTTCTCTGTGATGAAGTCCGTCCCTCATTTACCTGGCAAGCTCCTTTTTTCTGGGAGGCATATGTACAGCGTCCCCTTTTAAACCTTCCATCGCTTCAAGTACACTTTCATTCATACTTGGATGGGGATAGAGTGGAAAGCGAAAGTCCTCATCCCTCGCTGCCATTTCAAGGCCAAGCACACCTGATGTGATAAGCTCGACCGCTCCCGTACCCATGATATGAACACCAAGGATCACATCCGTTTCACTGTCTGACACGACTTTCACGAATCCATCCTTTTCATCCGTCAGCTGTGCGTACCCATTTCCCCTGACAGGGTTCTCACTCACTGTGACAGAATAACCTTCTTCCCGTGCTTCCTCTTCGGTAAGACCGACACATGCAATCGGTGAACTCATCTGCACCACCGTCGGCACAAACTGCATATCCACTTCCACCTTCAGCCCAGCCATCGCCTCCGCTGCTACCTTCCCCTGCTTGATCGCTTTCACTGCGAGGGACGGACCTTCCGTGACGTCCCCGATTGCCCAAATATGCGGAATGGAGGTCCGTCCCTCCCGATCTGCCCGGATACACCCATTCTCCGTTACCTCTATGCGGAGACGGTCGAGCCCAAGATCAGTCAGGTTCGGTTTGACTTGGCCGCTGATAACAAAGTGAGAGCCTTCGATTGAGACTGTTTCTCCATTGTCTTTTTCAAGTTCAACGATGACGTGTCCGTCCCTCTCTTTGGCCGTTCGCAGTTGGGAATTCTTGATGACATTGATTTTCTGCTTTTTCAACTGCCTGAACAGTTCTTTTGTGATGGCTGAGTCAAAGGGAAGTTCATCGTGTAAGACGAGAGTGACACGGCTTCCTAATAGAGAAAAAACCGACGAGATTTCAAGTGAAATATAATCTGCGCCATACACAATCAGTTCCTCGGGAATTTCCTCCAGATTGAAAATCTCCCTTTCTTTCAGGACACACCCCGAATTGAACAGGACTCCATCTGGATAGTGAAAATCACCGCCTGTTGCCACGATCGCCTCTTTAAAATTGAAGAGGGAAAACTCATGACCATTTTCTACCCCGATACGGGATTCTGACAGAAAGGAAGCCGATCCTTTCACGACCTCCACTTTATTCGCTTTGCATAGGGATTCTACACCCATTCTTAACTGGGTGATTTTTTTATTTTTATAGTGTTGAAGAGAAGAGAGGTTCGCCTCCACTTCTCCAAACTCCATTCCCATTTCCTTCAGGTGCTTCGTCTTTTTGAATTCCTGGGCAAAATGGGTGAATACTTTAGATGGGATACACCCTTTATTTAAACAGGTTCCCCCCAGATCCTCCCGTTCGATTAGCGTTACCTGCTTACCGAGGGCAGCGGCTCTGATAGCTGCGTGATAACCCCCGGGACCACCGCCGATGATAACAACGTCCTTCTCTTCTGTAATCTCTCCCACAACCATTTACATCAACTCCAACAGCATGGATTGGGGTTCTTCAATCAAATCTCTTAATCGATTCGTAAACTTCACGGCCGTTCCGCCATCCGCTACTCTGTGATCAAAGGACATGGATACATTCATCATCGAGCGGACCACGATTTCATCCTTCTCATTCACCATCGGACGCTTCTTCGTTTTATGAAAAGCGACTAAGGCAACTTCCGGCTCGTTAATGATCGGAGTGGCGCCGATGGAACCGTTCAACGGCCCTACATTACTGACCGTGAACGTACCACCCTTGATTTCGTTCATGGTGAGCCTGCCTTCTTGTGCTTTGACGGTGAGATCCTTCATTTCTGCCTGTATCTCTTTCATCGTTTTTCCTTCCACCTGCTTGATGACAGGTACGATCAAGCCTTCGTCGGTATCGACTGCGATTCCGATATTGTGGTGAGGCTGAAGCTCCACACACTCTTCCTCTTCATGAAGGCGTGCATTGAAAATCGGATACTCTTTCAAACATACAGAAAGGGCTTTGATAAAATATGCCCCCATGGAAATGGACTGTCCAGACGATTTCATCGTATCTTTCCAGATTAGTAGATTCGTCACATCGATCTCTTCAAAATGGGTACAGTGCGGGATCGTCCTGAGTGACTGTGACATTTTGGAAGCAATCTGCTTGCGTCTACCCCGGAAAGGAATCGTCTTCACGTCAGTTTCCACAGATGCTGCAGGGGCAACCGGTTTACGTACTTCCACCTGCTTGGGAGCTGTCGCACGTTCTCCTTTCATGTAAAGGAGGACATCCTCATCGACGATTCGTCCACCCGCCCCGGAGCCAATAACTTCTTCAATGTTGACTCCATTTTCCCTCGCAATCTTTCTTGTATACGGTGAAGCAAGGATCCTTTTTTTCTTCATGACCTGCGAGGTTTTGGGAACGATACGGCGGCTATCACCACTATATTCCTTTTCCATCAACAGGACCGTCGACCCGACGGGGATCGTTTCTCCTTCACTCACGGTAAACTCCTTGATCACACCTGAAAAAGGTGCCGGGATTTCCGCCGTCATTTTATCTGTCTGAACTTCCACAAGTGGTTGATCCGCTCTCACGACATCCCCCACTTTCACAAGAAAGTGATTGATATTGGCTTCGGTCATGCCTTCCCCAATATCATGAAGCTTGACTTCCATGGACTCCCTCCTTTCTAATATCGTGCCACTTTCTCCACTGCAGAGAGGACACGTTTACTGTCAGGCAAATAAAAATCTTCAAATCCGAAATACGGAACAGGGGTATCAAATCCCGTTACCCGTTCTGTCGGCGCTTTTTGATATAAAAAGGACGTATCGTTGATGATTGCCAGTACATCATTTCCGACTCCGCCCGTAGCATGGGCTTCATGGACAATGACCGTTCTTCCCGTCTTTTGAACAGAGGTTGAAATGAGATCCTTATCAAGAGGATAGAGTGTTCTGAGATCGAGAACCTCGCAGTCGATGCCTTTATCGGCTGCTTCCTTAGCGGCATCCTCTGCGACTTTCACCATCGCTCCCCATGAAATGATCGTGACATCATCACCCTCTTTAACCACCTTCCCTTTCCCGATTTCAACCGTATACTTCTCCTCAGGCACTTCTTCTTTGGAAGAACGGTAACACCTCATCGGCTCCAGGAAGAGAACCGGGTCTGGATCTTCAATGGCCGCAATCAAAAGCCCCTTCGCATCGTACGGTGACGACGGGCAAACTACCTTGATCCCAGGCATATGGGTGAAAAGGGCTTCAGTACTATCAGAATGAATTTCAGGTGCCCGGACTCCAGCCCCATAAGGAGCCCTGATGACCAATGGACAGGTGAAATGTCCAAGGGTTCGGGAGCGGAGACGGGAGGCATGGGTCATGATCTGCTCGTACGCCGGATAGATGAACCCTAAAAATTGAACTTCCGCCACAGGACGGAATCCGTTTAGTCCCATTCCGATGGCTGCGCCGATAAAACCTGCTTCACTCAATGGCGTATCCAGCACCCGGTCTTCACCATATTCCTGTTGAAGGCCGTCCGTCGCCCGGAATACTCCGCCGTTCGCCCCGATATCCTCCCCCATTAATAGGACATCCTCACTTTCCCGGAGCATCACTCTCATCGCATCCGTAATGGCCTGGACCATCGTCAATGTCTTCATTTTCGTTAAGGTGCTCACTCTACTCACCTCTCCATTGCTCAAGGAGCTTTTCTTTTTGTTCCTGAATCGTCCACGTTGGTGTCTCAAATACATAATCGAAGATCAGACTTGGATCTGCAGCCGGATAAGCTTCCAGCTCCTCGACAGCCAGGTCCACTTCCTTCGTATACTCTTGTTGAACAGCATTCATCCAATCCGCATCAAGCCAGCCTCTTTGCTTCATAAAGTTCGTTAACCGATCCAGGGGATCATTCTCCTTGCGCCGGCTCTCGCTTTCCTGCTGATCACGATATTTCGACGGATCATCGGCTGTCGTATGAGCTCCATACCTCCACGTCACAGACTCGATCAACGTAGGTCCGTCCCCGTTTCGCGCTCTCTCCAGTGCCTTCAGCGTTTCAAAATAAACAGCAAAAATATCATTGCCATCGATACGTACGCTTGGAATGTCGTAAGCAAGTGCTTTCTGGGCAATGGTTTTCGTTTTCATCTGTTTGTGTATGGGAACGGAGATGGCATATTGATTATTTTGATTAAAAAAGACGACTGGGGCCTCCCAAACGCTTGCCAGGTTCAATCCTTCATGAAAATCCCCTTCAGATGTGGCACCGTCACCAAAATACACAATGGCTGCATTCTTAGTTCCCTTCCTCTTTTCGGCATAAGCCGCCCCTACCGCATGGGGTAGCTGGGTGGCGATCGGGATTCCGGGAGTGAAGATGTTTTTCCCTTCCGGAGGCACGCATCCTTCATTCCTCCCTTTCCAAAAGAGCAGGATATGAAGCAGAGAATGACCGAATGTCATGGTAGCCCCATGATCCCGGTAGGACGGGAATAACCAGTCTTTTTCCTGAAGGGCAAGTGCACTGCCCACCTGGGATGCCTCCTGTCCTTCATACGGTGCATACGTTCCGATTCGTCCCTGACGCTGCAGGCTCACCGCTTTGCGATCGAAGGTACGGATCCTGATGAGATGACGGTAAAACGTACGGGCTAAATCTTCTGAAATGTCCTTTTCATACTCGCTTTGAATCAGTTGGCCTTTTTGGTCCATGACCTGGACCAGTTGAAATTCCTCGATCATTTCATCACCTCTTTTGGTGCATTTATAGTGGAACATTTGATTTTTGAGTATGGCGGTTGTTTCTCGTAATCTATTATTGGCCATTATGCCTTTTTGGGGTGCTTATTGGGCCACTTCTTGTGTTTATTGGGCCACTTTTGATGATAATCGGGCCACTTCGGTCCTTAATCGGGCCACATTTAAAGATAATTGGGCCACTTCCGGCATTTATTGTGCCAAATTGTGAACAATGTTTGTTTCCTGCTACAGTTCTATGTCCTAACCGACCACTTCGGACGCTTCGCATGGGAAAAGAAGCTGTTTCTTCTCGTGCGCGCATGAATCCGGTCTTCGCAGAATCGGTTGGCCGCTTCCACCGTGGTCATGTGGTCGTTTTCTGATTGCAGATAGATATTCTGAAGGCTGTTATAGATCGCACTTGTCTTCTGCAGTACACGTTCTTTGTTCGGTTCGTATAATTCGTCGGCTACCTGGATCAACCCGCCCGCATTGACGATGTAATCCGGTGCGTACAGGATCCCTTTTTCATGAAGCCTCATTCCATGGGAAAGATCTAATAATTGATTGTTGGCAGACCCGACGACCGCTTTCACTTTCAACTGATCGACTGTGTGATCATTGATGATCCCACCAATGGCACAAGGAACGAAAACATCGGCATCGACAGAGTAGATCTCTTCACCCGATACGACCTTGAGAGCAGCTCCCATGCTTTTCGCTTTCGCCACCAACTGGTCGATGGATCTCTGACTGATATCTGTTACATACAGGTCTGCTCCCTCTTCCAACAGACGCTCGGCCACTTTGAATCCAACTTTCCCGAGACCTTGAATAGCGTAGCTTTTTCCATGAAGGTCCTTTGAACCCCATACATTTTGGTTGGTCGCCTGCAATCCGTAGATCACTCCCATAGCCGTCGGAATGGAGGAATCCCCGCTACCTCCGTACTCTTCATTGACGCCTACGATACAATTGGTTTCTTTCAAGGCGAAGACAAAATCCTCAGGAGTGGTTCCCATGTCTGTCCCTGTATAAAATCGTCCGTTAAGGGATTCAACGAATTGACCGAAGGCGCGGAATAGTTCAGGATGTCTATCTTTTTCCGGATCCCCGATAATGACTGCCTTCCCCCCGCCGAAGTCCACATCGGCTGCGGCACATTTATAGGTCATTCCCTTTGATAGACGGAGGACATCCTCAAGTGCTTCATCCACTGATGCATACGGTCTCATCCGACACCCGCCAAGTGCTGGTCCAAGAGTGGTATTATGTATGGCGATGATGGCTTTGAGGCCGGTCTCTTCATCGTTGCAGAATACGACCTGCTCATGGTTTTGTATCTTTTGGAACATATCCATGTCATTTCCCCCTGTAAGCTCTCTATTTGTAACCGCTTTCACTTTTGTCGATGCATTTGTCACTGATCTTCCTCCTTCTACTACTTGATCAAAAAGTGGATCAATATTAGTTACCTTCTATTCTTTCTTTAATTTTCTCTTTAG
Organism: Rossellomorea sp. NPDC077527; assembly: GCF_044542955.1. Classification (NCBI taxonomy): domain Bacteria; kingdom Bacillati; phylum Bacillota; class Bacilli; order Caryophanales; family Bacillaceae; genus Rossellomorea; species Rossellomorea sp. NPDC077527. Next base: position 134,063 of record NZ_JBITVL010000001.1, on the reverse strand, counting down.
GGAGTACCACTTGTTTCACTTCACCTTTGCCAACGATCCTGCCATTCTCTTTATCTATGACAGTCACTTCGGTGAGGATGACGTTGCGTTCATATTTAATGACGTTCGCTTTAATTTCAAGGAAGGAACCTGATTTTGCCGGAGCCATATGCTCCACATTCACCTTTGCCCCCATCCCTTCTTCGTGATTTTCCAAATAGGGTAGAATGATCTTCCTGGACGCCCATTCCATGTGATACACCATCGAAACTGTTGAATAAACGGGATGAACCACTTCTCCTTCAAACTGGGCATACATGCCGGGGGTGACTTCGGTCGATATAACGGCGGTATGTCCTACTGCTAATCCAGACTTCATTGCTTTCCCCCTTTAAACCAACAAATAATACATTTTTATATAACGTTAATTCAACGATATAATAACATTTTGTTTTATAAATAGTCAATGAATTGTTAAAATATTTAAAATATTATATTAATATAAGTTATTCAGAGGGACGGACCTCCCCAAAAGCGGAGGCGGCTTGGTCAACCCCGACAAGCATAAGGCGAACAGGCCGGAAAGGCGTTCTTTGCCTTTTTGGACTGTTTGACTTATGACCTCGAGCCTCTAGCCGCCGGAGCTGGACGAACTTCCGGTTTCCCCGGAGGTCCGTCCCTCACTCCTTTAACGCAAAAAAGGCAACGGGAACAATATCCCGTTGCCTTTTGCAGAAGGTTGTTTATTCTTTTTACCAATTCTATGAAAGCAGTGCACGGTCACTTGCCAGCTTACTGCCGCGGATCCGCTGGAATTCATGGAGCAGCCCTTCGACGGTAAGGTGCTTCTTCTCTTCTTCATTGACTTCCAATATGATCTGTCCCTTATCCATCATGATCAAGCGGTTCCCGAGATCCAGTGCCTGCTGCATATTATGGGTGACCATCAGAGTTGTGAGATTATACTTCTCGACGATCTCTTTAGTCAGATTTGTAATCAGGTCTGCCCGCGCAGGATCCAATGCAGCGGTATGCTCATCCAGCAGGAGGATCGACGGCTCGGTGAAGGTCGCCATTAAAAGGGAAAGGGCCTGTCGTTCACCACCTGAGAGCAATCCCACCTTGGCGTTCAAACGGTTCTCAAGTCCAAGGTGAAGGCTTTCTAGTACTTCCTTAAAGAACACCTTCCGCTTCTTGGTGACCCCCATTTTAAAGGTTCGGGTCCGATTCCGTGAATAGGCCATAGCCAGGTTTTCTTCGATGGTCATGGATGGCGCCGTGCCTGCCATGGGATCCTGGAATACACGCCCGATCAGCTTTGACCGTTTATACTCAGAAACTTTTGATACATCATGGTCATCAATCATCACATTACCGACATCAGGCAACAAGACCCCTGAAACAATATTCATAAGTGTCGATTTCCCGGCACCGTTACTTCCGATGACTGTGACGAAATCTCCTGGCTTTAAAGAGAGCTGAATATCATCAAGGGCGATTTTCTCATCGGGTGTGCCTTCATTAAATACTTTATGAATTCGATTTAATTGTAACACCGCTCTCACCCTTTCTCTCTGTTATCGCCGCTTTGTTTATCCGTTCTGCCATTCGCTGTGCTTTGCGTTTCTTATCCTTATAACGCTCCATCACTTTAGGCATGACAAGGGCAAGAATCACGATCGTCGCCGTGATCATCTTCATATCTCCTGTTTCAAGGAAATCGACCCGTAGAGCCATGGACACGACCAACCGGTAGATGATCGCCCCTCCGATGACGGCTAAAGTGGTACGGGCGATGGTCTTCGTTCCGAATAATGCCTCACCGATGATAACAGAAGCAAGACCGATGATGATCATCCCGATCCCCATCCCGACATCGGCAAATCGGCTGTACTGGGCAATTAAAGCTCCGGATAATGCGACCATCCCATTCGATATCCCTAACCCAAGGATGATCATGAGATTGGTATTGGCAGAGAAGCTGCGGATCATCCGTTGATTATCTCCGGTAGCTCTCAACGCCAATCCGATTTCCGTTTTCAAGAATGCATCTGTCAAAAATTTGATCACAAGCGTGATGATTGTCATGATGAATAGAATGCTCCACGTTCCTGGAACAGGTTCTCCAAGGCCGACTGCTACCCACAGTTTATTAAGGGCTGCATCGATTCCGAGAGGGGACCAAAACCCTTCTACTCCAGTAAACGCCGTGTCTTGACTGAGCAAGGGGACGTTGGATCTACCCATGATCCTGAGATTGATGGAGTACAGGGCGATCATCATCAAGATCCCTGATAATAAGGCATTGATTTTACCAAACGTATGAAGTAATCCTGTTATACATCCTGCTACAAATCCAATCACTATCGCTGTAATCGTTGCAATCACGGGATTTACGCCACTGACAATCATGGTTGCAGCGACAGCGGCTCCGGTTACGAAGCTGCCATCGACTGTTAAATCAGGAAAATCCAATATCCGAAAGGACAGGTAGACTCCGAGGGCCATAATAGCGTAAATGATTCCAGATTCAAAGGATGCAAATATTGCTGTTGGCACGAATCATCATCCCTTCCTATTTTTCTTCTATAAACTTCCCTAGATCAGACCATGCTTCTTGTACTTCCACACCTTGTTCCTCAGCAGCTGCTTTATTGAACATCAGTTCAAACTCTTCCGGAGCCTGTACAGGGAGTTCAGAAGGTTTTTTCTCACCCTTCAAAATCTTCACTGCCATTAACCCCGTTTGGTAACCAAGATCTTCATAGTTGAATCCACTCGCTGCAATTGCACCTTTCTTCAATGAATCGAGTTCCCCAACAAATAGAGGAATATCCTTCTCATTCGCTACAGTGATGACGGACTCAAGAGCTGAAACGACTGTATTATCTTTCGGAATGTAAATGGCATCGACTCTTCCCACCAGGGATTCCGTCGCTTGTTTAACATCAGCAGACGTTGAAACCGTAGCCTCTACTACTTCCACACCTTTTTCTTTTGCAATTTTATTCACTTCGGCAACTTGAACGACAGCATTTTGTTCGCCGGAATTATACACAATCCCGATTTTTTTCGCTTTCATTTCATCTGTAATAAAGTGAAGTGTTTTTGAAATGGCTTCTGGATGAGTATCCGTCGTTCCCGTAATATTCTCACCTGGCTCGTCAAATGACTTAACCAGTTCAGCACCGACAGGATCGGTAACAGAAGTGAAAACGATCGGAATTTCCTTCGTTGCGTTAAGAGCGGTCTGTGCACTTGGGGTCGAGTTAGCGAAGATAAGGTCTACACCATCTCCGACAAAGTTCTTCGCAATACTTTGTGAGTTACTTTGATCTCCTTGGGCAATTTGAACATCATATTTAACATTCTCGCCCTCTTTGAAACCGTTTTCATCCAAAGCCTTCTTAAAACCTTCAAACGCTGCATCCAATGATGGGTGTTCCACGATCTGGGTTACCCCGATCACATATTGCTTCTCACCATCTCCATCACCGGAGCTCTTATCACTACCACATCCTGATAGAATCAGCATTCCAAATAACATAGAGATAACAACAAGTAATACACTCTTCTTCTTCACAGAAATCCCCCTTTTTCTCTTCCTGATATATGATCAGTAGTCTGCAAGACTAGCAAATCCAAATATGATAAAAATACGACTCAACGTAAATACAACGTTATATTATCATTCCTGTCACAAAATAGTCAATAATATTCCGAAAATTTAAAAATTAATACTAGTATAGTCGGTCTTGAGGTGAATATCTAGAGAAAGTTGAGGAATTTTTTTTGATGTGGAATGGAGGTTAATTGGACTTTGTGGACTTCGGCTTTCTTTGATTAGTAATCATTTCGCCTGGATTGTCGCCATGTTTATGAGCCCAGCAACCGCGAGAATTTACAGTTCCAGCTTATTTAATAGTTTTGTACTATAATTTTCTGGCTTAATCGTAGAAAATTATGATGGGACTGGTTGAACTTGTGCCACTTCTGGCTAAACTCGTGCCACTTACGCCTGAACTCGTGCCACTTTTGACCAAACTCGTGCCACTTCCTTCTAAACTTGTGCCAAATGGGAAACTCCCCCAAAAAAAAGCGCTCTCCCTACAAGGAGCAGCGCTTAGGAACCACTTTCTATTAAAATTGCACTCCATTACTGGAGAGGTTTCTAAAAATCTCATGTGCCTCGCTCATCATTCTCTCTAAAAGCTCTGCTACGGTCGGAATATCGGATACAAGCCCAGACACCTGGCCCCCGTTGATAAAGCCCTGGTCCAGCTTCCCTTCAAGTGCCCCTATACGGTGATAATCCTCGGAAGTCATGGAACTGAACTCATCAAGAGCGACGCCCTCCTGCTCTTTTTGAATCAAGTTTGCTGCGTATGGCGTCTTCATCACCCGTCTCACCCTGCCGACAGAGCGACCTACGATGACTGTACTATCATCCTTTGCATCTACAAGAGTAGATTTATAGTTTTCATGAAAAGGTGCTTCCTGTGTCGCGATGAACCGCGTTCCCATTTGCACTCCACTGGCGCCGAGGGCGAGCATGGAAGCAAGTCCCCTTCCATCACCGATCCCACCTGCCGCCACCACGGGAATCTTCACCGTATCGACGAGCTGAGGGATGAGAGCCAATGTGGTCGTTTCAAGATTGGAATTGATCCCGGCCGCCTCGTATCCTTCCGCTACGATGATATCTGCCCCTGCCTCCTCCGCTTTCTTCCCCTGTTTTTTCGAAGCGACGACGCATATCACCTTTACGTTATGCTCGTGAAAGTAGGGAATGAGCGGGGATGGATTCCCTGCGGATAAGGAAACGACCGGGATCCCATGCTTCACGACTAGTCGAACCATCTCCTTCAAATGTGGGGTGATGGAAATCGGGATGTTCAGTGCGAAAGGCTTGCTCGTTCTTTTTTTCGTTTCAAGGATGATCCCTTCCACTTCCTCCACGTCCATGGTGCCGACTCCGATCGTACCCAGGGCTCCCGCTTCCGAAATTGCCGCGGTAAGTTGAGCATTGCTGATATTACCCATGCCACCTTGAATGATAGGATATTTTATATGTAATAGATTCGTTAAGTTATTCATAAAAATCCCCCTTCGTTAAATTAATGTTATACTTTTTGGAATTGTTCGACAAGTACCTTCTTACGATTCTAAAGGTCCGTCCCTCAAAAAACCCAACTGCCATATCAGGCAGGTGGGTTTAATCAATCGAGTAATAATGGATGTGTCATCACATTATAGCTCCGGTCTTTGTTTTTCAGTTCGTTTCCGTCTTCGAATACACTTTCGAAGAATCGGGATGCCGGTTCGGCCAGCTCTTTGTAGTAATCAGCGAATAGATTGGCTGCGTGGGCTCCGAGCCATTTTTCCGGTAAAAGCTCTTCCGGCAGACCCGGATCGACGAAGAGGAATTTCCGATATTCGTGGACGAGCTTCGTTCTTTCCACAAAGCATTCGGCATCGCTCATTTGCCCTTTACCGATCTTACTCTTATCAATCATGTACTGTTGACTGTAGTGAGAAATGAATTCCTGGTAACGGTCATTAATCTCTTTGAGATCCCAGCTCTTTTCGATCAACCGCTGATTCTCATTGGGACCTTTATACTCTGAGATGAAGAAATCGACGTACTCTTTAATATCATATTTACCGATCAGGGACTGCACCTGCTTCTCCAGGTTGTTAGGGGAAATCCAAGTGCTCGTCGATAGGGTTCCGAATCCGCTCCACACGAGTTCTTTTCTCAATTCATCCCGGATATTCCTGATTTCCTCAGGGATCGAGTACATCAGGATCCTCCATTTTCCGTCCCATTGCTCGGGCTTCAGCTTGAAGATCCTGTTTGCTGCCTCTTCCATCCGGATCACACCGCGCTCTGTGAGCGAGTAGTAGCTTTTGTTCCCCTGCTTCTCCGCCTGGACCCATCCCTGTTTATTCATCCGGGAAATCGCAGCACGGACGGCTTGATCGTTGTGTCCAAATTCATTGAGGAGGCGAATCAAACTCCCGATCCATATTTTATTCCCGTAATGACGGATATAGTCTCCGTAAAGTGTAAAGATCATTGACCTTGTATTCATTGCTGCCTCTCCTTTTATACGACCGTATACTTTCATGACGTTTATTTTACGTTTAGTTAATATATTATCATAAACTTTCTGTGAAAATAAATGAATATTCTTATTGCAACGTGATAGGCATCAAAAAATGTATTAAAATGGGACATAAGAAATCCACGGAAGGGAGCACCATATGGACTTACAGAAATATAAATCCACTGACAACAGAGTAGTCATGAAATCCTGGTGGACAGATAAAGGATATGTTCAGAAAATCTACCATAAATCAGAGAAAAAACATGAAGAACATCTGATTCCCTTTGAAAATATGGGAGAAGTCTTGATCGGTCATTCCCTGATTCCACTTCCGAATCCGGATCGGCAATGGTCTTCAGCAGACATCTATAGAATAGCTGCCCAAATGGTCATACGATATTCTGGACCGGACAAGGATAATGACTATCTATTATTTTTATCTGAGACAAAGGAAGATCTGGCAAACTGGCTGCAGCGCATAAAGAAAATGAATGCATCCGCATTTGTAACGACATGGGACCTTTATCAAGTCCCTAAAGAAGACTATCGTTCCCATTACAAAACGATTGATAAAGAGCCATATATGGACGAGGCACAGTTACCGAATGTCCTTGATACAACAAAAGATCATCAAGAACACCCCGTTTGGCAACCACCCTCCTTTTATAAAAGACGGGAGCGCAAACAGTCCATACGGGAGAAAAGAATAAAGAAACTGACATTTTACTTGTTACTCTGTCATTTCTTCGTTTCTTTATTCTGGGTGCCTTTTTGGAGTCTTGATGGAGAAGGGTATTTCTCTTACATTCCGACCCTATACTTTTCTTTCATACCCCTGATATATATGTTTGGCAGTTATATGTGGGATGATTCCACTCCCTACCGTTCTTTAATTGATACACTCCTATTAGGCTTACCATGGTTCGGTGGGTTGCTATGCGCGAAGCTATATACACCTGTACCGACTGAAATGTTCTTCGCTCTTTATGGTAACGTCATGACATTCGCTGTCATCCTGAACGGATTATTCTTCCTCAGCAGGATCCCGGTTGTGAAGAAGAATAAAAGATCGGTTACCCATTAGAAAAGTCAGGCTCCCCAAAGAGCCTGACCCTCAATGATACACCCTCAACATCTCCAGCATCTTCACAAAATCATACGTGTTCACGACTTTTTCCTTGGACCAGTTATTCTCGATCCAATTCACCAGCTCCTCCTGACTGTTGAACACTTCCCCGCTAGTGTCGGCCTTCCTGATCATATAGCGGCCGTTATCCTCATCCGCGACGACAAGACATGGGATCTCACTTTCGACTGTCATGATTTCAAATTCCATTCGTATCACCTCACGTCTATCTTTTCTAAAAAAGAAACGTCTTAATCACAAAAAGCCCTGCGTCAAACAGGGCACTTACGATTCTATGTTTTCCACTAAGGTCGCGATTCCCTGGCCGACGCCGATACACATAGTGGAGAGACCGTAGCGTACTTTCCTTTTCTTCATTTCATATAGTAGGGTGGTGAGGATACGGGCACCGCTGGCTCCGAGTGGATGACCGAAAGCGATGGCTCCCCCGTTGACGTTGACGATTTCTTCATTTAACCCGAGTTCACGTATACAGGCGAGGGACTGGGCCGCGAAGGCTTCGTTCAGCTCGACTAAGCCAATCTGATCAAGGGCGAGACCGGAACGCTTCAGCACTTTCTGCGTAGCATATATCGGACCAAGACCCATGACGGATGGCTCTAAGCCAGCAGTGGCGGACGTCACATAGCGGGCAAGAGGGGTGACGCCTAACTCCTCCGCTCTCTCCCTGCTCATAAGTAAGAGTGCCGAAGCTCCGTCATTCACGCCGGAAGCATTCCCCGCCGTCACGGTCCCCCCCTCAAACAGGGGCTTTAGCTTCTGCAGCTTTTCACTATTGGTTTCGGGCCTTGGATGCTCATCCATCATAAAAGTAGAGACGTTTCCTTTTCGATCCTTTAATTCCACTGGAACGATCTCTTCTTTAAAGCGCTCTTCGTCCATGGCACGTTTCGCTTTCATTTGGCTCCAATAGGCAAAGTGATCCTGCTCTTCTCGGGAAATGCCAAACTGCTTCGCTACGTTCTCAGCCGTTTCCGGCATGGAGTCGGTCCCGTATTGTACTTTCAGGCGGGAATTGACGAAGCGCCAGCCAATCGTCGTATCGAACATTTCCATATTACCTCTTGGGAAATCCTTTGAAGGCTTTGCCATTACGTACGGGGCACGGGTCATACTCTCGGTGCCGCCTGCAATAAAGACATCTCCTTCTCCTGCTAAAATGGCTCTTGCCGCATAGTTCACAGCATCCAGTCCCGATCCGCATAGCCGGTTGATGGTCGTCGCCCCGACTTCAACAGGGAGACCCGCCAGGAGCGTCGACATCCTGGCGACATTCCGGTTATCCTCCCCGGCTCCGTTTGCATTTCCAAGTACCACTTCTTCAATGGTATTTACCGGAACGAGAGGATTCCGTTCCACCAGGGCTTTTATGACATGAGCTCCTAAATCATCAGGGCGGACCTCTTTCAACGCGCCTTTGTATCTTCCGATCGGAGTACGGACGGCATCGACTATGACCACATCTCTCATGATTGATGCTCCTTTTCCTTCGTTTCTGAGTAATCATAGACCCCTTTGCCCGTTTTTCGCCCAAGGCGGCCGGCCTTCACGTATTTCTCTAATAAAGGCGCAGGACGATACTTTTCCCCAAGCTTTTCGTGGAGGTACTTGAGGTTGTTCAAACGCGTATCCAACCCGACTAGATCACCGAGCTCAAAGGGACCCATCGGATAATTAAGACCCAGCTTGATCGCCTTATCGATTTCCTCAGGAGATCCGAGTCCTTCCTGAAGCATATAAAAGGCTTCATTCCCGACAAGTGCCGAGATTCTGCTTGTGACGAAGCCGGGGAACTCATTGATAACCACCGTTTCTTTTCCCATCAGGCGGGCAACCTGCCCGATTACCTCCACCGTTTCCTCGCTTGTTTCCAATCCCTTTACGATTTCAACCAGCGGCATCTTATGTACGGGATTGAAAAAGTGCATGGCAATCACTTTGTCAGGACGTTTCGTAAAGGAGCCGATTTCGGTCGGGCTCATGGTGGAAGTATTGGTTGCCAGATAGCAATGCTCCGGGGCATGGGCATCCAGTACTTCGAATACGCCTCGTTTGATATCTGTTTTCTCAGGAACGGCTTCGATGACGACATCGGCATCCCTCACGGCAATGGACAGATTCGTTGAATAGCTCATAAGTTCTTTCGCTTCTACATACTCCTGCTGCGTCAGCTTTTTCCGCTCGATTCCTTTTTGGAAGATGTGCCCAATCTCATCCCGCGCATGATCCAATTGCTCTTGTTTAATATCCACAAGTGTTGTCCGGAAGCCTCCTGTTGCACTTACGTAGGCAATTCCTCTTCCCATTACACCTGAGCCGACAACGACGATATGCTGTGTCATGTTACATTCCCCTTTCTAGCAATAAGGGGTTGCCATGTAGGACAACCCCTCCTTGATGATAATTTCTTATACGCCAAATGGATTTAACGGACGGTTCCCAAAATAAGAAATGATGCTCTTTGTTTCTGTATAAAGGTCGAGCGTTTCCACGCAAAGCTCACGGCCGAATCCGGACTGCTTATAGCCTCCAAATGGTGTCCCCGGGAATGCGGAGAACGGGCAGTTTACCATGACAATTCCAGCCTGGATCGCTTTGGATACTCTTGTGGCACGACCATGATTCTGAGTCCATACCGCGGAACCGAGTCCATATTCGCTGTCGTTGGCCATTCTGATCGCTTCTTTTTCATCTTTGAATTTCATTACCACCACAACCGGTCCGAAGATTTCTTCTTTCACTACCTTCATATCGTGGTTTACATCGGTGATGATGGTAGGCTCATACCAGTAGCCATTTTCAAAGCCTTCTACCTTCGCAGGACTTCCTCCAGCTAAGATCGTCGCTCCTTCTTCTTTGGCAGACTGTACATACCCATCGATTGTATCCAGCTGACCCTGATTGATGATGGCTCCGATATGGGTGCCTTTATCATGTGGGTCGGCAAGCTTCAGCTTCTTCGTCTTTTCAACGAACTTCTCCATGAATTCATCATAGATATCTTCATGGACATATAATCTGGAGCGCGCTTCACAGGATTGACCTGTATTATAGAAGATTCCGAATAGGGAACCATCCACTGCTGCATCCACATCAGCGTCTTCAAACACGATATTTGGGGATTTTCCGCCTAATTCGAGCGTGACCCTTTTTAATGTTTGGGATGCTTTTTCCATGATGTTTTTACCGATCGGAGTGGAACCGGTGAAGGCCACTTTATCCACTTTTTCATGCTCCACTAAGTAATTACCTACAGAAGAACCTGCACCCGGTATGATGTTAACAACCCCTTCAGGAACTCCCGCTTCAATACAGATTTCCCCGAGGACGATGGCCGTCAGCGGTGTAAGGGTCGCTGGTTTCACGACAACCGAGCAGCCTGCAGCGATGGCCGGCGCGATTTTCCATGCAGCCATCATCAATGGATAATTCCAAGGGATGATCTGGGCACATACTCCGACCGGTTCTTTCTCGGCAACGTTTGTGAATTGACCTGGTACGTTATTGACCGTTCCGCGATGACCCACGATTGCACCTGCATAGAATTCAAAGTCTTCAATCGCTTGCATCACTTGACCTTGTGCCGCGGATAATGATTTCCCGCTGTCCATGATTTCCAGTGAAACAAGCTCATTGAAACGAGATCTCATAATGCCTGCAATTTTGTTAAGTACACGGGAACGTTTGTTGATCGGGAACTTCTTCCACTTACCGAAATCAAATGCGTTTCTGGCTGCTTCAACCGCTTTTTCAGCGTCTTCCACTGATGCAAGTGACACGGTGGCGATCGCTTCACCTGTTGCCGGATTGTACGTCGTGAACGTTTCTCCAGACGTGCTTTCCATGCGTTGACCGTTAATCACCAATGAATAATGTTCTCTTTTCATTTCAAGGACTTCAAAGCTTTGCTCTTTTACTGTAGACATAACTCCATCTCCTCTTTGATTGAATTATTTTCCGTGAAAGGCTGGCTTTCTTTTTTCTAAAAAGGCTGTCACACCTTCGCGATGATCTTCTGTCGTACCTGCGATCCGCTGGGCACAGGCTTCTTTTTCTAAGTATTCGTTGAAGGATAAATCTGCACTGCCCTTTAATAAGCGCTTCATCAAACCGATTGCCTTCGTTGGCATAGAGGCAATTCTCTCGGCAAAGGCAGCCGTTTCTTCCTGCCACTCATCGAGTGGAATGATTTTCGTTACCAGACCAAGTTTTTCTGCATCTATTGCTTTGATTTTCTCTCCAAACACCGCCAGCTCCAACGCTTTTGCGTAGCCGACAATATTTGATAAATAGTAGAGGTTCCCTGAATCCGGAACGAGTCCGACATGCACAAATGCCTGTACGAAGCTCGCTTTCTCTGATACCAGTCTGAAGTCACACGCAAGGGCCAGACTGAATCCCGCACCGGCCGCTACGCCGTTGACAGCAGCGATAACCGGCTTTTCACACTGCTCGATCTCTTTCACCATCGGTCCGTAGTTATGTCGGAGCACTTCACCGTGATCCATGCTTTCATCGACTTCACTTAAATCCTGACCTGAACAGAAGGCTCTCCCTTCCCCCGTGATGACGATGGCTCTCACGTCTTCATTACGTGAAGAATCCTTCACGGCTTTCTGGATCTCCAGGTTAAGCTGCCGGATAAAGGCATTCAGCTTATCCGGTCGATTCATGGTGATCCATGCTACGTTATTTTTCACTTCATACTTAATCGTTTCGTACATGTGGCAGCCTCCTTATTTCCCTTTAAAATCCGGTTTCCGTTTTTCCACGAAAGCGTTCATTCCTTCTTTCTGATCTTCTGAGGCAAAAAGCAGATAGAAGTTCTTACGCTCATATTGCATTCCTTCATAAATAGAGGAATCCACGGCTTTATGGACAGACTCCTTGATCAACCGAAGGGAAAGCGGTGGCTTTGTCGCCAGTTTCCTTGCAAATCTCTCTGTTTCTTCTATTAAAAGTTCTTTCGGGATTGCCCGGTTGATGACTCCCCATTCGAGAGCTTGAGTGGCTGTAAACATGTCTCCTGATAACAGCCACTCCATGGCACGGGATTTCCCAATCAGCTTCGTAAGTCTCTGGGTTCCACCGGCTCCCGGCATGACCCCCAGATTCACTTCCGGAAAACCAAAGCTCGCATCCTCAGACGCAAATAGAAGGTCACAGCAAAGGGCAAGTTCGAATCCTCCGCCTAACGCAAACCCTTGAACCGCACCGATGATCGGTTTCTTGATCCAGGCAAGGCGGTCCCATTCGGTGAATTGATTCAGTAGCTCAAGATCAATGGCGCCGTCCTCTGCCATTTCATCGATGTCTGCGCCTGCAGCGAACGCCCTTCCTTTTCCGGACAGCACGATGACTTTCACACTGTCATTCCGATCAAACGCCTCGAAAGCATGGACCAGCTCCGATACCATGGGACGATTGATGGCGTTCAAGACTTTCGGTCTGTTCAATTCGATAAAACCAAGTCCGTCCCTCTCGGTTACTACGATATATTCGTACTCTTTACTCATTCACTTCTTCGCCGATCATAAGGGTGACAAGATCTGCTGCAAAGCCCATAAGGTCCTTCCCTGAAGCTTTTCCTTCATCGGATTTCATCGCTGCCTTCAGTGCTTCATGGCTCTCGTAGTACATTTCACACATTAAGTAATACTTGCCTTCCCCACCCATTGGAGAACCGACGATGCGAGTAACATCCATCTTCTTAAGACCAGGGATTTTCGCCGTGATCGGACCATGGGTATTGAAGTAGTGCTCATCGAATTGCTCTTTGTTTTCAGGGTGCTTATATAATGCAATCAGTTTTACCATAATGGAATCTCTCCTTTGATTTTCAATAGTTTAATAGATTTTTACATCATCGTGGATATAGGCTTCATGGCTTCAAACGGGTTACGGCATTGTTTACAGTAGAGGATGCTTCTGCAGGCGGTCGGCCCAAACAGATTCTCCATTGACGTATAGGGGGAATCGCAGTAAGGGCAATGAATCTCCCAATCTTCCTCCCCTGTGAAATGTTCAGGCGGGGGCGCGATGCCAAATTCCTTCAGCCGCTCCCGTCCATTCACCGTCAGTCGATCCGATGTCCATGGCGGAGAATAGACGAACTCCACCTGTACGGATTGTACGTCAAGGTTCTCCCTGCACGCTTTCTCCACATTTCCTTTAATGATGTCCAGTGCAGGACAGCCGACAAAAGTGGGAAGCAGTTCAATTACCAGGGTTTCCTCCTGATGATGGACCCGATTCACCATACCAAGGTCCACAATGCTGATAGAATCAATTTCAGGATCTTTCACTGTTTGAAGAACATCTAATACGGTTGCCGTCATTTCTCCTCATCCTTTACCAGGTTGCTGCGGGATTGGTTTGATAGACTTCGCTTAGTGTTGATAAGGCTGCATCTAATTCATGAGTATGTTCTCCTACGCGTCCATTCCCTTTTTTCATGTCCACTCTCGGCGGAAATGATAGCTGTGTGGACATGAAAACCGGCTCGAGGGCAAGCTCCCATCGTTTCACCAAGCTTTCTTCCCCTTCGATCAAAGCCATGAAGGACATCTCTTTCCCCTTTGGCCCCAGGGTCAGGACTCCCTGGAACTCATCCAGTACACGTTCAATTGCCTTATTCATGCGCTCCCTTGCTTCTCCGCCTGAATTCAATAATTGAATGAACCAAGTTTTCCAGTGAAGCAGGTGATAATATAATTCCGTGTTGATCTTGATGGCCATTTCGGCAAGTGGTTCATAGGAAGAATTCTTTAATGAGTCAATCCGCACCTTTTTCGCCACGCTGTAGAAATAATGTCTCACAACGGCGAAAGCCCAATCGTAACGGGGTTCCTCCATATAGTTGCCTGGACCGTTCACTTCTTCAAGCAGGATCGCATTTCTTCTTTCATCTGCCTTCCGGCCATGAGCGAGATGGTCTTGATCTCCTTCTCCCAATTCTTCAAGGAGCTGATAAAACATCGTCGCATGGCCCATCGTGTCTTGGTTGATGGACGAAAACGCAACATCCTCCTCGATATGGGGAGCGAGGCCCAGCCATTCAGATCCCCGGTAAGCAAGGATGAAATCATCGTCCGCCAGCTGATAAAGGAGGCTCAAAAGGGCTTCCTTGTAATCTGCATTCGGGATGTCATTCGGACTCTTCACATTCATTTCTTCTTCACCAACTCTCCCCATGACATAATTTCCTTCTCATCCAGCATTTCCTGTTCGTACTGTCTCCACTTCTTTTTCAAATAACCGTAGCCTTTAGCGTTTCGGTAGTCTTTATTATCAAGGCGAGAGACACTCTCCCTTTCTTCTGGCGTCATCATCCGTACATCCGAACGCTTCACGACCCATATATCCGAAACAGGCTCCCTTCTCATGAAATTCTCCTGAGCCATCACCATGGCAAGCTCATGATTGGGGGCAAGCAAACTGAATTGATGCTGCATCTGTGCCCCGTCGGACCTTTTACTGAACACTTCAAATTCCTGATAAAAGTTCTGCCCCTTATCTGACATCCTGTCTCATTCCCTTCTAACTTACTTGGTCACTAGGGCTTAATGCTTCCCGTACCCACGCATTGTTGTCGTAGGATAACTCCCTCAAGCGAAGGCGTTCCTTCGATTTCGGCCCGTTATTCCGGATGATTTCCTTAAATCGGCTCCAATCTGGCTGCTTATAGATCCATACATCGTTTTCTTCATCAAAGTACATTGTTTCATCCGGCAGGGTCAGACCCAATGACAGGATTCTCGGTACATATTTCGTGAAAAAGTCCTGACGCAGCTGCTCATTCGTTTTCGTTCGAATGTTGTACTTAATGGTGATATCCTGCTTGGAAGAACCGGTTGTCTTCGCATCCCCCGGTCCAAAGAACATAAGCAGCGACTCCCACCAACGGTCCACCGCGTCCTGGACCAGTGCTTTCTGTTCCGGTGTTCCTTCTGTGAGAGCCATGATAATCGCTTCACCATGCTGTGCGTGGAACACTTCTTCCGCACAAATCCGCTTCAACGCCCGGGCATAAGGTCCATAAGAGGCATGGAGCATATTCGTTTGAGTGATGATCGCTGCCCCATCTACGAGCCAGCCGATCAGACCCGCATCTCCCCAGGTCGGTGCTTCCATGTGGAACACGTTATGAAACTTTAAATCCCCTGAAAACAAATCCCTCATGATATGCTCTCTCGTTTTTCCATATGGCTTCATTAAATCTTCCGCCACACGAAGCAGAAGCTGCCCATGGCCCATTTCATCCTGAACCTTTGCCATGATCCCGAGCTTTCTTCTAAGAGTCGGTGCTTTCGGGACCCATTCCTTCTCAGGAAGCGCCCCCATGATTTCACTGATTCCATGCATGGATATCAACTTGATCAGCGCATTCCGGTATTCATCCGGCATCCAATCATCGGCTTCGATCTTTTCGTTGTTTTCAATTTTTTTCATAAAATGAGCCATACGCTCTTCTTCCGTCAATCGTTGATTTGATAGTACGTCACTCATCGTAGCCCTCCTCTATCACATTGTTAATACGGGGTTAACCAATTGTGTGATAGTTATTTTTCTCAAAAAAATTTATTGAAGCATGGCCTCTCCTCTAAGATCCACTATCCGGATGGCTTTTCCTTCTGATCGGGGGATCTCTCTCGGTCCTCTAATCTTCACATCCATGGAAACGTAACATCGATCTTTCATCAGGCTTTTCACTTTCGCTTCCAATTGATTCATCTCTACATGATTCAAATCCCGGGACATTCCCTCAAAGCATTCATCCGTGACCTCTACCTGTAGTTCCACTAAATCAAGGGCACCCCTTTTCTTGAGATGAACCTGATAGTGCGGTGCCAGTTCATTAATCTGAAGAAGAAAATGCTCCATTTCAGATGGAAACACATTTACTCCCCTGATGATGAGCATGTCATCCACTCTTCCTTTCACCCTGGACATCTTCACCGTTGTACGTCCACATGAGCATGTTCCGTGCTGGATCGAAGCGATATCCCCGGTTCTGTATCGAATGATCGGAAAGGCTTCCTTCGTTAAACTCGTAAACACGAGCTCTCCGACTTCCCCCTCCGGCAGGGGCTCTAACGTATCGGGATTGATGACTTCCACAAGGAAATGGTCTTCCGCAACGTGAAGGCCATCCTGTGCTTCATGACATTCCATGGCTACCCCTGGACCGATGACCTCACTCAATCCATAGATGTCGCATGCTTTAATATCCAGCTTTCTCTCCAGCGTCTTTCTCATTGAATCAGACCATGGTTCCGCTCCGAATATTCCGTATTGTAAGGATAGAGAGGCGGGATCTTTTCCTTCTGCCTCCATGGATTCTGCTAAGTTGAGAACATAGGACGGTGTTCCACAGATGACCGTCGGCTGAAAATCTTCTAATAACGTTATCTGTCTGGACATATTCCCGCCCGACACTGGAACCGTGATCATCCCGAGCTTCTCACTTCCATAATGAAGACCGAGACCACCTGTAAAAAGTCCATATCCGTATGCATTATGCAGGACATCACCAGGTTTACCGCCAGCCATGGCAATCGCCCTGGCGACGATCCCGCCCCACATATCGACATCATTTTGCGTATAGCCTACAACCGTCGGCTTCCCGCTCGTGCCTGAAGATGCATGCACCCTCACCATTTCCTCACGCTTTACTGCAAACAGTCCAAACGGGTAATGATCTCGAAGATCCTTCTTTATTGTAAGCGGTAACAATTTTAAGTCTGATAAAGACTTTATATCCTCAGGCTTCAAACCTCTCCTGTCAAACTGCTCCCTGTAAAAAGGAACACGTTCATACACATTCCGGGCAACCTGTTGAAGTCTCTCTAGTTGAAGGCGTTCCATTTGCGATCGACCTGCCGTTTCAATCTCATGCAAAATCAATGTATCGGCCTCCCTGTCTTCATATAAAAATATATTTATATAACGTTATTTATTCGTATACAAAAATATGTGTTATATTTAACTACTCAAAAGATAACGTGTCTGCTGAAAATTGTCAATATATTTTCAGAAAATTTAATATTTACTGCAGAGGGAGATGGGTTGGGTTAAATGTTTGGGGGGTTGGGGGTCATTTGGGGAGTTCGATTAAATATTTTGTGTTTCGCCGATATATTTGGTGTTTCGCCGTTAAAATGAAGTTTTCGCCGATATATTTTGTGTTTCGCCGTTAAAATGAAAATTTCGCTGATATATTTGGTGTTTCGCCGTTAAAATGAAGTTTTCGCCGATATATTTTGTGTTTCGCCGTTAAAATGAAGATTTCGCCGTTATATTTTGTGTATCGCCGTTAAAATGAAAATTTCGCCGATATATTTTGTGTTTCGCCGTTAAAATAACGATTCCGCCGATATATCCCAAATTCCGCCGTTAAAATAAAATTTCCGCTCATAAAACAGTAATCCACTATAACCCCTATCAAATCTACAGCGCCCTCACGTAAAAACACATAACAAAAAGCCTGCTTTGAACTCACCCAAAGCAGGCTTTTTTCCGTATTATTCAGTAGCAGGTTTAAGAACTGGTTGTTCCGCCTCTTCCTGTAACTCTTTATCACGTTTAATCTTGCCGTTTCCAACCGATAAGGCCACTCCTACACCGATGGCGATGAAGATTAGACCGGTCAGGAAGACAGTTGTAAATGCATCGGACCACGCGGTTTCAATTGCAGTGATCACGATGCTGCCGATTTCTTCCGGCACTTCCAATAGGCCAGGTGTGACAAGTAAACCGAAAAGGGCATCGGTCTTTTCACTTAATCCTGTAAGAATCTGACCGGCAGCAGGATTTTTCGCCTGTGCGGCGACGTCCTTCATATTTTCCTGTAGGGATTGATTCATTACAGCGTTTAGAACAGTGATCCCGATCGTCCCTCCGATGGAACGGAAGAAGGTGGCCGATGATGTGACGGCTCCGAGTCTTGATTTAGGAAATTCATTCTGAACCGCGATCATGAGTGTAGGCATAACAAGACCCATACCGAATCCCATCACGATCATAAACATGTAGGCCGTGTATTCTTTAGACGATGGCCCCATTGTACTCATCAAGAAGAATCCTACTACAGTGATCAGCATACCTGCCGTCAAAACGGTACGGTATCTTAGTCTTAATAATAATCTACCTCCGATGATACTGGCCACAATAAGCGAAATCATCATTGGTGTCATGGTAGATCCTGCCTGAGTCGGTGTCACCCCGAGTATTCCCTGCATGAACATCGGCACGAACATGATCGCTCCGAACATCCCTAATCCAAGAAGGAATCCTAATGCATTCGTTGTGGCAAATACGCGATTTTTAAACAGGCTTAAATCAAGGATCGGCTCCTTTGCTTTATTTTCAATAACTCCAAAGACTAGAAGTAATACGATGGATCCGCCAAAGAGCATGAAGCTTGTTGCTGAAGTCCATTCGAATTTGTCCCCTCCGAAGTTCAATCCAATTAATAAAAGGACCAACGCCGGAATCAGGGTAATGATTCCAAGATAATCAATGCTTACTTTATCCGTCGGGCGTCCGACATTTTCATATTTCAAACCGATGAATAATAATAGGGCCGATAATATACCAAATGGTACGTTGATCAGGAAAATCCAGTGCCAGCTGATCGTATCGACGATGAAACCGCCGATGAACGGTCCGATGACAGAGCTCAATCCGAATAATGCCCCGAATACTCCCTGCCACTTCGCGCGCTGTTCAGCCGTGAAGATATCCCCGATGATGGTTTGGGATAATGGCATGATCATTCCTCCGCCAATTCCCTGAAGGCCGCGGTAAAGAACGAGCTGCTCCATGGAAGTGGCCGTGGCGCATAAGCCTGATCCGATGATAAAGATGATGACGCCGATCAAATACAATAATCGTCTGCCATATAAATCCGATAGTTTTCCCACGATCGGTGTAACCGTTGTGGAAGTGATTAAATAAGCCGTGGTCACCCATGCAAAAATGGAAAAGCCGTTCAGTTCGGCGATGATTGTCGGCATCGCTGTCCCGACCACCGTTTGTTCAAGGGCACTAAAAAACATCCCGATAATCAAGCCGGCCAGGACTAAACGTCTATTGATCCCTGGTTGTTCTGACATATATATTCTCTCCTTATTCTTCTGTATTGTTCTCTACGGCTGCTGCAAGCTTTTCGTAAATGGTCACAAGCTGATCTACATCCTCTTCGCCGAGATAAGCAAGGTAACGGGAGAAAATCTCTCTTCTCTTCCCTTTCGCCTTCTCGAAAATTTCTCGACCGAGTGAAGTGAGCTGCAGTTTTACAATCCTGCGGTCCTTCTCATCTCTCTCTCTGGCGACCAGGTCATTCTTCAGCAGTCGATCGATCATGACAGTGATCGCACTTGGTTTTACATCTAACTTCTCAGCCAGTTCCGTCGATTTCATATCTTCTGAAGTCGACAAGAGATAAAGGATGAAAAATTGAGGACCCGTTAGATTCATGTCTTTCAATGCAATCCCCATTTCCTGCTGAATATGGCGATTCGTTACGTGAAATGCTGTAAACAAACGATCTATATAAGATTGTTGGATTTGTTTCCGGTCCAAGTTCATCCTCCATTTCTGTTCATTCATTTAATATTTAACCTGTTTAAATATTAATCACCTTAGGTAAAAAAGTCAACAGATTTTTCACACCGATTTCCAGCAAAATAAATGTCAGAAAACATGCATTATAAAAACTTTT
This sequence comes from Rossellomorea sp. NPDC077527, assembly GCF_044542955.1. Lineage (NCBI taxonomy): Bacteria > Bacillati > Bacillota > Bacilli > Caryophanales > Bacillaceae > Rossellomorea > Rossellomorea sp. NPDC077527. Next base: position 114,103 of record NZ_JBITVL010000001.1, on the reverse strand, counting down.
TTACGTAAATGCTTACATAAGAATTTATCATTTACATGGCGTTTTTCACTCTTTATAATCGGGTTGATTGTTTTTCAAACTACCGTTACTCAAAAGGAGCGTGCTCCATGATGAAACAAATTCAATCCTTATTAAATATAATGCTGGGTGCTTTTTTGATCGCACTGAATATACATTTTTTCCTGTCGCCCAATAAGGTCGGGACGGGAGGAACGAGCGGGGCAGGCATCGTGCTTGCACAATTCATGGACCTGCCCGTCGGGGTCATCATGTTTTCACTCGACATGATGTTATTTATTCTCGGGCTTCTGTTAATCGGTCCAAGTTTCGGACTGAAGTCCGTGTTCGCAAGCCTGTCAATCAGTGGAATGGTTTGGGGATTAGAGGTGTTCCACCCTCTCAACAATCCAATCGGACATGATATCCTGATACAAATTGTGATTGGGACCCTTATCGGAGCCATCGGAGTTGCCATGATCTTTAATCAGGAAGCGTCCGCCGGCGGCACGGGTGTCCTTGCGAAAATCATTCACAAATTTACGGGACTGGAACTGGGACGGGCCGTCCTTGCTTCAGATGTCCTTATTGTCCTGGCGTCTGCATGGTTCTTTGGACTACAGGTTGGATTATATGCATTCTTTGGTCTGTTGTTGAAAGGGATGATGATCGATCGCACCCTTCAATTTTTCAATGAAAGCAAAGAAGTGGTCATCATCAGCGAACACAGCGAAGAAATCAAAGAGTTTATCGTTGGAGATCTGGAAAGAGGAGCGACCGTACATTCAGCGAAAGGTGCCTTTTCAGATGATCAGAAGGAAGTCATCACGACCATTGTAGGCCGCAGAGACTTCTCCAAATTGAAATCATATATTCAATCCACTGATGAAAGAGCATTCATTACGGTTCACAGCATGAAGGAAATTTGGGGCAATAACTTTAAATCATTCGCATAAAAGGCTGGTTCGTAAGTCAGGTGTCTTCGAATAGAAGGCACCTGATTTTGGATCAGCCTCTTTTTCATATATGATAGTAAGCAGGAAATACTTGATTGAATGGATGATGACCGTGAAGATAAGACAAACCACAGAACTAAAAGTATACAGCCAGCTAAAGGATGCCTTATTGGCGAGGAAAATCGCACCCGGTACCCAACTCGTTGAACAAATCATCTCTCAGAAGATGAATGTTAGCAGGACCCCCATCCGGCATGCGTTGAAACGTCTTGAGGCAGAAGGACTTGTTCAGATCATTCCGAACCGCGGGGCATTCGTCGTCCATCCTACCAGGGAAGAGATTATTTCATTTTTTGAACTAAGGAAAGAAATCGAATTTCTTACTGTAAAATACGGCCTCCCTAAAGTGAGGAAATCCGATATGTCTAAGCTTTATTCGTTTCTGGAAGATGAACAGGAAACGTATAGACAAAAGGATCTGTTAAAATACGTCGAGCTTAATAAGCAATTCCATTTGTTTCTTGCCGAAGTGAGCGGGAATAAATTCCTGATCCGTTACATGGATGAAATGCTTACCCAATCCAATGTGTATTTATTTTTATTCGATGTGTTTTATCATGTCGAGCCGGGTGAAAACGTTCGCTTCCGTGAACATGAAGAAATGGTGAAGGCCATTGAAAACAAGGATCAACAGACGCTCTTGGAATTGATCGACCTTCACATGAAGCATAGTTTCGATGATCTTCGATTAGAGGACAATGGCTATTCTTCGTTGGAGTCTGTGTTAGAAGAGTAACATTCAATATACGTAAAAAAGCCGAATCCCCGTTATTCGTACAGGATTCGGCTTTCTTTATTAGAACAATTTCGTTGTCCAATCTTCACAATTCCATACTTCTGTCGCTACGTCCTGATAGAAATCAGGTTCGTGGCTGATTAAGAGGACGGTGCCTTTGTATTCCTTCAATGCACGTTTTAACTCTTCTTTAGCCTCGACGTCCAAATGGTTCGTCGGTTCATCGAACACAAGGACGTTCGATTCTTTATTCATTAACTTGCATAAGCGCACCTTGGCTTTTTCCCCACCACTCAGCACTTCTACCTTGCTTTCAATATGCTTCGTCGTCAGGCCGCATTTGGCAAGGGCTGCACGCACTTCTGCCTGATTCATGGAAGGAAACTCATTCCACACCTCTTCGATGCAAGTGTTGTTGTTCTTTGATTTGATTTCCTGCTCAAAATAACCGATATGGAGATAATCGCCAAGCTCCACTGAGCCGGAGATTGGTTTGATTTCACCTAGGATGCTGCGTAATAGAGTGGTCTTTCCGATTCCATTGGCTCCTGAAAGAGCAATCTTCTGACCACGCTCCATCTTCAGATTGAGAGGCTTCGATAACGGTTCATCGTAGCCGATCACAAGATTCTTCGTTTCAAAGATGACCCTGCCAGCGGTTCTCGCTTGTTTAAAATTGAATTCCGGCTTCGGCTTTTCCGCAGCCAGTTCGATCATATCCATTTTATCGAGCTTCTTCTGACGGGACATAGCCATGTTCCGTGTCGATACACGTGCCTTATTACGGGCAACAAAATCCTTCAGCTCTGAGATCTCCTGCTGCTGCCTCTTGAAAGCGGACTCCAGCTGCTGTTTTTTCATTTCATGGACACGTTTGAATTCATGGTAATCCCCGGCGTAGCGATTCAACTCTTGGTTTTCCATATGGTAAATCAGGTTGATGACACTATTTAAGAACGGGATATCATGAGAGATCAGGATAAATGCATTTTCATATTCCTGCAGATAACGCCTCAACCAATTGATATGCTGCTCATCAAGATAGTTGGTAGGCTCATCGAGTAATAGGATGTCCGGCTTCTCTAGTAAGAGCTTTGCCAGCAATACTTTCGTACGCTGCCCCCCACTCAGGTCGTGGACATCTTTATCTAATCCGATATCATCCAACCCAAGGCCACGACCGATTTCTTCTACCTTGGCATCAATGATATAGAAATCATTATTCGTCAATGCATCCTGAAGGGTACCGGTTTCCTCCAGTAATTCTTCTAACTCTTCAGGAGAGGCTTCTCCCATCTTGGCAAAAAGCTCATTCATTTCTGTTTCCATATCAAACAGGTATTGGAAGGCTGTCTTCAATACATCCCGGATCGTCATGCCCTGCTTCAACTGTGCATGCTGGTCCAGATAGCCGATACGGATCCGCTTCGCCCATTCCACTTTTCCTTCATCAGGCTCAAGCTTCCCTGTAATGATATTCATAAATGTAGACTTTCCTTCTCCGTTGGCACCGATCAAGCCGATATGCTCACCCTTTAACAGGCGGAAAGAAACGTCATTAAAGATCGCACGGTCACCGAAACCGTGAGTCAAATTTTTGACTGTTAATAAACTCATATCATAAACACCTTTTCTTCCTAATCTAAATTTCGCTCCCTCTATTATAAGGGTCATTCCCTATAGAAGATAGAGGGAAATGAGTTGGTGGTTTTTTCTTCTATTTCACTCGATCGCCCCAGCCACATCGTAGTCGGCGGGATCAAGCTCCGTAGGTTCTCCCATAGCCAAATTGGCAAGCTGTGATCCGAGATATGGACCCACTGTCAACCCTGATGCTCCAAGACCATTGGCTACCCAAATATTATCCAGTCCCGGCATCGCACCGAAAACCGGAAGGAAACCAGGTGTGAACGGGCGGAACCCGACTCTCGTCTCCAAGATCGTTCCATCGCTGACTCCCGGTGCAACGCCCATTGCTTTGTGGAGAATTTCGTGCAGGCCCCCCGCCGTTACCCTTTGATCAAAGCCGACATCATTTTCATGAGTAGCACCAGCCACGACCCTTCCTTCTGGAAAGGCTAGGAGGTATTGGTCATTAGGGGGCATGACGACGGGCCAATCATCCGTTTCTTTCCCTCCTGCTCCCAAATGGAGAATCTGCGCTTTTTGGGAGGTGACGAGAAAGTTGATTCCAAGAGGGCGAAAGAGCTCCTTTGCCCAAGCGCCGGCTGTCACGATGACCCCGTCCGCCTGTAATACTTCGCCGGAAATGTTGACCCCAATGATTCGATTGTTTTCGTTTTCCAGTCGGGCATCCCCTTGTCGAAATGATGCCCCGTGCTTTTTGGCACCACTCAAAAGCGCATCCCGCAGTGCCCTGCCATCTACCCTCGCAGCTCCGCTTACATGTACCGACTGAAATTCTTCTGAGAGCAACGGGAAACGATCCCGCGTATCTTCAGAAGTCAGAAGGGTAAGGTCTCCTATTTCCGGAGCATCCTCCCTGCGTTTCTCCGCTCTTTCCAACATTTTTTGGAGTTTATCTACATCCGTATGAAGGCTGATGGCCCCTACGCGTTTATAACCCGTTTCCGTTTCACCGTCTGCTTCGAGTTGCCTGATAATATCCGGATAGTATCTCGCCCCGCCCTTGGCAAGTCGATACCACACTTTATTCCTCCGCTGTGACAGCCACGGACAGACGATCCCCGCCGCTGCATCCGTTGCCTGACCGGCATCCTGTCGGTCCACGACTGTTACAGCGGCTCCTGCCTTCGCAAGATGATAGGCTGTCGAAGCTCCAAGGATGCCTGCTCCTACGATAATATATGATTTCATTTCAAACACCTTTTCAGTCTATTTTTCTTTATTTTACTTGAGAAAAAGGGTGAACTCAATGTCTGTACGTGTCAATGAGAAGGACCGACTTGTACCTGGTACATTTTCAGGGTTTTGTACCTGGTACATCTCCTCCCTTTTATACCAGGTACACTTATCACCACCCGCTCCTAAACCAAAAACCACCATCAATTCCAGACAATTCTCACTACTTTTCCCGAAATAGATTGACAAGATGTTTTGTTTCGTGATAAAAATTGTATAACCTAATATTGAAAAGCTTTGAAGGAAACAAGTAGTGGACATTTCCCTGTTAAAGAGAGCCGGTGGTTGGTGTGAACCGGTACAAAAATGAAGCGAATTTCGATTCCGGAGCTTCTTTTGACGAGATCAAAAGACGGTTGATGCCGTTATGTGTGAAGAGTGATGAGAAGGGATTCTTTCTCATAACTAGGGTGGTACCGCGATATCCAAATCGTCCCTACGATATGTAGGGGCGATTTTTTTATTTGTTTGCCTGCACACATCAATATAAACAGAAAGGAGAATGAACATGAGTCAGCGTGAACAATGGTCATCGAAAATCGGCTTTATCCTGGCGGCAGCCGGTTCTGCCATCGGATTGGGGGCCATTTGGAAATTCCCTTATATTGCCGGTGAAAATGGAGGCGGAGCATTCTTCCTGATCTTTATTCTATTTACATTACTACTCGGCCTCCCATTACTATTGGCAGAATTCTCAATCGGACGAACCTCCGGGAGCAATGCCGTGGATTCGTATAGAAAGATCGCTCCCGGGACAAAGTGGCACTGGGTCGGGATCCTCGGGATGATTACATCCTTCATCCTGCTTTCCTTCTACAGTGTAATCGGGGGTTGGATCGTCGTTTACTTATTCAAAGCCGTCACTGGGCAATTAAACGGCCTTTCTTCGGAACAGTATGCCGAAGTGTTCGGTTCAACGATTTCAAATCCAATGACTAGTGTGTTCGTGCAATTTGTTTTCATCTTGATGACCATCATTGTAGTGGCTAAAGGGGTTGAAAAGGGTATTGAACTTGCCAGTAAAATCATGATGCCGGCATTATTCATCCTTTTCATTCTGTTAGTGGTTCGTGCCATCACTCTTGACGGGGCAGGTGAAGGAGTGACATTCCTGCTTCAGCCGGATTTTTCTAAAGTAACGTCTCAGACGATTTTAGAAGCGATGGGTCAATCCTTCTTCACATTAAGTGTCGGGGTATCTGTAATGGTGACATATAGTTCATACCTTCCGAAATCGCAAAGTCTGCCACGATCAGCGATCTCTATCGTGGCAATGAATATTTTCATTGTATTATTAGCCGGACTTGCAATCTTCCCTGCAGTCTTTGCCTTTGATTTAGAACCGGGGGCAGGTCCTGTACTGCTATTTAATGTACTGCCTACTGTGTTCAGTCAGCTTCCTTTCGGGATGCTATTCTTCATCGCATTCCTGGTGCTTTTCTTATTTGCAGCACTGACATCTGCCTTCTCGATGCTAGAAATCATCGTTTCTGTCATTTCAAAGGGAGAGCCTGTCAAGCGGAAGAAATGGTCTTGGATCATCGGTCTTGCCATTTTCGTTTGCGGCATTCCGTCGGCATTATCGTTCGGAATCCTAGGGGATGTCATGCTGTTTGGCAAAACCATTTTCGATTTGGCTGATTTTGCGGTCAGCAATGTACTGCTTCCAATAGGGTCCTTACTCATTGCCCTTTTCGTGCCGATGAAAATGAAGAAAAGCGCTCTGTATGAAGAATTAAAGCAAGGGAGCGGGTTGAAACGTGGATTGTTCGAAACATGGTTCTTCCTGATCCGTTTCGTGGCACCTGTGTTGATTCTGTTCGTCATGCTGGATGTTTTGGGCGTATTTTAATTTTGTTACACAGTAAAGGGTTGACCCCCGATTAGGGGTCAACCCTTTTTCTTGTTATATTCCATATCCCATAATCACCCCACATGCCAGTCTTTTACCGGCATCTCCTGAAGGCTGTGACGTGAAGTCATCCGGGTTCTGGTGGATGATGACGCCTTTTCCTATCACGTCTTTCACTTTGAACTTATTCGTAAAAAAAGACATTTTCGCATAGCCATCATTCGAAAACAAAACAGGAAAATCACCTGCATGATTGCCATGTGGCTGGTTGGTTGGATTCCAATGACCCCCGGCGGATGTGTAAGGATTTTTCGGATCTCCTATTTCACAAACCCCTTTTTCATGGAGGTGAAATCCGTGGGGGCCGATCGGTTTTTGATCGCCTTTTCCTTCTTTATAAGCCGGCAAGCCTGTGACCTCCGCAAATACTTCCACTCCGTTTTGGACTTCACGAAAAAAAACATACCCTTGCAGGCCTGGAGCGAGCGGACCTCCCTGGATTTGAGCATACGCCATATTGGGAGCATTTCGGTAATAGGAATATGTCGGATAACCGTATTGATAATAATTCATCCGTGAATCACCTTCCTTCCATTTATTTTATGAAGGAAGTGAGGGTGACATGATGAAAAAGCAGTACATCATTTTTTAACCAAACGTTTGTTTAACCACGGGAACCATACTCACATCAAGGGTTTGTACTCTTAATCAAACGTTTGTTTAAATTCCCCCCTCCAAAACATGGTCTATCATTTCTGAAATCATCCACCTGCTCCCCTTATGCAGTCGAAGAAGAAAATATGATTGGTTTTATTTTCCTATTACTATTATCCCTTTTCATTTTGTCCCAAAAATGTTATATTTTCAGAAACTTCTGATTTCTATTCTACGCAACACTATTTTAGGAGGGATTGGTATGCAAAGTGAAATTAGGTTAATTCCATATTTCATGGACGAAATGATTGTTGATGCAAATGAAATTCCTAAAGGCGTTGATTTAATCCAAGCTCCTAGTATGTGGAAGAATGGGTATAAAGGAAAAGGTGTAACCATTGCAATACTCGATACAGGATGTGATATGAATCATCCTGATCTTGCCGGAAAGGTGAAAGCCTTCCGAAATTTCACCGACGATGATGACGGTGCGGAAGATAACGTGACGGATTACAGCGGGCACGGCACTCATGTGGCAGGTACGATTGCCGCCAGTGAAAATGGTGAAGGGGTCATTGGAGTGGCTCCACTGGCAGATTTACTGGTTATCAAGGTCCTTGCAGGCAGCCGGGGAAGCGGGAAGTATGACTGGATCGTCAATGGTATCCTGTATGCGATTGAACAAAAAGTCGACATCATTTCCATGTCTTTGGGAGGCCCGACTGATTACGAACCTCTGCACGAAGCAATTCAAAAAGCGGTGGATGCCAATATCCTGGTTGTCTGCGCGGCCGGGAATGAGGGAGATTCCAATAGCAGCACCGATGAGTTCTCCTACCCTGCCTGCTATAATGAAGTCATTTCTGTGGGTGCCATCGATCTTCAAAGAAAGTCATCCTACTTTACCAACTCCAACAATGAAGTGGACTTAGTGGCTCCTGGTGAACAAATCTTATCGACCATCCCAGGTGAGAAATACGCCAAACTCAGCGGCACATCCATGTCTGCTCCTCACGTCTCCGGGTCCCTGGCCCTGATTAAAGAATTCGAACAGATTTCCTTCGACCGCACCCTATCTGAATGTGAAGTCTATGCACAGCTGATTAAACGTACGGTTCCACTCGGCTTTCCAAAAACTCTGGAAGGAAATGGACTGATCTTTTTAACGGCTCCTGATCTTCTGCGCGAGCATTTAAGAAATCAGCCTCTTGCACAGATAGGCTGATATAATTCAGGTGCTTCAAAAATCGTGCACCTTCTACTTTTATTAATAAGGTACAAAAAAACAGCCATCCAAGGCTGTTTTTTTGTTGAAAACTATTGAAGTCTGCTTTGTACTTCCTGGCAGATTTGATCTGCACTCAGTCCGCTCGCTTCGATGACCGGCCCTTGAGTAGCTACATTTTGAATACCCATTACATCTGTATCCATTCCTGTCACGACACAGCAGTCACACCCGTTTGCATCAGACTCCTGCTTCAGCTCCACTACTTCATGCCCCTGTGCACGTAAGGCTTCTACAACGTTAGTTAAGGATTGTTCAACACCAATTCTCATGCCTTTACACCTCCTGTTTCTACATATAGGATTTTCTTTAGTTGAAAAAGATATTCGTCATTTATTTTTTATTTACTTGTGTGCCGCTTTTTTTCTGACTTTGGCCATTACTATTTCCAATCTGGGTATCAGATGCAAATTCCACATCATTCTTGGCTTTTTGTTTCGCCAATTGTTCCGAAGTTTGGTCCATATTTTTCTTTCCTTGCTTAGACATACTCATCCCTCCTCTGACTTTTATAGAATTAGAATCCCCATTTGAAGACAAAATATTTGGAGGGCTTTCATTTCCCCCGGTATGTTTATCTCTTCATCAATCCGGGTAATTAGTCTGTATAACAACAAATAAAAGGGTGGTATTTACACATGGATGAAGCAAAATTAAACGAATTAATTGATGGATTAAATGAAGACTTGGCAAATGAGTATGCGGCCGTTATCCTCTACACAAACTACGCTGCTGTTGTGAGCGGCTTATATCGTCAAATATTAAAGCCTTTCTTCGAAGAGGAAATTCCAGATGAGCAGGGACACGCTTTATACCTGGCTGAAAAGATCAAAACATTAGGTGGAGATCCGACAACGACGCCTGCAGCCGTTAAGCAAACGGATAATGTGAAGGAAATGCTTGAAGAAGGACGAAAAGCAGAGGCAGATACAATTGAACGTTACAAAAAACGTAAAGAACAGGCTGAGGAATTAGGTTTAGTCGAGCTTAGCATCAAGCTGGATGATATGATTGCTGACGAAACCCATCACCTTGAAGAATTCGATCGCCTGTTAAAGGACCCTTCTTTTAACTAATAACAAAAGACCGCTTAATAGCGGTCTTTTCTACGTTATCACACGATAACCTTTCCATTCTTCAAGAAATAAGGACCGATATTTAGGAGTCAGGTACCGATCGTCGATGAGTTTCAGAATTCCCCTGTCCTCTTCTGAACGAATGAGTCTTCCACCTGATTGGAATACTTTGTTCATTCCCGGATAAACATAGGCAAAATCGAATCCGTTCATCCCCAAGGCATTGAAATGATCTTTAATGATTTCCTGTTCCAGAGAAGGCTGTGGGAGTCCCACGCCGACCACGATCACACCTTTTAACCGGTCTCCTTTCAGATCGATCCCTTCTGAAAATATCCCACCGAGAACCGCAAAGCCAATAACCGGGCGCTCTCTATCACTTTGAAACTCACCAAGAAATGCCTCTCTTTCTCCCTCAATCATATTGGGTGCCTGGATGATGATATCCGCGTCCAGTGATGCTTTGTTCAACTTATCATACGCTTCTTGCATATAAGCATAGGATGAAAAGAAAATCAGATAATTCCCTTTGTACCCATTGAACGTTTCTTCAATCGAATGCGTAATGTAGGGAAGTGTTCGTTCTCTATCCTTGAAGCGAGTGGAGATGGGATGGATCCCAACCTGCCATTGCTCATGTTGAAAGGGAGAAGGAATCAAGAATCGATAATCCTCTTCCCCTCCACCCAGTTGTTGAAAATAATACGAAAACGGGTGCAGGGTAGCAGAAAAGAAGATGGATGAATGATATGGCTTTGCAACCTGCTTGATGAGTTTCGATGGATCAATGCAGAAGATTTTCACTTCCAGGTCATCCGAGCTTCGACTGATCACAAAACGATGCTCCTCTGAAAAGAGGTTGGAGATCCTCACGAAACTTATGACATCGAAATACAATTGCATGAATTCCTCCGGCCATTCCCGTCCCCCTTCTCCGAGATTTTTTTCCGCTATCTCTATGAAGATCATAATCGAATCTAACAATTCTTCATCTATTTCACTTCGTATAGCCTTCCCGTCTTCTTTTTTAATTCGTCTGAATGATTTCAAAACGGCTGTTATGGATGTATTCAATCCACCATGCTCAGGATATAGCTTTTGGACCAGAGAGAAATCCGATTTTTTCAGCGAAGCTGAGTACATTTCCCTTCCTCTGCCGACAAGATTATGAGCTTCATCAATGAGTAAAGTCGTATCATTCTTTCCCTCGTCGTTCAATCTTTTCAAGGAAACCCTCGAATCGAAGATGTAATTATAATCACATATGACCCCATCCACCAAATAGGAAAGATCGATTGAATACTCGAAAGGACACACTGTATGCTTTTTGGCGTACGATTCAATGATTGTCCGTGTAATGATGGATTCGTTGGTCAATATGTCAATCAAAGCCCCATTAATGCGGTCATAATAGCCGTTGGCAAATTCACAATACTCTTTTTGACAGATGGTTTCTTCTTTAAAGCATATCTTATCTCTCGCCGTAATCGTAACGGACCTGTGTGACAATCCTTCCCCTTCCAGGAGAAGCAACGCCTCTTCCGCCACCGTACGGGTGATCGTTTTGGCTGTCACATAGAACCATTTTGAGCGTCCTTCCCCCATGGCTTTCACTGTCGGGAACAAAGTGGAAATGGTCTTGCCCGTTCCGGTTGGAGCATTTGCATAGAGGGACTTGGATTCAATGACTGTTTTGTAAACGGCTCCTGCAAGGTTTTTCTGACCCTTTCGATAGGCGGGGTATGGAAAGGCCAGGCCCTCAATACTTTTCATTTTGTTTTCTTCATTCGTCAGTAGTAAATTGGCAAATGGCGTATAGGCCTCCAGGATACCGGTTACGATCCTATCCAGTTCTTCAATGGTATACGTCTGTTGGAAGGACTTCGTTTCTTCGGTTTCCACCTCAATGTAGGTCAGTTGAACACCGATATGGGAAAGTCCCTTTTCCTTAGCCAACAAGTAAGCATAGCATTCTCCCTGAGCCCAGTGGACACGGGAGCCTTTTTCAATGAAGTCTATCTTCTTGGCTGTGGATTTGATTTCTTCCACGGTCACCTCATCTTCATTGTAATGAATTCCATCACATCGCCCTTCCAACTGAAAGAGCACATCCCCTGAAAGCACCTCCCCTTTCAGGAACACTTCCTTCTCATCGCCCTCTTTATATTCTTTCTGCAGCTTCTGATGAAGCCTTGTACCAATGGTCATGGAGGAGCGTGCCTGAAATCGCAGGTCTATACTCCCTTCCTTAAAGACAAACTCTACTAACTCTCTGATGGATATTTTAATGGGGCTCTTCACCGACGCATCACCTCAAGCTTTCAGATCAAAATGTTGATTCTAACCTTTTCCCAACGAACATATATATTAGACAAGCTTTTGGAACGGAGGATTCAGGGGATGATGGCTAGATTCAGCTTTTACTGTATTGGTTTACTCGCACTTTCATTGGGTGTTTCTCTCATTATTAAAGGGGAACTGGGGGCGGCTCCCTGGGATGCACTTGCCGTCGGGGAATCAAACCTGCTCAACCTTTCAATTGGGACATGCATCTTTATGAATGGGTGTATTCTCATTTGCATAAATGCCATTTTATTAAAGGAAGGGATTCAATGGTTAGCTGCCCTTTCAATATTCGTTATCGGGATGATGGTTGATTACTGGATAACGATGGGTCTTACCTTTCTGGAGCCGGTTGGATTTGGCCAGCAGTTGTCCCTGGTCCTTACAGGCATCCTGATTCTTGGGATCGGGATTTCTATTTACCTACAAGCCAAACTCCCCTCAAGTCCGATGGATACATTTATGGTGGCGATTCACCAGAGATTCGGTTTGAACTTACGAAATTCACGTTTATTAAATGAAGCCATTGCCATTACGCTTGCCATGATTTTTCATGGAGCGGTGGGAATCGGAACCGTCATAGTCGCTTGCACATTAGGCTTCATTATTCATATCTTCTATCCTATCATGGAACGTATGTACGGAAAATGGAGTTGAGCTTTTTTATCAAAATAAAAAACACTTAGTACCGTCCTAAGCGTTTAAGTTGTTACTATATGTATTCGTTGTAGTTGTATCGAACTTCCCGTGCCTTTCACTGTTTAATGGAAGGCTTATCGTAGCCACCGTCCCTTTATTCACAATGCTCGAATAGTGAACATGCCCTCCCATCGCGCCTATGATACGCATGGAAACGGATGTACCGAGACCCGTTCCCTGGTCTTTTGTTGTGAAAAATAATGTCCCTAGCCTGGCAACCTGCTCTTTCGTCATCCCCTTACCTGTATCCGTGACCGTAATGACAGCCTGTGTATGGGTGACCTCCAGATTCACGGCTACCTTGCCTTGGGGCGGCGTTGCCTCTATGGCATTCTTGATGATATTTACAAAGGCTTGTTTCAATTTATTTCGATCCGTTAATAGATGTGCATCTTCATGCAGATCAGCTTCAAGGAATACGCCTTCCTTCAGGGCATACGCATTGAGAAGCACGGTGACATCCGAGAGAACTTCTCTGACATTGATCTTCTCGACCTTTTCGAACTCCGGTTTGGCAAAGTTCAAATAATCATTTATGATTTCCTCTGCCCTCCCCAACTCACTCAATACAATCTTCAGGTATTCATCGTGATCTCCGGTTACCTGCTTTTTCATCAATTGAAGAAAACCTTTTACCACAGTTAGTGGATTACGCACTTCATGAGCGATGGAAGCAGCGAGTTCACCTAGTGTGTTCAGCTTTTCCGATTTCATGATTTCTTCACGTAATAATTTCTTCTCGATCAGCCATTCATTTAGTTGAGCTGCAAGACCTACCCCAAGGACCTGAATTCCACCGAATATGAGAACATAAATCCCCATTTCTCTGTTGCCAGATACGGGTACACCGGTTATGAAGGCAAAGGAAAGGAGGATTCCGAGCATGACCAGTGCCGGCCAAAAACCAAGTAGAACAGCAAATGTCACTCGCTTTCTTGGAGGAAAGGACCAGAATCGATTGGATATCAAAAAGGGCAGAATTCCGGCTAAAAACGCACTAACAAATCCGAAGACCATCGCATCACCTCCATTGATGATACGTGCCAACATTATAAATAAGAAAACGATGACCCCAGCCTTCCTTCCACCATATAACATGGAAAGAACGAGTGGAATATACCTGAAATCCCAATAGAGCCCAAAGCTTTCATAGGCAAAAATCAAACACATAAATGCTGCAATCCCATGTAATACCCCAATGAAAACAGGGGACTTCCCCAGCCTGTGGTTTTCAAGGAGCGAAGTTTGAATGAGAACAGGAGCCAGTATAATCAGTACATGTAATAATAATTTCTCAATCAGCATCGAAATGTCTCCCAGAATAAAAAAGTATTACTTTACACATACGACAAAATTCTGATAATTCCTCTTTCATTTGCCATAAATTCACGAAAAAAGTCATAGATGAGGGACGGACCTTCGGCATTCCTGCCGAAGGTCCGTCCCTAAAAAATCAGTTCAGCTGTCCTTTGTAGGTAAGGTCTTTTGGATCGAGGTGGTTGAAGTCGCCTTGGAGTATTTTTTGAATATCTGTGATGGCTTGTTGGACCTGTACAGTTTGACCTTTGACTTTGGTGAATTCTTCTGCAACGAAGAAGGGCTGGCTCAAGTATGCTTCGAGTCTCTCACCTATGTGAAAAATCTCAAGGTCCGCTTCAGGTATTTTCTCCTTCCCGATTGTGTTCATGAGAACACGGATTTCTTTGTAGCGCCTTAATAATTTTTTTGCCTTCTTATGCATCGTCGAATGGTTGGTGTCCAACGCATCGTCTTCTAAGAGAACCGATGTGGATTGGACTGGATGAATGGCAGGGTACATCCCCCGGGTAGCCAAATCAATATCAAAATAACAGAGGGTATCGAGAGGACCGTACGGATCATCTTCATCGACCGCTTCTCCACTAGGATCAAATAATATAGTTGTGAGTTCATCATAATTCTCGGCTTCGAAACGCTCCCTTAATTCATACAACTCCCCCGACACAATATACGAACGGTCCACATATAGAAGAATGCTTTCCTTGTCATCCACCATGGAGACTTCTGCAAAGGCCTCTTCGATACTGTGGCATTTCGCATCGACAAAGCCTTCAAGATCACTTAAACCGGGATGGGTTTTATCCGTTGTCAACAGGATTGTGTGATAGCCTTTCTGTTTCAATGCCTGTGTCATTTCAGCCAGGACGACGAATTGACCGACCTGAGATCTTGCAACGAATCCGTTGGTTCCTCCCTGAACAATGGGCGCAAATACATCAAGCGGTTTAATCCCTGTTTCAATCATGCTTCGTTTCCCTCCTTGAATAATCAATTCATCCAACGTGCAATTCGCCAAATTGGCAAGTGTAACGATCGTTTTCACTTCTGCACGGCCAACCGATATCTTCCCTGTACATAAGTTCGAAACGGTCGCCGGTCTCAATCCCACCGTTTTTGCAGCTGTCGTCAGATTCGGCACACGCTTCCGCAGCAATGAAACATTTAACTGTAAATGATCTTTCATGGTAAATATCCCCTCCTTACTTTATAAGGTAATCTATTTTACGCTCAAAAGCAACATTTAATTATATTAAAAAGTAATTTTTTTACTCCAAAAAGTAATTACGTGCATTTTCCATACCCAGATTCCTATAGATAAATCTAATGTGACCCTATTTTATTGTCCTAAATAGACAAGGTCGTACCTATAATAGAAGATAAGAATCTTTTATTAAAAGGATGAAAGTGAATGAAAACTACGAAACTCACAATACCTGAAACTTCTAAGAAGAAGCAGCGTTTCATTGTCTTGATCATGATGATCGCTTTCAGTATCTCGTTTTCCCTCATTGTTTACTGGCTGCCAGTCAAAAAAGCACTCCCTCCTCCCTTTTTGCATAAAGACAAGGAGCGTCCCCTTGTCATCGCTCATCAGGGAGGGAAGCAACTAGCACCTGGTAATACCATTGAAGCGTTCCAACAGGCCGTTGATCTCGGAGCCGATGTGATCGAGACGGATATACATATCACCAAAGACGGCCATTTGGTCACCATTCACGACCCTACTGTCGATGCGACAACGAATGGGCGTGGATTTGTCGTGGACTTCACATTAAAAGAGCTTCAGCGACTTGATGCGGGATACTATTTTCAAAACCTCAATGGAGATTATTCCTTTCGGGGAAAGCATATCTATGTCCCAACCCTCGAGGAAGTATTTCAGCGGTTTCCAAACATGCGTATCAACATTGAAGTGAAAGACGATAATCCTAGGGACCGTACAGAGGAAATCGTACAGAAATTAATGAAACTTATAGAAGAATACGATATGGAAGATAAGGTCCTCATCGCTTCGTTCGACCAACACATTATTGACTTATTTGAAACTTACTCAAACGGACGGGTTGCCACTCAGGGAGGGAAGCAGGAAGCGAAAAAATTCGTCATCCTCCACAAGCTGTTCCTAAGGAATCTTTATAAAACAGAGGTTGATGCCTTTCAGCTTCCCATTCAGGAAGGAAACCTTGACCTGACACAATCGACACTGATCTCCGGAGCCCACCGCATCGGACTCCATGTCCACTATTGGACCATTAACGATCCTGAAACGATGGAAAGACTCATAAACCTTGGTGCAGACGGAATCATTACCGACAGACCCGATTTATTATTGAACATATTGAAGAAACGGGATAAATGAAGCTGTCATTACTTTTTTCTCTAAAAAAGATTCTTCCATAAAGATTCCTCATCAAAAACCAACAAAAAAATTACAAATATATTTGTATTATTCATACTATTTACCTATATCTCTATTTGTCAATCTCTGTTAGGCTTAAATTAAGTCAAATGACGAAAGAAGAATAAATATGACAGTAAATGTGTTTTTAGACGATTATCGACACTGTCCACAAGGGTACATTCTCGCGAAAGACATCGATGAATGTATTGATCTCCTTCTTAATTTTTCTATCGCTCATCTTTCACTGGATCACGACTTAGAGAGTAAAACACGCAATGGCTTAATGCTCGTCCACTATATGGTGGAAAAACAGCTCTTTGCAGAGAGAATCACGATTCACTCCGCAAACTCTGTTGCTGGCA
Organism: Rossellomorea sp. NPDC077527; assembly: GCF_044542955.1. Taxonomy (NCBI): domain Bacteria; kingdom Bacillati; phylum Bacillota; class Bacilli; order Caryophanales; family Bacillaceae; genus Rossellomorea; species Rossellomorea sp. NPDC077527. Next base: position 97,479 of record NZ_JBITVL010000001.1, on the reverse strand, counting down.
AAAGAATGTATATGTACTTAAAAGAGGCTCAAAATGACCAAAAGATGCCTCAGTCAATTCAAATTCGATTGCGGCCTTTACCCCTAAGATGAGTTATCATATATAAAAGAACTGTTCCCTGAACAGTTCTTTTTTTGTCAATTTATTTAATTTGGTTTTTTCTTACTTTATAATAGGAATAGAGAATTTGATTAAAGAGGGTTAAATTATGGATTTTCTGAAAAAATTTCAATTTGTCGGGGGAAGGATTGCCAAGACCGGAATTGCCGTATTTCTTACTGCCTTCGTATGTCAACTAATGAACTGGCCGGCCACCTTTGCCGTCATTACTGCCATCGTTACCATCGAACCGACTGCAGCAAATTCGATCAAAAAAGCATTCATTCGTTTTCCGGCATCAGCTATAGGAGCATTATTTGCCGTGATTATCACTCATACATTAGGAGACCACGCCATTACGTATGCCCTGGTTGCACTCTTGACGATCATCACCTGCCACAAGCTTCATCTCGGGGCAGGGATTTTGGTTGCAACATTAACCGGAATTGCCATGATTCCGACAATACACGACCATTATGTAGCAACATTTTTCATACGTCTTGGCACGACCACCATCGGCCTGATTGTTTCAACGTTGGTCAATCTGTGGATCCTGCCTCCTAAATATGCCAACACGATTTCAACCAACATTCATAATCTTTATCACAAAACGGGGAACTTGTTGGAGAAAAGGGGTTCTGAAGTACTTCAGAATCAATCCCTCCACCGGGAGACGAAGCTGATCTTTAATGATATTTTAAGAGAAATTGAATCAACGGACACCCTTTGCGAGTATCAGAAGGAAGAGTGGAAGCTTCACCGCTCCAACCGTCAGGAAATGCGCTGTTTTAATTATGAATATAAAAAGCTGAACCTTTTAAGGCAAATCCTGTTCCATATCGGAAACTTGATCTATCTTCCTGTGCAATCTGCCTTCAGTGAAGATGAAAAAGAACGGATCATGGATGCTACACTGAGCTTAAAAGGAATTATGCATCATCCATCTTTTCAAATACCAGAACACCATTTCACCTTGATGAAAAATCTATTGGAAGAATTCTGGGAAGATCATGAAGGGCTTCATATGAAACCATTTCAATCCATGAAGCACCACTTTTCGTGTGAAACCGTCATGCTTTATGAATTATTATCCATTCACGATCTTATTGAAGAGCTGAGTGAAATTCACATTTTAGAAACCCAGCATCAAAATGTACTGAATAAAACGCTACACCCTGAGTAAACACCCCGAAAAAAAAGGCATAGACACTCCTGTCTATGCCTTTTCTCTTTATTCTAGGGCTTGCTTTGCTAACATCCCGATGACCATATCATCCATGGGTGGATTATGAAGCCCTGCCCTCACATCACGATAATACCGCTGCATGGGATTGGAGCGAAAAAGGCTCTTTGCCCCGACAATCCTCATGGCTGTATCCACAATTTGAAAGGCGCTGTTCGTCACCACATGTTTAACGGAAGCAAGCTCTGAAGCCATGTCTTCCCGTTTGGCAGGCTCCTTCACCCACTTGTCCGCGACTGAATAAAGGATCTGTCTGGCTTTAAACAGCTCTAATTCCATTTCACCGATTTTCCGCTGTACTTCAGGGACATCCTTGATTGGTCCCGGCAGACTGTTCGGGGAGTAGTCTTTCGCAAACTGGATCGCATAATGGCGCGCTGCAATCGCCACTCCTATATAGCATGCTGGTATATGGAGTAGCCACGCTTTGGGAAGGTCCTTATCCACAGGTATGCCGTCACGCTCAACAAGGGAAGAAGCCGGTAATCGTACATCCGTAAGGACGAGATCATCACTCCCAGTCCCCTTCATGGATATCGTATCCCACGTCTCCTCTACGCTCACCCCTTCCACTTCATGATCGACGAGGAAGAAGCCTTTCTCTTCAGTATCTCCAATTGCTGCTGATACCAAGGAATAGTCCAATACTCTTGCCATAGACGTAAAGGACTTCCTTCCATTGAGTATCCAGCCTGTTTCGGTTTTCACCGCCTTGGTCTGAGGCAGTCCCCCTCGGGTCGGACTGCCTGTTGCGGGCTCTGTGGCGGCGCGGTTAATCAGAGCTTTACTTACGGCAATTTCCTTACAGAGATCTCTAAATACCTTCTCATCCCATGTCCTTGTTTCCGTAAGCTCCATCAACCCTCCAAGGTGCCAGCCAATGGATAAGGCCGTTGCTGCATCCCCGGTTGCGAGCCTCTCTTGAATCATCACTAGCTCATACAGGTTAATCTCTTCTCCCCCATATTCCTTCGGTAAGGTCAGTTTTCCGTATCCACTCTTTTTGATATCGTCAAAATTTTCATAAGGGAATTCATCTTCTCTGTCATACGTTTCCCCTCTTTTGGCAAATGCATCAGCAAGCTCTCCTGCTAAATCAACCAACTTCCTCTGTCGTTCATTTTGTATAAACGATTTATATAAATCCAATGCAATTGCACCTCCCACTAATAACGTGCTCTCCTCCGTTTATCATAATCAATTTTCTTCACTGACTCAAAGATATTGTTTACTAAACTGATCGGATTACATTATTTCCATTAACCGTATAAATGTCTTTTCTTGAAACCATTCTATAAATAAGATCACTCATTATCCATTAGGGGGAAATCATCGTGGGCCAGAAAAAAAATAAATATTATATCCTGATTTTGATGCTCATTTCTTGGGTATTTCTCTTTTTGGCAGGAAAAGAGTCTTTAAAAAGATATTTACCCGCTTCCATATTCATGTCACTCCTTGTTTATATAGAAAATGTGGTGGCTGAGAGGATCAAATGGTGGACCATCACAACAAAACTCTTTCCGAATGTAAATGGCATTATGCCCTTTGTCGTCGGTGTTTTCCTGTCAGGATCAGTATGGATCCTGAAATTTTCCTATAAGAACTTCTTTCTTTATGTATTCGTCAATTTACTGGTTGATTCATTCTTTACATACCCCTTTTATTCCATGTTTAAAAAGTTCGGGGTGTGGAGGTTGACCAATTTAAAGCAATATCAGCTGTCCGCTCTGTTTTTTGTTAAATCTTTGCTCATGTATGCTTTTCAGAAATATATTGGAGATCGGTTATATTCAACATTCAGAAGCTCCCATTAAAAAAACCTGTTGCCTTGTTGGCAACAGGTTCCTTCTTGTAGCTTAAGATACATTTTCTTTTTCTTCCACTTTATATTCCTGCTCCCAGAACTCAGCATTTTTGATGCCGAGCTTCTTGGAGTTAAAGACCGGATCAAGACCCTGTTTCTTCTGTGCCTCGTAGTCCTTTAATGCTTTAAGGGCAGGTTTGGCCAGGATAAGAATCGCAATCAAGTTCAGCCATACCATCAGACCAAGGCCGATATCACCAAGCGCCCATGCAAGTGCCGCTTCTCTTACTGCACCGTAGAATGTGGCACCAAGAAGCACGACTTTCAGAATAACCATCGCTGTCTTAGAGTTCTTACCTCTCAATAGATATGCCACATTTGTTTCTGCCATGTAATAGTACGCCATGATTGTGGTGAAAGCAAAGAAGAATAAAGCGATCGCAACGAATGATGCCCCAAATCCAGGGATAACGGACTCAATGGCTGCCTGTGTATAACCAGGTCCCGCTTCGATCCCATCTAAGTTATTTGCAAGCATCGACCCGTCAGGAGCTTCTGTATTGAAAGATCCCGTAAATAAAATCATAAATGCCGTTGCCGTACAAACAAGAAGGGTATCGATATACACCGAGAATGCCTGAACCAACCCTTGCTTGGCAGGATGGGAAACCTCAGCTGCTGCTGCCGCATGCGGTCCAGTTCCTTGACCTGCTTCGTTGGAATAGATCCCGCGTTTTACTCCCCATGATACAGCCATACCGATGATTCCACCGAATATAGAATCGGTACCGAATGCGCTTTTGAAAATAAGGGCAAATACAGCCGGGATTTCGGCAATATTCATTCCGACAATGACCAGGGAAAGCAGGATATACGCGATGGCCATGAATGGAACGACATAAGATGCCACTCCGGCAATACGTTTTACCCCACCAAATATAATGCCCCCAATCAACACGACAAGTCCTATTCCCGTTACTGTCGTATTAAGTCCAAATGCATTCTCAAGTCCTAATGCAATGGAATTCGACTGAATTCCCGGCATTAAGATACTCATAGCCAGTAAGGTCGCAAATGAGAATAGTACAGCGTACCACTTCCAGCCGATTCCTTTTTCAATGTAATACGCAGGACCTCCACGATATTCCCCGTCCTGCTTCACTTTATAGATCTGTGCCAGCGTCGATTCAATAAAGGCACTGCTCGCGCCGATGAAGGCAATTGTCCACATCCAGAAAACGGCACCAGGACCACCGAAGGCAATCGCCGTAGCTGTACCTGCGATGTTCCCTGTTCCGACACGTCCGGATAATGAGAGTGCCAATGCCTGGAAGGACGATACCCCTGCACTGGAGCTTCCCCCCTTAAACATTTGAACCACCATATCTTTAATCAACCGTACCTGTAAAAACTTCGTTAAAATAGAAAATAGTAAGCCAACGCCTAAACAAAAGTAAATCATGACAGGAGACCACAGGATCCCTACCAATTTGCCAACGAATTCTTCCACGGCATTTCCCCCTTTTTCTTTATAAAATTTTCTAACTATTAAGAATTATATTTTATTTGACACATTATAGACAATCTTTTTTTGTAACGAATTTTTCACAACCGTTAAAAAACCCTTATATGACAATGCTTTATACTTACAAAAAAATTTTTGGGCAACCTATAATAGAGGTGATAAAATGTCGAAAAGGAAACTTCTTGTACCTGAATCACGAGCCGCCATGGATCAGTTGAAAGCGAAGGTGTCAGGGACACAGGACCCGAAGGAAGCTAAATATGAAATCGCAAGGGAACAAGGTATTCCCCTGCAACGTGGATATAATGGAAAATTAACATCTGAACAAGCAGGTAAAGTAGGCGGGGCGATCGGCGGGAATATGGTAAAAGAGCTTGTAAGGATGGCTCAAGAGAATATGACAAAAAAATAATGTCACTCGAGCATTAGAAATGATCGCAAAAAAAGATGGCACTCATCTGAATGCCATCTTTCTTTATTCTCTATATTCCCTGACGTGCTTCATAACCTCATCGTCCACATCTTTCGACTTTCCTATTACCGAAAAACCTCCATCCGCTTCCAGAATAACCATGTTCACATCCTTCAGCGAGGCGTAACCATTGTCCCTGACGGCCTGAAAAACGTCCATTTCCGCGATTCTTTCTTTTTTCATTTTTCCCTTGATGAATTGATCACGGTAATATAAAAGACTGGGCGAGGATTTAACCAACTGATCAATCGTATGGGAACGAACAGAAAACCAGGCAACCACATATTGCATCCCGACCAGAACCAGATAGGCGGTGATGCCTTCCATGAGTGGTACCTTCTTATTCAACAAAATGATGCCAAGCACCGAACCAATTCCGACGGTTACGATCAAATCAAAGGCATTCATCTTAGATAGAGTCCTTTTCCCTGATACCCTCAATAGTAGGACAAGGGATAGGTAAGCAAGAATTCCAACGATTATGATTCGGTATATTCCATACCACGTTCCAAAAAACATCTGTCATCACCTTTATGTCCATTTTTCTTACGATTCCCATTCAAATGACACCTAAAACATCCTCAGTCCCTTATTTTTCATGGAGCTGTTCTTTCAGCTTATCGAGGTCTTTGTAAATCTCTTTCTCCAGAGAACGGTTGTAGAAAATGGATGCAGGGTGAAAGGTTGGAAAAATAGAATAATACTCCTCCGTTCGAGTCCACTCATTCGTCTCAAGGTCTTTTAGTTGCCTAACCTGTGAATGAATCAAACGCCCGTGCACTTCTGATATCGTGTATTGCTTTCCCACTAATCTCTGTAACCCTACATTCCCCAACGTGACAATCTGTTTCGGTTTGATATGCTGCATCTCATAATCGAGAATGGGTGCATGGGCCAGCTGTTCTTTTATAGTCGGTGCCCTGTTATATTTCTTAATAAGTACCTCATTATTCTTCGTCTTTTGTACCCTTTTGTAAGGTCTGCTTCTGACCGTAGAGGTAAAATAAATATTTTCTCTGGAAACACCTATATAGTTGAAGAACTCATTCAGTACTTTCCCGGCCCTTCCGCTAAAGGGCATGCCATTGTGGATTTCCGTTTCCCCGGGGGCTTCTCCCACAATCATGATGTCAGGGGTCATCGGTCCTCTTCCATAAACAAATCCTTCGCAGTCATAGGGTTCCATCCTCTTCTTGCAAAGATCGACCAGTGTTTCCGGTATCACGCGCATCATCCTTCATTAGTTGGTATTTTCGTTATTCCCGATGAACCAATCATCTACACATTCCCATGTTTATTTCATCATGACAAAAGGAATAGTATGGTTAAAAGATTCAAAAAGGAGATGGATTTCTTGTCACAAGCTGAACTGAAACAACACATCCTCAAGGTTCTTGATGAAAGTAAAGTGGGGACACTTGCCACCGTGAAAAATAATAAGCCCCATTCCCGCTATATGACGTTTTCACATGAGGACCTGACATTGTATACACCAACAAGCAGTGAAACACATAAAACCGATGAAATCGAAGAGAACCCGAATGTCCACATACTCCTGGGATATGAAGGGGAAGGTTATGGAGATACGTTTGTTGAAGTCGAAGGACGTGCTTCCATCGAGGATTCCTCCCACTACAAAGAAAAACTTTGGAACGATCATATGAAGAGATGGTTTGAAGGCCCTGATGATCCGAATTATATCGTCTTGAAGATTCAGCCTACAGCCATCCGTTTGATGAACGATGAAGAAGATTCGCCACAGTCGCTTGAATTATAATTGAAATGTTTTCTTGACATGTTACTACATGAATGATATATTTATTTATTGTAATCTTGTAACATACATTGAAACGATAGAGAAGATAATTCGTAATTCTATTCTGTTTTGATTTAACAACTTATTCACACTGGATCGGCTTCGGAGCCGTTAGGATGTAAGAGAGGTAGGGCTTACGTCGTTTAGGTATATCAAACGACTCAAGGAATTGCCCGCGGCTGTTTATTATCTACAAACAACGTTCAAGATATAAATATATTACTTGTGATGTTGCAAGTTACAGAGTTGCCTTTATCCGATTAAGGCAACAACGGAGGGATCGCTAACGGGAAGTTTAGCCCCTCGACAAAGAAAAACACCTCAAAAGCGCTGACTTTTGAGGTGTTTTTTTCTATTTTGGAGGATTAGCCACGGTCCATTTAGCCTTTCCCACTCCCATTCTCCATTTTATTTTCAAAACCAACACTTTTATTTTCAAATTTCGTATTTTATTTTCAATTCCACCGATTTTATTTTCAATTCTCAGGATTTATTTTCAAAAACTCCATTTGCCCCCTCGCCTAAACACTTTCCTTCAACTGACTATGATACAACCCATGATAGAACCCTTTCTCCTCAAGAAGTTCCTCATGAGACCCCCTCTCAATGATCCTCCCCTGATCTAGGACCAGGATTTGATCAGCTTGTCGGATTGTGTTAAGACGGTGAGCCACCACCACGCTCGTTCGTCCCTCCATTAAGCGTTTGAGGGCATCTTGGATTTTCAGCTCTGTGATCGTGTCGATACTGCTTGTCGCTTCATCAAGGATGAGGATCGAAGGATCAGAAAGGATCGCCCTTGCAATGGATAAAAGCTGTTTCTGTCCCTGGCTGATCCCGCTTCCATCTGCCCGCAACAAGGATTCATATCCTTGGGGCATTTTTCCTATAAAGGTATGGGCATTGGCGAGCTTTGCTGCACTCCTCACCTCTTCATCACTTGCATCCAGCCTGCCGTAACGGATGTTGTCTGCAATCGTCCCCTGGAACAGGAAGCTATCCTGGAGGACAAAGCCCATCTGCTGCCGTAAACTTTTTCGTTTAATCGTTTGGATATCACGGCCGTCAATTTTAATACTGCCTTCGTTCAGCTCATAAAAGCGGGAAAGGAGGTTGGTGATCGTCGTTTTCCCCGCTCCCGTCGGTCCAACAAGGGCAATCGTTTCACCCGGACGTATGGAAAAGGATACATCCTCGAGCGTCCTCTCCCCTTTTTCATAGGAGAATGAAACATGTTGAAAATCGACCTTCCCCTCAACGGAATTGATTTCCACGGCATCCCCCTCGTCCTTCGCTTCTTCCTCTTCATCGAGGATTTGAAAGACACGCTCGGCACCGGCAATCGCTGACAGCAGTGTATTATACTGATTTGCAAGCTCGTTCAAGGGACGCGTGAACTGCCTTGCATACTCAGCGAAAATGACGATGACACCGATCGTGATCATGCCATTAAGGGCAAAAATCCCTCCTACACCTGCAATGACGGCAAAGCTGAGATTATTCAATACATTCATAAGCTTAGGGATAAATCCGGAATACGTGTCTGCCCAATACGCAGATGTTCGTAGACGTTGATTTTTTTCACTGAAATCCTTGATCGCCGTTTCTTCACGAGAAAAGGTCTTGATGATGCTATGGCCTGAGATCGTCTCTTCAATATAGCCGTTCAACTCACCGATATTCTGCTGGTATTCTTTAAATAATCGCCCTGTCCTCTTGGTGATCCACTTCATGCCAAGGATCATGAGGGGGACGATGGTCAAGGTGATGAGCGTGAGCAGCGGGCTCAACCAAAGCATGATCGAGACGGTCCCTACCAACGTAAGGATACTTGAGATGATTTGGATGAACGAACTATTCAAGGTGGCACTCACATTATCGATGTCATTGGTCACCCGGCTCATCAGCTCCCCATGCTTCCGTTTATCGAAGAAAGGGATGGAAAGTTGATGCAGCTGATGGAAGAGATCTTTGCGCAAGCGATAGACTGTATCCTGGGCTACTCCGATCATCCAATAATTTTGGAACCATATGGACAAAGAGTGCAGGATATACACCGTGATTAAACCGATGACCAATCTAATCAAACCAGTCGCTTCTTTCGTGACGATGTATTCATCGATCGCCTTCCCCACAAGGAAAGGTCCGAGAAGCGATGCAGCTGAACTGATGAACACCATTAAAATGACAAGATACAAAAACATTTTCATTCTGGAAAGGTAGCTCCAAAGGCGTCTCAGTGTCCCCTTTGCATCTCTCGCCTTGTCGTTTTTCCCCAATTTCTTACGCACGTGTCTGGACATGGTGGATATCCCCCTCTCCGAATTGAGACTGGTAAATGCGCTTGTAGAGGATGGAATCTTCTAATAGGGACTGGTGCGTCCCCTCTCCTGTCAGTACTCCTTCTTCTAAAAGAAGGATGCGGTCTGATTCCATGGCTGTACTCACTTTTTGAGTGATGATTACGGTTGTACACTCATACTTCTTCAAGGCCTGAAGAAGTTTTGACTCTGTTTTTAAATCAAGGGCACTTGTACTGTCATCCAATAATAGGATCTTCGGTTTTCGAATGAGTGCCCTGGCAATTGACAGCCTTTGTTTCTGACCTCCTGAAAGATTGACTCCTTTTTGACCCAGTATCGTATCATACCCATGAGATAGATTCAGGATGGTTTCATGGATTTGGGCATCCTTTGCAGCTTGTATCATTTCTTCTTTGGTAGCATTCTCTTTTCCCCATAGAAGGTTTTCGGATACCGATCCGGAAAATAGGATGACCTCCTGAGGGACGTACCCAATATTTTTTCTTATCTCGTTCAAAGGGATGGACCGGATGGAGTGACCGTCCAATTCAATAGTCCCCTCTGTTGTATCGTATAGACGGGGGATGAGCTGGAACAGAGAGGTCTTGCCTGATCCTGTGGCCCCTAATATGGAAACGGTTTGGCCCGCTCTCACGTTAAATGATAAATCTTGAAGCACTTTCCCCCGCGTGGATGGGTATTGAAACGATACCTCTTTAAATGTGATCTCACCATTCGACACTTTGTTGTTTTGATTTACTTCGTCTTCATCTTTCAAATCGATCTCCGTATTCAGGACCTCTTCCACCCGCTCTGCAGAAGCCCTTGCTCTTGAAAAACTGGTGATGATAAAGGAAAAGATGGAAAAGACAGATGAAATTCTCGTAACATATGTAACGATTGCCACGACTTCCCCAACCTTAGTTCCTCCTGAGGCAACATCTATACTGCCGAACCATAAAACAGACAGCAGGACCAGGTTCATGACAAGCATCAACAGAGGCATGATGATTTCCATGAATCGAAGGGCTGTGGCGGTCCGATCTTTTAAATCTTCATTGGCATTGTGGAAACGGCTCTCTTCATATTTACTTCTCGTATACGCTTTAATCAATCTCATGCCTGAAAGGTTTTCCTTCATGACCTCATTGACTTTATCAAGCCTCGACTGCACCCGTTCAAACAGGCTCCACCCCCGTTTAAGGACCCATAATAGAAACAGCCACAGTACCGGAATCACAATGATTAAAACAAGAGCAAGCCTTGTATTGACGATCAGCGCCATAATGGCTGACCCCACAACAAGCAATGGAGCCCGGAGCATGATCCGGAGACTCATGAAGATTGTATTCTGGAGTTGTCTTACGTCATTGGTCATCCTCGTAATGAGGGAAGAGGCAGGAAGTTTATGAAAACTCGCAAACGAAAATGATTGAACCTTCTTATACAGGCTATCCCGCACATCATAGCCGAATCCCTGACTCGTATGTGCGGCAAAAAAAGAATTCGTCACTCCAGAAATAAAGGCAATGAGGGACATCCCCACCATGATGAAGCCCCATTTCAACACAACGTCCAAGTCTTTATTCAGAATACCTTCATCGATGATCCGTGCCATGAACAACGGATTCAACAATTCTACAGCAAGCTCTACCAGCATCAAACTCCATGCAACGGCCATGGCAGTCCGGTAAGGCTTTAAGTAACGTATGACCTTCAAACGAACACCCCTCTAAACAAATATCTGCCATTATTTATATGTATCATCATATCGTTTTTTTATGCAGGGGGGTAGTTGGAAGCACCTGTTATTCCTTTGAGAAACGCTCTATGTCATGTATACAAAAAAGAGACCACTACATTTCGCGGCCTCTTCTGTCCATTCTTTAGTTTATCTCAATGGAGTCTGTCTTTTTGTAATCACCCAACGAGTAAGAAGTAATAGAGTGATTCGAAACGGTATAGAGCTGATCGTCAATATAGAGCAGTCTTTGGATCTGGTCTTCCCACTGTTCGTAGTATTCTTTGTCTTTGCTTCCTTCATCCGTGAGCTTCGATTTCAACACAATCCCTTTTTCAGGGGTGATTTCATAAAGAAGGGCACCTTGATAGTCGAAATCCAGTTCGTGCTGGCTTCCCTCCTTTTCATTGTAAACAGAGACCGGAAAGCCATATAGATTTCTTGAAGGCTCGTGAAGCAGGGCTTTGTGGTCCTCGAGCAAGTTGGAATGGGTCCCGGCCCCTCCGATGATTTCGGTGTCCGTTTCTTTCGGATGATGAAAATCCGTAATATCAAATAACGACATTTTCATCCCCTTCCGAGTGATTCTCGGTTCGATATTGGTATCCTTGCCATCGTTGATCACTTTCGTATCATATCCGAATCCGATCAGATGCCGATCGTCTATCGGGTGAAGGTAGGTACTGAAACCAGGGATCTTCAATTCCCCCAACACTTTTGGATGTGTTGGATCTTCCGTATCGATGACGAATAACGGGTCGACTTGTTTAAAAGTGACCATATATGCTTTGTCTCCCATGAACCGGACAGAATAGATTTTCTCCCCCCGTGCTAAATCCTTTACTTCTCCTACGTTTTTCATGTTTTCATCTAATATATAGAGAGCATTGGACGATGGCGAGTCATTGCTCCACACTTCTCCATCCGTCGTGGCAATTCGAAAATATCCCTTGTGCTCATCCATAAAGAATTGGTTTAACGTCCTTCCCTCTACCTTTCCTGATGAGGCGTATGTGATTTCTCCATCATGAACGGCAAATTTATATATGTTCGTATTAAGAGAATCCCGCCCCTCGTATTTTTCTACAGCGATATACAGATTTTCTTTCGACATATACACTGCCTCTCCCCCTCCAAGATAAGAACTGACGGCAAGGGGAGCTTTCGGATTTTCCATATCCAATGCTGTCAATAAGGTATAGTTTGGAGAAGTGGATTTCGGAAAATACTTGATGCTCTCGAAAGGAATCGGCTCCGCATCATCCCCCGTCAAACTATCACTTACCCTCGGTCTTACATCAAGGTCGGCATCCCGTTCAAGCATCCAGTAGTTTGGATACATACTGGAAATCAGGTAGACAGTAGAATCCACTTTCCTGGAAGCTTTATACTGACCTTCAAGCTCTACCTTTCTTTGAAGGGACGGCTTATCTTTATTCGATACATCATACAAGAGCGCCACCGTCATACCCTCTACCGGCAGAATCTTAGACTGGCTACCTTGATCACCCTCCTTAAGAGGTGGTGACCAGCTGTTTCCGATGACAAGCACTTGGTCTCCATTCAAAAAAAGATGCTGCGGCTGCACATGTTCTTCGAACGAAATGGTCGATATCCTTTCCATCTCAGGCTTCACCTTTGTAATCAACAGCTTCCGATCGGTCAATTGATAGATGTACTTCCCATCAGTCTTGACCAAATCCCCCTCGTCAACGCCTTGAACCTGATTATTCGTTGTTGAAAAATCGGATTCACCTGAAGCGCTGTCCTCTGAAGACGCAGACTCCATTTTCTCTTCCCTTCCAAACAGAGAAAACCTCGGACTTTCCTTATTCAATTTTAAAACGTCCTTGAAGTATTTCGTCAGGGCTTCCCCTGATTGAATGCTTGGCAAATGAGAGGTGACAGCAAAAGGGATCTCTGTGTCCCCGGTGTATGATAATCCCCATTTGGTTTTCACGTTTGGAGAAATATGAAGTGTGAATGCTTGAGGTTTAAGAGGATACCCTTCATTCGGTGCGAGCACCTGCAATGAATGGCGGTCTTCACTGAGCTTTAGTATGACATTGACATCCCGCCCATCGGAATCTTTCACATAAATGTTTTGCGGCGTCACGGTGTCTTTCTTAAGCGGAGTAGAAAATTGTAGATTCCACGAGTCATTCTCCATTATGAGGAGATTTCCCGCCCATTTCCCCTCCGCCTTCACCACAGGTCTTTGACTGTACATGAACACTCCGATACCAACCAGAAGAACAACACCAAGAACAATGAGCAGATACGATTTCTTACTCATAGCATGACCCTCCTATATGTCCTATTTGTTGATTAGACGTCAAGAGGGATGAATGGTTACACGGAAGTGACGGAATAAAAAAAAGACCCCACAAAAAGCAAGGTCCGTCCCTCTATCTCATTCTTCTTGCGCTGGCGTTCAGGCGTGCGTTTCGGATGACCTGGTTGATGACTTCGGAGAAGATGAGCCCGATGGCGATGGAGCCTGAGATCATGAACGCTTTGGCTGCCAGGTTAATGGCGGCATTGTAGTCGTTTTGTACGAAGTTTCTCATGGCATCATACGCAAGTCCGCCGGGTACGAGAGGGATGATCCCGGCGACAGAGAAGATGATGACCGGGGTTTTGTACATTTTCGCAAACACCTGACTGACCACCGCCACGACAAAGGAGGCCAATAACGTGGCAAGTACAGTATCGGCTTCATTTAAACTCATGAGTATGTAGATGATCCACCCCAGCATTCCAACAATTCCGCATTTGAAGAGGGACTGCTTTGGAGCGTTAAAGATAATCCCGAATGCGGCGGCGGAAATAAAGCTGGTCACTAATTGTTCGATGATGAGCATCCCTTTTCACCCTTTCCTTATATGACATACACTCTTACGTTAAAGTAAACACAACGGCAATACCCGTTCCGATGGCAAACGCGGTTAAGAAGGCTTCCGCGCCCTTTGACAGGCCCGATACTAAATGCCCCGCCATTAAATCCCTGACAGCATTGGTAATCAGGAGACCTGGAACCAGCGGCATGACGGAGCCAATGATGATCTTATCCAGCTCCTGCCCCACTCCGAGATGGACAAACCCGAATGACACCATTCCGATGATGAAGGAGGCAAGGAACTCGGCAAAGAACTTGATCGGAACGAGGCGATGTAAATGAATCACGCTTGTAAACCCGATCCCCCCTGTGATCAGTGCCGGTAAGAAGTCCTTCCATCCCCCCTGGAACATGATGAGAAAACATCCACTTGCAATGGCTGCCGCCACCACCTGGATCAGGAAAGTGTATGATAAGTCGGACTGATCCAACTTCTCAAGGGCATTGTATGCTTCTTCAAGGGTCAGATGCCCTTGGCTGATTTGCCGCGAGATACTATTCACGAGGGTCACTTTCTCAAGATCCGTTGACCTCTCGTTGATTCGGATCAGCTTTGTTTTTGTCGGTTCCGAGGTTTCAATCGAGAAGATGATTCCAGTAGGCGTCACATAGCTGTGGGATTCTGTTATCCCATAAGAAGCAGCAATCCGCATCATCGTATCCTCGACGCGATAGGTCTCTGCACCGCTTTGCAGCATAATTTTACCTGCCAGCAGGCTGACCTCCATAATGTCATATCTTCTTATCATTTTTGCTTCCATACGATTTCACCACACGCGCTTTTTTGAATAGGTCTAGTTTATAGGAAAGACGTGGTGTAAGCAATGAGGAACGGCAGGATTTTACGTAGATTTAATCTAGGGAGAGGGAACGGGGGTGATTTGGGGTATAAACAGTCCAATATTCAGGACCTTGTCCCCCCTTATGTAAGGCTTATGAATTGTTTCTCAGTATTTGTGGTCCTCTTGACGACACATCTCCAATCCCATTAGTGATTTTTCGTGTACACCCTTCTCTTCTTCTTCCTTTTTAAAACGACGTACAAACCCGTTATGATGACAAAAACGATAAAGGCCCCCACTTGATAGTCCTCCATCATTTTAAGAATCACTTCTTTCTCTCCCTCATATAACTGTCCAATACTCAAAAACAGAAAAGTGGATGGAGCAATACCGAGCATCGTGAGGAGGGAATAGGCCTTCACATCCATTTTCGCCATGCCCGCAAGGAATGGGATGACATTCCCTATATGAAGTGGACTCGCAATCGCTACGCTCCATATTCCATAACGATTGAATTTTTGACCGGCTGCCCTAAGCTTTTCCAGCTTCTTGGGATGTAGCTTCTCCTCCAATTTATCCCCCAGTTTCAAACTGATGTAAAATGGAATATAACTTCCCACTGTGTATAGAAGGCTTCCCGCAACCGAAATAATCCCGATTTCCACCCACGTTAAGTCCAGGATGAATCCCATCGTCACGATAAAAAATGTGCCCACAAAAGGAAAAGCACTTCCTTCAATAAATAGAGAAAACAATACACCCCAAATCCCCCACTCTTCCGCTATATTCAAGATCCAATCTGACATTCGACTCACTCCTGACAATCATCGTATCTTCAGTATAGAAAAAGGCCCGTTTATTCAACAGAAGCCGTAGAAGTAAATTACTCTAAGACTTGGGGTGTATTGACAAAAAAAGACCGGCCTTTTGGAATGGACCAGTCTTGTTGTTTCTATGAAGCCTTTCGGCTGATATCATGTTGATGTGTCCGTACTTTAATCAGTCTTGGTGCTATATTGGTGATGATCGCCAACACAATGGAGCACAACAGAGCCGACCCAAGCATTGTGATACCATTCGCAATGAAAGAGAAGAGCAATGGAGACATATCATCCGGTGCATATTCGGCAAAGAACACGAAACCTGCGATGAAATGCCAGAAATAGCGGGCGAGACTTCCTACAAATGTAGCGATCACAACCCATAGAATCGCTTTGGATCGACGACTGTCTCCTAATGAACCCTGTATCTTCCCGGCAAACATCCCCGCGAAACCGATAAAAGCAAAGGCAATGAAGTATTCAATCACCATTTGAACCGGCGTTGCTATCCAGGCATCCCCTAGGGCGATCTGCAGGATTCCCCATAAGAAGCCCCCTGTCAGTCCCGCTTTCCAGCCCCTTCGATAGGACAATAGAAAAATTGGAACCATGGCAATGGAAATGGAGATACTTGGTGATAGCTTAATAGAGGGCAGCATATCAAGGATGACGGCGAAGGCTGCCATCAATGACGCTTCAAGCAATACAATAAGTCGAGTGTGTTTCATAAAAAATCCTCCTCATGTAATAAAACGAAACCATAAGGAGGATGAATGCATGAATTAAAACACGCACAAAGAGGCGTATCTTCCACATCCCTACGCTAGTCCTAACTAACAGGTTCAGAGGGTCAGAACACATTGTTCAATCTCAGCTTTCGCTCCCCTTGTGGTAACGTTTATGAAGTTATTATGCTTTATTATACATCAAAAATGATAGATTAAAAGGTCGAAAGGCTCTTTTCCTTAAGGTGTCTCACTGAGAGGATCGTGAAGAATGATGACGGGCATTGACTTAGGGGTGACCATGAATCCATATACTTTTCCATCCTTGTCCTTATATGCGACAGAGTAATCTCCAAACTGGGGTGAAAATTCGACGTTTTGGTATTCCAGATCCAGATCCTTGTATTTAAGGCTCACATAGAGGTTGGTGGCGATTCTTGCCGTCAGGTGCTGTACAGTGGAAATCCGGTTGGCTACTATTATGAGGATGATTGCGAAACCGAGTAACATGACTCTCTTTGTCCTGGACAATCTGATCATTCATCTAGCCCCCTTTTTATTTCTTCTTGACTACTATACTCGTATACTCTCTATTATATACCTATTCAATAAGCCATGACAAAAGAGCTACTCTAATGGAATGTGACAAAATACCCATTTTAAGCAGCTCTATTTTAATTGCCTTTATTTTGCTCCCTTTCCAATCACTCAAGGTACCACTTTTCGCTATATGTGAGTTGAGCACCTTCTGTCCCAATCAACATACTACATTTACTGTTCGTGTTTTAGAATATATTGACTTACTTACTCTATTTAATCCCAGATTCATGCACTCTATTGAGTCGGCATGAATCCTACGCTCCAATAGCCATCTTCATCCTTGACCATTTGAAAGCCCATACCCCCTTCGCTACCATTGTCATACTTAATATATCCATCCGTATCGCCTGTTTGAATAAATTTACCGTTTTCTATACCTTTGTATACACGTAGAATATTTTCCTTTGTCCCCCTGTCCGCTTTGGGAAACTTCTCGTCTTCTTCCTTGGTCCACTGTACATACCCTGCCCTGTCTGTGTACATTTCATAAACCAGGTCGTCTCTTTCATCCAACGTTGCCTGGACATAAATTTTTGCAATGCTGATGGGTGATAACCCGTGTAAATGTTCTTCTCTTGGATCCCGGGAAAATTCCTGGTAGACCGCCTCTTCTTCTAGTGTCAACGTGAGGTTCCACTCTTTGGTCTCTTTCTCTACTTCTCTAAATGAAAATGGCAACTTCACACTGAACTTCCATCCTCCATCAAAAACCAGTCTGAAGCTTTGAACATTGACTCTCCCAAGCCCCTCCGAAACCGGTATTTCGTATGTCACATCACTCATGGCTTCTGTCGTCCTCACTTTGACTGCCGTGGTGTCGGTCCATACATTGCCAGGTTCAAAAGTTACATCAGGCTGGGCCAATTTCCCTTTATACACAATGAAGGGATGGTTCCCGAGGAGCTTCTCGGCAGCATCCGGGGTAAAGCTTTTTGATAGATAGTGAATCACTTTTTCTTCTGAATCAAATCCTTCACTCATATACCGATAGGACTCACCTTCATAGATAAAGGTCTCACCCATCCCTTCATCATTAAGGACGGTATCATATCGATTGAACGCTTCTACAATCAATTTATCTGCCGTAGGCTCATCCAGCTCGGTAGGCTCTTCTGGGGTAGGAGCTACGATGACGTCCTGCTCCTTTGAAGCATTTTGACCGTCCCTTTCGACATCGATCAGTTCGAAAGTCAAGAATATCCCCGCCAATATAAAGGCTGCAGCCAATACATTCGGGACCAATCTTCCCATTTTCCTCCCACTCTTTTTTTGCCCATCTATCTCCTCAAATAGTTTAGTTTTCAACTCGCTCTTAAATTCTTTGCGCGGAGCAAGGTCTGGTCGGTTTTTCAAAGATTGTAATATGTCATCATTGAATTTTTCTTTCATCTACCAGCACCGCCTCTTCATTGGAATGTCCTAATTCTTTTTTTAACTGCTTCATTGCCCTGTGATAATCCACTTTCACTTTAGAAGGCTTGCAATCTAGGATTTCCGCCGTTTCTTTGACGGAGTATTCTCTCAATCCCCTAAGGATGACGACATTCCGATAGTCCGGTTTCAACTTGGAAAGTGCCGCCTGAACCTTCTGCCACTCTTCGCTTTTCTCCACCTCTTCTTCCGGTATGCCTTCCTCACTTTTTCGTAAATTCAAAAGGACATCCGGGAGAAGGGAGATGAGCTTTCTCTTTCGGTAATGATCAATCGCCGTCCGTTTAGCAATGGAAATGATCCATGTTTTCAGTGAGGATTGATTACGGAAGCTGTGATAACTTTTAAACACTCTCATAAAGGTATCTTGGGTTAAATCCTCTGCTTCGGATGAATTGTTAGTGAAATAGAATAAGTACTGATAAACATCATGGAAATACGTTTCATAGAGCCCTTCCAATCGGTCGTGATCCTCTCTCAAAGCCTTCCCCCCTTTACTGTATTTATTAGTCGTTGCTGACATGGATATGGTTTCAATTCATTTAAATAAATTTCCATACAATAGAAAAAGAGCCATTATTATAACAGCTCTTTCATCAGATGTTTTGTCGTCTTAAACAACTGTTCAGCTCGTTCAGCCTCATTAAATCAATCATATTTACAGTTGATCAAACGTTTGTTTAGTTGTCTAACATCTCTATGAGACGGGATATTTGGCTCTGAAGTTCATCTATTGGCACGAAGCGTGCTTTTCTGAACATTTCTTTCCCCTCCACAAACATGATCAGGACAGGAACGGTAAAGATGGAGAATTCTCCTGCTACTTCAGGTATTTCTTCTGCATCGGCATGGATGGGGAACACAGATTGGAATTCCTCCAACACCTTTTCCACCTGTGGCAGGAGTGCATGACAAACAGAGCAATTGGGTCTTGATATGTATAGCAATACAAGCTTTTCAGCTTCGAGCTTTGACTTGATGGCTTCCAGAGAATGGACTTCTTCCATTTTGCGTTCCCCCTTCTTTATTCACACCTACCGTTTAAATTCATCCAGTCCGGTCCTGATATACATACAACTTACCGTTAGACGGTCTCCTAAAGGATGGTCCGGTAAATCCACGCTTTCGCAATTCTTTCCTCATAAACATCATAATTCCCCCATGACCGACAATCAGCACATCTTCCCCTTCGTGAATAATTCTATCGACCACACTTCTGATTCGCTCCTCGATTTCCCGTCTGCTTTCCGGCTGAGAGCGATGATTAAACCACCAGGCAAGCCTGATGAATGTTATATGTAGAAAAAAGGGAAGTTTCCTGTTAGATCGGAATAGAGGAGATAACCTGATTTCCCTCAGTTCCTCTAAAAATATGATTTCTCCTTCGTAAACGGTTTCAGCTGTTGTCTGCGCCCGAGCTAAATCACTGGAATAGCACCCCTTCCAGTCGATTCCTTTAAGATCCACCAGATTTTCTTCTACTTCTGACGCATCATATTCTTCCACCCACTTCATCAGCTCATCACTTGTTACTGATGACGATGGGTATCCCCTCGTCACCTTAAAATGCCTTACAAGTCCAATCTTCATACTGTTCCCCTCCCCTTTCATTATACTATTTTCGGGAATTGCTGCTTTCGTTAACATTGTTGCTTTTGGATATAGCGAGTAGTAGTTGATTTCCGCTCCAATCAACTGTCCAAGCATAACTTACAACCAAATCATTTTCTTAGCTGCAATGATCAATTGTATCTAATTTAGTAATGCTCATTTTTTTATGAACCATTTAGCTCTGTCAATAATTGCTTCTGTAGAGGGTGAAGGGAACTGCGCAGACTCCTACGGAAAACGGGCGTGCCGAGACCCCGGAAGCGTCCTTTGCTGAGGAGGCTCGGCCGAACGTCCGTGGAAAGCGGAGCAGTTCCTTTCACCCTTCAGCACAGACTCAGGTGACAGAGCATTTGTAGGATCATAGACTGTGTAAGAATAGCTACAATCTTTGAGAAAAGAGCTAATGAAAAATAAAAAAGCATGCTACTTCATCGCATGCTTTCAGTCATCCATTATCCCAGGGATACGTCCAGGATCATCATCACGACGAAGCCGAG
This sequence comes from Rossellomorea sp. NPDC077527, assembly GCF_044542955.1. Taxonomy (NCBI): domain Bacteria; kingdom Bacillati; phylum Bacillota; class Bacilli; order Caryophanales; family Bacillaceae; genus Rossellomorea; species Rossellomorea sp. NPDC077527. Next base: position 77,107 of record NZ_JBITVL010000001.1, on the reverse strand, counting down.
CATTAATCCTAGTGTAGCCAGGTCTGTACTTCCTGAGGATTGTGATTCAGGTATCAACTCTTCCACTACTACGTATATCATCGCCCCAGCTGCGAAAGCCAGTGCATAAGGTAAGATGGGCTGCACCAACAGGACAGCAGCCGCTCCGATAACAGCAGCAATCGGTTCAACGATGGCTGATAGCTGACCATAATGAAAGGACCTTAAACGTGACATCCCATCACCCCTGAGTGGAATGGAGAGGGCTGCCCCTTCAGGCATATTTTGAATCCCGATCCCGATTGTAAGGCCGATCGCCCCAACCAGGGTGGCATCTCCCAGTCCCAGTGATGCTGCTCCAAAGGCGACACCGATTGCCAGACCCTCCGGGATATTATGGAGAGTAATAGCCAGAAAGAGTAAGGTTGATTTCTTGAATTTCGTCGGTGGGCCTTCCGCTTTATCCGAAGCACTGCCTAAATGCAGATGCGGTACAACGAAATCTAATAGTCTGATAAAAAGTCCACCCAACAAAAATCCAATGGCAGGGGCCAGCCATGGAATCTGACCATTTTGCTCACTGAACTCTATTGATGGGGCCAATAAGGACCAGAACGATGCAGCGATCATGACACCTGCTGCAAACCCGAGCATCATGTTCAATGTATGTTTTTCTATCTTCACAAAGAAAAAAACAGCTGCTGCTCCAAGTGCCGTCAGCCCCCACGTTACGAGGCCTCCAAACAGTGCCTGCATCGTAGGATTAAATCCGCTTAACCAATCTATGAACATAGAATTCACTCTCCTTCAGTCAAACATGTTGAATACTATCATCTTGCATCAAAGAAACTTTCAATGTCAAAATAAATGCAATACTTCTTTTTTACTAAAGACCACCGTTTTTCTATGTATAAATGATTACAGTCATATCTATCGTTTATACTTCCATATTTTCATACAGTGTATACCCAAAAACGCCCCTGCCTAAAAAGACAGGGACGCCTCTATTATTCATCCTTAATAGCTGTTTTCCATAAGATGAGGTTAACGACAAATAATATGGCCAGATAGCCGGGAATCCCTAATGGAATCTTCAGGGCCAGATAATGGAGACCAAAAAACACACCTACTACCAGGTAAAACGGCAGCACCTTCCAGCTATCGCTTTGTTGGATACCTTCAAAGCTTTCGGAAAATGGCAGGGTACCCCTCATTAAACCTAGACAAATCACAGTAAAGATACAGGCGCTAATGAAGACAACGATGATCTCAGGGATGATCCGGATACCGAATAGATAAATAAACACCATGCTCAATAAAGCGTACAAAGGCAGAAACAATTTAACAAGAAACGCCTTCAATGTCCCCTTGTAGATGGAAGCCCTGCTTTTGACAGGCGCGACTTTGTACACCCAGGACCCCTTGTATTTCCCTGAATAGCTGAGCATCATCACGACAGTAGGTATGACGATGAAGCTAGAATAAATGGAAAGATACATACTTGAAGTCAGTAAGTCTTCCCTCGACCCATCCATCAATCCATTGAAAATGAAGATAAATGGCATGATGATGGCAAACCCAAGGGCAGGGTACACCTTCAACTTGAATTCCCGTTCGTTTTTCATCATATACTGGGCGAATCGGTAAAATGCCCTTTCTTCGTTCGACTTGGATAAAACTTTCATGAATCCATCCCCGAAGCGGAATGCTTTCTTCTTTTTCCCGTCATGTGAAGATAATTTCTGAAGGTTCTTCTCAAACGTCGGCAATGCTTTCACGTAAACCATCAGGGCAAGGAATGGAAACAGTATGCCAATACCCGAAAGAATCAGGATCAACGACTGGTGATTCCCGTTCAATAGCCATTCAAAGGGAGCACCGAACCACATCGGAGGCAGAAAGACATTCCACCATTCAGGTGTGAACGAGACCGTCAAGTCCACAAACTCGAAGGAACGTGCCACAATCTGATAACCCACGGCGAGCCCGATGGATAATCCGATCTGGACATAGTTAATGATGTCCTTCAGCTTCTCACCGTCAAAATATTGGAGGATGAAATAATAGAGCATGGCTGTAAACACAACAATGAAAATATTCATCAGGATGATCCCTGCAAGGAACAGCAAAAAGAACACAAAACCTTGATTGATCAACCCTACAATCAAGGGAATCGCCGTCAAAGATCCTGTCAGGAAGAACAGATAAATAAATACGTGCAGCGTTTTCGCCAAGCTGATCGTTTTTCGTTCGACCGGCTTCGTAAAGAGAATCGTATGATCCCGGATATCGAGAATGACAACCGAAAAGTCGGATATCATGGAGGTCATGACGATGAAAATGAGCACGGTAAAGGTGATGCTCATTTGAAAGATGTATTGATCTCCCATCAATATGAAGGGAATGACGAATAATCCAAATAAAGCATACACCCAAAGGGATTTAATAAAGCGGTTCTCGTCCTTCCCTTGCTTCCTTCCCTGCTGCTGAAAGATCGTCGGTACCCGTCTTTGATCCATCGTAAGTTTGACTTGTAGTATTCTTCTCAATAACCGGTAATCGAATCCTAGCCTCGTAATCAATACGCGAAACCAATCCAGAAACAGAAGTGTACGAAATTCCTTCATGATTACACCTCTTGCACAACAGAAACGATCTCCGCTGCCGTTTCCCTGTGCTCATTAAATCCGGTTAATTGGTTGAAGATCTCCTCCAGAGAACCTTCCCTATTCTGATTCTTCAATTCTTCAAAACTACCATCCGCAACGATTTGTCCGTTATGCAAAAGGACGATCCTGTTACTGATTTTTTCTACGACATCCATGATATGGGAAGAGTAGAAGATCGTTTTTCCCTGTGAGGCAAGCTGGGCGAGCAGCTCTTTAAAGATCATGACCGAATTGGCATCCAATCCGTTGATAGGCTCATCGAGAAATAATACATCGGGATTATGTAAGATGCTGGAGATGATCAGAATCTTTTGCTTCATCCCCTTTGAATAAGACGCGATCCTCGATTGATACACGTCGTAAAGTCCAAACAGCCGGATCAGCTTCTCCGCTTTCCCCTGTGCCTTTTCAGCCTCCATCCCATAAAGCTCTGCAATAAATGTAAGGTACTCTTCTGCCGTCAGGTTATCATAAAGATCCGCCATCTCAGGGACATAGCCGATCCGTTTCTTGTATTCTACTGAACTGACAGATATATCTTTACCGAATAAAGTCACCTGCCCCGTATAGTCCTCTTCAAGACCGAGGATGATCTTGACTGTAGTACTTTTCCCGGCACCATTCGGGCCGATATAGCCGATGATCTGTCCTTTATACACATCCAGCTGGACGCCCTTCAACACTTCCTTGCTCCCAAATGTCTTCTTCAAATTCTTAATCGATAAAATCGGTTCTTGTACGTCCATAGAAATCCCCTTTTTTTCTTTCATTCTCCCTATATGCTAACATAAATTCCATTTTATGGTCAGTTGTGTGCGGGAAATTCACCGTTCCCAGGGTTTTCTCTTCATTTTGAAAATATTTTATTTCCCCCCTTCCCAAACTGGCAGAACTTGTTATATACTTTAACTGTATTAAGACACATAGTACACTACATACAGTCGGGAGGGTGGATATGTTTGAGCTTGATTTAAGAAGCCGTAAGCCAATTTATGAACAACTAGTCGAGAAGCTGAAAGAATTCATTATCAATGAAGTGCTGAAGCCTGACGAACAATTACCTTCCGTTCGCTCCCTGGCACAGCAGCTGACCATAAATCCAAACACAATCCAAAAAGCCTACAGGGAACTCGAAACCCAAGGGTATATTTATTCTGTGAAAGGACGGGGGAGCTTTGTTAATCCTTCAAGTCACATTCAAAATGCGGAGAAAATCATGAAAGTAAAAGAAGAGTTGTCCAGACTTTTGTCCGAGGCCCTTTACTTAGGGATCACATCTGAAGATTTAAAACAGATGATTGCAGAAATCGAGGCATCAGTAGGAGGGAATGGTCCTGATGATAGAGATTAAATCCATAAGGAAAGCCTTTGAAGGCACGAAAATCATTCATGACACTTCTTTCACTGTTCAAAAAGGGTCGATTTATGGTCTGCTTGGATCCAATGGTGCCGGAAAGACCACGTTACTGAAGACCATCTCAGGAGTGCTGAAGCCTGATAACGGAGAGATATTGGTTGATTCACAGCCTGTTTATGAAAATATCCCGACGAAAGAAAAGCTGTTTTTCATACCCGATCAACCGTTTTTCTTTTCCCATTACACATTGAATCAAATGGCCCGTTTCTACCAAAACACATATACAAGATGGAATGAGGAGCAATACAAATCTTTAATTAAAGAATTCAGGATCGACTCTCATAAAAAGCTTCATAAGTTCTCCAAAGGTGTTCAGCGTCAGGCTGCCTTTATCCTGGCTCTTGCGACAGAACCCGAGGTACTGATACTGGATGAACCGATGGATGGCCTTGATCCGGTTGTCAGGAAGAAAGTCAAGAGTGTGCTGATATCGGAAGTAGCCAACAGGGAAATGACCATCATCATTTCTTCTCACAATCTCCGTGAAGTGGAGGACATTTGTGATCATGTCGGAATCTTGCATCAAGGGGAATTCATATTGGAGAAGGAACTTGATGATTTGAAGTCCGGCATTCATAAAGTGCAGCTGGCATTCAAAGGTGAAATCCCGGAGAACCTCTTCAGTCAGCTCGAGCTTTTGCATTCAGAGGCACGGGGAAGTGTTTCCCTCTGCATCGTCCGCGGTGAAGAACATCAAGTGAGAAGCATCATTCAACCTTATCAGCCGGTCATCTTCGACATGCTGCCGCTGACGCTGGAAGAAATTTTTGTTTATGAAATGGAGGACGTCGGTTATGCCATCCAAAACATCATGGATTAATAAGGAAGTCATCACTCTGAGCCTCAGGAATGCTGGTTGGGTGGGGATTGTCTATTTCATTGCCCTTCTCTTTTCTTTACCTGTCGCTATCCTCGGCCGGTTGTCCAATGAAGATCCATCCTATCCCATTACAATTGAACATAATCTCTTTATGATTCAATACCCGATACAAGTGGGACTGATGCTGTTTATCCCTGTTATTCTCTCCCTGTTCTTATTCCGTTATCTGCATGTGAAACAAGCCGGGGATTTCATACATAGTCTCCCGCTTCATCGCAGAAAGCTATTTTTTCATTTTACAGGAACGGGATTGGGGCTACTTATCATCCCTATTCTCTTGAATACGATCATTTTGCTGTCTCTCTATACACTCACCGATCTTCATGAATTCATTGGGATCGGAGACATTTTCATCTGGTGCGGAACCACGATTCTCGTGAACCTTCTCTTGTTCACAGCCTCTACATTTGTGGCTATGATCACGGGGCTGACCGCTGTTCAAGGTGCCCTGACCTATATCTTACTATTATTACCGGCAGGGATGTTTGTACTCATCTGCTACAGTCTGAAAAATTTCCTATATGGATTCCCGGAGGACTATTACTTCAGTGTGCAAATGGAGGAATACTCCCCTCTCATCAAAGCGGCGTACTTGGAAGACAACCTACTTTCCGGTACAGACGTTTTGATGTTCATTGTGATCACACTCGTATTCTATGGATTATCATACTTTCTCTATCAATCAAGAAAAGTGGAGGTTGCTTCTCAGGCAATCGTTCATCCGATCCTGAGACCATTGTTTAAATACGGAATTTCCTTCTGCTTCATGCTCTTCGGGGGAATGTACTTCAATGGGGTGTACCAATCAGTGGCCTGGACCTTGTTCGGTTATTTCTTCGGGTCACTCATTGGCTACTATATTGGACAAATGATATTAGAGAAGCACTGGAGAGTATTCCGTCACTGGAAGGGATATGCAGGATTCGCCATTTGCATGGTTTTGGTAGGCATCGGCATCCGATTCGATCTATTTAACTATGAAAAGAAAGTCCCTGATATGGCGGACGTAGAAACTGTCCACGTAAGTGATACCTTTTATTCCCTGACAGATAACCCTGAAAATCTCATTGAGGATCCCTTTATAAAGGATCAAAAAACGATTCAGGCTGTTTTGGATCTTCATAAGGAAATACTGGACAATCAAGATCACGACACTCAGTCAGACAGGAAGAGCCAGATTTTTCTTTATTACAAGTTAAAAAATGGGCATAAGCTTGTACGGAATTACTGGGTTAACACAGAAGATATAGAATCTGAATATGCTACTCTCTATAAAATGAAGAACTATAAAGAGGTAACCGAACAAATTTATGGTGTTGATTCGAACAAGGTCGATAAAATCACGATCTATAACGAAATAAGCAACAATTCCGGCATTACCATTTCCGATCCTGCTGAAATCCGTGAAGCCATCGACATCTTAAAAGAAGGAACCTATCAAGAATCTTTTGAGGACCGTCGTAAAGTGAAGCTTTATAACGTTGAACTCCTTTTGCCCGATGGGATGTATGCACATGCAGACGTCAAGCATACGGACAAGAAATTTCTATCGTGGCTTAAAGACAAAGGGTATGTAGATGATACAAACGTAAAGACGTCGAGTATTGAATCGATGTATGTAACGGCACAAGCTGATTTCATTGATCGATTACCCCAGTCCCCAGAACAGACTGTCTCAGACTTAAAGGAAAAAGACATAGGATTTGAAATTAAGGATACTGAACAAATCGAATCCCTTATGACCCGACTTGTATACGATTACGAAGAGAGTGATTATGCCGTCATCATCAGGCATAAAAACGAAGGGAACGTCCAGGCATACGGTTTACAAAAGAAGGATGCACCATCTTTTATCAAAGAAAAATTCGATGAATAGAAAGTCGGGGTGACCATATGGACACGTTAGCACCACCATCTCCTCTCACATGTGAAGAGATGTATGAACAATTCCATAAGCTGATCTATCACATTGCTTTCAACATTACGAACGACATACATTTATCACAGGATATCGTTCAGGAAACCTTCCTGAAAGCATATTTAAAATTAGACACTCTACTGGATAGGTCTAAAACGAAGTCCTGGCTCACTTCGATCGCAAGGTGTACGGCGATCGATGTCATACGGAAACGATCAAAATGTCAGGAGGTCTTCATGGAAGATCATGAAGAGCTTCAATCCATTCAGGATCACCAGTCATTGGAGAGTGAGATTGAAGTTCGCTTCCTTAAGAATTGCATACAGGATCATATCAAAACCCTGCCCCCGACCCAGCAGGAAGTGATGGCGTTGAAAGTGACAGAAGACCTGAGTGACAGTGAAATTGCGAGCAAACTGAATCTTTCAGCTTCCACGGTCAAAACCCGCTTTCACCGGGGTAGGAAGCAGTTGTATTCAGTCGTTTATACTAAAGTATCAGCATAAGAAAGGGAGCCTCGGTGAGAAGGCTCCCTTTCTTGTGGAAATTGGGTTTTGAAAATAAAAAGACTCAACCTGGCAATCCTCTACAAGCGATTCGCCCCTCATTCGACGAATTTTATAACACTTTACTCAAAAATGCCTGCGTACGCTCATGTTTCGGACTTCCGAAAAGCTCTGCCGGTCTGTTTTCCTCGACGATGAACCCACCGTCCATGAAGATCACGCGGTCCCCCACTTCCCTGGCGAATCCCATCTCATGAGTGACGACCACCATCGTCATCCCTTCTTTCGCCAACTGCTTCATGACTTCTAGTACCTCTCCCACCATTTCGGGATCAAGGGCTGAAGTCGGTTCATCAAACAGCATGATTTCAGGCTCCATGGCTAGTGCCCTGGCAATGGCCACCCGCTGTTTCTGTCCTCCTGATAAAGAATCGGGATATACATAGGCTTTCTCTGCCAGACCCACCTTATCCAAAAGCTCTAAGGCCTTCTGTTCCGCTTTGTCCTTCGACCACTTCCGAACTTTCATCGGAGATAACATGATGTTTTGAATCACGGTTTTATGAGGGAACAGATTGAATTGTTGAAAGACCATCCCCACATCGGTCCGTACTTTATTGATATTTGTTTCTTTTGACGTGATATCCTGGTCTTTAATATACACATGTCCATCGGTAATCGACTCCAGGAGGTTCAAGCATCTTAGAAATGTTGATTTCCCTGAACCCGATGGTCCGATCACCACGACCACTTCCTGTGGTTCGATTTTCACATTGATATCTTTCAATACTTCTAATTCTCCAAAGGATTTCTTAAGATTCACTGCTTTAATCATTCGGTTGCCATCCTCCGCTCAATATAGTTTAGTAGATACGTAAGTGATAGAGTAAGGATTAAATAGATCACTGCGACGGCTAAATATGGTTCCCATACACGGTAGTACTGGCCCTGCATGGCCCGGCCCCAATACATGAGCTCCGGTGCCGCGATGACCGCTGCCAGGGAAGAATCTTTCAATAAGACGATGAACTCATTTCCAAGTGGAGGAATCATCCGCTTGAAAGCCTGAGGAATGATGATATATCTCATCGCCTGTATATTGGTCATCCCAAGGGAACGGGCCGCTTCCATCTGTCCCCTGTCAATCGACTGGATTCCCCCACGGAAGATTTCAGCAATATAGGCTGTCGCATTCAACGTCAATGCGACCAGGGCAGACACGGCCGGGTTGATTTCTGACATCAATGCTGGCATGACCCCAAAGTGAATGAGGAGGATCTGTACAAATAATGGCGTCCCCCTGAAAAAGTTTATGTACCAAATGAAAGGTGTTCGAACGAGCAGATAAGGTGAGATCCGGAAGATTCCCATAAGAAGCCCAAAAATCAAACCAAGAAAGATCGCCCCTACCGATAATCCGATTGTTAGTAGCGCACCTTTTAAGAAGAAAGGTAAGTATTCTCCAATAATATCCCATCTGAAATCCAGCATACAATAACTCCTTTGTCCGGTTGGCGGCGTTATTCCGCTTTCCTATTCAAGTAGTAAGTAAATAGACTCATATAAAAAGGGCGTGTGAAGAAGGAATATGACCTCCCTATGTTAGGAGAAGATCTGATATTCCCTTCACTACGCCCTCTTTCCTTTATTCCGCTTGCTCTAATAAAGCGTCAGTGTTCGGTTCTGTACCAAACCATTCTTTGTAAATGTCTGCATATGTCCCGTTTTCGATTACTTCTTTTACAGCTTTATCGAAGTCAGCCTTCAGCTTACTGTCCTTCGGAAACATCAACCCGTAAAACTCGGATTCGAAGTTCTCCGGATCTTCCACTGTTTTGAAGTTATCTTGTGGATTGTTTTTCACATATTCGTTCACAACCGTATTATCCGTCACGACAGCATCCACTTGACCCTGTTTTAATGCTGTGATGGCGACTACGTTATTTTCATATTTAGAGATATCAGGACTGTTCTGTCCGACAATCTTCTCTGCTGCTTCCTGACCGGTCGTTCCATTTTGAACCCCGATCTTTAGTCCTTTCAGGTCATTGGCGCTCTTAATATCTGTTCCTTCACCAAACATGATCATATGAGTGGATTCAAAGTACGGGTTGGAAAAATCGAATGTTTCCTTACGATCATCATTGATCGTAATACCGGAGATTCCCATATCTACTTCCTTGCCGCCTTGAACAGCTGCAAACAACGGATCCCATCCGATGTTTTTCACATCGTATTCATAACCGGCTTCTTTCATCACCGCATCCAGGAAATCGATATCGAATCCGACTACCTCTCCTTTATCCATATACTCAAATGGAGCAAATGCTGCATCGGTTCCGACAACCAGCTTTTCTTTTTTATCGCTTCCGCCTTCTCCTCCGCTTGCTTCATCGCTTCCACAGGCAGTCATAAATCCTGCCATCCCGATCATTAGTACTAGAAATAATCCCCTGACTTTCTTCTTCATTGTTGGCCCCCTAAAGTTTTTTGTTTTTTCTAATAATTATAATTATACATATATTATACTAGAAAACAAACACAAATTAGAAAATTGATAGTATTATGAATTTTTATTCCTGTTGTTTTCACCCTTAATGATTGACAGTCTTTCCTATAGGTTTCAGAATAGAAGAATAAACCAATTTCAGAGGGAGCGTATATGGATACTCATTCGTCTCATTTATATGAATACTTAGTAGACCACGCCTTAGACTTTACAGAAGACTGGCTTCGTCACCAGCATATTAAAACGGGCTCACATTATTCTCCTGATTCTCCACCTGAGGTTCTGAATAAAATCAAAGAGCAAAACGCCAATTATGTAAAAATCATTGCACAGTGTCTATTACTATCTAATGAAGAATCAAAGAAATTAATATCTGAATGGACGAAGCAAACAGCAGCGGATCGAAGTAAATCAAGCACGACCTTGGATGAGGTTGCACGCAATTCGGGTATCTTCAGAAGAGTGTACTGGACATACGTAGAGCAATTTACAAAAGAAAATATTGAGTTGAATATTCAATTAAAAGAAGTATTCGAGTGGGAGCGCAAGATTAACTTCGCCTTGGACTATGTATTAGAGACTTTCACTTCTACTTTTTTATCTATCCTAATGAACAGACTGCAAGCCCAGTCCACCTTGATCAAGGAATTAAGCACTCCGGTTATTTCTTTAACTTCTGAAGTGGGACTGCTTCCGATTATCGGGGATATCGATACGGACAGGGCACGATTGATTGTGGAATCAACCTTACAACAAAGCTCCCATTCCCATTTATCCATGCTGATCATCGATCTATCAGGGGTCGTATTGGTGGATACGATGGTGGCACAGCAAATCTTCCGACTGATAGATGCCTTGAATCTACTAGGCGTAAAATCCATCATCACCGGCATCCGTCCTGAAGTAGCCCAGACAGCCGTCCATCTGGGACTTGATTTTTCCAGCATTCAGACCGAAAATTCCCTGGAGCGCATCATTGCACATGTCATTCAGGAGAACACTGGATCATTGCAGGAGTTGTAAATTCATAATTTTTATTGCTTTTGAAAAAACGAGTGCTGGTTGATTTCCGCTCCAGATGTTCGCTTTCCGCGGGGCGTGAGTTGAGCCTCCTCGGGCTAAAGCCCTGTGGGGTCTCAACTTTCCCGCATTTCCCGCAGGAGTCGAACATCTTCTGCTCCAATCAACTGTCGAACGTATATTTGTTACTCTATTTTAAGTAAATGCTATATTCTTCACATCATTCTCTAAAGAATGAAGCAATCGATTATAAATCCCCATTTCAATATTGACTTTAGCTCTGTCACAAAAATACTTTTTAGATGGTGAGGGGAACTGCGGAGACTCCTACGGAAAACGGGCGTGCCGAGACCCCGGAAGCATTCTTGCGCTGAGGAGGCTCGGCCGAACGTCCGTGGAAAGCGCAGCAGTTCCCCTCACCATCCAGCACACTATCACTGACAGAGCTGCGCAGATCATATATTTAACATAACAACAATGCCAAAAGAGCAAAAAAAGACTGATTCTTAAGGGAAGTTCCTTCCCAAGAATCAGTCTTTTTGTTTATGAAAAATGATGTGATGCGTTATAGCTTGCTTTCACCATGTATTCATGCTGAAGCAGCTTCACTTCGAATAAGGTGATCGGATCGAAATATCGTTCCGGGTTTGCTTTCATGATCTTCAATGCATTTTGATCGGACGCGATGTCCTTTTCTGTATCTTTAATCGTGATCTCCAATTGCTTAAAAGGATCCGCAAAGAACGAATGAATGTCCTGTTGCAGTGATTTCTCAAACAAATCGAACTGAAGGAAGAACTTATTGACAACCGATTCCGTAATATCCTGATAGTCTTCATTCTCGAGATAACGCTTGTATTGATTGTACAGTATCGACTTATTCTGAGGCAGTACACCGAGTAACTTCCCTGCGCTTTTCAAAAGGAATTGAGCAGGCTTAAATCGGAGAAGTATATTTTCTTTATCGATTTGAGCCCTCGTCCCCATCCTGCTGACATCCCTGCGCCAATCATCGACCACCTGAAAATCACATTGTAAAACGACTTTATCTTTTCCAAATAGTCCGTTAAACGTTTCACTCATTTCGTTCAAATAGTCCTGACTATCTTGAAGTTCCTGACGTGAAGTGGCCAGCCAATCCTCAAGGGAAGTGACATATCGTGGCATGAGGTCTTCCTGGATATAATCCTGGATCCTCGTATTCATCGCTTCATTCAATTCAAGGTGAATCTGTTTGAAGTCACTTTCTTCACTGATCAATTCTGAACAACCGCTTAGGATTGCCGGTATTTTTTCAGAGATTTCCTTTTTCATGGCTTCCTTCTTCTTGTGGAAAGAGTCTTTGATGAGGGAGACCTTATCACTTTGCATGTCACCTAAGTAGTTCTCAAATCCATTTAGACGAGTTAGGATATCTTCGTTTTTCTCGATGGTATCCTTCAAGTCATTCTCACGATTCTTCCGACTTGAGTACAGATCCCTTAACGTTTTCCTCACTAAATAAAACAGCTTGCTTCCTCTTTCTTCTTTCAGGGTAGCACTCTTCATCCTATACTGATCTGAAAGGAACGCCTCAACATCTTGACGCTGCAAATGAACGGCTTCAAGGGATGAATACGGCAGTACCTCTGCATCAGGGAACCATTCACGGGCTTTTTCCCTTGCCGATTCAATGATTTCTTCGGTACGGTCTGTATGAGACACTTTGTCCATCTTATTCAATAAGAAATGAACGTTCACCGGTTGTCCGATTTCCGTTAACTTCCGTAAGGTCTGGCGGTCTTCTGCGTTAAATGGCGCATCGGCATTCAGAACGTACAAGAGACCGTCTGCTGCAGGATAAAAAGAGGTCAGATCATCCAGATGCCTCTTTCCTGTTTGAACATCAATGATGGCTGTTCCATTCTTCTTAAGGAACTCGGATGGAAGCTTATACTCAACGAATGCTTCCCGCTGCATCAATTCTTCGAAATCAGCGATGCTTTCCACATGATGAACACCCTTATCGTGAATCTCCTTCACTTCTACCTGCTGTTCATGATAGCTGTAGATGACGGTTGAATCGTCCGCTTCTCCTACGCTTTCCCCAAGGACAGATTGTACGAAGGAAGACTTCCCGCTTGATGCGCTTCCTGCAATCAATAGATGATGTTCGCTCAGATCCATCAGCTGTTCTGCAATCCATTGGGTCTTGTAGCCAACCGGCGCCTCATTCCGTTCTGACCACTGGATGATTTTATTCAAGAACAGGATAATGTCTTCAAAACGGGCCTGGTAAGAGTCTCCTTCCAATAAGATCCTCTCTGCTTCTTCCTTTACCATTGGTTCGATGCTGTAGGAGAACACATCGTTCCAGGCCAAAACTGCCGCTGCCGGGAATAACGGCTGTTGATCTCTGCTCACTTTCAACCAATTTGTCAGCATGGTTGGCATGAAGCCTTCGAGGTCTTTAACAAGGTAATCCCCTTCCAGGAATCCAAGGTATGCAGATTGGAACTGGGTAAGGATTTCTTCCCACGATTCGTTTGGAAGGACTTCAACATATTCAAAGATCGTATTGACCGTCAGCATCCATTCAATATGGGCAGCCGAGTGGCTTTGATAGCTTGACCAGAGAGCTGATACAAGCTCTTTAAATTGTTTACGGTCTTTTTCATAAACGGTGATTAACAGGTCATAAAAGTAATCCGGAGCAAATGATCTTGTATAGCCCAGATCGCCATACTCTCTCAGAATCATGAACCAGGCAGGCTCCTGGGTTCGGATTGATTCCTTTACCGCCAGCTCCACCGCTTTATTCCAATCCTCCTGCTCTTCATAGAACGTTCTCGCCAGCTCAGTCACATTGGCATAGTCCGGTTCAATGGACAACGCTTTTTCAATGGTACGATAAGCCGACTCGATTTTGTTTCGTTCAATATAAAGGGAGAATAGTTGAAGCGATACTTCCATGGTCAAAATCATGCTGTCTGTTTGAATGGCAGTGTATACATCCTCCGCTGACGACAGCATCCCAAGCTCATAGTAAGAATCCGCAATGTTCTTCTTTGCCCATGGCTCAAGTTCGTTCAGAATGCTTTCCCATTTGAAGATGGCCGCTTCATAGTCCCTGCTGTGAAAATAGACCTCCCCCTGCGCATAGCGGATGAACGTTAAATCATATGGTTCATTCTGCTGCTCTTCCACAAATGCTTCTCCAAGCACTTCTATCGGATGACGGGTTGTGTCCTGATCTACTAGAAAAGTTCGATAAAATGACTTCTCCATCAGTAATTTTTCTTCTGTCATAATGGCCTCCGTTATATGTGGATCCCCTGTTTCGGGAACCTCACAGACTTGTCTATTTCTCTCATTCTAACAGAAATTCTCGTGGATAAAATTTCATTTCCTTTTCAAATTCCGATTGATACTTTCTGCCGTGATTCAATGGAATCAGTTCCATTACAGAAGAAAGGACCATCCGTTACGAAAGGCTTTGATGCGCTTTCGAAAAGGATAGTCCTTTATACTTACCACCATTACACGGCCCTCAAACTAAGCGGATGTCTGGTGTGCAAACTTTTTATGTTTGCGGCCTTCAAGTATGGTGACAGCCAGAGCAATAAGTAAGAACAGGCTGGAAATCTGGAATAATACCCCTGTCTCGACATATTGAGCCAGGACTCCGAATACCAAGCCGCTCAACCCGATCCCAAGATCGATGGAAGAGAAAAACATACCGTTCGCCACTCCTCGTCTATGATCCGGGGTCATGGACAATGTCCATGATTGAAGGGTTGGGATCAGAGAGCCGAATCCCACACCGAAAAGAATACCGGATATGACGATAAGGAAATCAGAATGGGCGAAAGACAGGACCCACATCCCGATAAAAGTCACGACGATACAGAATAGAACAAGTCCCTTCGGTCCCCGCTCATCAAACCACTTACCGGCAATCGGTCTTGATAATGATGCCATGATCGCATTACACAAATAAAACAGGAAGATATGCTGAATTCCGCGTTCTTCCCCAAAGATGACGATAAAGGTTACGATAGAACCGTATCCGAATGTCACCATGATGGTGATGAAAGCCGGGAACCAGCTTGATTTCTCGACTAAAGAGCCGAGATACGAAAACTTCAAGTCTTCCTTCTTCGTATCTTTGACCACTTGAGGCGTCTGATAATGGACGATCCCCAAAAGGACGATCGCAATGACACCAAGCACGCTGGAAGTGATGATCAGATTCGTAAAGGTCGTGACCTGGAATAAATAGATTCCGAGACTCGGAGCGATGATCATACCGATCGTAATCGATAAACCATAGTAACCCATCCCTTCGCCTAAACGGGATTTAGGCACCACATCGACCGCTGCCGTTCCGTTGACCGTTGTGGACCATCCCCAGGCAAGCCCGTGAACTAAACGGAATATAAGGAAAATGAATACGACACTTGATAATGGATAAATCACTGTAATTAAGAGTAATGAAATCACCCCGATTAAAACGAGGGGCTTTCTGTCCCTGTACTCCAGCATGAATCCAATGAAGGGCCTGCTTAACACGGCACCAATTGAAAACAGCGTCGTCACCAGTCCGATTTCCAGCCCTGAAGCGCCGATCGACTTAATATAAGGAGGAAGTGTCGGAATCAGCATCTGAAACGACATAAACACAAACAAATTCCCCACCATCAACATAATAAAAGACCTCGTCCATAAAGGCTCCTTCACCTTCATAAAAAAAACCTCCAATCCCATCTATCAAACTCCATTATTTCATGAGGATATTATTTCGAATTACTAAATAATAGCACACAAAACACATTTGCGATACGATTTAACACAACGGAAATGTGTAAGTATTTGACAGAAATCGAGAAATGATCATTTTAGCATCAAGGAGAGTAAAATCATTATTATGAGGAAAATTATTCTTACATGTTTTTGGGCTCATTCCGGGTAGAGAAGGGCAGGTGAAAGAGCAAATTCATTCGCTCCTTTCACCTCCCTTCTCTACCCGGCCTTTCAGATAAAGCTGAAAGACGAGTGAAACGTACGTTTCACTCAAATGAGCAAAAAAACTCTGCAATACTTTTAGGTTCAAAGTCTTAATCTCACTCTTTCAATCAGCTATTTCCCAACCTTTTATTGAAAACACAAAGAATTATACTATAATAACAACATGGCCAAAATTTCTGAATAATCTTATTTGCGCGGCCATTCATACATAATTATTTTGTTTCATTAATAATCATACAAAACTAGAATGGAGGTAGTTTTTTGAATTATACGTTACGCCCACTAGGCGACCATGCCGTCGTCATCCAATTAGGCAGCTCAATTCAGAACGAAACACACGAACGGGTGAAAGCGGTAACAAATCTATTTGAAAACCAAAGACCCCACTGGCTTGTGGAATATATTCCGGCCTTCACTACCGTCACACTCTATTACGATCCAATGAAAATCATCGAATCACATCAGCCCTATCAACACACATTACCCTATAAGATCGTCTGTTCAGAAATCGAACACGCACTTTCGAACATGACCCTCGGAGAACAAGAAGGTTCACGTATCATCGACATACCGGTCTGCTACGGGGGCGAGTTCGGTCCGGACCTTGAAGAAGTCGCAAATCATCACCAACTGACCACTGAGGAAATCATTTCCAAACACTTAAATGGTGACTATCTCGTATACATGATCGGCTTCGCGCCCGGCTTCCCTTATATCGGGGGGATGTCCCCTGATATCGCGACGCCGAGAAGAAAATCACCCAGACTGAAAATACCTGCAGGATCGGTTGGAATCGCAGGGGAACAAACAGGGGTTTACCCCATTGAAACACCGGGTGGATGGCAGCTGATCGGCCGTACTCCTTTAAAACTGTTCAAACCGGAAAATGATGACTCTCCAAGTTTACTCCAAGCCGGAGACCGCATCCGTTTCAAGCCGATTTCATTTGAAGAATATAAAGCATTGGAGGAGGAACAATGATTAACGTAATCAAACCCGGCCTCCTAACGACCATTCAGGACCTGGGAAGGTACGGATATCAAAAATACGGCGTCATCGTAAGCGGGAGTATGGATCCCCTCGCTCACAAAATCTCGAATCTTCTTGTCGGCAATGATGTGGACGAAGCTGTCCTTGAAATCACACTGATGGGGCCAGTCCTTGAATTCGAGGAAACAACCCTTATTTCGATTTGCGGGGGTGACCTTACTCCGACCATTGACGGAAAACCGGTTCCTTTAAGGAGATCCCTATTGGTCAAAGCAGGCAGTATACTGAAATTCGGGTCCTGCACAAACGGATGCAGAAGTTATCTGGCGGTTGCAGGCGGCTTCAACGTGGAAACGGTCATGAACAGCCGGTCCACATACGTGAGGGCTGGCATCGGGGGAGTGAAAGGGCGTCCCCTACAGGCAGGAGATACCTTACAACCAGGAACAGCCAGTGAGGAATCTGCCAATATGGTCGAATATCTACTTCCGTATGTGGAAAACAGCAACTTCACAGAAATTGATTGGTCGATTTCATCTGAATTCATCTCATCCTATCATCAGAAGAAAGCCATTCGGGTGATTCCGGGAACGGAATTCGATTTGTTCACTGAAGAAAGCCGCGAACAATTTTTTAACAAACCCTTTAAGGTTTCTTCCCAATCAGATCGCATGGGATACCGTCTTGAAGGCCCGTCCCTCTATCTCGAAGAGGAATTCGATTTGATTTCAGAGGCGGTTGTGTTTGGTACGATTCAGGTTCCGTCGGACGGGAAGCCGATCATCCTGTTGGCTGACCGGCAAACGACCGGCGGTTATCCGAGAATGGGATATATTGCATCGGTGGATCTGCCGCTCATCGCTCAAACGAAGCCAGGAGAAGAAGTCACGTTTACCTTGGTCTCCCACGAAGAGGCTCAGGAGCTTTATATCGATCGTGAACGACAACTAAACCATCTAAAGCAGGGGATCGCCTTGAAGTTTCATTCTTAACATCATCCAAGAAAACAAAGGAGCGAATCATTTGAAGAAAAAATCGAATTTCAGTTTATTATTAGGAGCTGCGTTCTTAATGGCTACATCTGCCATTGGACCAGGATTCCTGACTCAAACAACGGTATTTACCGAGAAGCTCGCCGCAAGCTTCGGTTTCGTCATTTTAGTTTCCATCCTAATCGATATCGGTGCCCAGCTGAATATTTGGCGCATTATTGCCATTTCTGAGAAACGGGCACAGGATATCGCAAACGATGTCCTGCCGGGACTGGGCTACTTCCTTGCCATCCTGATCGTGGCAGGTGGCCTGGCCTTCAACATCGGTAACATCGCCGGAGCAGGACTCGGAACAAATGTCCTGTTCGGCATTTCACCTGAGATGGGAGCATTGTTCAGCGGGATTGTCGCTGTCGGAATCTTCCTTGTAAAGGAAGCAGGCAGATTAATGGACAAGTTTGCTCAAATCCTGGGATTATTGATGATTATTTTGACCGTATATGTCATGTTTACAGCAAACCCACCTGTCGGGGAAGCAGTAACCAAAACATTCGCTCCCGACACCATTGATTTTCTTGCGATCATCACCCTTGTCGGAGGAACTGTCGGAGGATACATCACCTTTGCCGGAGGGCATCGATTATTAGAAGCGGGGATTACAGGGAAACAAGCACTTCCTGAGATCACCAAGAGTTCCGTATCAGCCATCGGTATCGCATCCATTATGCGAATCTTTCTATTCCTTGCGGCGCTGGGGATTGTGGCTCAAGGATTTGCATTGGATCCTAAGAATCCACCAGCATCCGTCTTCCAATTGGCTGCTGGGGATATTGGATACAAGATGTTCGGAATCGTCATGTGGTCTGCCGCTGTTTCTTCGGTTGTAGGGGCCGCTTATACGTCCGTATCCTTTATCCGGACGTTCAGCCCGCTACTTGAAAAATATCATAAGTGGCTGATCGTCGGTTTCATTACGATCTCAACCCTTGTATTTGTCATTGTAGGTAAACCAGTCGCCATCCTGATCCTGGTTGGTTCCCTTAATGGATTGATCCTGCCAATCGCCCTTGGCGTCATGCTGATTGCCGCACATAAAACGAAAATCGTCGGTGACTATAAGCATCCGATTTGGATGACCATCTTCGGACTGCTGATCGTCGTGGCCATGTCTTATATGGGCGTGTACTCACTAATACAAGGCATCCCTCAGCTATTTAGTTAAGGGCACAAAAAACCTCGCTTCCCTGTTAGGAAGCGAGGTTTTTTTGTACCAGATCATTTAAATAGAATACAAAAAGTAAGAGAATGCACCGGCCTCTTATTTTTCAATAATCTTTTTCACCCGACCGACTTGTCCATCCGCTAATCGGACCTTGATGCCGTGCGGATGATTAGGGGAATTGGTTAGTATATCTTTCACAATCCCACGTGTCAGTTTATCTGTACGTTGGTCTTTTTTCAGGACAATGTCCACTTCAAGACCCGGTTTGATATTGGAACGCTGTTGTCCGTTCATTGTATTCTCCATTTCTTCTTAGTATTTTCCAGACTAGTCTTCGTCTTTCACATCGATATCTTCAGGGATCGGTTCACTTAAATATTCAGCAAGCTGCCGCTTCATCTTTTCCATCTGCTCCAGATGCTGATTGAATTGATCCCGATATAATAAATACTGTTCCCCGTCATGTACCGCACGTATTTTCTTATGTTGTACGAGGCTTTCAATATACGATTCAGGCAGGGACAAGTATTCGGCTGTTTCTTTAATGGTGAGATACATTGGTCTCTTCCCTCGCTTTGCTAATCGACTAACTCTATCTTCGCAACGGCTTCACAGTGCATCGTCTGTGGGAACATATCAACAGGCTGAACCTCTGTTGTTTTATACCCGCCGTCTTCCAGTATTCTAAGGTCACGGGCAAGTGTCGCCGGATTACACGATACATAGACTACACGCTTCGGCTTCATGGACAGGATCGTGTTGAGAAGCGCTTCATCACAGCCCTTCCGCGGTGGATCCACGACGAGGACATCTGCTCTGATTCCTTCTTCATACCAATCGGGAATGACCACTTCTGCTGGCCCCGCTTTAAATTCCACATTCGTCATGTCATTCAAAGCAGCATTTTTCTCCGCATCTTCTATCGCTTGAGGTACAATTTCGACTCCGTATACTTTCTTCGCCTTTTGAGCAAGGAATAAAGAAATCGTCCCGATTCCGCAGTACGCATCGATGACCGTTTCTTCACCTTGTAGATCCGCATACTCCAACGCTTTATCATAAAGCACCTTTGTCTGCTCCGGATTCACCTGATAGAAGGATCTTGCTGAGATCGCGAACTTCACATCGCCGATATAATCATGGATCACCTCTTCCCCCCATAATACTCGGGTGGTGTCGCCCATGATCACGTTTGTTCTTTTAGGGTTCACATTATGAACGATCGATTTTAATCCTTTAATATTTTCGACAAGTGCTTCGATGATGGCGTTCTTATGCGGAAGCTCAGGCGTCCGTGTGACCAATACAACCATCACTTCCCCTGTCGTATACGCCGTTCGGGCCATAATATGACGAAGAATCCCTTTATGATTCTTTTCGTCATAGGGACGGACCTCTAGTTTCTCGCATATATTCTTCACATGCTGGATGACTTCATCATTTTTTTCATATTGAATGATGCATTTGTCCATGTCGATGATTTCGTGACTGCGCTTCTGATAGAATCCGGCAACAAACCGGCCGTCTTTTTCCCCAACGGGTACCTGGGCTTTATTTCGGTAGCGCCATGGTTCTTCCATGCCAAGAACAGGGTGTACGATGACGTCATGAAGCTTTCCGATTCGCTGCATCACATCACGGACATTCTTTTCCTTCGCTTTCAGCTGTCCTTCATAGGTCATATGCTGGATTTGGCATCCTCCGCATTCCCGGTATATCGGACATGGGGGCTCTTGTCGGAAACTGCTTTCCTTCGTGCGTTCCGTCAATCGGCCGAAACCGTAGCCTTTACTCGTTTTCACGACTTTGACCTGACCTTCTTCTCCAGGAAGGGCGTTAGGAACGAATAATGGGTATCCGTCGACCTTGGTAACGCCATTCCCGTCATGGGTCAGGTCTTCGAATACGGCTTCATCTATATAATCATTTTTTTGAACAGGTGCTTTTTTACTCACGTATATCTTCCTTTACGAATTCCTTTTTAAGACTCTACTGATTGTACCATAAATGATGACGGAGAATGAAATCGTTGGAGGTCCGTCCCTCTCTATATAAAAAAGCATCGAACACTATGGATCGATGCTTTTGGTTCAGGTTGTTGGGATGTTTTCCTTATCTGCGAACTGGATGGACTCGATTGCCTGTTTCAGATAGAGCTTGAAGGCTTCCCCCTTTTCCACCTTGTGCTCCTCCAGGGATTCCATGATACATTTGAAATTATCGATGAGGTGGTCCGATTTCATTCCCCTGCTTACGAGTACACTGTTCAACCAGAGGGCATAGTCGGAAAACACTTTTGATTCGCCTACATCAGCGGCAGACTCCAGATAGTTGAAATGATGGATATTATCTTCATAGCATTTCTTTCGCCCGGTTTCACCGTATCGATCATCCAATTCCGGGTACCGTTCGTACAATTTTATAACCGCTTCATCTATGACGCTTTTATACTTATTTTCCATCAGTACGCCACCACCTTATAACGGTCAATGGATGGAATGATGGATGCAAGCTCTTGATCCGGATATTTCTTCTCCAGCTCATGAATCCGCTTATAGTCTTCACTCTGTACCCATGACATAAAGTGTTCCTTTTTATCCCATTCCATATGGACGGTGATTTCTCCCGGCTTCTTTTCATTTTGCAAGAGCAGGAATCGTTGAAACCCTTCAGCCTTGTCTACCAAACCTGAACGGGAATGATAGATAGAGATTACTTCATCCGCTTTTTCATCGGGAACACAAAATGTTGAATGTACGATATACATTGAATTCACCCTCCAGTGACTTATTGTCCGACATTCTTTTTATTCACTGTACCATAGTCAGCGAGTGGTGGGGAATACAAATTTTAACAGAGGGCTGCACTTTTCCAGTAAGGATGACAATAGATTTAGAAATTAAACAGATTCATGTAATTCTTCATTTTACTTGATAGGATGTTAAAACTTACCGCGTTTCATCCGATCTACAAAGGGTACAATGGTATGTGCAACAATTCTAGAAAGAGAAGGTAGATAAATATGAACCCAGACTTCTTAGTAAACCTTATCCTTGTAGGAAACGTTTTTCTTGGGGTATTATTCGCCCTTAAGTCAAGAAGGTGGTGGCTGCCCTATATATTAATCGGACTCACCTTTCTAACTTTGACCTTTGGATTTGGAATAACGCTCTTGATGAATAAGGAATCCATCCTTGCCTATTTATTCGTATTCGTGGTCGGGCAATTGATATGGGTTTTTGCTTTTGTGATCGCGGCCCATCTCTTATCCTGGATTGTCAGGAAGGTACCATTCCGTCATAAGCAGCAGATCGGCTGGGGCTTCTTGATCGGATTCCCTTTGTCTTTTTCTATCTTTTTGCTTGTTCATTAGAGAGGTTTGGAGTATTCTCCATTAGATTCTATTAAAATAAAATGCTGTTTTCGTAAACTTTGTTGTTTTTGAAAAAGCGAGCAGATGTTGATTTCCGCTCCAGATGCTCGCTTTCCGCGGGGCTGGCGGCGAGCCTCCTCGGGCTAAAGCCCTGTGGGGTCTCAAGATCCAGCTACGGCGGCTAGCCCCTCGAGGTCATAAGCTAAATGAGCCAAGAAGGCAAAAACCGCCTTCCCGGCTCATTCATCTTATGCTTGTCGGGGCTGAACGAGCCGCCTCCGCTTTTCGTCCTGTCCAGCGTTTCCCGCAGGAGTCGAGCATCTTCCGCTCCAATCAACATTCTAAGTATCCGTTTGTTACTCTTAAGTGAGGGATTGTAGTTAATATAAATCTTTAGTTTCTTACTTAATTTCTAATGACCATCTAGCTCTGTCACCAAATGATTGTTTAGTGGGTGAGAGGAACTACGTAGACTCCTACTGAAAATGGACTGCAGTTCCCTTTACCATACAGCCCGCCGACTCGTAGATCATGTGATTTAAATAACCACAACCTTTCCTAAAGAGCCAAAATAAAAAAGGAATGCCATAACCCCTGTGGCATTCCTTTTTATATTATTCAGCTTTATCTTCCGGGCGGATTTTATCGAGTGGAACGAATACTTGTAGGTGACGATACAGGTTTTCGAATTCTGCAGGGAGGACTCCTCCAAGCTCGCCGTCTACATTGAGCTGTACCTTTTCTTTCGCCTTGATCTTGATTCGATTGGCCTGAGTGTAGATGACATTCGGATCATTCACATGCTCCCCGCGTACAGCAAGGGAAGCGATTCGGATAAATTCTGCCAGATTCGTTTTCTTCAGAATCAGGAGTGAAAATAAGCCGTCATTGATTGAGGCATCGGGAGCCAATTTCTCGAAGCCTCCGACCGAGTTGGTCAGTCCGATCAGAAAGAGCATGGCCTCCCCTTCAAACAGCTTGCCGTCATATTCAATCGATACGTCCGTCGGCTTGATGGAAGGAAGCATTTCAATCCCTTTTAAGTAATAAGCAAGCTGTCCCATCATGGTTTTAAGCTTACTCGGCACTTCATAGGTCAACTCCGTAATTCTTCCCCCGCCGGCAATATTAATGAAGTAGCGTTCGTTCATGCGTCCGATATCGACCGGGATCGTCTCACCCTTCGTGATCACGTCAATGGCTGAGCTGATATCCTTTGGAATATGCAGTGCCCGGGCAAAGTCATTGGTTGTCCCCATGGGAACAATTCCAAGCTTCGGTCGGTATTCCTGTTCGGCCAAGCCGTTGACGACTTCATTTAGCGTACCGTCCCCGCCTGCAGCCACAACGATATCATATTGGCGTTCAACAGCCAGACGTGCCGCTTCGGTCGCATCCCCTTCGCAAATGGTTGCGTGAACCGAAGTTTCATATCCTGCCTGCTCAAGCTTAATTAATACTTCAGCCAAATGCTTCTTAAAAAGCTCCCGTCCTGAAGTAGGATTGTATATTATTCGTGCTCGTTTCATACCCATCATCCTAATCTGTATTAATTCAAAAACTCGTCCATTTATATACCATCTTTTAACATCATATACCAAATTGAATTATTCATGCAAAATGTGTTGTAAAGGGAGATTTTCTTCTATTCCTCCACCGGTCAATATCATAACTCTTTTCAGTAGAAAAATCTAATGAAATATCGAATTTCCAGAAGCCCGTTAACCGATCTTACGGAAGATTGTCAGAAAGAATACATAATTGGACACCGTTGGAATCTCATTCCATACAGGATCGTTATATATATTTATGATCGAAAAGCTCAAATTAGAGTAGTTCATTTGCCTTAAACCTCCCCAAACAAAAAAACGTCCAGAATATCACCACGATATTCTGAACGGCTATGGAAATAGTTTGATATTCCGTTTTTGTAAAAACTGGATAGATTCTTCAAGTGACCTCATATCGAAATGATAGACTTCCCCAATGACGTCTTTCCATCTATCCATATCCTTCATTTGATATTCACGGATATTCCTGTATGTCATGACCTTCAACGTCTGGTTACGGAGGAAGTAGCACTGGTTGCCCTGAAAGCGGACGGCCGTGATCCTCCTCATCGTGATGTTGTCATCTGAATCCAAGTAGGAGGCTTGAATGTCAGACTCCAATTCTTCCTCTTCAAGAGGAACCCATTCAATGGTCTTTTTCACAAAGGTCTTTCCATTTGAACGACGATCGACTTCAAATTCTCCTATGTCCTTCTGTGTAAAAATGATTTCCTCCCCAAATCCGTGAAGAAGATGTCGCTGTCTCGCCTCAAGCTCGACCGGCTTCATGATCGGAGAACCGTATCCTACATCAACATATAGCTTTCGATGTTCAATCTCGATCATCAATCCGAGGTGACCTGGGTTCACTCTGACAAATGAACAGTGGAATCCTAATTCCTTCAACAGCCTCCCGAAATTGATATTTAAAGTAAAGCAGGTTCCCCCCCACCCTTTCAAGTGGAGATTCTCCGCGAATGTCTCTAACGAAGGCACAAAGGATTCTCCTTCGGAGAAATAATAAAATTTACTAAACGTCTCATAAGGAATGCGGATCAAATGTTGCTGGATCAGCCGTTGTAAATAGTTCAACGTAGGAGGCTCGATATCCATATTTAAATAGTTCACATATTTTTTTACTGCTTCCAATCCGATCACTCTTTCTACTTTTTCATCAGGCAGACTGTAAACTGGTGCTGAAGAGTAAACTCATGGTGAGAATCGTAACGCCTGGACAAGAAGGTATGTAGGGATTGCAGCAATCCTTCTATTTCCGTATCCTCCAAGTGAGTTAGGAAGGACAGGGATCCCACGCGTTCACACCAGGACTGAATAGTGAAATTCACGGCATAGTTAAAGGTGTAAAAATCTTTCACGATAAAATCAGCTTGCTGCCATTCTAACAACCATTCCACAGGAAATCCATTCACCTGATTGCTAGGATCCGCTTTTGCTTCTGTGGATGATTGATCGATATTTTCATATAAAAATGTCATCGTATCCCGGACTACTTCCTGAGTCAGCAGGAAGGTGGAATCGCTCACAATGAACGTTCCTTTATCTTTCAATATCCGCTTGATTTCATTGTTCGCTTTCGGTCGATCAAATAAATCCCAGCTTCTGTGGATCATGGCGATATCATAATAGCGGTCTGGCAAATTCGTCGATTCCGCCGTACCTGTCAGATAAGGAATCTCTAAGTATTGTTTCTTCTCCAAAGCCTTGGCCGTTTTCCTCATTTCAATAGAAGGCTCCACACCAATCACCTCGGCTCCACGCTTATGAAGCTTTCTTGTCAGAGCTCCGGTGCCCGATCCGATTTCGGCCACTTTCTTTCCTTCCCACACAATTCCTCTTACCTTTAACGTATCAAAAAATTGATGCGGAATATCATCACAAGACGCAGCATAACGGGAGGTCACATTACCAAAATTCACTTCCATTTACTCTCTTCCCCTATCATAATTGATTTTCACTCTACTGAACGTTACGATTTCATGTCAACTCCATCACAAACCCGCCCAACAAACAGCCGTCCATTCATGCTGCCTTACACATCTACTACATTCTGCATCCCAAAAAGAAATTCCTGCAGAGCCCTGTTGAGGGACGGACCTCGATGGTCTTTATATCGTCATAATTTAATATCTATTAAACTACTGTTCACTATTAGAAAATATCCTATTTTAGTCGGTACTAAACCTTGAGAGATACTATATTTCTATCATTAAATCCAGATATAAAGGGAGTAAATAGAGGTCCGTCCCTCCATCATAAAACAAAAAAAAACGGTCATGTGGCATGACCGTTTGGTGTGTGATGGATGTTCTTTTAGTTGTTTGCTCCAGCTGCGATCCGCTTTACGTTTTGTTCGGCGGTTTTGGTCAGGTCTGGAGTGAATCCGTTCTTCATCCGTTGATTTTCTTCATTGAAGTAGTCCTGTACTTCCTGGTCGAATTCTATTTCAATAAGATCACGGATGTCTGTGATTCTAAGGGCGATCATGATGGATACAAGATGAGCCACCGTCAAGGATTTCTTCTTGAAATTCACTAGCTCATTGATCGTCGCCACTCTTAAACCTGTTAAGCGATGAAGATCGCCTTGAGTCAATCCTCTTTCGCGCAGGATTTCTCCCAATTTAATGTGAATTTTATGGGGAAATTTATTCAGCGCTTCTATTACAATGGTATTTGTCTTTTGGTGAATCATGATGCTTCAACTCCTCATCCTATACCATATTAACGTGAATAAGGTTATTCGTGAACCGGCAATAAATACCATCGTATCGGGCACTTTTTACCATTTCATTTTGAGCATGGATGAGGCACCGTGAATGACATGGAAGAAGACCCCCGAGTTCAGCGTCCGGAAGTCTTCCATTCCAACTATCATCTTACATCAATACGCTTTGAACGAGGCTCGTTTTCAAGCTTTCGTACACTTCCTGCCATACCTGTTCATCCTTGTTATATTGTGAGGTCAAGCGTTGGATCATTTCTTTCTGTTTTTCAGGGAAGAGTTCGTGATCTTTCGGCGGAAGCTTTGCCCGCTCATCATCGACGATTTTTTTGACCATTGGCGCTCTCGGGCCCCATACCAGCTTTTCATTTCCGTCCCGATCGATGAAAATGAAGATCGGGATCGCTCTTGACGTTCCATTGGTCAAATATTGATCCATCAATTCAAGGTTTTCATCCCTCAGGACCATCCGTACTTCAATATTGGCCTCCTCTGCCACTTTAAGAAGGATCGGGATATTCAACATGGCGTCTCCACACCAATCCTCCGTGATCGCAATCACACGTAACGAATGGCCTCCAAGTTGCTTGAGCACTTCTATATCATCTTCTGGAACGCTAAAGCCCGTCCGAATGGTTACTGTATTCTCTTTATGAACAGTCATGCCTTCTATATAATCTTCAGATGTCATTCCTTTATCAAACCATTGATTTAAGTTCATTTTCTTCCTCCTCCAGCGTTCCACCACCGTGAATCGCTGCACACTATTCTCGGAAATTCTCTCTCTAGCATATTCATAATTCTTTTATTCTACAAGTGAAATCTCCTACTAAAATTTCAATTGTACGATTATGCCTGTAGGAATATAATATAAGAAAAGCAACTCCGTGAACAGGTTCCAATGAACTGCTCCCCCGCGATGCTCTTCCATAAAAAAAGGAATAGCCAAGAAGCTACTCCTCAACCATTTTCCAGAGGGGGATGGAAATTGGTAAGTATGGAAAAGAGATGTATCTTTCATACATCTTTTTTTGACAGAAAAAAAGCTGACTCAATTGTCAGTTTCATCCTCGCTTTTTATGGTTACATTAAATGGATATAGGACGATTCTTTCCATTGAACCATCTTAGACATCCTGTGATTTCTCAATTATTTTTGCCACTTTATTGTAGTAGTAGTTCAGCTCGACTAGGCTATCTGCCTCCTTCAATCTCTTTAGATAGTGGTTCGCCTTTTCATATTCTTCTGGTGGCAGTTCAACCTTGATTCTTTTTTTCTTCCACTTCGCCAACAGGTTTCACCTCATTATGGTTTGTAGATCCTCCCTTAGAGGTCGGTTCGAGCTGATAATGAGATAGCTCTTGAATATAGGATGCTTTGGTGCTTGCTAAATTCTGTTCGATTTTCCGTGTAATGACGGAACTTCCCCCGATACCTGATAATAAACTAATGTAGATCACATACCAAATGGGGACTGTTTCGACTACCGGTAACACAGACAGATATCCTGCTAGAACGCCTATGATAATATCCTTTGTTGAGCCAAAAAGATAATGTTTCTCACCTCGGTCATCGATAAATTTTCTTGGAAAAGTGAAATGACCATTTTTGAAAACCAGAATATGTCCTAAGCCTCCAATACCACCCATTAACATTGGCAACAAGATCACTTCAAATAAGGACATTCTATCCACCCTCTGGAATCATTTACTAATATTATATATTATTTACAGAAAATTCAGAATAGATAATTGGACGCAATTTTGTCCACTAAAGGAGCGCCATTATGAGAAAAATTGTGATGAAAGTCTCGTCAGTCGACAAACTTCGATTCCAAAACTACATGATGCAGTTAAAAAGAGCGGAATCGAAAGTGGAAGCGGATACGTACTACCGCCTTGCCAAACAGATTCTGGAAAAGGCAAAAAGAAAGCAAATGTAAGCATGCACCTTCATTGAATCGTATTCGAACAATTCATTACCATAAAAAAAGAAGAGCCATTACAGCCCTTCTTCTCAATCCATTATTTAGTTAACGCCAACAGCATTATACGCCGCTTTTACACTTGCCACCTCAGCACTTCCTGCACCATATAAATCTGTAGCCGCTTGGACTGCTGCTGAACGAAGCTGGCTGTAGTTAGAAGATGGTGTTAAGTATTGAGTAAGGGCACGGTAATAAATCTTTCCGGTCTTAGCGTTTCCGATTCCCGATACACTCACCCCATAGTGTGTACCACCTTGACTTAACAGGTACGCGGCCTTGTTTCCGATACCACTATTGATATGAACCCCGCCGTTATCTTGAGTTCCTGTGTATCTTACAGAATAGTGATCCGGATCACCGTATTTTGTCGGGTCAGACATGGAACGAAGGGCATCCCCGCTCTTATTAGGTGTATAGATGTCTTCCCCGATCTCCCAGTCCGGATTAATATTGGCATCAAACTCTACTAATGTTCCAAAGATATCGGACATGGATTCGTTGATCGCACCTGATTCATTTTGATAGATCAGGTCGGCTGTCGTGTCTGTAACAGCATGAGTCAGTTCATGTGCCACAACGTCCACTCCACCTGAAAGGGAAATGAATGTCGAACCGTCTCCATCACCGTATACCATCTGCTGGCCGTTCCAGAATGCATTATTATAGTTTCTGCCATAGTGGACAGTCGAATTAAGTGCGCCGCCATTTCCATCATAACTGTTGCGATTATGTGTATTCTTATAGTAATCATACGTTTTCCCTGCGTAGTAATGAGCATCTACAGCAGCCGCGTCATAGCTTGCATTAAAGACATTGTCACTATCTGCCCACAGCGAACCTGGCAAGCGGGTACGATTCTTTCCATCATACGTGAACACTCCTGAACCCCTCGTCAGATCCTGAAGATAATAGGTTGAAGAAGCAAGGTACGTATTCAACGATTTTGTATCTCCAAGTACGCCCTTACCTGAACCTACAGTATTTGTTCCTCCTGTAACAGCGCCTCCACCGCCAGGTTTTCCACCTGCTTCATGGATTTCATTTACTTTGCCCAAGATATCCCCTGTGACAGCATCCACGAAATAGTTCCAGTTCCCTGGTTCTGGTGCTAGGAAATTATAGTTTACTAGATATGCATAATGGGCTTCCCCATCTTTTACATAGATCACTGAATCAGACTTAGGTGCATATTCATAATCAGGCTGACTTCCGACTGCTTTCACCAAATCTTTTTCACCCATTGATACAGCTTCTTTTTTGGATACTTTTTTGGCTTTCTTCAAGTCCTGTTTGGCATCCAGGTTCGCAATCGGAGCTCCGGATAATGCTGTCAAAACCCCATCCTTGTTCACATGGGCAGTTAATTCGGCACCATAAACTGGCGTCCCTTTGTACACTTGCTGGATGCGAAGGTATGTAAATCCTAAGTCATCTTTCTGTTTGTCTTTTACTTTGAAGGATAATTTTGCATCACCTTTAAATTTGAAGGTCTTTTGCTTCTCCGTTAAATAATCGAAAACAATTGTTTCCGGAGCCTTTGATGACGCTTTTGTTAATTGACCAGAAATAAATTGAGGAGTCCCCATTTGTGAATTAAAATTCACTTTCTCACTCACATTCGAAGCTCCAAATGCTTCTGGAGCCAATACCGGACTCATCATCAAACCTGCTGTTAATCCCAATGCAACGACTTGTTTCTTCAATTACAACACCTCTTTATAAGAATTTTCTAACTATTTAAAACATTAAATATACTATAATACAAGCCTCTTTCATGACGAACGAGCCTAAAGACCTAGATTTCTCGTTTTTCAACCTCGGGTTAAATGACCTATACAAAATGGACAAAAATCACTCAAATCAGGAAAACTTGAACGAAAAAGAGGGACGGACCTTGAATAAAATTCAAGGTCCGTCCCTCAAACGAAAAAAGCCCTGTGAAAACAGGGAATTTTCACAGGGCTTCCTTATGAAATGATTATCGTTTTTGAATTTCTTGAAGTAATAATTTGTTTACAAGCGGCGGGTTAGCCTGTCCTTTTGTCGCTTTCATGATTTGACCGACAAGGAAGCCGATGGCACGGTCTTTCCCGTTCTTGAAGTCTTCAATAGATTGTGGATTCGCATCCAGCGTTTCCGTCACAATCTTGAGTAAAGCACCTTCGTCCGAAATTTGAACAAGGCCTTTATCTTTCACGATTTGTTCAGGATCTCCACCGTTTTCTACTAGTTCTTTGAACACTTTCTTCGCAATCTTGGAAGAAATCGTCCCTTTTTCAATCAATTCGATCATGCCAGCTAAACCTTTAGGCGTAAGCTTTACATCGTCCAGCTCTTTTTGCTGAGCATTTAGGTATGCAGACACTTCACCCATCAGCCAGTTGGACGCAAGCTTCGCATCAGCACCCGCTTCCACGGTTTCTTGGAAGAAATCAGACATTTCTTTCGTCAATGTCAAAACCATAGCATCGTATGCAGGCAGTCCCATCTCTTCTACGTAGCGCTTTTTACGCTCATCCGGAAGCTCAGGGATCTCAGCACGGATGCGATCCATCCATTCTTGATCAATATGAAGATGCAATAGGTCTGGTTCAGGGAAATAACGGTAGTCATCCGATCCTTCTTTCACACGCATTAGGATCGTTTTACCCGTTGATTCATCGAAACGAAGCGTTTCCTGTTGAATCAATCCTCCAGATAAAAGTACCTTCTCCTGACGTACGATTTCATACTCCAATCCTTTTTTCACAAAGTTAAAGGAGTTCAGGTTTTTAAGCTCGGCTTTCGTTCCGAATTTCTCCTGACCGATTGGACGAAGAGAAATATTGGCGTCACAGCGAAGCGATCCTTCTTCCATCTTACAGTCAGAAACACCTGTGTATTGGATAATGGATTTCAATTTCTCAAGATACGCATATGCCTCTTCCGGTGTACGGATGTCCGGCTCGGATACGATCTCGATCAAAGGCGTTCCCTGGCGGTTATAGTCGACAAGGGAATAGCCGTCACCTGAGTGAGTCAGTTTCCCAGCATCTTCTTCAAGGTGAAGACGAGTGATACCGATCCGTTTCTTCTCACCATTCACTTCGATTTCAATCCAGCCATTTTCACCGATTGGCTTATCAAATTGAGAGATTTGGTACGCTTTCGGGTTATCCGGATAGAAATAGTTTTTACGGTCAAACTTCGTATCCGTAGCAATTTCACAATTCAATGCGATGGCCGCCTTCATTCCGAACTCAATGGCACGCTTGTTTACTACCGGTAGAACACCAGGATATCCAAGGTCGATCACGTTTGTATTTGTGTTCGGCTCCGCTCCGAAATGGTTCGGTGCCGGAGAGAACATCTTACTGTCCGTTTTTAATTCTACGTGGACTTCTAGTCCGATTACTGGTTCAAAGTTCATTGATTTCACCCCTTACAGTTGTGGTCTTTTTGTATGGAAATCTGTCGCCTGCTCAAATGCGTGAGCGACGCGATAAATCGTGCTTTCGTCAAAATGCTTACCGATGATTTGAAGTCCAAGCGGCAGTCCTGTTGAAGAGAATCCACATGGAACAGAAATTCCCGGTACCCCTGCAAGGTTCACTGGGATCGTTAAAATATCGTTCGCATACATCGTTAATGGATCATCGATTTTTTCACCGATTTTGAAAGCTGGTGTCGGTGTTGTCGGTCCAATGATAACATCGTATTTCGCAAATACATCTTCAAAGTCTTTCTTAATCAGTGTACGCGCCTGTTGAGCTTTCTTATAATAAGCTTCATAGTAACCTGAGCTTAAAGCAAACGTTCCAAGCATGATACGACGCTTCACTTCGTCCCCGAAGCCTTCTGCACGTGTCTTCTTGTAAAGGTCAAGAAGATTCTCTGCGTTCGGAGTACGGTAGCCGTAACGAACACCGTCAAAACGGGCAAGGTTTGCTGATGCTTCAGAAGAAGCTAATAAGTAGTACGTTGACACACCATATTTAGAGTGCGGAAGAGAAACTTCTTCCCATGTTGCACCCATGCCTTCCAATACTTTCAGTGAAGCAAGAACGGCTTGACGGGCTTCTTCCCCGACACCTTCACCTAAGTATTCTTTCGGTACTGCGATCTTCATTCCTTTGACGTCACCTGTTAGAGCCTCCGCATAATTCGGAACCTCTACATTGGCTGACGTGGAATCATTTGGATCAAGACCAGCGATGGCTTGTAGTAAGTACGCGTTATCCTCAACGTTACGAGTGATTGGTCCGATTTGGTCAAGAGATGAAGCAAATGCTACTAGACCAAAACGGGATACACGTCCATAAGTCGGTTTTAATCCGACCGTACCCGTGAATGCTGCCGGCTGGCGGATCGATCCACCTGTATCAGAACCTAATGAGAAAGGAACTTCCCCTGCAGCAACGGATGCTGCTGATCCACCTGAAGATCCACCGGGAACCGTTTCAAGATTCCATGGGTTGCTCGTCTTCTGGAAACCGGAGTTCTCAGTGGAGGAACCCATTGCAAACTCATCCATATTCAATTTACCGATTGTAATCGTATCGGCACTATGTAATTTATTCATGACCGTCGCATCATAAATCGGATTGAAGTTTTCAAGAATTTTACTTGCACAAGTGGTACGAAGACCTTTTGTGACGATATTGTCCTTGATCCCGATCGGCATTCCAAAAAGAAGGCCCTTCGATTCATCCGTACCAAGCTTGGAATCCATTTCCTTCGCTTTATTACGGGCATTCTCTTCATCCAATGTTAAAAATGCCTTTACTTTATCTTCAACGGCATCAATGCGTTTGTATGACTCGTCTACTAGATCTGTGACAGATACTTCTTTCTTATGTAAAAGCTCATGAAGTTCTGATAATTTATGGTCAAATAATGACATGAGGTCCCCTCCTTAGTCCAAGATCGATGGAACGCGAACTTGTCCATCTTGTTTGTCTGGTGCGTTCTTCAATACTTCTTCACGCGGTAATCCATCAACAGGCTTATCTTCACGCATAACGTTCTTCATATCCAGTACGTGACTGGTCGCTTCCACACTTGATGTATCTAATTCATTCAGCTGTTCGGCAAACCCGATAATCGCATCCAGCTGAGTCGTAAACTTCTTCGCTTCGTCCTCTGTGATGGCTAGTCGTGCAAGGTGTGCTACGTGCTTCACTTGCTCTTCAGAAATTCTAGACATCTTCTTCACCTCCGTATATGTTCGAACACTCACAATACTATTGATAATACCAAAATTCGCTTCATTAAAGCAACTATGATACGTGATTACCATACTTGTCCATACCTCGTTTCATTCTACCATGAAATTAGGGGTGGGTGTGATTTTGTGAGGGAAGCATTCTTGTAAAAATGTTGAGTCGAAAGGATAGATTGTCTGTTTTAGTTGGGAAGTGGTCATGGATGGTATATCTAGGACGATTGGGCGGCAGGTTCGTTCATTTTTTTAGACGTTTCAGTTTGGGGATCACGCGGACAAGACGGTCAATATGGGGCAAAGCGCGTAGTGATTGCGTCATTTCAGGCTTTGATTGCGTCATTTTACGAGGGGATTGCGTCGTTTTTTAATTTATTGCGTCGTTTTCGTCCTTCATTGCGTCTTTATTTTTATCATTGCGTTATTTTACATATATTGTATACTACACAATCTCTCCTCCCAAATTAAAGGATTCCTCCACTTCAAAGCAGAACCTATACCTATAGAGGTGATCCTATGAGAATATACAGTTTCAAACAAACTACCGGAAAATCCATAGAAAAATTCAATAGTCAAAACGTGACCATTCATCCTTTGCTGAAGCCGGATGAGTCATTTCAGATTGGGTACTTTTATTTAGAAGCAGAAAGTGTGCTCGGAATGCATCCCGCCATGTGCGATCAGCTTCTTATGATCACATCGGGAAGTGGCTGGGTGAGGATCGAAGGAGAAGAGAAAATCATGGTCGAACCGGGAATGGCCGTCTACTGGCAGGCAGGAGAAATGCATGAATCCGGTTCCGATAAAGGCATGACTGCCATTGTTGCAGAAGGAAGCCGGCTCGATCCCGACCGCTTTCTCCATCTGAACACTTGATTGCCTTCTATAACAAGAAAGGATTTTCAGCATGCATCCCATTTTATTAGCCTTTATAGCAGGTGTCCTAGGTGGAGGCGTGTTCACGCTCCTTCACCTTCCCCTGTCCTGGCTGCTCGGTTCCATGGTTTCAGTCTTTCTCCTCAACAAATGGACAAAGCTCGAATTCGCCTGGCCGTCTTATCTCCGAGACCTTGGATTGATCATCGTCGGCTATGCCATCGGGCAATCATTCAGTCAAAAGACGATGATCGAAATCTTTACCCAGCTTCCGTCCATGCTGACGACGACGGTTACCCTTATCGTCTTCAGCATGTTTCTCGCTTACATTACGTCTACTATGACAGGGATCGGCCTAACCTCAACCATTACAGGGAGCATTCCCGGTGGACTTTCACAAATGGTGACTCTCGGGGAGGAAATGAAGAACATCGATTTAACAGTCGTGACGATCCTTCAGGTCATCCGGCTGCTTTCTGTCATCTTTGTGGTACCGTTCCTCGTCTTCAGCCCCCTACTGGCTGGTGATAAAACGGATTCCGGGACTGCCGCACATTCGTTTGAAATGCCTGACCTTCAATGGGGGTTTGTCCTGTTTTTTGCGATCGCTGTCGCATCAGGGGTCCTGGCCAAAAAAATCCACTTGCCCACCCCGACGTTGCTTGGCCCGATCTTAGTGATCGGCGGCTTCATGATCGCTGAATCGCCGGTTCCACAAATGCCCGGTCTGTTCATCATCCTGGCTCAATTATCTTTGGGCATTTACTTTAGTTTCATGATGAATTTCTCGTCATCGGGAGCAATGGGCAAGTTTATCCTATGGTCATTATTTACTTCCCTTTGCCTGCTTTTGTGCTGTGCAGGTCTCAGCGTACTGTTGAGTCGCTGGCATGGCATTTCATTCCTCACTGCCTTTATCAGCCTGGCTCCGGGAGGCATGGCCGAGATGGCATTGGTGGGACAAGCAGTCCATGCAGACCTTTCCATCATCACCGGGTACCATTTGTTCCGGATCCTCTTCATTCTTTTCATCATCCCAGCGACGTTGAAAGGGTTGTTCAAACTCTCTTTTTTCCAAAAGGACAGGCACGGTTAGAAGAGCTTCTTTTTAATAGAGGAAAATAGGCTTTTCTTTTTTTTCGATTTTGATTTTGCTTCGACCACTTTCTCACTTTTTTTCTGCACATAAATCTCTTCTTGATCAATGGCATGATCATAAGCAAGAACGAGCCCGATATCCGTTTCGGTCCCCTTATTGGTGACCATGGAAAACGATACATGGTGCGCATCGGCAAGCTTGATGTATTTAGATAAATAGGTGTAGCTCATGTTTCCATTTAATAAAAGCGTCGCATCCGGATGCTTTTTTAAATTATCCTGGACTTCCTTGTACACGCCCTTTTCCCTTACCTGACTTTGGGTCAAGGCGATGACGATCCGTTCTCGCAGGCTTCCGAGGAATTTCCTTCTTTCATCAGGCTTTGTTTGCTTTTGCCCATACATTCCGTTTTCCAGGTAATCATCTAAAGTTGGTTTACTCAAAAAACACTGCACCTCCAAAACGTCTTATTACAGTTTCCCCTACACTATATGTTTGCATGTGTCCATTTGGTTCTGTCCCATTTTCGCTTATGGGGGTACTTTGAGGCAACTAAAAGGTCCGCCCATAAATATGAGCGGACCTTTTGTCCTTTAAACCAACACCGATTGCAATATCGCTTTTTGAACGTGTAAACGATTTTCGGCCTGTTGGAATACGGCTGAATGGGGACCGTCGATAACGGCTGCCGTGACTTCTTCTTCACGATGGGCGGGAAGGCAGTGAAGGAACGTCACATCAGGTGCCGCTTGGGCAAGCAACCCTTCATTGACTTGATATCCTTTAAAGTCTTCAATACGTTGAATGGCTTCTTCTTCCTGCCCCATACTGGCCCAAACATCGGTGTAGACGACGTCAGCGCCTTTTACTGCTTCATTCGGGTCATGCGTCAGTTCAAAGCTCCCGCCGCTCTTCTTGGCTAGATTCATCGTACTTTCAATGATTTCTTTACCTGGCTCATACCCTTCAGGACAGGAAACGACGACCTCCATCCCAAGCATGGCACAGAGAATCATGAAGGAGTGCGCTACATTGTTTCCGTCCCCGATGTACACTGCCTTCACCCCTTTTAACGTCCCTTTATGTTCAAGGATCGTGAGGACATCCGCCAATGCCTGGCAGGGGTGATACGTATCACAGAGCCCGTTGATGACAGGGATGCTCGCATATTCGGCCAGCTGCGTCACCTTCTCGGTCTCGAATGTTCGAATCATGATCCCATCCACGTATGATGACAGGACGCGCGCCGTATCCTCAATCGATTCGCCTCTTCCAAGCTGGATATCACGAGAATTCAAATAGATGGCGTGACCTCCCATTTGAAGCATCCCCGCTTCAAAGGATACCCTTGTTCTCGTGGATGATTTTTCAAAAATCATTCCGAGGGTCTTCCCTTCAAGAATCTTGGAATGAGGATTTTTTTTCAAATAGCTGGCAAGCGATAAAAGCTCGTGTACCTCTTCTACTGTATAATCGAGCCACGTGACGAGATCTCTCCCTTTCAAAGAGATCGTATATGGTGATGTGGCGATGTTCGAATTCATCATATTCAAATCACTCCCTGCATGGTTTTTGAATGGACCAAAGGCTTCGGCTGAACATTGTCTGTGTTTTTACTTCGAATGAAGGCGTATAAGGTTTCAGCTTCGGTAATGACCGTGACCCCTGCCTCTAGTGCAGCGATTCTCTTCTTCTTCCATTCTTCCGATTCCTCATCACTGAAGTAGATACAGGCATGGTCGGTTTTGATCCAGTCACTGAATGTATCTTCCTTCGCAGTCTGATACTGACTTATTTCGATCAGGTCGCTGTCGATGTAAAGGGTCCCCCCGGCCTCCACTCCTTCATGTAGGTCTTCAAACACTTTATACAAAGCTTCTTCGACGGTTTCACCGAGACACAGTCCTTCTCCCGTCGACTTCATATTCGCACCGAGTGTTTGATCGATCTCCGGGAGGGCATGGGATGAAAAGACCGGATACTTCACACCGACTCCGTCCACCTCGGCAGGAGTCTCAAAGTCATGGATCGTGAGGTTTTCCCTGCATATCAGATCGGTCGCCATATCCATCAGCGAAAAGCCAAGGATCTTGCTGACGATCGGAACAGTACGGCTGGCCCTCGGATTCACTTCCAAGACAAATAGCTGTTGATCCTGTAGTAGAAATTGGATATTCATGATCCCCTTATAATGAAGCGAAGAGACAATGTTACCGGCATATTCTTCAACCCTCTGCTTGATTCCCATTGAAAGGGATTCAGAAGGAAAGATGGACATGCTGTCACCCGAGTGGACACCCGCCCGTTCAATATGCTCCATTACACCGGGAACGTACGCGTCTACACCGTCGCCAACAAGATCGACTTCCACTTCCCGTCCTTCTTTAAATTCATCTACTAAAATGGGAAAATACTCTTCGTCTGCTCCTTGAATGAAACGCTGCATCTCTTCCGGTGTCGTCACCTTAACCATGCCTTTTCCACCAATGACGTAGGAAGGACGACAAAGAAGTGGGAAGGCTAAATGACGCGCCACCTGCAGCGCTTCTTCCCTGCTGTGACAAATATCTCCCTTCACACGAGGAATTCCTCCATCGTCAAGCAATTGATAAAATCTTTCCCTGTCTTCCACCCGATCAATGGTATCTGCCGAAGTCCCAAGTAACTGGACACCCGCTTCTTCCAACTTCCCGGCAAGATTCAATGCTGTCTGCCCGCCAAATTGCACCAGTACCGAGTCCACTTTCTCGTGGTGTATAATCGAGAGGACCGACTCAACCGTAATCGGTTCGAAATATAATCGGTCTGCCGTTTCATAATCGGTACTGACGGTTTCGGGGTTATTATTCACCATGATCGTCGTGTATCCGTGTTCTTTCAAGCGTTGGATCGCCTTGACGGCACTGTAATCGAATTCGACTCCTTGACCGATCCGTATCGGCCCCGCCCCGATGATCAGGACTTTCTTCTCTCCATCGAGAGGTCCGATTTCATTGGTACCATAATAGGTCGAGTAGGCATAATTCGTGATGGCTTCAAACTCGCCGGCGCATGTATCCACCATTTTAAATACAGGTACAATTTCCTCTTCCACCCTCATCGTTATGATATCCGCTTCTGATTTCTCACTAAATTCACCAATGGCCCGATCCTCAAATCGAAATTCTTTCGCTTCTTTCAAAAGCTCAGGAGTAAGAGGCGTGCTTTGAAGCTTCTTTTCCACGGACACGAGATGACTCATCACTGAAAGGAACAGCTCATCGATTCCTGTCTTCCCGTGAAGATCCACAATCGAATGCCCCCTTCTTAATAGCTCCATCAGCTCAAAGAAACGGGAATCCGTCGGTGTACCAATCTTTTTTTCCAAGTCTTGAGCCGATAATTCTGACAGTCCCTTGTATATGTTCTCAATAGAGATATCCAATGATTGAATGGCCTTTTGAAAGGCGGCCTCTAATGAGCGCTCGATCGCCATCACTTCCCCCGTTGCTTTCATCTTCGTCCCTAGCACCCGGTTCGCTTCCGGAAACTTATCAAACGGCCATCTCGGGAACTTCACCACCACATAGTCCAGGGCAGGCTCAAAGCTTGCATAGGTGGTCCTTGTCAACGGGTTGATGATCTCATCCAATGTGTAGCCGACAGCAATCTTCACCGCGATCTTGGCGATGGGATAGCCCGTTGCCTTTGATGCGAGGGCAGAAGACCTGCTTACACGAGGATTCACTTCAATCACATAGTACTGTTTGCTGTTAGGGTCTAAAGCAAATTGTATATTGCATCCTCCCACTACTTTAAGCGCATTGATAATATCGAAAGCCGCTGTACGTAGCATATGAAACTCTTGATCCGTCAAGGTCTGAGAGGGAGCAACGACGATGGAATCCCCCGTATGGACCCCTACCGGATCGAAGTTTTCCATATTGCAGACCGATATACAATTTCCTTTCGAATCTCTCATCACTTCATACTCAATCTCTTTGAAGCCGGCGATGCTTTTTTCCACAAGGACTTGATGGATGGGACTGGCCTTCAATCCGGATAAAACCAGCTTTTTGTATTCCTCCATCGTAGAAGCGATCCCACCGCCTCTCCCGCCTAACGTATAGGCAGGTCGGACAATAATCGGAAGGGGGATACTTTCAGAGAAAGTCACGGCTCCTTCCAGATCGTGGACAATGCTGCTTTCAGCCGTCGGATGCCCGAGCTCTTCCATTAAGGAACGGAACTTTTCTCTATCTTCCCCTTTTTGGATGGAATCTACGGAAGTCCCTAACAGCTTCACATCATACTTTCTAAGGACCCCTTTTTCATCAAGTTTGACGGCAAGATTCAAGGCGGTCTGGCCTCCCAGACTTGCGACCAACCCATGGGGGCGTTCTTTTTCAATGATGGCCGTCACCGACTTGATTGAGAGGGGCTCACAATACACTTTGTCCGCGTAAGCGGTATCCGTCATGATGGTGGCGGGATTATGGTTCACGAGGACCACCTCATAGCCCTCTTCCTTCAATGCGAGGCACCCTTGGGTACCGGAGTAATCAAATTCAGCAGCCTGCCCTATGATGATGGGCCCCGAGCCGATGATCAGGATTTTTTGAATACTGGAATCTTTAGGCATACATTTTCTCTCTCCCTGGTTGTTTAATCGATTGATAGAATTGTGTAAATATCCATGAAGCATCTTCAGGTCCTGGACGCGCTTCAGGATGGAATTGAGCGGAAAGGATAGGCTTATCCTTATGCTGAAGTCCTTCAAGTGAGCCATCATTGACATTTATAAACCGCGGTTCGAGGCCGGTACCGTTCAAGCTATCCTTCTTGACCACATAGTTATGATTCTGCGAGGTGATGAAAACCTCACCCGTTTGATGGTCCATGACGGGATGATTGGCTCCTCTGTGTCCGAATAATAATCGTTCCGTGTCCCCGCCAAACGCGAGGGCGATCAATTGGTGCCCCAAGCAGATACCCAGGGTCGGTGTCTCCATGATTTTCTCCTTCAGTTGAGGTAAGAACTTCATCATTTCCTTCGGATCCCCGGGGCCGTTGGATAACACCAGGCCATCGATGCTCAACTGGTCCAATAACTCGAGGCGGTGAAAGGGGATGACCGTCACGGAACAGTCCATTTCCAATAGACTCGTAACAATCGATTTCTTGACGCCGAAATCGATCACAGCGATCTGTTTGCTGCCGTTCCCCATCTGACGAATCTCTGAAAGCGCGACCTTCCCGATCTGACCTGTCAATTTTTCCTTCTCAGGAAGCATTTCAACGTATGAAATACAGGCGTTTTGACTTCCTCCTTCACGGATTGCTTTTACAACCTCTCTCGTATCCACCCCTGTCATGAACGGGATCTTCCATTTCTCAAGATAGTCTTTCAAGGAAGATGCGGCGTGATAATGGGAATATACATCTGGCGAGTTAAGCATGATGACCCCCTTTACCTGGGGTTCGCCGCTTTCGAAATCATCCTCATTCACTCCGTACTGACCGATGAGCGGGTAAGTGAAAACGACAATCTGGTCTTTATAAGAAGGATCCGTCAGCACTTCCTGATACCCTGTCATTCCAGTGAAAAATACAATCTCACCCTGAACGGGGTCACTTTCATCCATGATGACTTCCCCTTTAAAGGAGCTTCCGTTTTCCAAACATAAATAACCTGTCATGAGATGCCCTCCTATTTATGAATAAATAGTTATATTTAAGTATTTTTATACATTTGTAATTAAAAAAATATCAATATACTTCGGCTGATTGATGTTGATTGATCGTGCTGATCAAGATATGAAGAGCCCGATCAAGCTCCTCATCCGTCACCGTCAATGGTGGCAGGAGCCGAACCACATGAGTACCGGCAGGAAGCGCCAATAATCCATTGTCCCGAAGTTCCGTGATGATGTCTTTTACTTCCTTGTGGAATGAAATCCCGATCATAAAACCGATCCCTTTCACTTCTTTTACAATGGGATTCTCTATAAGCTGATCGTTCAGTTTGTTTATAAAGTATACGGATTTACGCTGTACATCTTGCAGGAATCCCTCATCAAAGATGGTTTCCATAGTCGCCTTCGCTGCCGCCATGGCTAATGGATTTCCTCCGAAAGTCGATCCGTGTGTCCCAGGGGAAAAGGTCGGGATGAGTGCTTCCTTCCCTAACATGGCTCCTACGGGAAATCCGCTTCCGATTCCTTTTGCAACCGTGACGATATCCGGATCCAGGGAATAGTGCTGATAAGCAAACGGTAATCCCGACCGCCCCGCCCCTGTCTGGACTTCATCAATGATAAGCAGGGCATTCATTTCCCGGCATTTGGCTTCTACCGCCTGTAAAAATGAAAGGGTTCCCGGATTGACTCCTCCTTCTCCCTGGATGACTTCCAGCATGATGGCGGCCACATCCTCACCCTTCACCTTCGAAAGAGCCGATTCATCGTTATATGGAAGATATTCAAACGTCGGCAGTAAAGGGCCGAAGCCGCTATGGATCTTTTCTTGACCGGTTGCACTCATCGTCGCAAAGGTCCGGCCGTGAAAGGACTGCTTGAAGGTAAGGATCTTCGTTTTCCCTGTATGCTTCTTCGCAAGTTTAATCGCCGCTTCATTCGCCTCCGCTCCGCTATTACAGAAGAAGACGGCATCCAGGCCGCTTGCTGAAGCGAGAAGTGTGGCAGCCTCTTCCTGCTTCGTGATCGAAAACAAGTTCGATACATGCCAAAGTTTACTCATTTGTTCTTCCACTGCTTCTTTTACAACAGATGGGGAATGCCCTAAATTACAGACGGCGATTCCCGAAATAAAATCCAAGTAAGATGTACCATTCTGGTCCTGCACCTCCGTGCCTTTGCCTGACACCAGTTCTATCTCTAACCGATTATACGTAGGAAATACATGACTCATATCGCTTGCACCTCTTTTCCACCTGTTATTTGTGTACCGATCATTTTCCCATCCTGTATGATGGAATCCTGACATCCGACAATCATCACTTCATGAATATGGTCGCTTAGAACGGATAAAGCTGCCTGAACCTTTGGAATCATCCCTCCATAGATCACACCGGATTCGATGTACTGATCGACGACCTTCTTTGTTACACGTGAAACAAGTTCTCCATCTTTCAAGATTCCTTGTACATCCGTGACAAACACCATTTTATCTACATTCAGGGCTTTGGCGACGGCCGAAGCGACCAGGTCGGCATTCACATTCACCCGTTCT
Source organism: Rossellomorea sp. NPDC077527 (assembly GCF_044542955.1). NCBI lineage: Bacteria > Bacillati > Bacillota > Bacilli > Caryophanales > Bacillaceae > Rossellomorea > Rossellomorea sp. NPDC077527. The sequence continues at coordinate 33,941 of NZ_JBITVL010000001.1, read as the reverse complement.
CCTTCGAATGTGACAGCAAGGGGGGCGATGACCGGCAAGTAGTTTAAGGACAGTAGATGGTGCAAAAGCGTTAGGTTGACCTCTTCGATTTTGCCCACTAATCCAAGGGACTCCTCATCTACGAAACTCGCCTTTAATAATTGGGCATCATACCCGCTCAATCCGATGGCATTCACTCCCTGGAGATTCAGGAGATGGACTAATTCGCTATTCACCTTGCCCTTTAAGATCTGTTCTGCCACATCGAAAACGTCATTGGTGGTCTTTCGCTGCCCGTTCAGGAACGTCGACTGAATCCCCAGCTTTTCGAGTGTAGCCGTAATGTCAGGCCCTCCTCCGTGAACGATGATCACATGGTAGTGCTGCTGAAGATACTTCATGTTTTCATAGAAATGAACGGATAGCCGAGAAAGGATACTGCCGCCGAGCTTCACCACCATCACTTGTTTATGTTCGGTAACTTGCATTGATTTTGACGTAATCATACGTAAGATCGCACCCCCAGGCTTTTCCTATTCCTCCCCCGCTCTTCAGGAAGACGTTAATGAGCACTTGTTCAGCCTGCATATACTGACTGACTTCTTCCTCATTGAATGGTTGAGGCGTGCCATTTGAAAATACAAAAATGTCCCCGATGGAGATAGCACATTGATGAGGGTCGAGGTCCACTCCGCTGTGTCCCATGGCTCCGACGATTCTTCCCCAGTTCGGATCACCTCCGAATAGGGCTGTCTTCACCAAGTTGGAACCGACGATTTTTTTTGCAACGATATTGGCTTCTTGATGGGAGTTGGCCCCCGTGACACTCACTTCCACCAGTTTGGTTGCCCCTTCCCCGTCCCTTGCGATTTGCTTGGCCAGGTCTTCACATAATAGGATCAATCCTTCTTGAAAGTGATGCCAATCGGGATGACCTTCATGCAATGCCTCATGCTCAATCATCCCGTTTGCCATACTGATGACCATATCATTGGTGGACGTTTCCCCATCAACGGTAATTTGATTAAAGGATTGATCGATGGCGGTCTTGAGAGCGCTCTGTAAAGCGTCCGATGAAATCGTGGCATCTGTTGTAATGAAGCCGAGCATCGTCGCCATATTCGGATGGATCATACCGGATCCTTTCGCACAGCCACCGATGGTAACGGTCTTCCCGTCAATCACTACCTGGCAGCAGGACGACTTCTCGATTGTATCCGTCGTGAGGATCGCCTGTTGGAAAGACTGGGCAGCTTCTGGATTTTTCCCGACCACGATTTCGGTGCACCCCTTTTTCATCTTATCCATTGGAAGCCATTCGCCGATGACCCCTGTGGATGCGACGGCTACAAACTCTTCAGGGATCTGAAATCGACCGGCGATCCATTCCCTCGTCTGATACGCATCCTTAAGCCCTTGCTCTCCTGTGCACGCATTCGCTATCGCGCTGTTGACAACGATCGCTTGAAGTTTATGAGATTGAGAGATGCTTTCCTGTGTGACTTTGAGGGGAGCCGCTTGAAAATGACTTTGGGTATACACCGCTCCGCAATATGCCGGTTTCTCACTGTAAATGACCCCGAAATCCTTCTTTGCATAACGAAGGCCTGTGTGAAGTCCTCCCGCCTTATATCCAAGGGGCGACAGAATCGTTCCTCCCTCGATACGTTGAACCGCCTTTTCTTTTACCAGTTTCATTGATTCTCCCCCTTTTAAGGATAAATTGGATAGTGATGAAGCCCGGTCGTTTCGTCTGCCCCTGTCATCACATTCATATTCTGAACCGCTTGACCGGCCGCTCCCTTGACAAGATTATCGATCACCGACACAATCGTTACCCGGCCCGTCCGTGGATCAGATTGGATAGAAAGGTCACAGAAGTTCGTACCGAATACTTCTTTCGTACTCGGGAATTGACCTGTAGGACGTAATCTTATGAAAGGCTTCCCTTCATAGTAGTTGTGGTAGAGGCTATGTAATTGTTCTGTGGTGTGGGCCTCCGTTAATTCCGCGTACATCGTCACCATGATCCCCCTCGTCATAGGGATGAGATGGGTGGAAAACGTGATCGGTCCCGCTCCACTGTCCCATATCTTCAACTGCTGCTCGATTTCAGGAGTGTGCTGGTGCTGATGGACTTTATAGATTCGTAGATTTTCCTGCGTCTCGGAGAAATGGCTGGATTGAGTTGCTTTTCTCCCGGCCCCGGATAATCCCGTTTTGGCATCGACGATAAAGGAATGAGGCTTCACCAAATGGTGTTGAAAAAGTGGAGCCACTCCCAGCAGTGTCGCTGTCGGGAAACATCCCGGGTTCGCGATCAAGTCCGCCTCACGTATGGTTTCTCGATTGATTTCAGTTAGTCCATAAACCGCTTTGTCGAGTAGTTGTTCGGGTGCCGATTCTCCTTTATACCACTCTTCATATTCGCCCGGTTCCTTTAAACGCAGATCTCCGGAAAGATCGATGATTTTTGCTTTTTTCCCGATAAGCTTCTGAGCGAGCTCCTTTGATACACCGGAAGGGACGGCTAGGAATACGAAATCAAGCTCTTGCATTTCCTCGATCATGATCGGTTTCACATTTTCAAGAGAAAGACCGATTAAATGCGGATACTGTTCCGCATAGGAAGTCCCTTCCAAAGAAGATGAATATAAAATGCATTCATTCACATTCGGGTGATTCGACAACAGGCGATACAACTCCACACCACCATACCCAGTACTACCAACTATACCAACATCCAAAACCATTCACCTCAGACTGTAAATTTAAATTAGGTCTAATTATATGAGTGTATATTAATAAAATCAATAGTATATTTATAAATTTTTAACTAAAGTTACTTTATTCACAAATTCACTCCGATAGTACTAGAACAAAACAAATAAAGGTCCGTCCCTCGCTATGGAGGGACGGACCTTTATGAGTATTTTAATAATATCTTAGAATTGTGCTGCCTCCGTTGAACCCTTCAGTGCCGTTGTAGAGGAGGTTCCACCTGAGATGACCATTGATACTTCATCAAAATAACCGGTTCCTACTTCACGCTGATGTCTTGTAGCGGAATAACCATGCTTTTCGCTTGCAAACTCTGCTTCCTGTAGCTGTGAATAGGCTGCCATACCGCGATCCTTGTAGCCTCTGGCAAGCTCGAACATGCTGTGGTTCAGCGCGTGGAAGCCTGCAAGTGTGACGAACTGGAATTTGTATCCCATTTTCCCGAGCTCGACTTGGAATTTGGCGATTGTTTCATCATCCAATTTCTTTTTCCAGTTAAAGGACGGAGAACAGTTATACGCCAGTAATTTCCCTGGATGTTCCGCATGGATGGCCTCTGCAAAAAGGCGTGCTTCTTCAAGATTTGGTTCAGACGTTTCACACCACACAAGGTCCGCATAAGGCGCATACGCAAGACCCCTCGCAATGGCCTGATCCAGGCCAGCGTTTGTGCGGAAGAAGCCTTCCGGCGTACGATCACCTGTAATGAACTGGGCATCATAAGGATCCACATCGCTCGTGATCAAGTCCGCGGCATTCGCATCCGTACGTGCAACGATTAACGTCGGAACGCCCATGACATCCGCTGCAAGACGGGCTGAGATAAGATTCTTAACTGCCGTTTGAGTAGGCAGCAGCACCTTCCCTCCAAGATGACCGCACTTCTTCTCAGAAGAAAGCTGGTCTTCGAAGTGGACGGCAGAAGCTCCTGCTTCAATCATCCCTTTCATTAGTTCGAACACATTCAGCTGACCTCCGAATCCAGCCTCCGCATCGGCCACGATCGGCACGAACCAATCGATTGATTCGTCCCCCTCCACATAATGAACCTGGTCGGCACGCTGCAGGGATTGATTGATTCGCTTCACGACAGATGGTACAGAGTTTGCCGGGTACAGACTTTGATCGGGGTACATATGTCCGGATAAATTGGCATCCGCTGCAACCTGCCATCCGCTCAAGTAAATGGCTTTCAGCCCGGCTCTTACCTGTTGGACCGCCTGGTTTCCGGTCAAGGCGCCAAGGGCATTGATGTAATCTTCTTCGTGAAGAAGGTTCCAGAGCTTTTCAGATCCGCGACGGGCAAGAGTGTGCTCGATGTCGATGGAACCCCTTAAACGAATAACGTCTTCAGCTGAGTAAGAGCGTGTGATCCCCTTCCAGCGTTGATCCATTTCCCAATTTTCCTGTAGTGCCGTTACACGTTCGTTCGTTGGTTTTACCATGTTATATCTCTCCCTTTTTTGGTTTTGTTTATTTATACATATCGATGTATATTCCCGTTGTCATTGTTCGTTCGTGATTGAGGTCCGTCCCTCTATCCCTTTAAAGGATCTGATAGCCAGGGATGGTTAGGAAGTCTGTAAATTGGTCGTTCTGGATGAGCTGGTCGAATAGGTCGACGGCTTCAGAGAATCGGCGTTCCTTGTATCGATCGTCTCCTAATTGGCTTTTGAGTTTCGTCAGTTCTTCCTGCTTCAGGTGTTCATAGAGTTCCATGGTGATGTTCCTTCCATCGTCAAGGACCCCTTTCGGATGACGGATCCATTGCCATAGCTGAGCCCGTGAAATTTCTGCTGTCGCCACATCCTCCATCAGATTATGGATCGGAGCCGCTCCCTGTCCGCTCAGCCACGATGAAATGTATTGGATGCCCACATTGATATTCAAACGGACGCCTTCTTCTGTTATCACACCTTGAGGTACCTCGAGAAGATCCTGTTCTGTTACTTCAAGACCTTTCAATGTCTTCTCATCAATCTGATTGGCCGTTTTCATCTCATGGTTGAAAACCTCCATGGCGACCGGTACTAAACCAGGGTGGGCAACCCATGTACCATCATGGCCATCACGCGCTTCCCTTTCCTTGTCTGTCTTCACCTTATTGAAGGCTTCTTCGTTCTTAACCGGATCATTCTTGACAGGAATCTGCGCTGCCATCCCACCTATGGCAGGAGCTCCTCTTCTATGACAGGTCTTGATTGTAAGCAGGGAATACGCTCTCATGAACGGCGCTGTCATCGTAACCGACGAGCGATCTGGAAGGACGACATTTTCCTGTTCCCGAAGCTTTTTGATATAGCTGAAAATATAATCCCATCTTCCACAGTTCAATCCCGCTGAATGCTCCTTTAACTCATAAAGGATTTCATCCATTTCAAATGCGGCCGTAATGGTTTCGATCAGGACTGTCGCTTTGATCGTCCCTTGGGGGATTCCCACATATTCTTGTGCAAAGTTAAATACATCGTTCCAAAAACGTGCTTCCTGATGACTTTCTAATTTAGGTAAGTAAAAATAAGGACCTTTCTTCGTAGAGGTTAAATGTGTCGCGTTATGGAAAAAGAATAAACCAAAGTCGACAAGGCTGCCGGATAATGGATTCCCATCCAGTTCAATATGTTTCTCTTCCAGATGAAGTCCCCTCGGTCGTACGATTAATACCGCGTGCTCCTGATTTAATTCATAACGCTTGCCATTTGTCTCGAAGTCTATTGTGTGGTGTACAGCATCTCTGAGGTTGATCTGTCCTTCTATGAGGTTCGTCCATGTAGGTGAGGTGGCATCTTCGAAACATGCCATGAAACATTTCGCTCCTGAGTTCAGAGCATTGATGACCATCTTCCGGTCAACGGGTCCGGTGATTTCCACCCTTCGATCTTGTAAAGCCTGTGGGATCGGTCCGACCTTCCATTCGCTTTGTCGAATCGATTCCGTTTCCGGCAAAAAGTGAGGAAGCTCTCCACTATTGATCCGTTCCTGCTTCTTACCCCTGTTCTGTAACAGTTCCTTGCGTCTGTCTCCGAACCGACGCTCCAATTGTTCGAGAAACTGTAAAGCTTCCGGAGATAAAATGTCCGCAAAGCCCGTCCTGATTTCCCCGGTTACCTTGATACCAACCATTTGAGTAGACATAGAACCTTTTCACTCCTTACGTGTATTAAACAAACCTTATTGTTATAATACAGATTATTTAACATGTTTGTATTGTATAACAGTTAACACAGATATGGAACACTTTTTTCATAAATTTCATTCGACATTTTTCGCAACCGTTTCAAACCGCCTCTGAAGAAAGGAAAGAAGGTCCGTCCCTCATCGCGTTAAAGCGGCGAGGGACGGACCTTCAGGCATACAGTTTGTTTTACAGCTTGTGCTCCAATTCGTGGATTCTCTTTTCTAATTTTTTATTTTGTTCAAGTACATGAAATGCAAAGGTAAGGGCCGTACCGGCCATTATAAAAGCGATGAAACTCATCGTCCTTCTCCTCCTCCCCTATTTTTCATTTTGTATAGGATATGAGCGATGATGTTGGCAGGGATAAAAAGGGGATTGGACTGAGCATTGTGGTGAAGAACCTGCTCCTGGACAGGCATATCCTCAAACATCTTCCCCTGTGATCGATTCTTTTTCTTTTCCTCTTCCATCGCTTTAATATAACGATACTGAATAGGGATCATGATTAGCGTGACAACAAATAGTACAAGGGCAACGATGAGTCCAAATAAATAATATCCGTTCATACTTTTCACCTCTTTTGGTCTATACCCGTTCTACGTAAGAAAAGGCCTGGTAGTTTCATTTTTTGTAAAGCTGTTATCGTTAACATTGTCGCTCTTGACGAAACGAGTGGTGGTTGATTTCCGCTCCAGGTGCTCGCTTTCCGCGGGGCTGGCGGTGAGCCTCCTCGGGCTTCGCCCTGTGGGGTCTCACCTGTCCAGCGTTTCCCGCAGGAGTCGAGCACCTTCCGCTCCAATCAACTTCAAAGCATAAGTTTTTTACTTCAATTAAAGTAAACTAATCAACTTCTCACCTGTTTTTCAGCACCATTTAGCTCTGTCACTAAGATCTTGTTTTTATAGCTGAGTAAAGCAGCTCCCCTAAGCCTTAGAACATTCTCGATGACAGAGTGTTTGCAAATCAAAGTCTTTACTAAAATAAATAAAGCCTTCGAGAAAATACCTACTTCTATAATTCGAAGGTCCGTCCCTCACTAAAAAAAGAACTAACCCTTATGCGGATTAGTTCTTTTTCTGTTTATTCATAGATGTGCAAATAGGTTTCTTTACTGCCCTGTTTTTTCACGATGAGGGCTTCGGGTCCGTAGGAAGAGGAGACGAGAAGTTCTACGTCCCAGCTGTCCGGGGTCTGTTTACTGATCATATTCTTGAGATGCTGGGCGAATCCGATGGTTTCAGCTTTTCCCTGGAACGAAAGGGCCACCTCGAATTCCATCTTGGATAGCTTCTGATTTTGATAGAGAGCTTGTCCCGTCAGTCCCGTGTAGACCGGGAAATACTTTTCAATGTCTGTTTTAAACTCATTAAAGACTTTGTAATCGTTCGGATGGTTGTCCTCGGCTTCAGGAGAAGGGAATAAATAATAATCTTCATTGATTCCTTTCCAATCTTGAATGCCGCTATCCTTCGGCTCCACCGTCGTATAAGCAAAGAAATGACCAGGGACGACCTGATCTTTAGGAGCCTGCTTGTAAAGAGAAATCATAATCGGGACATTTTGAAGTTCTTTTTTCTGACGAAGGCGCTTCAGGACTTCGTCTGCGATTTTCGCTCCCTGTTGTTTCAACACTTCATTGCTGATATTTTTGACTGTTCTGGTCCCATTTGACATATTGGTCTCATATTGAACAGAATTCAGGGATAGGGCGATGGCGACTCCACCGAGGCGCACCTTGTTGTCTTCTTTTTTCATTAGATAATTATGTTCAATCACATGAGCCAGGTAGATAGGGGCATTCTCTCCGCTTGATTGAACGGGATTCAGACCCACATTTTCAGACTCCTGAAGTCCTTTTTCCTTCAGTTGTTCACTTGTATACTTTCTTTGAAGCCAGCTATCCACCGTTTTCTTCGTCAGGAACTGGCCTTCTTTAAAGAAGTATTCTTCCGTTGAGAATCGATTCTGAGCCACCCGCAGCAAACCCTTTTCGATTTCATTGATATCGTATCTGGATCCCAGATCATTCACGACGACCCCCCGAGTATTACTCGTTTCATACGGAAGCATCGTCTTGTAGTATTCTTTCGAAATTTGGAAGCTTGGTATGATGGCCTTCTTCGCTTCGCTGTCCTGATTTTCCTGAACGACCTGATCCTGTTTCTCAAATGTCGGAGCGCAGCCTCCCAACAACAACAATGCGGAGAGTGCGACCGAAATCCCTTTTTTCATTCCTCGTTACACCTCTTATCGGTTAAGTTCTTCCATCAGCTTGTCCTCATCCCAAACTTCTATGTTTAACTCGTTCGCTTTCGTCAGCTTTGATCCCGCTTCTTCCCCTGCGATGACAAGATCGGTTTTCTTACTAACGCTTCCGGTAACTTTCCCACCGAGCATTTCAATTTTTTCTTTTGCTTCATTACGGCTCAACCGCTCGATTTTCCCTGTCAGCACAATCGTTTTCCCTGCAAAATAAGAGTCAACGTCACTTGCTGCTACAGGTTTCGGTCCTTTGTATTCGAGGTTTACCCCGGCGTCCTTCAGCTCCTGAATAAGTTCCTTTACTTCATCGTTTTCAAAGTAAGCGACAATGGCATCGGCCATTTTATCCCCGATTTCATTGACATTCAATAGCTCTTCTTTGCCTACTTCCATCAGCCTGTCCATCGAACTGAACTCCTGTGCCAATGTCTTGGCCGCTTTGGCTCCAACGTGACGGATTCCAAGACCGAATAACAATTTCTCCAGGGAATTTCCCTTTGACGTTTGAATCGCGTCTAACAGATTATCGACGGATTTCTCACCCATTCGTTCCAGTTGCAGGAGCTGTTCACGTTCTAATCTGTATAAATCGGCGACATCTTCAATCAATTTCTCCCTGAATAATTGGCTGATCACTTTTTCCCCGAGTCCATCAATGTTCATGGCATTCCTGGATACAAAGTGAATGAGGCCTTCACGGATTTGTGCCGGGCATTTCGGATTGATACAGCGGAGAGCTACTTCCCCTTCGAGCCTTACAAGCTCACTTTCACACTCAGGACAATGGGTCGGCATCAAGAACTCCTGTTCATCACCTGTTCTCTTGTCTTCCAGTACGTTGACCACTTCCGGGATGATGTCCCCCGCTTTCTTAATGACAACGTGGTCACCGATCTTGATGTCTTTCTCCCTGATCAGATCTTCATTGTGCAGCGAGGCCCGTTGCACGGTCGTTCCCGCTACACGAACCGGTTCAAGAATAGCTGTTGGCGTGACGACTCCGGTACGACCAACACTTAATTCAATCTCCTTCAACACGGTGACGACTTCCTCAGCCGGGAACTTGTACGCAATGGCCCACCTTGGGCTTTTCGCTGTCGTTCCAAGTTCTTGCTGCTGATCAAGGGAATCCACTTTGATGACGATGCCGTCTATATCATAGGCAAGATTCGGGCGTTCATCTGTCCATTTTCCGACAAATTCAATGACCTCTTCAATGGTCGCACAGCGTTTACGTTCAGGGTTTGTTTTAAATCCAAGCTCATCAAGCTTATCCAGTCCCTCACTATGTGAGTCAATCCCTGTATCACCGATATCGGCGAGGGCATATAAGAAAACGTCCAGATTCCGTGATGCCGCGATTTTTGGATCAAGTTGGCGTAATGAACCAGCCGCCGCATTTCGCGGGTTGGCAAATGGTTCTTCCCCTTTTTCCTCTTTCAGCTTATTTAAAGCTTCGAAAGACCCCTTCGGCATGAAGGCTTCACCGCGGACCTCGAAGGACATCTTTTCAGAAATCTTTAACGGAATCGAACGAATCGTCTTCAGGTTCGAAGTGATATCCTCTCCTATGGATCCATCTCCCCTTGTGGCCCCCTGGACAAACTTTCCTTCTTCATACCTGAGGGACACGGCCAAGCCATCGATCTTCAGTTCGCATACATAGGAGAAATCATCTCCTACCGCCTGGCGAACGCGGCGGTCAAAGTCACGGAGATCGTCTTCATTGAAGGCATTTCCAAGACTCAGCATCGGCGTTCTGTGCTCCACTTTTTCAAAAGATTCTAGAATGGTCCCACCGACTCGTTGAGAAGGAGAATCCGCAGATTTCAATTCCGGGTATTGATCTTCGAGCCCGATCAGTTCCCTGAGAAGCTGATCGTACTCGGAATCGGGAACGGAAGGCTTGTCGAGTACATGGTATTCATAATTGTATTGATTTAACAATTCGTGCAGTTCACTGACACGCTTTTCGGCTGATTGTCGATCCATTTCCACAACCCTTTCTTGCTTAATATTCAGTCGGTCGGAAGAGATTACCGTTCCGACACGTCACGCTTTTTCAATTGGAGCGAATTTGGCCAGGAGACGCTTGATTCCCATTGGACTAGGGAAGGCAATATCGAGCTCGACACTGTCTCCGGACCCTTTCACACTGACAACCGTTCCCGTTCCCCACTTCTTATGCTGGGCCTTATCCCCAACCTGCCACGCAACGGATTCTCCACCCGTAGTGGTTTGGACTGGACGTGAAACCGGCTTTCTCGGCGTAGGGCGCGATGGTGATTTCGAAGCTGACTTCCCAAATGGCGTGAAGGCACTCTTCTTTTCTGCCATCACATCGTCCAGCAGGTCTGCTGGAATTTCGCTGATGAAACGGGAAACCGGGTTCATCTTCGTTTGCCCGAAGAGTGTTCTCATCTGGGCATTCGTCAAGAAGAGCTGCTCTTCTGCACGGGTGATTCCCACATATGCCAAGCGGCGCTCTTCTTCCATTTCATCTTCTTCCATAAGGGAACGGCTGTGAGGGAATACCCCTTCCTCCATTCCCATGAGGAAGACAACAGGAAACTCTAAACCTTTGGCTGCGTGAAGGGTCATTAAGATGACAGAATCCTTCGGTTGGTCGTCTTCATCAAGCTTATCTATATCGGCAACCAAAGCAAGATCTGTTAAAAACGCCACCAAGCTCTTATCGTCGTTTGATTCCTCAAAGCTTTTTGTTACTGACAGGAACTCGTCCAAGTTCTCGAGTCTTGATTGGGACTCGATGGACTTTTCTGCTTTCAGCATGTCTGTATAGCCTGATTTCTCAAGAATTTCTTCTACCAGTTCCGTTACAGATAGATACTCTTGCATACTCGTATAGCCTTTCACCATCTCCATGAATTCAATCACGGCCTTGGTGATTTTAGGGCTGAGTCCGATGAAGTCCGCTTCTGCAAGCGCCCTGAACATGGAAATATCATGGTCTTGAGCGTAACGGGCGATTTTATCGATGGACGTGGCACCGACACCCCTCTTCGGTACATTGATGACACGCTGCAAGCTGATGTCATCATCAGGATTCGAAATGAGTCTCAAATACGCTAAAATATCCTTGATCTCTTTACGGTCATAGAACTTGATGCCGCCCACGATGGAATATTCGATATTCGATTTAAGAAGAACTTCCTCCATCACACGGGACTGGGCGTTCGTGCGATACAAAATGGCAAAATCTGAATACTTTCTCTTACCGTTTTCCATCATTTCTTTGATTTTTCCTGTGACGAATTGCGCTTCGGTCTGCTCAGTATCCGCCCTGAAATAGGCGATCTTCTCACCGTCATCATTTTCCGTCCACAGGTTCTTCGGTTTACGGTTTGAATTCTTCTGGATGACTTCATTCGCCGCCTGAAGAATCCTTTTCGTTGAACGATAATTCTGTTCAAGGAAAATGACGGTAGCTCTTGGATAATCCTTCTCAAAAGACAGGATGTTGGCAATATCCGCACCGCGCCATTTATATATCGACTGATCCGAATCCCCTACTACACAGAGGTTCTGGAAACGGGATGCGAGCAGTTTTACGAGCATATATTGCGCTCTGTTCGTATCCTGATACTCATCCACGTGTATATACTGAAACTTGCGCTGATAAAACTCCAATACTTCCGGTACACGTTGAAACAATTGAATCGTCGTCATGATCAGATCATCGAAATCAAGCGCCTGATTCTTTCGTAATCGCTTCTGATACTCCGTGTACACGTCCGAAACGACCTGGTCGTAATATCCCCCTACCTGTTTGGATAATTCTTCGGGTGTAGTCAGCTCATTTTTCGCAGAGCTAATTGATCCAAGAAGGGAACGGGGATCAAATTTCTTTGGGTCTATATTTTTTTCTTTTAAAATCGATTTAATGACAGACTGCTGATCTGTCGAGTCCAGGATCGTGAAGTTTCGGCTTAATCCGATCCGGTCAATATCACGGCGAAGGATCCGTACACACATGCTGTGGAAAGTGGAGATCCAAATGTTCTCCGACGCCCCTCCAAGGATGTTATAGATACGATCCTTCATTTCTCTTGCGGCTTTATTTGTAAAGGTAATCGCTAAAATATTATAAGGATTGACCCCTTTTTCCACCATCAAATACGCAATCCGATGCGTCAACACTCTTGTCTTCCCTGAGCCTGCCCCTGCCATGATCAGTAACGGCCCCTCAGTCGCCTTCACCGCTTCAGCCTGCTGCGGATTCATTCCATTCAACAATCGATCAGTCAAAAATTGCATACTCTCTCACCACCATAACGAACGTACGTTCTATATTTGTATTTCAATTATATCTCATTCTAGGACGGACCTCCAGTAGGATCCTTATCCCTTCACAGCTTTTACCGTTTTCAATGCTTCCTTTACGTTGTCATATACAACATTCCCAACCACTACAACATCAGAAACCGCGGCCATTTCCTTCGCCTGCTGTACGGATTTGATGCCGCCTCCATAGAATAAAGTCGTGTTTTCAAGGGAATCTTTTACTTCTTTCACGGTTTCTACATCCCCATATGTACCACTGTATTCCAGGTAAAAGATCGGCAGATTGAACATCCTTTCTGCCATCATGGCATAAGCTGCCGCGTCTTCACTTGAAATGTCTGTGTTTGCTTCCGTTACTTGTGCTGCCTTGCAGTCACGGTTCAATATACAATATCCCTCTACCAGGATTTCGTCCCAATTCATGATTTCTCCATATTCCTTGACCGCCTGGTGATGTAATCCCGTCACCCAGTTCATATTCTGACTGTTCATCACCATGGGAATGAAATATAAATCGAAGCCCGGAGTAATCGACTCCAGATTCGACACCTCCAGAATACAAGGAACCGTATATCGTCTCACTCGTGCCATCAAATCAAGAACCTTTTCAAGGGTTACACCGTCCGTTCCCCCTACGATAATCGCGTCTGTTCCTGATTCACATACTGCTTCTAAATCTTCATCATCTATTGTCTTATTCGGATCTAGTTTAAATACATGGCGCCACTCTTGGACATCATACATGCGCTGTTCCTCCATTCATACATCCATCTAACGTATTATATCATTTGTGTGAAACTGTCGCATTACCTTCAAAAGCGGAAGCGGCTCGCCCAGAGGCGACAAGCATAAGATGAACCTGCCGGGAAGGCGTTCTTTGCCTTTTTGGCAGATTCATCTTATGACCTCGAGCCTCTAGCCGCTGGAGCTGGATGACACAAAAAGCGGAGGCGGCTTGCTCAGACCCGACAAGCATAAGATAAACCTACCGGAAAGGCGTTCTTTGCCTTTTTGGTAGGTTTTGCTTATGACCTCGAGAGGCTAGCCGCCGGAGCTGGATGACACCAAAAGCGGAGGCGGCTTGCTCAGACCCGACAAGCATAAGGCGAACTGGCCGGAAAGGCGCTTTTTGCCTTTTTGGACAGGTTGACTTATGACCTCGAGGGGCTAGCCGCCGGAGCTGGATGACACCAAAAGCGGAGGCGGCTTGCTCAGACCCGACAAGCATAAGGCGAACTGGCCGGAAAGGCGCTTTTTGCCT
>NZ_JBITVL010000001.1:0-20076 GCF_044542955.1 Rossellomorea sp. NPDC077527 | reverse complement strand
TTTTTGGACAGGTTGACTTATGACCTCGAGGGGCTAGCCGCCGGAGCTGGATGACACCCGGACAAAAAACAAAGACCGCTCGTCATCGACAGCGGTCCTTCCATTATTTCTCTTCCTGATGTACACGATCCAACACTAACTGATACGCATCATTTCCGTAATTCAAGCAGCGTTTCACACGGGAAATCGTTGCGGTACTTGCACCTGTTTCCGTTTCAATCTTATGATAGGTCTTGCCATCCTGAAGCATACGTGCGACTTCAAGACGTTGAGCAAGAGATTGAATTTCATTGATGGTGCAAAGGTCATCAAAGAAACGATAGCATTCTTCAAGATTCTGCAGGGAAAGAACAGCATTGAATAACTGATCCAGCTCCTTGCCTCTTAGTTTATTTATTTGCATTCAAAAGACTCCTTTTCCTTCTATTCTTGATAAGATACCGAACCGGTCAACCCCGGAGAACTTGGAATGACGTTGATCCATGTCGATCCTTTTCGCAGGCTTACAGGTTTATCATTTTCAAAAGGAAGAATTCTGCCGTCGACGTTCTCCCAGTGAACTTTACGAAGCTTACCATCTTGAATTAAATAAGCATTCCCGCCTGATTCGAGGTCTATATCACGCCTTCCTGCGTCATCGACAATCTGATGTGAAGCTTCTACGATGAATAGGTTTTCGACCAGAACGGGATCTTTCGAGTCATAATCGATGGTTTGTTCTCCATTTGAATAGCGCTCGTATCGGCCTTCTTTTTCGTTGTAGTCATACACAACATTAAACAGGGGATTTTGATTGTATGAAATCATCACGGAATTTGCGGCTTCTCCCTTTATCTTTCCCTTATCACTGAAATTCAGTGCCTTAGGCGGGCGATTCATATCGAAACCATTCTTATCCGCACCCTCTTTGATATGCTCGTAGGTGATATAGGAATTATGAGGAGCTTTACGGAAGCTTGCCCGCTTAAATAGTGTCCCGTCATATTGGATCCCATTCAAATCATCGATAAAACCATTCATCAGCATTTCTTTCGCCTCAGGGCTGTATCCATGAGCCACATACAAACTATCATATCCTTTTGCAAGTTCTATATAGTAATCTCTTGCACTTCGTACAGGACCGACTTCTTTCGGCATCCGGCTTTGGAATATGGCAAGGAAACGAGTGATATCCCCCTCTGCCAATACTTCATAAACGATATCCGCTTTGGATAAGCCTGATTGGGGCCGGGCCTTCGGATGGTTATTCACCATCACAGCCACCGAGCGGGCCGTCGACTCATTCTCTTCTCCCACCCCTGTTAAAGGTGATTGATACATATCTTCCGTTTCTACGCCTGTCTCTTCTTTCACCACTGGAGTTGCGGCTTCTTTATCAGATTCTTTCTTTATCTCTTTATCTGAACTACATGCGACAAGTGTCAACGAGCTTAACGCAATAATCAAAGCTCTTTTCAGCATGTTTTTTTACACCCCTATACACTTTACTATTTTAACGCATTATTGTTGGAAAGAGTACCGTTTTCTTCATTACATCATAGATTCCTTTTTGTGTCATCCGGATATATGGAAGATGAGTGGACTGAAGAAACAGTAATGTATAGATCGGATCCGCGAAGCGATAGCCTCTTTCTTTTAATAATCCTTTTAGTATTTTTTCTTCTTCAATCAGCTCCGGCATTTCTTTCTGAGAAAGCAGTCCGCTTAGTGGAAGGGGGATTTCGTGCAGGATTTCACCATTCTCTGCAAGGACGATCCCTCCCCCGATTTCTTTCATCCTGTCGAAGGCTGCAATCATATCAGACTTTCTTTTTCCAATCAGGATAATGTCCCCTGTATTGGAGTAAGACGACGCAAACCCCATGACCCCCTTCGAGAAGCCTTTGATCATGGTGCTGATTCTCCACTTGCCATTCCGGTCGAGCAGCATGAGGAATGATTGATCATGGTCAGTCTCAAGAAAGTCTTCTGATGGATTGATGGAAATGGAGTAAGGCTTGGTAATGACATCATTCACCATTTCAATACCAAACGGCATGGAGAATTGAAGGTCGTCATACCCAACCTCCCAGTCGAGTTGTAGAGGGGTAAATCCACTTTCTCCCCATTTAATTTCTGTGTAATCCTCCATCTGTTCGCCGTTTTTACGAACCCAGACTCCCTTTGACAGGACCGAAACTGGAGTCGGATCATCCTTTGCAGAAAGGAAGTTGATATTGGCAACCCTGCCTGTAGCAATCATCCCATGGAGGTGAGTGATATTGTAATAATTGGCAACGTTGTAACTTGCCATATGATACGCTTCAATGGGCGGGATGCCTTTATCCAACGCCATTTTGATCATGAAATCCAGTACGCCTTTTTCGTAGAAACCAGGCGTGGATCCATCTGTTGTAAATAGCAAGGAATCGTAGGAATCGATGCCTTGTTCTTTTAACCCGTCTAACAGAACCGGTAAATCCGGCCGGATGGATGAATGGCGCAGGGTGACGGTCAGCCCTTGAATGAGACGCTTGTACACGTCTTCTCCGGTCATCGATTCATGATCTCCATCTATTCCTAATAAGCCAAGCTTAGCGATCGTTTTATCAGAGGCTCCCGGTAGATGCCCCTCCACGATTTTCCCCATCCTTTTGGCTTCCTGCATCCAGTGAAGGATCAGGTCATCTCCTTCGAGCAGTCGCGGCCATGCGGTCAATTCACCGCCTTGAAGGACAGAGTCATGTTCGAGCCAAGATTTCACTTCCCCATTTGAGAAAGTGACCTCTTCATTCATCATTTCAGTCTGTGAATCAAATCGAGTCCACCAGTACATCGTCACTGGCATATTGTTAAATTCCCTCAATAAAGTAAACGCTTTCTTTTTTTTCAATTGTAAAAACATCATCAGGTTATCATTTACGAATGTCGTTGTACCGGTTTGGGATGCATACTTGGAAAAAGATTGGGGATTATAAAGCTGAAACGGATGTACATGCGGTTCAATATATCCTGGAACGAGGTACTGTGAGTCACAGTCCACGATTTCACACTTCTCAAGGTTTTCAGGGAGTTGATCACCGGTATAGACAATCCGGTCACCGTAAACCCAAATATGTCCCTGCACCCATTTCTTTAACGTCGAGTGAAGGTAGGTTGCATTCTTCAAAAGAAGACTGGGAGACAATTCTCCATTCAGTACTTGTACATGTTCTCGCAGTTGTTTGTTCTTCCATCTGTAGCGCTGGTCCAAAGTGAACACTCCTCTAGTGGAATGGTATTAGTGTAAGTTTCATTTTATGTTAACATATTTTACTATTTAACGCATTAAAGGTTTACAACAATTATGTGAATTTACGATTAGGGAGGAATGTACAAATGAAAGTATCATCGAACATTGGGATCATCAATGCCCTTATCCGCATCACCATTGGATTTACCATCCTTGCCTGGAGTACTTCCAAGCTTGCAAGACGTCCATGGAGAGACTCCTATCTCGTGATGGCGGTCATCGGTGCCATGAAAGTGGGAGAAGGGATATTGCGTTACTGCCCTGTCACTGCCCTGTTTGAAAAAGGGGGAGACGGCGGAAATGAAAACGGCGGCTTCGGTGGATTTAAAGCGAAGGATATGATGAACTTCAAAGACATGCTGAAGTCCGGTAAATCCGATCATGACAATCACAACCATCAATCAAAAAGCGAACACCAACCAGAACCGCTCAACAACACCAAAAAAGAATCCAACTTTAACCCTGAAGAACTCACCAACCAAGAAGTCCAAGAGGCGTTGAACGGCGGCAAGGGAATCGGCGATAAAGGGACGGACCTTCATTCTTAGTTATTTGAAAATGATGTCTTTCTTCGAAATGCAGTAACGGCGGGCTTTCCCTTGAATTAAATCGAGCAAAATGGCAGATTGCCGAGGTCCGTCCCTCAAAAGGACTTTCCTCGGCAACTTTGCATCTATATTGATAAATTGATAAAAGGAGTTGTTTGTATTGTTTTGGGAATATTTAACGGATATGTCGTATGTTCTGTTTTCGTTGATTGGCGGCATCGTCGCCATTGCGTATGTGTATGTTCGAAAATCTAGGAAGAGACGTGTTCGATAGCTTTGAGCCCGATATCTCTCCTGTAGAACAAGCCTTTCCAGTCTACTTTGCCTAATTGACGGTAAACGTCTGTTTGCGCTTTTTCAACCGTGGAGGCAGTGGAAGCGACCAATAATACTCTTCCCCCATTTGAAACAAGGGTATCTTCCTCACTGATTTCCGTTCCTGCATGGTATACCAAGGTTCCATGATCAAGCGAACCTTCAATGTCAGGGATTTGGATCCCTTTTTCATAGGTGCCAGGATACCCCTCGGCTGCGAGTACAACCCCAACAACCGCTTCATCCGACCATTCCAATTGAACAGGCTTGCCCTCGATGATATCCTTCACCACGAGACCAAAGTCAGAAGTCAATCGCGGCAGGACTACCTGTGTTTCCGGGTCTCCGAATCGGGCATTGAATTCGATGACCTTTGGACCCTCTTTTGTCAGCATCAGCCCAGCATATAGAATGCCGGTAAATGAACGATTCTCTTTCACCATTGCTTGTGCTGTCGGGTGGAGAACCGTAGAAATCGCTTCTTGCACGACTTCATCCGTAATATGCGGAACCGGGGAATAAGCACCCATCCCACCTGTGTTCGGACCTTGATCCCCATCAAAGGCACGCTTATGATCCTGGGCGATCACCATGGGATAGACCGACTCACCATTCACAAATGCCATGAGTGAGAACTCTTCTCCAAACAAGCATTCTTCCACAACCACTTTCGAGGAGGCATCCCCGAATTTCTCATCAAGAAGCATGTCTTCCAAAGCGCTGATGGCTTCCTGCTCCGTTTCAGCCACCACAACACCCTTTCCGGCTGCCAGACCATCTGCCTTCACTACGATCGGTGCACCGACTTCCTTCACATATTCGATTGCTTTCTCTACGCTTGTGAACACTTCATAGGAAGCAGTGGGGATGTTATATTTCTTCATTAACTCTTTAGAAAATGATTTACTTCCTTCGATGATGGCCGCTTCTTTCGTCGGTCCGAATATGTGCAGGCCTTCCTCCTTGAAACGGTTGACGATCCCATCCAATAATGGGTTTTCGGGACCTACAAACGTAAACGCAATATCCTCTTGTTTGGCAAAATCAATGAGATCACTCACGTCAGTTTCAGTGTATGGAAGATTTGTCGCTACGCCTGCGATACCTGCATTCCCGGGTGCGCAGAACACTTCTGTCACACTTTCACTTTCCGCTAATTTCTTGCATATGGCATGTTCGCGACCACCGCGGCCGATCACTAATACTTTCATCTTAAGATAGCCCCCTTTTAAGAAAACCTCTCCTTTAGTGTTGTAGATGAGGAGAGGTTGGTATGTGGAAAAATTTCTTGAGCTGTATTTATGGGCTCGGTACTGGAAAGAGAAGTGGAGGTCCGTCCCTCCTTTCTCTTTCCTTGAATCAACTTAGCCCTTAATAAATCCTTTACCTTCAATGTCTTTACCGTTTTTCATGTTTGAATAACAGTCAAAACTTGAGGTCCGTCCCTCCAATTAATGTTTGAAGTGGCGGATGCCGGTCATGACCATGGTGATGCCGTATTGGTCTGCTTTTTTGATGGAGTCTTCGTCACGGATGGAGCCTCCCGGTTGGATGATGGCGGTGATGCCAGCTTTAGCAGCCGCTTCTACGGTGTCGTCCATCGGGAAGAAGGCATCGGATGCCATGGCCGCTCCATTGGCTTTCGAACCTGCCTGCTCAAGAGCAATGTTTGCCGCACCGACGCGGTTCATCTGTCCTGCACCGACTCCGATTGTCATATGCGCATCTGTCACAACGATTGCGTTGGATTTCACATGCTTCACAACTTTCCATCCGAGTTTCATAGCGTCCCATTCGGCTTCTGTCGGTTCACGCTTCGTCACGACTCTCAGGTCTGCATCGTCAAGGGTGAACGTGTCATCCGCTTGAACAAGCAATCCGCCTTCAACCGTCGTTAACTTACGTTCGATCTTATTTGTAGGTTCAAATGGAACCGTCATTAAACGAATATTCTTCTTGGCTGAAAGAATCTCAAATGCTTCATCACTGAAAGCTGGAGCGATGACGATCTCCAGGAAGATTTCATGAAGCTGCTTCGCTGTGTCTTCATCTACGATGCGGTTCAACGCAACGATTCCACCGAAGATGGATGTAGAATCCGCTTCATACGCTTTCGAGAACGCTTCATGAATGGTTGAGCCAACGCCGACTCCACATGGGTTCATATGTTTCACTGCAACAGCTGCAGGTTCCGTGAACTCTTTAACGATTTGAAGAGCCGCATTGGCATCATTGATGTTATTGTATGAAAGCTCTTTCCCGTGAAGCTGCCTTGCCATGGCCACTGAGAATTCAGAGCCAAGGGGCGCGCGATAGAAAGAGGCCTGCTGATGAGGATTTTCCCCGTAACGGAGTGTTTGCTTTAATTCATACGTTCTTGTAAAACGTTCAGGGTTTTCTTCACCAGAAATGTCTGTCATGTATTCAGCAATGAAGGCATCGTAAGCTGCCGTATGGCGGAACACTTTGGCCGCTAATTTACGACGTTTTTCCAATGTTGGTTCGCCGTGAAGCTTCAATTCGGCTAGAACCCCATCGTAATCCAATGCGTCGACTACAACTGTCACGTATTGATGATTTTTTGCAGCTGCACGCAGCATCGTCGGACCGCCGATATCGATGTTCTCAATGGCTTCTTCAACGCCGACATTCGGCTTAGCGATCGTTTGCTGGAACGGGTAAAGGTTGACACATACAAGGTCGATCCCTTCAATTCCCTGCTCCTCTAGCTGAACGCGATGACTTTCTTCGCCGCGCTTTGCAAGCAATCCACCGTGGATATTAGGGTGAAGGGTCTTAACGCGTCCTTCCAGGATTTCCGGAAAACCCGTCACTTCTTCTACTCCCATAACTTCAACGTCATTTTCTAAAAGAAGTTTTTTCGTTCCACCAGTCGAAATGATTTCATACCCTAGTGTCTTTAATTCTTTCGCAAATTCGATGACTCCGCTTTTATCTGAAACACTGATCAATGCTCTCTTTTTCAATGTCTGATCCTCCTCTGCCTGTTGTGCTGATTTTATTTTATTATGTCGTTTAATTGGAGATGGATTTGAGGATTGTATACTATAATGGTGCGTGGGTGGTCGTTTTATTGAAAATTCATCAGTTTGTAGGTGGTTTATGTGTTGGTTTGGTGATTGGTGTGACGTTTGGGAGTGGACTTGTGCCACTTTGAGGAAAACTTGTGCCACTTTCGACCGAACTTGTTCCACTTTGAGGGGAACTCGTGCCACTTTCACCAAAACTTGTGCCGCTACACCAAATCGCAACCCTGCTACACTCCAAGCCATACCGCATCTCCATTCATACACCGCTCAAAATCCAAGGTCCGTCCCCCATCACTTTATCACACTACCAAGATAAAGCAACCATCAACCAACCTCTCCCACCGGGTTTAGTGACCGCTGGTGAGAAAGAGGTGGTTCAGGGTGGTTGGGTATAGGTGATGTTCGACGTGTTGTATTTTGTCCTGGAGTGACTGTCTGGTTTCACCTGTTGTGACACGGACAATTTCCTGTGCGATGATCTCACCTGTGTCCATGCCTGCGTCTACGAAGTGAACCGTGACACCGGTGATTTTCACCCCTCCGTCAATGGCTTGTCCGATTGCGTCCTTCCCTGGAAAAGAAGGAAGGAGTGACGGATGGATATTCACGATCCTTCCACCGAAGCTTTCGAGAAGGGTTGGACCGATCAGCCTCATATACCCTGCTAACACAATAAAATCAACACCTAAATGAGCCAGCTCATTTAGGATTTCCTGTTCAAATGCCTGCTTGTTCTCATAGTCCTTTGCCCGAAAGACGAAAGTAGAGATTCCTGCAGTGTGGGCACGGTGAATGACAAACGCGCCCGGCTGGTCACATACAAGAAGTTTGATATTCGCTTTCAGTGTTCCGCTTTGGACGGCATCTACCAATGCTTGAAAATTACTTCCGCTTCCTGATGCAAAAATGGCAACCTGTCTCATGACTCGCCCCCGTTATTGACATGCTCATCCTTCATTCTCAACGAACAAAGCTTACTCCTGTTCCTTTTGAAACGCGTCCAATCATAAAGGCATCTTCTCCCTGTTCATTGAAGAATCGAAGAATGTCTTCTGCTTCCGCTTCATCTACAGCTAGCACAAATCCAATCCCCATATTGAAAATGTTATACATTTCGCTGCGTGGAATGTATCCGTACTGCTCAAGGGCAGTGAAAATGGCTGGAATTTCCCAGCTACCTTCCGTTATCTCTGCCTGCAATCCCTCTGGAAGCATCCGCGGGATATTTTCAATAAAGCCACCGCCAGTGATATGGGACATTCCGTTGATGGAGAATTGTTTAAGTGCCGCTAACACCGGTTTCACATAAATCTTTGTCGGTGTAAGAAGGGCTTCCTTTAGTGTGGTCCCGACTTCAGGTAAAGATTCTTCCAAAGAAAACGACTGATCTTCGAAGAATACTTTTCTCACTAAAGAGTATCCATTACTGTGTATACCACTGGACCCCAGTCCGACTAACACATTTCCTTCAGAAATTTTTTCGCCTGTGATGATCTCTTTTTTTTCACAGGCGCCAACAGCGAACCCGGCAATGTCATATTCTTCATCAGAATACATACCAGGCATCTCGGCGGTTTCGCCACCGATCAGCGCGCAGCCCGCTGTTTCACATCCGTCCGCAATTCCTTTTACAATACCTTCTATCTTCTCCGGGAGTGCTTTCCCGGTCGCTATATAATCTAAGAAATACAGTGGTTCCGCACCTTGAACGACAATGTCATTCACGCACATGGCCACACAATCGATCCCGATTGTATCGTGTTTGTCTGCCATGAAGGCAAGCTTCAGCTTCGTTCCGACTCCGTCTGTACCCGAGACGAGAACTGGTTCCTTTAAATTCAAGGAGGATAGGTCGAACATTCCACCAAAGCTGCCGAGCTGACCTAGAACGCCTTCGCGTGCCGTTCGTTTCACGTGCTTTTTGATCCGGTCGACGGATTCGTATCCTGCTTCTATATCTACTCCTGCCTGACGATACGCATTTGCCATCATGATTCCCCCTATTTCACTAACTCTTTTTCATGTGGATGAAGTGTATCCGGGTAGATTTCCGTTGGATACTTTCCTGTAAAGCAAGCCATGCATTGGCCGCGGTTTTCCGATGAATCATCCCGGCCGATGGCTTTGATCACACCGTCTGTGCTCAAGAATGTCAATGAGTCCGCTCCGATGATCTGGCGCATTTCTTCCACTGAGTTGGAAGAGGCGATCAGCTCTTCATGAGTCGATGTATCGATGCCGTAGAAGCAAGGGTTCTTGATCGGCGGTGAACTGATGCACACATGCACTTCCTTGGCTCCCGCTTCCTTCAGCATGGTCACGATCCGTTTCGACGTTGTTCCACGAACAATGGAATCGTCCACCATGACGACGCGTTTCCCTTCTACAACGCCTCTGACAGGCGAAAGCTTCATCTTCACACCCTGCTCACGTAAAGATTGAGAAGGCTGAATGAACGTGCGGCCAACATAACGATTCTTGATCAGACCCATTTCATATGGGATGCCTGATGCTTCCGCATAACCGATGGCGCTCGAAATGCTCGAATCCGGCACACCTGTGACAACATCCGCTTCGATCGGTGCTTCATACGCCAATTCCATCCCCATCCGTTTTCTAGCAGAATGGACGTTGATGCCTTGTATATTGCTGTCCGGTCTTGAGAAGTATACGTATTCCATCGTACACATCGCATTACCGCCTGAAAAACTAAACCGTTCTGAGGTCAATCCCTCATCATTGATGATCACAAGCTCCCCTGGCTCGATATCCCTTACAAATTCAGCCCCTACGATATCAAAGGCACATGTTTCTGACGCCACGCAGTAAGCATCCCCAAGCTTACCAAGAGATAATGGACGAAGACCGTGTGGATCAAGCGCCACCATCATCTCTGTTTCCGTCATGACGACAAATGCATAGGCACCCTTCAACATGGTCAGCGCGTTTTTCACGCGGTCCTTCAGGTTGAAATAGCCGCTTCGTTTAATCAAATGAGCCAATACTTCTGTATCTGAACTTGTTTGAAAAATACTCCCCTGTCCTTCAAGCTGATGCTTCAAGGCGTTCGCATTAACCAGATTCCCGTTATGGGCAAGCGCAAGACTTCCGCTTTGGGAATTGAAGAGAAGAGGCTGAACATTTTCGTAGCCTCCACCTCCAGCCGTCGCATAGCGCACGTGACCGATGGCCGAATCCCCTTCAAGCTTCTCGATCGTGCCTTCCTGGAACACTTCCGTTACGAGGCCTTCCCCTTTTAAGCAACGTAACGTATCACCGTCAGACACGACGATACCTGTTCCCTCTTGTCCTCTATGCTGCAGACTATGAAGTCCGTAATACGTAATTTGCGCGGCATTCGGATGTCCCCAGATCCCGAATACGCCACATTCTTCGTTTAAGCCTTTGATTTCAGCAGGCATGGGATCGCTCCTTTCCAAGCTGACTCCAATTCTTCTACAGATGCCTGTAAAATGACATCTCCATTTTCTGATGACACCTTAATTGCTCCAAGATCGGTGACGTTACCAATGACTTTCGCTTCTGGTACCAGTTTCTCAAATTCATTCTTGTGTTCCGGCTTCACCGATACGATGAATCTCGATTGTGTTTCACTGAAAAGGTCTGCCACATTGTTTTCTCCTGAAATTTCAACGTTTGCTCCCAATCCTTTTGTTCCAAAAGTCGATTCCGCAAGAGCAACGGCGAAACCACCTTCAGCGATATCGTGGGCAGATGCCACAAGACCTTTTTGAATCGCTTCTAACAGCTGCATTTGACGGCGAAGCTCGGTTTTTAAATCAATCTTCGGTGCCTGACCGAAGATTTTTCCTTCTGTCAGCTTTTGAAGCTCACTTCCTCCGAACTCTTCATGTGTCTCACCGATCACATAAATCGAATCCCCAGCTTCCTTGAAACTTTGAGTCGTAATATGATCGACGTCCTCAATCAGTCCGACCATCCCGACTACAGGTGTTGGATAAACCGCTGTCCCCATTGATTCGTTATATAAGGAAACATTTCCACCGATAACCGGAGTCGAAAGCTCACGGCATGCTTCACTCATTCCTTCAACGGACTTCTCGATTTGCCAGAAGATTTCAGGTTTCTCCGGATTTCCGAAGTTCAAGCAGTCGGTGATCGCTAGTGGGATCGCTCCTGAACATACGATGTTACGAGCTGCCTCTGCTACAGCAATCTTTCCTCCGACTTCGGGATCCAGGTACAAGTAACGTGAATTACAATCCGTTGTCATGGCAAGAGCTTTTCTCGTACCACGTACACGTACAACCGCGGCATCAGAACCTGGGCTCACAACCGTGCTCGTTCTTACTTGATGGTCATATTGATCGTATACCCATTCTTTACTCGCAATCGTTGGCTGCTGCAAGAGCGCCTTGAGCGTTTCTTTATAATCGGCTACTGCTGGCGCCGCTGTTTCCATTGCTTGAAACTCTTTATAATAAGCCGCTTCTTGAGAAGGCTTGTGATAAACAGGTGCCTCTTCAGCAAGGGCATCGACCGGCACATCTGCCACGACTTCACCTTGGTGAAGAAGACGAAGGCGTTTATCGTCTGTTACCTTTCCAATTGAAACTGCTTCTAAATCATATTTTGAAAAAAGATCCACGATTTCTTGTTCACGGCCTTTTTCCACGACGATCAGCATGCGTTCCTGTGACTCTGACAACATCATTTCATACGCCGTCATGCCTCTTTCACGCTGTGGTACAAGATCCAGATCCATTTCGATTCCGGATCCCGCTTTACTCGCCATTTCCGCTGATGAGCTTGTCAGACCAGCCGCTCCCATATCTTGAATCCCGACAAGAGCATCGTTCTGAACAAGCTCCAGACACGCTTCAAGTAGTAATTTTTCCATAAATGGATCTCCCACTTGAACAGCAGGGCGCTTCTCTTCCGATCCTTCATTTAATTCCTCGGATGCGAAAGTGGCTCCGTGAATGCCGTCACGACCTGTTTTCGCCCCAACGTACATGACGGTATTGCCGACACCGTGTGCCTGACCTTTTTTAATATCCTTATGGTCGATCAACCCGACACACATGGCGTTTACAAGGGGATTTCCTTCGTAAGAAGCATCAAATTGAACTTCCCCGCCGACCGTTGGGATCCCTATACAGTTTCCGTATCCTGCAATGCCAGCTACGACTTCTTTAAATAGATACTGAACACGAGGAGAATCCAACTCTCCAAAGCGTAAAGAGTTGAGGAGTGCAATAGGTCTTGCCCCCATCGAGAATACGTCTCGTATAATACCTCCGACACCCGTTGCCGCTCCTTGATAAGGCTCGATGGCTGACGGATGATTGTGACTCTCGATTTTGAACACCACTGCTTGATCATCGCCAATATCAACAATCCCAGCTCCTTCTCCAGGTCCTTGAAGAACCCGTTCACCTGTGGTCGGGAATTTCATCAATACAGGCTTCGAATTTTTATAGCTGCAATGCTCTGACCACATAACAGAGAAAAGACCGGTCTCTGTGTAGTTCGGTGTTCTTCCGAGGATGTTTTCCACCATTGAAAATTCTTCGTCTGTTAAACCCATCTCACGATAAAGCTGTTCTTCTTTCACTTGTGTTGAAGTTGGTTCAAGCATTAACGACATGTTTTTCCCTCCAGTGTTTCACAATCGATTGAAATAGTTTCTTCCCGTCTTCACTACCTAGTAAAGTGTCCATGGCGCGTTCCGGATGAGGCATCATCCCAAGGACATTTCCTGCTTGATTGGTGATTCCTGCAATGTTTTCCACGCTTCCGTTCGGATTTTCATCTGTATATGTGAAGACAATTTGATTGTTTTCCTTCAGTGTGATCATGGTCTCTTCATCACAGAAGTAGTTTCCTTCACCGTGTGCGATTGGAATTTGGATCACATCATTTTTCTCATAACCATTTGTAAACATCGTTTCATTATTTTCAACAGTTAACGGTACTGTTTTACAGATGAATTTCAGGCTTTCATTCCGGCGCATAGCCCCTGGCAATAACCCTGTTTCCAATAAAACCTGAAATCCGTTGCATACACCAAGAACCGGCTTCCCTTGCTCTGCCGCTTTCACGACCTCTTTCATCACGTTCGAGAAACGGGCAATCGCTCCTGAACGAAGGTAATCCCCGTACGAGAATCCCCCTGGTAATAGAATGGCATCATAGTTTTCCAGATTATCAGCATCGTGCCAAACGTAATCCACTTCTTCACCGATTTCATCCTTGATCGCATGGTACATATCGATGTCACAGTTAGAGCCTGGGAATACAATTACTGCAAACTTCATTGAGCGACACTCTCCTCGATTTCATATCGGTAATCCTCGATGACAGGGTTGGCAAGTAATCGATGACACATCTCTTCAACCGTCGCTTCCACGTTTTCAACAGATGATGGAAGAGTCAACTCCATATACTTCCCTACGCGCACATCTTCAACACTTTTGAATTCCATTGAATGCAGCGCCTGTTTCACAACACTTCCTTGAGGATCTAATACACTTTCTCTTAATGTGATATAAACCTTTACTTTGTACATAGTTTGTTTCCTCCTAAGCGTTCTAAAATGATTGAGTATACTTCTGTTAAACTTCCAATATCTCTTCTGAAAACATCTTTATCAAGCTTTTGATTCGTTTCGGCGTCCCACAGACGGCACGTGTCGGGTGAGATTTCATCCCCTAATAGAATCGTTCCATTACGATCTTTCCCAAACTCCAATTTGAAATCGACAAGCGTGACTCCCGCTTCTTTGAAAATTCCTTGAAGGACTTCATTCACACCGAGTGCCATCTCTCTGATCTCGGCACGTTCTTCCCGAGTAGCGATCTCCAGAAAATCAATATGATCATCCGTGATCAGTGGATCTCCAAGATCATCGTCTTTAAAGTAAAACTCGATGATCGGCTTTTGAAGGGGTGTCCCCTCTTCTTTTCCAAGCCGTTTTGACAGACTTCCTGCAATCACATTCCGAACCACGACTTCAAGTGGAATGATCCTTACACGTTTGACCAGCTGCTCATCCTCTGAAATCTGTTTAATAAAGTGACTCTGTATCCCTTTTTCAGCAAGCTTTGAAAATAGCAAGCTCGAAATCTTATTATTTAAAACCCCTTTGCCGTCGATATCCGCTTTCTTCTCCCCATTGAAAGCAGTGGCAGAATTCTTATACTGAATCCAAACGACGTCCTCATCGTTCGTTTTGAAAATTTGTTTCGCTTTTCCTTCATATAAAAGCGTACCTTTTTCCACGTGAAATCCCCCTTGTTCCTTGAAAATTGCCAATCTTCAGTCTATATTTTCATAAAAAAAGGAAGGGATTCCGTTAAAAACCCCTGCCTTATTCATTTGTCAGAAGGACTTATACCAAGCCGCAACGTTCAAAGATTGTATCCACATGTTTTAAGTGATAGTTGTAATCGAAGCAGTCATCAATATCAGAAGGTGAAAGCTTTGATGTGATGGTTGCATCCTCTTCAATAAGAGAACGGAACGCCACTTGCTTCTCCCACGCTTCCATCGCTTTCGGCTGCACCGTATCGTATGCCTCTTCACGGGTCATCCCTTTATCGATAAGGGCCAGAAGGACACGTTGCGAGTAGATCAAACCAAGTGTGCGATCCATATTGCGCTGCATATTCTCAGGGAAAACCGTCAAGTTCTTGATGATATTTCCGAATCGGTTCAGCATGTAATTAAGGGCGATCGTCGCATCCGGCAGGATCACACGTTCTGCTGATGAGTGAGAGATGTCACGCTCATGCCATAGTGGCACGTTCTCATACGCTGTCAGCATGTACCCTCTGATCACTCGTGCCATTCCAGTCATGTTTTCAGAACCGATCGGGTTACGCTTATGAGGCATCGCTGATGATCCTTTTTGACCTTTTGCGAAGAATTCTTCTACTTCACGCGTCTCACTCTTCTGCAATCCGCGAACCTCAACAGAAAACTTCTCGATAGACGTCGCAATCAGTGCAAGTGTCCCCATGTAGTGAGCATGACGATCACGCTGAAGTGTTTGTGTGGAAACCGGTGCAGGCTTGATACCAAGCTTTTCACACACATAGGCTTCTACGAATGGATCGATATTCGCATACGTTCCAACCGCTCCGGAGATCTTACCGAATTCCACTCCATCAGCAGCTGCTTTAAAGCGATCAACGTTACGCTTCATCTCTTCATACCAAAGTGCAAGCTTCAAACCGAATGTAGTCGGCTCAGCATGAACACCGTGCGTACGTCCCATCATGACCGTATGTTTATGCTCGATCGCCTTGTTCTTTAAGATCTCTACAAAGCGTTCCAAATCTTTTAAAATGATCTCGTTCGCCTGCTTCAGTTGATACGAAAGGGCCGTATCCACAACGTCTGTTGAAGTCAGTCCGTAATGAACCCATTTTCTTTCTTCCCCAAGCGTTTCAGAAACCGCTCTTGTGAAGGCTACTACATCATGACGCGTTTCTTCTTCGATCTCTTTAATGCGATCAACATTGAATCCGGCGTTCTCACGGATTTTCGCAACATCCTCTTTCGGAATGTCCCCGATTTCAGCCCATGCTTCACAAGCAAGGATTTCCACTTCAAGCCAAGCTTGAAAACGATTTTCTTCTGTCCAAATTGCTCCCATTTCAGGGCGTGTATAACGTTCTATCATACCAGTCGTCCTCCGATCTTTTCTTGCACCTTCCAAATCCCTGCTTCACTTATGTTTGATAATGTCTCTTCGACATCATTCGTCAATAGCGTGACATGCCCCATCTTCCGTTTCGGCTTTGGTACATCTTTGCCGTACAGGTGGATAAACCAGTCAGGGTGTTTTGGAACAGCCTTCATAATAGGTTCGATATGCTCTCCTAATAGATTAACCATCACAGCGTCCTTTAATAAGGTCGGTTGGACAAGCGGCCAGTTGCATACCGCTTTGACGTGCTGGGCGAATTGAGAAAAGTCGCACGCTTCGATCGAGTAGTGACCTGAATTATGAGGCCTTGGAGCCAGTTCATTGATGTAGATGTCTCCGTCTGCTGTCAGGAACATTTCAATCGCAAGCGTCCCGACAAGGTCAAGTGTCTCACTGATTCTCTTCGCCATCTCGATCGCCTTACACGCTGTTTCTTCACTCACCCTGGCCGGCGCGATTGTTTCATGCAGGATATTATCAACATGAATATTTTCCACTACCGGAAAGTTCGTCTGCTGTCCATCGGGATTTCGCGTCATGATCACGGATAGCTCTTTCTCAAAAGGAATCCATTTCTCCAGCACGCATGGACCGTTCTCCAATAATGCAGCAGCTTCCTCAATCTGGCCTGCTTCACGGATCACATATTGTCCCTTCCCGTCATAACCGCCTCTTGCTGTCTTTAATACCACTGGATAGCCAAGCTTTTCTATATTATCATAGATGTCCTTCTGTTGTTTAATCACAGCATAAGGAGCCACTTCCACCCCTGCCAACGTAAGGGCTTCCTTTTCCATGATGCGGTCCTGTGTAATACGGATTAATTCAGCACCCTGTGGCAAATAAGCTCGCTCTGATAGCCATTTCAGCGCTTCATAGTCGATATTCTCGAATTCGTATGTAATCACGTCGCACTCTTCAGCCAGTCTGTACAGAGCATCATACTGATCGAAGCCCGCCGTGATCACAAGATCTGCCACCTGTGCACATGGTGAGTCAGGCGAAGGATCTAATACAGCCACCCGAAAGCCTCTTGCTTTCGCGTCCAGTGCCATCATCCTGCCAAGCTGTCCGCCGCCGATAATCCCGATCATCTGTCCTGGTAGTATCGTCTTCTTATTCAAGGTCATCACTGCTTTCCATCACTTTTTCCCGTAGCGCTTCCCGTCTAGTTTCCAGTGTATTGGCCAACTTTTTATCTTCAATTGAAAGGATCTGAGCAGCAAGCAGTCCTGCATTGGTAGCCCCCGCTTTTCCAATCGCCACCGTCGCCACCGGAACTCCCCCAGGCATCTGCACGATCGAAAGCAGTGAATCCAATCCATTCAGTGCCTTAGACTGTACCGGAACCCCGATCACAGGCAGTGTTGTCTTTGCAGCCACCATTCCAGGCAAGTGAGCAGCACCTCCTGCACCTGCAATGATTACCTTTACTCCACGATTCCTTGCATCTTCTGCAAACTTAAACATATAATCAGGTGTCCTGTGAGCCGATACCACCTGTTTCTCAAACGGAATCTCAAGCTCCTCCAATACCTCACACGCATGCTTCATTGTCTCCCAGTCCGATGTACTTCCCATGATTACTGATATCATAATGGTGACAGGCACCTCCCGTAGTTTACCGAACCCCGCTAACAAAAAATACCCAGATCAACTGTTCTCTACTTTACTTGAGAGAAAGCAATTGATCTGGGTATTTTACAGAGTATGGTCCTCTTGATCAGGGTAAGGTCCACACCATGAGATCTGCATCCAGACATCTACTTTCCCTCATAGTCCGACCATTTACGGTAGTCAGGTAGAGACTCATGGGCCATATTCCCATTATTATATGAGGGTATTCGGTTTATTTGTCTCCATCATAACGTGATATGAAGACCCTGTCAACGAATAATCGAACGATAATAAAAGTCTGAAAATTAATGTTCGGATTTGAAGCGCTTTACTCCTCAATCCTCTTTCCTTCAAAGACAATTGTCTGTCTAATAGGGACATACTCCGTTTTGTTTCCTTCTTTCTGTTCCTCAAATACGGGCTTCTCCATGCGCCTGACAGGCATATACCCCATATCCTTCATACGATCCAGGCAATCTGCAATCGTCTCATTCTCCTGCACTTCGAATAATAATTTCTTTTTACTCATTCTTTTAATTTTCCTTTACGTATATTTCGGACCGTCTTCACCCAGAACCCTCCGTGAATCGCTTTCGGTTCATAGGCAATGATGAACGCCTTCGGATCAAGCTCCTTAATTGTATCATACAGCTTCATCTCATACTTTCGCGGAGTCAGGATCTGCAGGGCCATCCGGTTCCCTTCAAGGCCATTCGCCTCCCAGTTCGTCACCCCGTATCCACGGGAACGAAGCTCATTCGGGAGCGCTTTATCATACTCCTTCGTAATCACATTCACCGTGATATACCCAAGAGCCAGCTTCTCCTCGATCTTCATCCCGACAATCACACCAAGACCATAACCGACCGCATACGCAATCAAATTCTGGATCTCATTCAGATTGTCCAGTACCAGCCCAAGACCTACCACATAAATGACAACCTCAAACGTACTCACAAACGCTGCAAAATATCGATAACCCTTCAATGTCAGGATCATTCTTATCGTAAAAAATGATACATACACGATATTAATCAATAAAATAATGATGACCATCATCACACTGTTCTCTAACACCTGGATGCTCCTCTCTTCACTACTACCTGTAGTATGCTCAAATTAAGTTCCTATTTTACTAGAAAAAATCGAGAATATGAACCACTTCAGGAAGAATTATAAGTGAATATTAGATGACAATTTCTAGAAAATAAAGAGTTTTACTTATTGTCTTTCCTATTTTGGAAGGGTTAAAACAAAAAAAGCTTTATGGCCGCTTATTAAAAGCAGCCATAAAGCCGTCTTGCGTTTCAAAACTTAAAGAGTTTTTAACTTCTCAACCACTTCAGAAGGTTCTACACGATCTTTGTAATCGGCTTTCGTGTATTCGTATGCGATCGTTCCATCCTGCTGGATGATATACGTCGCTGAAACAGGAAGCGTCCAGGAATCACTGTCGTTCGCTTTCTCAAGATCGAGCCCCTTTTCCTTGTAGATGTCTACAAGGTACGGAGGCAGTTTGTACACAAGCTTATAGTCATCTGCCACTTTATTTCCTTCATCACTCAGTACAAAATAATCGAGCTCATTTTTCTCTTTAGTAGAAAGGGAAGCATCAGGAGTCTGTGGACTGACCGCTACAAGCTCGGCGCCAGTGGCTTTAATGTCTTCCATCAGCTGTTGGTAGGTACGCAGCTCCATATTGCAATATGGGCACCATCCGCCGCGGTAGAATGTTAGAATGACTGGGCCATTGCTTAGTAGGTCCTTCAATTGAACCGGCTTGCCCGTAGCATCGGGTAATGAGAAGTTCGGTGCTTTGTCTCCTATGCGGAGACCTTTACCGTCTTCTGAGTTTTCAAGCTCTGTGATGGCTTTTTTCATTTTGTCCTGTGTTTCTTGAGGTGTTTTCTCTTTGAATTTCGCGATGTATTCGTTGTATTGTTCGCGCATGTTGGTGGTTGTCATGAGATAGTCCTCCTTTTAGGGTTTGGGTTTAGTATAAAGGGGTTTGGTTGGAGAGGAAAGGGATGTGCTTGTGGGGATGGTTGATTGGGAGTGGGAGTGGGGTTGGGGTTAGATTGTGGTGGTGGTCAGATTGTAAAGTATTGATCATACTATATTTACTTGAGAGTGATATTGTATAAAATAGTAGATTTCTATTCTGGTTTTTATGAAATGTGACTATTTTTCGTTTATATTTACTACTTATTAGGGCATTTTGGTTAAAACTCTTTAGTGTAGGTAAGAATTTGGTAGGAAGGACATCTATATTGATAGAATTATACGGGTGGGCCGCAAGAATTGCGTCATTTTCGGAGGGAATTGCGTCATAATTTTATTTTTTGCGTCGTTTTCAGTGATATTTGCGTCATTTTTTTGTTTTATGCGTATTTTACCAATTATTACCTAAACACGAAACACCACCTACCCATTCGCATTAATCAAAAAAAGAGTAACTCCAATGAGCTACTCTTTTCCTATCTGCCTGGCGACGTCCTACTCTCACAGGGGGAGATCCCCCAACTACCATCGGCGCTGAAGAGCTTAACTTCCGTGTTCGGCATGGGAACGGGTGTG